>NZ_JBITEZ010000011.1:0-298245 GCF_044455665.1 Nonomuraea sp. NPDC051191 | reverse complement strand
GCGCCCCCCCCTCTGCTGCGGCGCGCGGGCGCCCCCCCCCCCCCCCCCCCCCCCCCCCCCCCCCCCCCCCCCCCCCCCCCCCCCCCCCCCCCCCACGGCTGCGTCACGCCGCCCGTCGAGGTTGGCGGCGGTGGGCGGCGGTGGTCACGGCCCCGCTGGGCCAGGCCCGCTCGCCGAGCCGACGCCGCGGCACGTCAGCCCGTCACAGGATCTCGATGGAGGTGACCTTCGGGGGGCGGTTGGGGAAGCTGATGTCATGCCAGCGTTCGATCTTCACCGAGTCGCCGTTGGCGTCGTAGTAGATCAGGTCGTTGTTGCCGGTGGAGATCCGGTCGACCCACCATCCGCCGAAGTCGGTCCTTCCGCGGTTGGCGTAGCAGTCG
The DNA here is from genome assembly GCF_044455665.1 of Nonomuraea sp. NPDC051191. Taxonomy (NCBI): domain Bacteria; kingdom Bacillati; phylum Actinomycetota; class Actinomycetes; order Streptosporangiales; family Streptosporangiaceae; genus Nonomuraea; species Nonomuraea sp. NPDC051191. The sequence goes on along the minus strand of NZ_JBITEZ010000011.1, from coordinate 297,862 downwards.
ACGCTGTCGCGGCCGTTGAGGTGGGACCAGATCTTCAGGAAGTTCTCCCCGCCGACGCACTGGACGTGGTCGATGGCGAAGGCCGGACTGATCGGGATGGTGGCGGTGAAGGCGGTGGCCGCGGCGAGCGCCACGGCCACGGAACGGACGTTCTTCTTGCTCTTCGAGATCAAAGACTCTCCTCCTGCGGAGACCGGTGCGCTCCTTCGTGACAGAGCGGCACTGTCCGATGACTCAAAGTGATATCGCCGCTCGGACTCCTTTTCACACTCCCGCAGAACGCAATTCTCTGTTCGTCGCGCAGTCGAGAATTTCAGCCAGTATTGCGGGTGCTCGATATTCGCCGGAAATGGCGTTGAATGCGATGGAAAATGGTGGCGAGAAAGCCGTTGTGTCGGGATCGGCCGCTCAGGCGGGCTCGCCCAGCAATCCGGCCAGCCGGTCCAGGCCGCCCCTGACGAGTCGCCCGTACCCGTCGTCGCCGAGCATGTCGATCCGCGCCCGGGCCTGCCGCAGGTGCCCACGGGCGCGGTCGAGCTCGCCCAGCCTGCGATAGCACTCGCCCAGGTTCAGGTGCAACGACGGGTACAGCCCCGCCACCGGAAGCGCCACCCCGGCCTGTGCCACCTGCTCGTCGGTGACCCGGTCGGCGGCGGCGAGCGCCCGCAGGTCCCACATCAGCTCCTGACGCACGTCGTCCTGCACGTCGGCCATCGAGTGGGCCAGGACGCAGACGTGCAGCGGGTCGCCCTGTTCGCCGCCGATGTCGTCCCAGATCTGCGCGAACAAGTCGCGGGCGGCCTCGGGTTGCCCCTGCTGGTGGTGCAACTCCACCCCCTGGCCGATCCGGGCCATCGTCGGATCGGTGGCCATCGGCGGATCGGTGGTCATCGGGGCTCCTTCACTGACGCGGGAAAACGTGGTCGGCGTACTGGTTCGGGCCGCCGGGATTCGGTGGAATTCAGCTGTTCCGGAGACGTTCGGCGTGCGGCAGTTCCTCGGCGTGCGGGCGTCCGGGGCGGGTGTCCAGGAGCCGCCATCGGGTCGTGACCCCGTCGGGGCCCTCCAGCGCCCCTCGGGCGAGCGCGGCGTCGATGCGGGCCCGGACCTCGTCCGCCGCCTCCGCGTCGGCCGCGAACAGGACGCGCAGGTGGACGGCGCCGTCCCGGCGCTCGGCGGTCGTGTGGTGCGGGGCGATCGGGCAGGGCGGCTCGTGCTCCCAGTGTCCGCACAGGGCCACGGTGATCGCCGCGCCGGGGGCGCGCACGTCACCGTGCGCCTCCATGTCGATCGTCGCCTCATGGGCGAAGGCCATGCGCACCCTCCCATGATTTCCCCATGAGCGCGACGGGTCCAGCCCGAGTCCCGCCGGGCCGAACTCAGGCGGGCGCGTACTGGGACGCGTACTCGCCTGAGGGCGGGATCGGCGTGATCACGTCCACGAGGACGCCGTTGGGGTCGGCGACGATGAAGTGCCGCTGGCCGAAGTCCTCGTCGCGCAACGTCAGCTCCGGGGCCAGCCCTTCGCGCACGACCAGCCGCTCCCATTCGGCGTCGACGTCCGCGACCTCGAAGTTGATCAGCAGTCCCGCGACCGGCCGGCGGTAGGCGGCGGGCAGCGTCGGGTGCCGGTGGTCGAGCAGGGCGAGCTCGTACGGCCCGCGGCGCAGGCTCACGTACCAGTCGGCCTCGAAGGTCACCTCGTATCCGAACAGCCGGACGTAGAAGTCCTTCGACGCGGCGAGATCGGCCGTGCACACCACCGGATACACGCTGCTCAGTTCCATGCGCTGCTCCTTCCAAGTTTCACGTACCAACGGTATGTGGGTGTACGCTAGTTGGGATACCGTCGGTATGTCAAAGGGGACGCAGTGACCAGGACGGAGCAGAAGGAACGCACGCGGCGTACGTTGCTCATCACGGCAAGACGCCTGTTCGCGACCAAGGGCTATGCCGGGGTGGGCCTGGCGGAGATCGTCGGTGAGTCCGGCGTCACCAAGGGCGCTCTCTACCATCACTTCAGCGGCAAGCCCGAGCTCTTCCGGGCCGTGCTGGAACAGGTGCAGCGCGAGGTGGCCGACCGGGTGGCCGCGGCGGCCGAGGCCGAGGGCGATCCGTGGGCGCAGCTCAAGGCGGGGTGCGCGGCGTTCGTCGCGGCCGGCGCCGACCCCGAGGTGCAGCGGATCATGCTGATCGACGGCCCGGCGGTGCTCGGCTGGAACGAGTGGCGCGCGATCGACGAGGCCACCAGTGTCCGGCATCTGACCGAGGCGCTGGCCGCCCTCGTCGCGGACGGCTCCATCCCCGCCCAGCCGGTCGCGCCGCTGGCCCGCCTGCTGTCGGGGGCGATGAACGAGGCCGCGCTCTGGCTGGCGCAGTCCGCCCCCGACGACCTGGCCGACACCCAGGCGGCCCTGTCCCGCCTCCTCGACGCACTACGAGCGTGAGCTGCGGCCGACGATGACACGGCCCCCCGTCACCGCGGGCGCACGCTCGCTGGGGCCCCGGCGAGCAGCGTCGGGGCTGACCGTCGTGATCGGCCCCGACGTGCAGCCCCGAAGCCGGGCGTAGGTCAGCCGGTGGCGCAGGTCTTCCCGTTGAGGGCGAAGCTCACCGGCGAAGGCGGCGCCCCGCTGAACGCCGCGGTGAACCCGACCTGGGTCGCCGACCCGACGGCGATGACCTTGTTCCACGGCTTGTTCGCGGCGGCCACCCCCGTACCGGCCTGGGTCCAGTTCGCGGACCAGCCCGAGACGAGGCGCACGGCGGCCGCCGCCGGGTAGTCGACCGTCAGCGTCCACCCGTCGACCGCGGCCGTGCCGGTGTTGCGCACGACGATCTCGGCGTCCAGGCGAGGCCCGGCCGTCATCGCGCGGTACGTCACCGTGCACGCCGGCCCGGTCGACGGGCTCGGCGACGGAAGACCCTCCCTGGCCAGCGCGGACAACGGGTCCGACGGCACGCTGAGGTTGTCGGCGGCGTCCTCGGCGACCACGACGTAGGTGTAACGCTGCCCGACGACCAGGCCGGGTTCGGCGAAGTCCAGGCTCGGCGGCAGGACCGTGCCGACCTTGTCGTACGCCGTCGCGGTCTCGCGGTACACGTCGTACGCCGTCACCGCCACGTTGTCGCTCGACGGCTGCCAGCAGAACGTGACGCCCGGATAGTCCTGAAGGCAGGCGTCACGCAGCCCGGACGGCTTGGACGGCGGCACGTGGTCGCCCGGCAGCGGGGTCGGCGAGGTGGTCGGGGTCATCCCGAGCGTCGCCGGGACGGTGATCAGGGCGGAGGGCGGGCTGAGGTGCCCCGCCAGGTCCCTGGCCACGACGTACATCGTGTACAGGTGGTTCAGCTCGCCGGAGAAGCCGCCGACGGTGCTGGTCGTGGTGTTGGCGAGGACGAAGCCGCCCGGGTCCAGGCGGTACAGGTCGTAGCCGGCGATCCCCGTGTCGTCCGAGGAGGCAGACCAGCAGATGGAGGCGTAACCGGTGGGGTTGGCGGCGAACGGCACCGGACAGGGCCGCAGCCCGCCGGGACGGGTCGGCGGCGCGTCGGTGGACACCGCGACCCCCTTCGCCGCAACGCCCTGCGCCACAGGGACGCCCTTCGCCTTCGGGACGGAGGCCAGCGCCGTCCCCCCGGTCGGGCCGATCGCCGGCACGGCGAGGAACAACGCCAGAGTGAGGAATCCGAGGGTGAGGCCAATCGCTCCCAAGGACCGTCTGCAGAGCCGCATGGGGCTCCCTTCTGATCGAGCCGGCACCCCCTCGCAGTGATCGTGAACGAGTTTTCCCCCCGCGTAAAGCCGTGACTGCGCCGGGCCGGCGACTCGGGACGGACCAGCCGTGTTACCTTTTCCCGCCGGCGCTCGTCATGGGGGTGACGACCGAGAACGAACGGTCGTCGCACCGACGAGTGAAACGAGAGCAGGATGCTGACCACCATCATGTACACGACGGTCTACGTCACCGACCAGGACCGCGCGCTGGAGTTCTACACCGAGGGCCTCGGCCTGGAGAAGCGCATCGACGCCCCCGCGCCCGGCGGGCGATTCCTCACCGTGGGCGTCCCCGGCAGCCCGGTGCAGATCCTCCTGTGGCCGCACGCCGACTCCGCCGGACAACCGGGCGGCGCGGACCGCAACGGCTCGCCCGGCCCGCTGATCCTGGAATCCGACGACCTGCGCAAGGATTTCGAGATCATGCGCCGGCGCGGTGTCACCTTCGAGGAGCCGGAACCCGTGGACTACCCGTTCGGCGTGCGCGTCGAGGCGGTGGACCCGGACGGCAACCGGGTCTCGCTCCGGCAGCAGCGGAAGCCGTGAACGTCCACCCGTCCGGCCTGCTGACCGAGGCGTTCGAGGCCCAGCGCGACCGGCTGCGCGCCGTCGCGTACCGCGTGCTGGGCTCGCACGCCGACGCCGAGGACGTGGTCCAGGAAGCCTGGATGCGCCTGGTCCGCCAGGACGAGGCGGCCATCGACAACCTGGCGGCCTGGCTGACCACCGTGGTCGGCCGCATCAGCCTGGACCTCCTGAGATCCCGCCGGGCCCACCCCGAGACGGCCTACGGGCAGGAGTTCGCGGACCTCGTGGTGACGCCCGCCGACGAACCCGCGCCGGACGAGCAGGTGGTGCTGGCCGATTCGGTCGGACTGGCCCTCTTCGTCGTGCTCGACTCGCTCTCCCCGGGCGAGCGGCTGGCGTTCGTCCTGCACGATCTGTTCGCGGTGCCGTTCCAGGAGATCGGCCAGATCCTCGGCAGGTCGGCCGACGCCGCCAAGACGGCCGCCGCCCGCGCCCGCCGCAAGGTACGGGCCACGGACCGGCCCGTGAGCTCCGGCCGGGAGCATCGGGAGGCCGTCCGGGCGTTCCGCGCCGCCGCGCTCGGCGGCGACTTCGAGGCGCTGCTGCGCGTCCTCGACCCGGACGTGAAGCTGACCGTCGACACCCCCGGCGGCATGGTCGTCACCCTCGGCGCCACGGCGGTCGCGACCGGCGCCCGCAGGTTCGGCGGCGAGGTCGCCGTCCAGCGGCCCGTGCTGGTCAACGGCATCCCCGGGCACATGTCCTGGCGCGCCGACGGAACCCCGCTGTCCGTCATCGCCTTCGTCGTCACCGGTGGCCGGATCTCCCGCATCCACATCGTCTCCGACCCGGCCAGGCTCGCCGCGATCGACCTGCCCGCCCCGGCCTGAGCCGGGTCCGCCCGGCAAGCCGGTCTGGGCGGGCCGGGCGGTGTGGGAAATGCGGCATCTGGACCGGTTCAACGGCGGCCCCTACCATGGGCGCGTGCGGCTGAACGTCCTCGGGCCCATGGAACTCGTCGTGGCCGGGCAGGCCGTACCGGTCGGACCGCCGAAGCAGCGAGCCCTGCTGGCCCTCCTCGTCATGCACGCCGGCCGCGTGCTCCCCGCCGACCTCCTGGCCGACCGGCTGTGGTCCGGCGACCCGCCGCCGAGCGCCCAGGCGAGCCTCCAGGTGTACGTCTCCAACCTGCGCCGCCGCCTGGAGCCCGACCGGCGGCCGGGCACGACCCCGGCCGTCCTGGTGAGCGCCGCCGACGGGTACGGCCTGATGACCGCCGGCCTCGCCCTCGACACCGCCGACTTCGGGACGCTCGTGTCGGCCGGGTCCGGCCACCTGGCCGGCGGACGGCACGAGCAGGCGGCGGACGCCCTCACCGAGGCGCTCGACCTGTGGCGGGGCGACCCGTACGCGGACGTGCGCGCGCTGGAGTGGGCGCAGCCCGAGATCGCCCGTCTGGAACAGGTACGCCTGGACGCCGTGGAAGGGCTGGCCGCCGCCCTGCTGGAACTGGGCCGCCACACGGACGTGGTCGCGCGGCTGGACCCGTTCGTCCGCGAGCACGCGCTGCGCGAGCGGGCCTGGGAACTGCTGGTGCTGGCCCACTACCGGGCGGGCCGGCAGGCGGCGGCCCTCGCGTGCCTGCGCAGGGTGCGGCAGGTGCTCGCCGGGGAGCTGGGCATCGACCCGGGGCCGCGGCTGCGCGACCTCGAAGGCGCGGTGCTGCGCCAGGACGCCGCACTGCTCGCGCCGGACCGCCCCGCCACCCCGCTCGCGCCGGACCGCCCCGCCACCCCGTCTTCCCCGTCTTCCCCGCAGCGACCGCGGGCACGGACGGCCGGGACCCCCGAGCCTCCCGCGGACCGGCCGCCCTTCGTCGGCAGGCAGGGCGCGCTGGAGCTCCTGGCCGAGGCGGCGAAGGCGTCGTCCGCCGCCGGGCAGGTCGTCCTGGTGGACGGCGAGCCGGGCGTCGGCAAGACGAGCCTGCTGAAGCGCTTCCGCGCGACCGCCGACGTGCCCGTCGGATGGGGGGCGAGCCCCGACCACGAGACCGCGCCCGCGCTGTGGCCGTGGGAACGGGTCCTGCGCGACCTCGCCGCCGCGGCCCCGCGGGCCGCCCTGCCCGCCGAGGTCGGCACGTTCCTGTCGGGCGGGCCGGCGGCCGTCCCGGCGTCCGACGCGCAGGGGGCGCGGCTGCGGTTCTTCGAGGCGGTCGGCACGTTCCTGGCCGCCGTCGGCCCGGCGGTCGTCGTGCTGGAGGACGTCCACGCGGCCGACGACGCGACGCTGCGGCTGCTGGTCCACGTGGCCTCCACCGCCCGGCCGGGCCTGCTGGTGGTGGCGACCTTCCGGCGGCACGAGGCGTCGGCCCTCACCGCCACGCTGTCGGCGCTGTCGCGGCTCGGCGCGCGCCGGCTCGGTCTGGACGGGCTCGCCGCCGACGAGGTGCGCACGCTGGTCCGGGAGCTGTCCGGCCGCGACCCGGGCAGCGGCGGGGCCGAGGAGCTGCGCCGGCGTACCGCCGGGAACCCGTTCTTCCTCGCCGAGCTGGCCCGCGCGGGCGAGGAGCTGCCCCGAGGCGTGCTGGACGTCGTGCTGCACCGGGTGGCGGGCCTGGGGGAGGAGGCGGCCCGCGTGCTGGAGCTCGCCGCCGTGATGGGCGACGAGTTCGAGGCGGTCGTCCTGGCCCGGGTCGCCGGCGGCACGGTCGGCGACCTGCTGCCGGCGCTCGACGCGGCGCTCTCCGCCGGGCTGATCCGGGAGTCGTCCTACCGGCTGGGCGGCTACGAGTTCGCGCACGCCCTGGTGACCGACGCCTTGTCGTCGCGCCGGTCGCGGCTGTGGCGGGCGCGGGTGCACGAGCAGGTCGCGAGCGTCCTGACCCAGCTGCACGGGGACCGGGACGACCGCGCGGCGGTGATCGCGCGGCACTGGCTGGCGGCGGCGGAGCTGGGGGCCGAGCCCGCCCGCATGGCGATGGACTACGCCGCCCGCGCCGCGCGGGCGGCCCTGCGGCGGCACGCGCCCGACGACGCGGCCGTGTCCTGGCAGGAGGCGCTGGCGGCGGCCGAGCCCGCCGGGGCCGGCGCGGGCGAGCGGTTCGAGCTGGCCGTCGGGCTGGCGGAGAGCCGTTATGCCGCCGGCCGGTACGACGAGGGCTACGAGGCGGTCGAGCAGGCGCTCGCCATGGCAGGCGACGACCTGGACCGGGCCGTCAGGGCCGCCGACATCGCGATGGGCCACGGCGTCTGGGTGCCCTTCCGGTACGGCCTGGACGTGGCCGCCCTGCGGGAGGCGGCGGACCGGGCCGTGCGCGAGCTGCCGCCGTCCTCGCCGGCCTGGGCGACGGCGCAGGCCGTACGGGCCGTCGTGCTCGCGCAGACCGGTCGCGAGGACGAGGTCGGCGCGGTGTCGTCGGCGGCCGTGGCGGCGGCCGAGCGGCTGGGCGACCGGGAGCTGCTGCGGCGCGTGCTCCACCTGCGGCTGGTCGCCATGCAGGGACAGGACTTCATCGAGGAACGTGCCGGGACCGCCCGGCGGCTGCTGGCGGAGCCGGACCTGTCGGCCCAGCTCAGAGTGATCGCCCAGCTCCACCTCGTCGTCCATCTCACGGTGCACGGCAGCGTCGCGCAGGCCCGGGAGCTGCTGGCGGAGCTCGGCACGCCGCTGCGCGAGCTGCACAATCCCACGCTGGCGTTGCAGGCGGCGGTGGCGCACGTGGGGCTCGACCTGTTCCAGGGCGTGCCCGAACCGGCCCGGCACGTCGAGCCCGTCAGGGCCACGCTGTCGTTCGCCGACCTCGCCTACTTCGAGGTGTCCATGCTCGCCGAACGGGCCGAGACGTTCATCCAGCAGGACCGCCTCGGTGAGGAGGTGGCCTGGATCGAGGAGGCGGCCCGGCGCACCGGCCTGGCGGGGCCCGCCTACGCCCTGGCGAGCGGGCTCGCGGACCTCGGCGAGCACGAACGCGCCCGCCGGCTCCTGCGCGAGACGCCTGCGCCGCCGCGCGACTACCACTGGGCGATGGCCACCATGTGCCGGCTGCACGCGGCGATCCGGCTCGGCGAGGCGGACGTCGTGCGGGAGGTCTACGACGCCTTCCGCCCCTTCGCCGGGCTGCTGCACGTGAACGGCACCTGCACCACGGTGGACGGCGCGTACGACGGCCACCTGGGGGAGGCGCTGCTGGCGCTCGGCGACCGCGACGGGGCACGCGCCCACCTGCGGGCGGCGGTGCGCCTGCTGGAACGGGCGGGCGCGGCCTACTGGCTGACAAGGGCCCGCCAAGCCCTCGACAAGTGCACATAGAGACGGGCCGCGCACTCTGTTCCCGACACGTGAGGGAACAGACTGATGATCACACCAGAACACCTGACCGGCTTCCTGATGATGCACGCCGGTTTCCGCGCCGAGTTCGGCCGCCTGGCCGAGGCGTGCGGCGACCCGCGTGACGACGCGCACGAGGAGCTGCTGGAGGAGCAGCTCGCGCTCGTGCTCGACATGCTGCACGCCCACCACTCGCACGAGGACGCCACCCTGTGGCCCAAGCTCGCCGGCCGCGCCCCGGAGGCGGCGCACGCGCTGGCCGAGCTGGAGTCCGAGCACTCCCTGCTCGACCCGCTCATCGAGGCCGCCGCCGACCGCCGGACGCCCCTGGCCGAGCGCGCGCCCACGCTGCGGCGGCTGCACGAGCTCGTCAACGAGCACCTCGACCACGAGGAGCGGACCGCCGTGCCGCTCATGCTCGGCCACCTCACCCCCGCCGACGTCGAGGCCGACAGACGCCGGGCGATGGACGACTTCGGCCGCCGCCGGGTCCCCGTCATCCTCGGCTGGCTCGCCTCCAGCGCGGACGCCGGCCTGCTCGCGGCGTCGTACGCCGACCTGCCGGTGGTGGCCCGGCTGATGTTCCGCCTGTTCTGGTGGCCGGCCTACCGGCGGCGCTTCGCCCGCCTGTACGCCGCCCCCGTCCCCGCGATCACGATCCTGGAGCCGTGATGACCGCGTCCGTACCGACATCCGCACCGGCCGCGTACGAGGTGGCCGAGATCTTCGACCGCGCCCTGGTCTGCGAGTACGCCTCGCTCACCCGCGACGGCCGGCCCGTCACCTGGCCCGTCACGCCGTACGTCGGCGCGGGCGGCACGTTCGACGTGAGCACCGGGCTCACCTACCCGGACAAGGCCGAGCGCGCCCGCCGTGACCCGCGCGTCGCGCTGCTCTGCTCCGGGGACGGCGGCCCGGACCGGGCGCCCGTCGTCCTCGTGCAGGGCCGGGCGACCGTACGCGACGCGGACCTGCAGGCCGGCACCGACCGGTACGTCCGCGAGTCGATGGCCAAGACCGGCGCAGGGTTCGCCGGGATGCCGTGGTTCGTGGTGAAGCGGCTGGGATGGTACTTCGCCCGCATCTGGGTGGAGGTGACCCCCGAGCGGATCGTCCGGTGGCCCGACGGCGACCTGTCCAGGACGCCCGACGTCTGGACGAGCCCGGCGCGGGTCGTGGCGCCCGCCTCCGACCCGGCCCCCACGGGCCCCCGGCTGCCGAGCCGGTCCGCGCCGCCGGTGGACTGGCGGCCCTTCGCCGACCGTGCCGCCCGCCTGGGCGGGCCCGTCGTCACCATGGTCGCCGACGGCATGCCGCTGGCCGTGCGCACCCGATCGGCCCTACGGACCGGGGACGGCTTCGACCTGCGGCTGCCCGCAGGCGTCCAGGCGGCCGACGGGCCGGTGTGCCTGACCTTCCACCGGCACGGCCCGGCCATGGAGTGGCAGGAGAACGTGGTGCTGGTCGGGAGCGCGGCCGGAGCGGGCGACCGGCTGAGCGTGCGGGTAGAGCGGGCGCTGAACGACTGGAGCCTGCCGGGCGACCGCCGCGAGCGCGGCCGCTCGTTCCTCGGCCAGGGCAGGCTGCTCAGGAAGCGGCTGGCGGCCGAGGCGGCCCGGCGTGGCCAGCCCGTGCCGCGCGTCCGCCGTCCTCGTGCCTGACGCCGGGCGCCGGGGCGATGCGCCGGACCACCACGCCGAGCAGCCAGTCCGCCGGTACGTAGCCGAAGTGCCGCGAGTCGCGTGAGGCGGCGGCGTTGTCGCCGAGCACGACCAGGCATCCGTCGGGCACGACCCGGCCGGGAGCGTCCGGCAAGGAGGCGACCTCATGGGGGACCGGGTCGCCGGGCACGGCGGTCACGCGCTTGACCACCCGGAACGGCTCGTCCACGGGCTCCCGCGCCGCGACGGGCCTGCCGGACGGCTCCCGGCCGTTCACGGATCGGCCCGACGGCGCGCGGGGGTCGGTGGTGAGTGCGGCCTCGGCCGCCATCTCCGGCCACATCTCCGTGAGGCTGCCGGCGAGCAGCACCACCTGGCCGCGCCGGACCGCGTCCAGGGACGCCCGCCGGACCAGCACCCGGTCGCCGTCGCGGTAGGCCGGTTCCATGCTCACGCCGGCCACCGTGATGACGAGGTAGCGACGGCGCAGCCGGACGGCGACCGCGGCCGACGCCCCGAGCACACACCCCACCGCCGTCAGCAGGGCGAAGGCGGGTCTCAACGGCGTTCCCCTCCACTCATCGCGTCACCGGCTCCACCGGCTCCTCGGCGTAACCGGCCGCCTGAACGGTGAACAGCCGGGCGTACGTGCTCTGGGCGGCGAGCAGGTCGGCGTGCCGCCCCTGCTCGACGACCAGCCCGCCGGACAGGACGACGATGAGGTCGGCGTCCCGGATCGTGCTGAGGCGGTGGGAGATGAGCAGGCTGCTGCGGCCGTCGCGCATCCTCCGCAGCCGCTCGTGCACCTCGTGCTCGGCCTCGGGGTCCAGGCCCGCGTTCGGCTCGTCGAGGATCATCAGGTCCCGGTCCTCGCGGAGGAAGGCCCGCGCGAGCGCCACCCGCTGCCACTGGCCGCCGGACAGCATCACCCCGTTCCCGGGGTCGTCGGCCTCGTCGTCGGCGAAGAACAGCCGGGTCAGCAGCGTCCCGTAGCCCTGGGGCAGGCGGGACAGGGTGCCGTCGATCCCGGCCCGGACGGCCGCGCCGCGGATGCGTTCCAGGTCGCCGAGCGCCGTCAGGTCGCCCATGGCGATGTTGTCGGCCGCGCTGAAGTCGTAGGTCATGAAGTCCTGGAGCACCGCGCCGACGCGGCGGCGCAACTCCTCCACGGGCACGTCGCGCAGGTCCACCCCGTCCCAGAGGATCGCCCCCCGGGTGGGGTCGTAGAACCGGCACAGCAGCTTGACCAGCGTGCTCTTGCCCGCGCCGTTGTGGCCGACCAGTGCCGTCGAGGCACCATGGGGGAGGAAGAGGGTGACGCCGCGCAGCGCCCACGGATGGTCGTCGTTGTAGCGGAACCAGACGTCGCGCAGTTCGATGCCGTGGCGAAGCGCGGGCAGCGGCGCCGGATCGTCCGGCGCGGGCAGGTCCGGCCCGGCGTCGACCACCGCGACGTAGTGGCCGAACAGGAGCACCTGGTGGTGCGCCCCGGCCATCGACGTGATCAGCCCGCCGAGCGCCCCCTGCAGTCCGGCGACGACGGCCACGAACATCGACACGTCACCCACCGTGACCTGCCCCCGCCCGGCCGCGACGACGACCCACACCAGGCCGCCACCGGCGATGACCGCCGACAGCGCCGCCAGCGCCCCCTGGACGACGACCTCCCGCCGGTCCGTCCGCCGCCGGGCGTCGTCGGCGGCGCGCCGCTCGGCGACCAGCCGGCCGCGGAGATAGGCGCCGAGGCCGAACAGCCGGATCTCCTTGGCCGCCGCCGCGCTGGCCAGCAGGTCGCCGTACAACATCTGCCGCCGTTCCATCGGGCCGATCCGCCACATCATCGCAGCGCGCCGCCGGGACAGCTGCAGCTCCAGGACCACCGTGGGGACGGCGGCGGCCAGCACGACGACGGTGAACTTCGCGCTGATCACGGTCAGCGAGCCGAGGAACCCGCCCAGGGTGAGCGCCCCGCGTACCACCTCGAACACCGCGTCGGCGGTCCTGGCCGGCGCGGACGCGCTCTGCTGGGCCAGCCGGAGCCGGTCCTGGAAGTGCGGATCCTCGAACCTGGCCACCCCCGCCACCCGTTCGACCGCCGCGAACAGCTCGTCGTGCGCCCGGAGGGCGGCCCTGCGCTCCATCTCGGCCCGCAGGTACTGGGCGACGCGCGGCACGACCCCGAGCGCGACCCCCGCCGCCGCCAGCCCGACCGCGGGCCCCACCAGCCCGGACGGCGAGCCCGGCGCGGACGTCAACCGGTCCAGGACGGTCTTCGTCAGCCAGGCCACCGCGATCGGGACCACCGCGACCGCCGCCGTGCACACCAGGTACGCCAGGCCGTGCAGGGGCGCCGAACGGAACGTCAGCGCCACGGCGCGCGTCGCGGTGGCCGCGAACGCGCCGGGGGATGTCCGGGGCTCCCGGCTCACGCAGCCCTCGTGGCCCGCAGCAGGGCGACGTCGGGCGCGGTGGCGAGCAGCGCGCCGGTGCTGTCGACGACGTAGTGCGCGGGGAACCCGTCGACCGCGAAGGCCCGGCTGAGCTCGCCGTCGAACTCCTCCACGGCCACGCGGGCCACCGGAGTGAGCGTGCGGACCATCTCGTCGCTGTCCTCCCGGTCACCGGCGAGGACGGCGAGGACCTGCCGCCGCCCGCCCGGCAGGCCGCGGGCGAACTCGACGAACTCCGGCAGCGTCTCCCGGCACGTCGTGCAGCCGGGGCTGAAGAAGGCGACCAGGGTCTCGCCCGTCAGCAGGTCGCGGGAGACCGGCTCGCCGTCGACGGTGGTGGCCAGGAAGTCGCCGACGCTCCCGCGGACCCTCCCCGGCGAACGGTCACCGTGGGACAGGAGGCTCTGGAGCTGGTCGGTGTGCTCCCGCAGCCGTCTGACCACTCCCAGCGTCAGCACCAGGTCGAAGAGGCACAGCGCCCCCACCAGGATCATCCCGGTGACGAGCATCGACATGACGTTCTCCTTTCGGCACCGGTCCGGCGTTCGCCGCCGGGGACACGAACAGTTCGACCAGGTCGTCCAGCCGGCTGACGAGCACGGCCAGCACCAGTCCCGCGCCGCCCGCGACCGCCGTGCCGGCCGGTTGAGACCATGCCTGCGGGTGGGCGGCTCCGCAGGTCAGGGCCACCGCCAGGAGGCCGAGGTTGCGGGCCAGATGGCGTCGTCCCAAGGGGGCCTGGGACGTCCCGAAGCACCGGCAGGACGTGCGCACGCCGCGACGCAGGGCGCGGACGATCGCCGCGCTGAACAGGCCGAGCAGGACGGCGGCGGCGGCCGACCCCGCGACGGACGCGAGCGGATGAAGGACCTGCGCGGCGATCAGCACCGGGACGGCCGACTCGGCCACGACGACCACGACCGCGGCCCGGCGGGCGGTCCGCGGTCCCGTGCCGTGCCCCAGCAGGGCGGTGAGAAGGGCGCCGGTCGCCCGGACGAACTCGGCGAACGCCGTGCGGCCGCGGACCTTGCTCAGTGCCGACATCGCGAAGACGACACCGATCAGACACTGGCCGCCATAAGCGACAAACTCCACCAGATTTCCTCGATACGGAGATCAAAACGCGCTTGCCCGCCCGGCCGGGCGGACAAGCGCTCAACGGCTAGCAGTAGCTGGAGATGACCGTGCACGCGGAGCAGTTCGTGCCGTGGACGAGGTCGTACAGCCTCTTGCCGTAGACGACCTGGCCGCCCATGGTGCAGCACATGTACCGCCAGGTGCAGCCGGCCGCGGTCGCCGACGCCTCGGCCTTGGGCACGACCCGCTCCAGCAGGCGGTCGCTGATTCTCGTGATCGTCGCGATCATGGTTCCGCTCTCCTTCACCAACTGGTCGTCAGCGAGGCCCGGGCTCGCCGTTCCTCGATGGATCACTCCATCCTGAACGGCGAATCTTGCGATTTTGTGGCGGCCGCCGGCGCGCGGAATCCCGCACCCGAAAGGCGCGGTGACCTGCGACGACGTCGGCCCTGCGGCCGAATGCGGCCCCCGGTACGGGAAGGAGTACGGCCGCCGCGCTCACAGGTTCCTGAGGATGACGTCCGGCGTGCCCGGGTCGTCGCCGGTCTCGATGCGGGACCGTTCGCCGGCGCTGATGAGCCGGAGGTCGTGCAGGATCGTCACGGCGTTGCGCCGGCACTCCCGGGCACGATCCTCCGCCCCGAGCGCACGGTGCACCAGGCCCAGGCCCCACCAGTGGCGGGCCTCCGTGCAGCTGCCGAGGTCGTCGGCCGCGCGGTCGGCGTCCAGCGCCATCCGGAAGTAGCGCTCCGACTCCCGGTGGCGGCCCATGCGCCGGTTGGCCTCGGCGATGTAGCCGAGCGCGATGGCCGTACCCACCAGGTCCTCGATCTCGCGGGTGCCGGACAGGGCGTCGCAGAAGGCCGTGACGGCCGCCTCCGGGTCGCCGCTGCGCAGGTAGGTGAGCCCGAGGTTGGTGAGCGTGATCGCCTCGCCGTACCGGTTGCCCTGGCCGCTCTCCAGGTCGACCGAGAGGCGGAAGTGGCCGACGGCCTCCGCGAACCGGCCCAGCCTGCTGTGGACGACCCCCAAGCGGTCGAGCTGGGCGGCCTCTCCCCGGCGGTTGCCGGTCAGCCGGTGTTGTGCGAGTGACACCTTCAGGTGGACCAGCGCCTCGTCCAGCCGGCCGAGGTCGGCCAGCACGTAACCGAGGTCGCCGTGGGTGACCGCCCGGTGGTGGGGGTCGCCCACGCGGTCGGCCGCGGCGGCGCCCATCTCGCTGACCTCCCACAGCTCCCGCCACCGCCCTCGTTCGTACAGCGGGAAGAACAGCGCCGCCGACAGGGCCGTGACCAGGTCGTCGGCGCCCAGCGCCGCCGCGCTGCCCAGCACCGCCGGAAGCTGCGCGGCCTCCGCGTCGACCCACGCGTACACCTCGTGGCGGTCGCGGAAGCCCGGCCCCGCGCCGGGCGTCTCGGGCCCCAGCGTCGTACGCCACACGGCGACGGGGATCACCTGGCTGCTCGCGTCCCTGGCGACGGCCAGCCGGCTGCGCAGCGCGCGCAGGACGGCATGTCGCCGCTCCTCCGGCGGGTCGTGCTCCGCGGCGAGCTCCCGGGCGAAGAGCCGGGTCAGGTCGTGCACGCAGTAACGTCCGGGGGCGGCGGTCTGCACCAGATGCGCCTCGGTGAGCTGGTCGAGCAGGTCCTCGGCGGTCGGGACCGGGAGGCCGGCGAGGGCGGCGGCGGTGTCCACGCCGAGCTCGGTGACGCCGAGCAGGCTCATGCACCGGAACATGCGGGCCTGCGCCGGGTCGAGATCCCGGTAGCTGACCATGAGACTGGCCCTGACCGCGCGGTCCTCCAGCTCCAGCTCCGTGAGCCGCCGCCCCTCCTCGGCCAGCCTCTCGGCCAGCGTCCGCCAGGTCCACGCGGGCCGCACCGACAGCCGGGCGGCCGCGATCGAGAGCGCCAGCGGCAGGTAGGCGCACTGCCGGGCGACGGCGTTCTGGGCCTCGATGTCGTCCGGCCCGGTGGAGGGGCCGGTGGAGGGATCGGTGGAGGGGTCGGTGGCGTGGCGGGTCAGCAGGGCGCGGCAGTCCTCCTCGGGCAGCACCTCCAGCTCGTACGGGACGCGGCCCTCCAGCGCGGCGAGCGTCCTGCGGCTGGTCACGATGACGCCGCAGGTCGGGCTCGCCGGGAGGAGCGCGCGTACCTGCCGGACGTCCAGCACGTTGTCGAAGACGAACAGCATGCGGCGACCGGCGGTGCGGGACCGGAACTGGGCGGCGGCCTCGTCCACGTCCGTGGGGACGGCGGCCCGGTCCACGCCGAGCGACCGCAGCAGGCGGCCGAGGGAGCGCAGGGGTTCCAGCGGTTCGAGGTCCGGCGTCGAGCCGTGCAGGTTGAGGTAGAACTGCCCGTCGGGAAAATGGCGGGCGGCCTGCCAGGCGACCTTGACCGCCAGCGCCGACTTGCCGATGCCGCCACAGCCGGAGATCAGGATCGGCTGCGGACGCCTGCCGACCACGTCGCGCACGAGCGCGTCGATCAGCCCCGACCGCCCGACGAAACCCGGCACCACGGGGGGCAGCTCGCGAGGAGCGGCGGGCGTGCCGGTGCCCGGCTCCGCCGTCCGGAGCTCCACGGCGTCGCCCACTCCCTGCCGGAGCACGTGGAGCTGCGCGTCCACGAGTTCCGGGCCCGGGGACACCCCCAGGTCGTCGACCAGTCGCCGGCTGATCCCGCTGAACACCTCCAGCGCGGCGGCCTGCTCGCCGCAGCCGGCCAGCGCGATCATCAGCCGCGCGTGCGCCCGTTCGTGCAGCCGTTCCACCTGCGTGATCGCACGCAGCGGCGACAGGACGAGCTCGTGCCGGCCGAGCGAGTCGGCCACCTCAGCGAACTCCAGCGCGGCCGTCACCCGCTCGGCGCTCAACGCGGACACCCTCGGATGGTTGTGCAGCGCCGGGACGTCCAGCAGCGGGCTGTCCCGCCACAGGTCCATCGCCTGCCCGAACGACACCGCGGCCGCGTCGAGCTCGGCCCTGTCGCGATGTTCCCGCGCCTGGCGAACCAGCCGCCGGAACGCCAGGACGTCCACCTCGCCGTCCGTCACGGACAGCTGATAACCGTGCTGACGGCAAATGATGAGTTTCTTGTCCCGGGCCCCGTGATGCAATGTGCGGCGAAGCTTGCTGACATGGCCGTGCACCGCTCGTACATGACCGTCGCCGGCCGCGTCACCCCATAATGCGTCGGCGATGGATTCCATCGGCACGACCTGGTTCGCGGACAACGCGAGCAGTCCGAGAATGCCTCTCTGCCGCTCACCGCCCAACGCGGCCGACGATCCGTGCGTCAGCGCTTCGAGCGGGCCCAGTATGCGCAGCCAGACCGCCGACGACGCCGCCGGACCGCCGAGGGGATCGCCCGATCCGGACGTGACCAGCGGAAGGACGTCCGACAGGCGACGCAGGGTCTTGGCGCGCGGACGGCGCGTGCGGCCCTGCTCGACGTCGCGGATCACGGCGACGCTCACCCCGGACCGGGCGGCGAGTTCCTGCTGGGTCAGGCCGGCCTGTTCACGTCGCAGACGCAGTTCGGCACTCAGGTTCTCCATTACTCGTTGCCCTCACCGAAGGATAATGAGTTCCAGAGCGATCCGGCGGCGGCTCGCCCCGAAGAGCTTTACCCGTCCCGTCATGAGGCGCAAGGATTATTCTGTCTTTTCGCGTACGGATGGAAACGCGCGCACGTCTCACTTTCAATGACGGTTACCGGGTGAGGATGCTGATGCCCAGCATGCGGGCGCCGGTCTCCGTACGCGGGCGATGCGTGCTGCCCGGCGCGAACACGACGTAGCTGCCCGGTCCGAGCCGCCGCCCCCGGTCGATGAACTCGCCCGAGATCACGTAATAGCGTTCCTCGCCCTCGTGCACGTCCACCTCGGGCCATTCGGTCCCCGGGGCGAAGTCGTACATCCAGCCGCGGGCCCACTCGGTGGCGGGCAGCCGCCGCCGGATGATCCCGGGAACGACCTCGACGGGGTCGACCTCGTCGACATGCAGGATCTGTACGTCACTCGTCTCTTGCGTCATGACGCCATCGTCCCGGCGGACGCGGCCCCCGCCCAGTGTCTGGATTGACGTCTGCGGGTATTTTCTTGCCATGAGTGTTCAGCGAGTGGTCGCGCTGGTCCTGCCGCCGCAGTCCACGTTCGAGCTGGCGTGCGCCGCCGAGGTCTTCGGCGTGCGCCGTCCCGGCCTGCCGTCCCGGTACGCGTTCCAGGTGTGCGCCGAACGTCCGGGGGTCGTGCCGACCCTGGCGGGATACGACATGGCGGTCGGCGAGGGCCTGTCGGCGCTGGAGGCCGCCGACACGGTGGTGATCCCCGGCTGGCACCGGCGCGACGACCCGGCTCCGCCCGCGGTGATCGACGCGGTCCGGCGGGCCCACCGGCGAGGCGCCCGCCTCGTCGCGATCTGCTCGGGCGCCTTCCTGCTCGCCGAGACGGGGCTGCTGGATCACCGCAGGGCGACCACCCACTGGCGGCTCGCCGCCGAGCTCGCGGCCCGTTTCCCCGACGTCCGGGTCGAACCTGACACGCTGTACATCGACCTGGGCGACCTCGCGACCAGCGCCGGCACCGCCGCGGGCATCGACCTGTGCCTGCACCTGGCCCGAGCCGACCACGGCGCCGCCTACGCCGCGCACGTCGCCCGCCACATGGTCATGCCGCCGCACCGCGAGGGCGGCCAGCTGCAGTACAGCACCGTGCCCCCTGCCGACCGCCTGCCGGAGTCCCTGGCGCCGATCCTCGACTGGGCCGGCGAACGGCTGCACGCGCCCCTCACCCTCGACGACCTGGCCGCCCGGGCCAAGGTCTCCCCGCGGACCCTCGCCCGCAGGTTCGCCGAACAGCTCGGGGTCAGCCCCGGACGATGGCTGCTCCAGCAACGCGTCACGGCGGCGCGCGCCCTGCTGGAGGAGACCGATCTGCCGGTGGAGGCGATCGCGGCCAAGGTCGGCCTGTCCTCGGCCGCCAACCTCCGCAGACGCTTCCACTCCCTGGTGCACACGACGCCCGCCGCCTACCGGCGCTCCTTCGGCGGCCACGAGGACGGCCCGTCGTCGCGGCCGGGCGGCACGCCACCGCCGGAACCGGCCGCCCGTCAGGGGCGCACGTAGCGCCGGAACGTGACTCCCGAGGCCAGGGAACGGTGCTCGACCAGGCGCAGCCGCAGGTTCTCCCGCACGGGCAGGTACGGCCTGCCGCCCCCGACCATCACCGGGAACGCGTACATCCAGAACTCGTCGACCAGGTCCAACAGGGAGACGGCCAGCTCGGGGCCGCCGAGCTGGAGGGGGCCGTCGATCTCCCGCTTCAGGCGCGTCACCACGGACGCGGCGTCCTCGCGCCGGACGATCGTGACCCCGTCGCGCACGGTCTGGAGGGTGTCGGAGAAGACGTACCGCGGCGTCTTCCTGTAGAGCTCGGCGAACTCCCGCTCGACGGCCGGGGCGCCGTCGCCGCCGAGGTCCTGCGTCCAGGGCTGTTCCATCGCCTCGTACAGCCGCCGCCCGAACAGGAACGCGCCGGTCCGGCGGACATGGTCGTTCGCCTCCTGGCGGAAGTCCTCGGGCGGGTCCATGAAAGCCATGTCGCCGTCGGAATCGGTGATGTAGCCGTCGATCGAGGTGTTCATCCAGTAGAAGACCTGGCCCATGAAACTCCTCCTTGGTCGTAGGGGTCGTCCGGGGTGAGGACTCGGCGGGGCGCCGAAACTCATCGCGGCCGGGTGCCTGGGATGCCGCCCTGTCCGGCGGGAACCGTCAGGCGCCGGGCTCGTCCTGCCAGGGGACTGAGGAACGCGACCAGGTCATCGACATCCTCGGGCGCGAACCTGACGAACACTGCGGTCATGATCCAGTCTTGTATCAGAACCTGAGAGGGCCGTGAGCGCCGCGCAGGTCATCCGCCCTGCGTCGCCTGACGGGCGGCCTCCGCGGTGACGCGGTCGATGGCCCGGGCGGCGACGTCGGGCTGGTCGACGTAGATGTAGTGCCCGCTGTCCGCGGCCGTGCTGAGCCTGCCGCGGCTGGACAGGGCGAGCCACTTGCGCTGGCCCGCGGCCCACGCCCGCTCCAGGCGCGGCCCGTACTCGGGCAGGGCCTCCAGGTACGGCTTGCCGTGCCGGACGACCTCGACGGGAATGTCACCGGCGGAGCGGACCTCGCCGTCGGCGACGACGAGCTTCTCCGGGTTCCGCCCCTGGAAGATCGCCAGGTTCTGCGTGCGCAGCTCGCCCGCCGGGCCCTCGGCGGTCTCGGGGATCGCCTTCTCGATGTCGTTCGTCATGGTGGGCGGGGTGGCGTCCAACAGGACCAGCCCCTTGACCCGGTCCTGGTGGTCGGGGGCGTACCTGGCGGCGATCAGGCCACCCAGCGAGTGACCGGCCAGGACGACCGGATGGTCACCGGCGACGCGGTCGAGCACCCCGGTCAGGATCCGGCCGGTGCCGGCGAAGTCCTGCGGGCCGTCCGGCTGGTCGCTCGCGCCCGCGCCGAGCCGGTCGTAGGAGCAGACCCGGTTCTTCGCGCTCAGCGCCTTCTGCAGGGCGGCCATCTTGTCCAGCCCGTCGCCTCCGCCGTGCAGCAGGACGACGACCGGCCTGTCCTTCGCCGGCTCGCCCGAACAGGACACGTTCACCGACCGGCCCGCCACGGTGATCTTCTCGGTGCCGGAGATCGCAGCGGCCCCGGAGGTCGGTGAGGAGGGGGCGAAGGGGTCCCAGTTGTCCATCGCGTCGCCGTCGCAACCGGCGACCCCCGCCCCGAGCCCCACGCAGCACAGCACGGCCACAACGGGTGTCTTGATCTTGCCGAGCACGAGGTCCTCCAGTGAGCGTCGACGCCGGGGTGATGCGCACGGCGGGCGCGAGCGGAAGAACGCGACCGGAACGCCGTGGCTGCGCCCGCAACGCTACGGACCGGGCGGTGTCTGGATCTTCACCGCACGGTGGACATTCACCGGTAGCTCGCGCGGGGGACAAGCACGGCCCGCGGGAAGGGCCGCCGTCCCCCGTACGAGCTACCCGAGAGTGTCCACCGCACGGGGACGATTCCAGGCCGCCGCATCTCTAGCGTTTCCGGCATCGCGGCGGCCTCCGCCGTGGAACCGTCCGTCAGGTGAGGGAGTCGTCATGCGGTTGTTGAAACAGCTCGTGCCCGTCGCGGTGGTCGCCTTCGCCGGCGGCGCGGTCGTGGGCGCGGTACAGGGAAGCCCGCCGCTCACCCTGCTCCTCGGCCTGGGGACGGCCGCCCTGGCGCTGTTCGTGTACGCCCGCGTGGTGCGGTGGTCCGAGCGGCGCGCGCCGGCGGAGGTGGCGACGCGCGGCGCGGCCCGCGCCCTCGCACGGGGGACGCTGCTCGGCGTCGCGCTGTTCGCGGCCGTCGTCCTGAACCTCGCCCTCGTCGGCGGCTACCGCGTCGACGGCCCGGGCTCGCCGGCGGGCGCGGCCGGGCTGTTCGGCTTCATGGCCGCCGCCGCGGTCTCGGAGGAGCTGCTGTTCCGCGGCATCCTGTTCCGGATCGCCGAGGAACGCATGGGGACGTGGCTCGCGCTCGTGCTGACCGGCCTGCTGTTCGGCCTGTCGCACGTGTTCAACCCGCACGCCGACCTGTGGGGCGCGATCGCCGTCGCGATCGAGGCGGGCGGCATGCTCGCCGCCGCCTACGCCGCCACCCGTACCCTGTGGGTGCCGATCGGCGTGCACTTCGGCTGGAACTTCGCGGCGGCCGGCATCTTCAGCGCCGAGGTCTCGGGCAACGGCGCGACGCAGGGGTTGCTGCACGGTGTGACGTCGGGCCCGGCCCTGCTCACGGGCGGCGCGTTCGGTCCGGAGGCGAGCCCGTACGCGGTGGTGGCCGGTCTGCTGCTGATGGCCGGGTTCATGTGGCTGGCCCGCCGCCGTGGCACCATGGTCCCGTTCCGGCGCGGCACGAGCGCTACGCTCGCCCGGTGATCGATCTGCGGCGTGCCACGGACCTGTGGCGGCGGTGCGACGTCGTGGTCCGGGACCTGCTGTTCGGGCTGCTGCTGGCCGTCGCGTCCCTCCTGCCGGCGCTCCACGGCAAGGGCACGCAGGTCGGCGATCTGCCGGCCCGCCCGTTCGACGCGTTGGCGTACGCGGTGATCGCCCTGGAGTGCCTTCCGCTCGCCGTCCGCCGGCGGTGGCCGGCCGTGTGCCTGGCCCTGGTGTCGCTCGGCTTCGTCCTCGACCAGCTCCGCGCCTACCACCTGTTCGCGAGCAACGTGCTGCCCATCGCGCTCATCAGCGCGGGCGCCCATCTGGAACGCCACCGGCGCGTCACCGTGGTCCTGCTGTCGGTGGCGTACGTGCCGCTCGCGCTCGCCCTCGACCGGCTCGGCGCGACCGAGCGGGTGGAGGGGTACGTGGTGTTCTACCTGGCCCTGGTCCTCGCCTGGGGCATCGGCGCGTGGCTGCGTTCCACCCGCGCCGCCGAGGCGGAACGCCGCCGCCACCTCGCCGAGGCCACCCGCGCCGCGGAACGCACCCGGATCGCCCGCGAGCTGCACGACGTCGTGACGCATCACGTGACGGCGATGGTGGTGCAGGCCGAGGCCGCCCGGTACCTGACCGCCGTCCCCGAGCGTCTCGACGCGACGCTGAATGCCGTCACCGACACCGGCCGGCGGGCCATCGCCGACCTGCGGCACATGCTCGACCTGCTCAAGGCCGACCATGACACCGACGTCGGCCTGCCGTCCGCCGCCGAGCTCCACACCCTCGTGGAGCAGACCCGCCGGGCCGGGCAGCCGGTGGAGTTCGCCGAGGCGGGCAGCCGGGCGGAATCGGCGGGCAGCGCCGAGTTCGTCACCTATAGGGTCGTGCAGGAAGCCCTGACGAACGCCCTCAAACATGCCCACGGCAGCCCGACCGTGGTTCAGGTGCGCTACGGCGAGAAGGAGATCAGCGTGGTGGTCGGCACCGACGGCCCCGGCTCCGGGGCCGCCTCCCCCGGGGGGAGCGGGCGGGGCCTGGCCGGGCTCCGCGAGCGGGTGGAGGCCCTGGGCGGCGAGTTCGGCGCCGACCGGCAGGCGGGCGGCGGCTTCGTGGTACGGGCCCGCATCCCCGCGGGCGGCCCGTCGTGAGCGCGCCCGTCCGGGTGCTGGTCTGCGACGACCAGGCGCTGATCCGCACCGGCTTCGCGACGATCATCGACGCGCAGCCGGACCTGGAGGTGGTGGGGGAGTGCGGCGACGGCCGCGCCGCGGTGGACCTCGCCCGCCGGCTGAGCCCCGACATCGTCGTCATGGACGTGCGCATGCCGGTGCTCGGCGGCATCGAGGCCACCCGCCTGCTGGCCGGCGCGGGGGTCGAGAACCCGGTCAAGGTGCTCGTGGTGACGACGTTCAACCTCGACGAGTACGTCTACGAGGCGCTGCGCGCGGGGGCCAGCGGCTTCCTGCTCAAGGACGCCCCGCCGGCGCAGCTGCTGCAGGGCATCCGTACCGTCGCCTCGGGCGCGGCGCTGCTGGCCCCCGAGGTGACGCGGCAGCTCGTCGGCCGGTACGCGGCCCGCATCCGCCCCGCCCCGGCCGCGTCCGAGGAGACCGTGCTGACCCCGCGCGAGCTGGAGGTGCTGCGGCTCATCGCCGACGGCCGATCCAACAGCGAGATCGCCGCCACGCTGGTGATCAGCCAGGAGACCGTCAAGACGTACGTGTCGCGCATCCTGACCAAGCTCGACCTGCGCGACCGCGTCCAGGCGGTGGTCTACGCCTACCGCAGGGGCCTGGTGACCTGACGGGCGACACGCAGGACCCCAAGCCACGGGGAAGGGCAGGCCCCACCGCAACAAACCGGCCCACGTGACTGATCTTGGAAGCGGAACGCCCAAGGATGGGGACATCGCCACCCACTGAGGAGATGTCCCCGATGCGTAAGTACTTTGCCGCCGCAGCCGCCGCAGCCGTTCTGGTCGGCGCGGCCTCGCCCGCCATGGCCGCCTCCGACCGGAGCGCGCAGCGGGAGATCGACCGGCTGACCCGGCAGGACGGCCTGGCCGGAGCCGTGGTCTCCGTGCGCGAACGCGACGGCCGCACGACCACCTGGACCTCCGGCACCGCCGAGCGCGGCACCGGCAGGCCGATGGTCGGCGGCGACGGGCGCTTCCGCGCGGCCAGTGTGACCAAGCCGGTGATCGCCGTGACGGTGATGCGCTTGGTCGCCGACGGCAAGGTGAACCTGGACGAACAGGTCGAGCACTACCTGCCCGGCTCGCTGCGCGGCGCCCGCGTCACCGTCCGCCAGTTGCTCCAGCACACCAGTGGCCTGCCCGAGTACTTCGACCTGGTCGACTGGACCAAGCCCGCCACCCCCGCCGATCACCTCGCGCTCGCCCTCACCCGCCCCCTCACCGGCAGGCCGGGCGGTCAGTGGTCCTACTCCAACACCAACTACCTGGTCGCAGGCATGATCGTCGAGAAGGTGACCGGCAAGGACTTCCGCCGGGTGACCGAAGAGGGAGTCCTCAAGGGGCTGCCGGGCACGTACTGGCCCAAGCAGGGCGAGCTCGACCTCCGCGGGCGGCACGCCCACACCTACGGCATCGACCCCACCTCCCCCAGAAAGGGCGAGACGGACCTGACCCGGCTTCCGGGCCACGCCTTCGGCGCCGGCGGCGGCCTGGTCTCCACGCCTGAGGACCTCAACCGGTTCTGGCAGGCCGTCCCCGAGCGCACGCTGCGCGGCATGCTCACGGGCGCGGTCCCCGCCTCCGACCCCAAGGGCAGCCGGTACGGGCTCGGCGTGTACACGTACCCGCTGAGCTGCGGGCCGGTCTGGATGCACGACGGCGGGCTGCCGGGAGTCCGCGTCCTCAGCGGCCGCGACCGCAAGGGCCGGGCCGCCACCGTCTACGTCACCGGCCCCCCGAAGGACGACAAGCACCTGTTCGCCGCCCTCGACGCCGCCCTGTGCCAGTAGCCCACGCCTCGCCCGCAGCCGGGCCGACTCGTGGGGGACGGGGACGGGGACGGGGGCGGGGGCGTCCCGTCGGCTCGAATTTTGCGCCCGGAGGGATAGGGCTTCATGGCTCGACACGAACAGTAGTGGATCAAATACTCAAAGCGACAAAGTTCTGGGTGAAGGGAGTCCCCTCATGCCAACCGCCCGCATCGCCTCCGGTCAGACCACCCCCGGACAGGGATGGCAGCCCTATGGTCCCAACGGCATCTACATCGACGTCGACACCTCGTCCGCGCACTTCACCGGCCGTCCCGTCTACGTCACCTCCATCGGCAGCACCGGCGGCAACCAGTGGAACCTGGTCGGCCCCAGCGCCGTCTACGACGCCACCGCCACCAAGTTCCGCGTGTACGTGCAGTGGCGGGACGCCTCACCGCTCTCCCCGGCGGCCGCGCAGCAGTTCGGCTGGTTCATCCAGTGGATCGGCTACGACAACCCCTGACCGGCGGCCCGTACGGCCGGCACGCCCGGCCGTACGGGTACCCGTCTACTTGAGGCTCCCCGCCGTGATCCCGCTCACCACCTGGCGGTTGAACACCACGTACACGGCGATCATCGGCAGCGTGATGATCGACAGGGCCGAGAACAGCAGCCCGTAGTCGGTGACGTACCGGTTGGAGAAGGCCAGCAGACCGGTCGGGATGGTCTTGAGCGAGTCGTCCTGGATGTAGAGCAGGGCCAGCAGGAACTCGTTCCAGCACGACAGCGCCGAGAACACCGCCACCGTGGCCAGCCCGGGCCGCAGCAACGGCAGCGCGA
Source organism: Nonomuraea sp. NPDC051191 (assembly GCF_044455665.1). NCBI lineage: Bacteria > Bacillati > Actinomycetota > Actinomycetes > Streptosporangiales > Streptosporangiaceae > Nonomuraea > Nonomuraea sp. NPDC051191. Next base: position 272,286 of record NZ_JBITEZ010000011.1, on the reverse strand, counting down.
TCAGCAGGTAGACCCGCAGGTCGGAGGCGCCGTCGATGTGCGCGGCCTCGAACAGCTCGCGCGGCAGCGCGTCCAGGTAGACCTTGATCAGGTACGTGGCCAGCGGCAACCCCATGGCCGTGTACGGAATGATCAACGCCCACCGGGTGTCGCTCAGCGCCAGCTCGGTGAACATCGTGCTCTGGGCGATGAAGTACGACTGCAGCGGCAGCAGCAGCCCGAGCGCCAGCAGGCCCATGAGCAGCCCGCGCCCGCGGAACTCGAAGCGGCTGAACGCGAACGCCGCCGCCGACGACAATGCCAGGATCAGCAGCACCGACACCGAGGTCACGATCACGCTGTTGAGCGCGTACCCGCCGATGCCGCCGACCTCCCACGCCTCGGCCCAGCGGCCGAAGTCCAGCGCCTCGGGCAGGGCGAACGGGTCGGCGAAGATCTGCGCGTTGGACTTGAAGCTGGAGGCGACCATCCACAACAACGGCAGGAAGAACGCCGCCGACACCACGGCCAGCAGCGCGGTCGAGAGCCTTCTCATCGGGCCGTCCTCCTGCGCAGGCGCATGAAGACCAGCCCGATGAGCACGACGGCCGCGGTCATCAGCACCGCCATGGCGGAGCCGTACCCGACCTCGCCGTCGCGGAAGACCACGCGGGTCAGGTAGGTGGTGGGGATCTCCGTCGCGTTGTACGGCCCGCCGCCCGTCATGACGTAGAACAGGTCGAACGTCTGGAAACCGCCCGTGACGCAGAGCAGCAGGCAGACCTCGACCGCGTCCCTGATCATCGGTACCTTGATGCGGCGGAAGATGGCCAGCTCGCCGGCGCCGTCGAGGCGGGCGGCCTCGACCACGTCCGACGGGATCTGGGCGAAGGCCGCGTAGAAGATCGCCATGTAGAACCCGGCGTACACCCAGCCGGAGACCGCGCAGACGGCCAGCAGCGCGGTGCCCTCGTCGCCCAGCCAGACCTTGCCCGGCAGGCCGGCGACGTCAAGGAGGGCGTTGACCAGGCCGAAGTCGGCGTTGTAGACGAACGCCCACAACACGGCCACGACCACCATCGGCAGCATCACCGGCGTGAACAGCGCCACGCGGAACCAGGGGGCCCCGCCGCGCCGGGTGACCAGCAGCCCGGCCAGGACGAGCCCGACCGCGACCTCCAGAACGATGGTGACAAGGATGTAGACACCGACATGAACAAACGAGTCCAGAAATATCGTGTCCTGGGCTGCTCTGAGGAAATTGTCGAAGCCGACGAACGTCATCGGCCCGAAACCGGTCCACTCGGTCAGGCTGAACGCCCCGGTCGCCAGCGCGGGCGCGAGCACCGCGAAGCCGAACACCAGCAGCGCCGGGGCGGCGAACAGGTACGGCGTGAGCTTGCGTCTCATCCCGCGACGGCCAGCGCTTCCTTGGGAGACTTCGCCCCGCCGAGCACCGCGGCCAGAGCACGGTAGAGCGCGTCGGCGCGCTTGAGGTCGTAGCCGGTGTCCGGCGGCGAGACCACGGTCCTGGCGTCGGCCAGCAGGTCGTTGAGCCGGGTGCTGCGCGCGTCCACCTGCTCGGCGCCCTCCGCCCTGGCCTGGGGCACGGTGCCCGCCTTGACGAACGCGGCGGCGTTGGCCGGGGAGTTCAGCAGCGCCAGGAACTCGGCCGACTCCTTGACCTTCGCGCTCCTGGCGTTGATCACGTAGCCGGTGACGACGCCGATCACGCTCTCCTGGTCACCGGCGCCGCCGGTCATCGCCGGCAGGTTGACGTAGTCGAACTCCAGCTTGGGCGCCTCGTCCAGGGCCCAGCTGACCAACCACGAACCGATCGGGTGCATGGCGGCCTTGCCCTGGAAGAACAGCTGCGCGCCCTCGTTGTCGTTGGCCGCGTTGGCGCTCTTGTTCACGCACCGGTGGTCGCGGAGCTGGGCCACGTAGCCGAGCGCGCGTTCCCAGTCGGGGTTGGCCATGGGGGCCTTGCCCGACAGCACGTCCTGGTAGGACTGCTCGCCGACGACCCGGGAGACCAGGTGGGACAGCCAGTTGCCGGCGGCCCACAGGTCCTTGTTGCCCGAGGCGATCGGGGTGACGCCCTTGGCGTTGAGCGTGTCGCAGGCCGTGAGGAGTTCCTCGAACGTCTTGGGCGGCTGCACCCCGGCGTCGGCCAGGATCTTGGTGTTGTACCAGAGGACGTTGGTCACGTCGGCCGCGAAGGGCACCATGACGGTCTTGCCGTCGATGGTGGTGCGCTTGTATGCCTCGTCCGGGATGAGACCCTTGAGGGGGCCTGAGGTGACCTGGGGGGAGATGTCGGCCGCGAAGCCGTCCTTGACCCGGGTGCGCAGCCGGTCGCCCGCCCACTCGAAGTAGATGTCGGGCGCCTGCCGGCCGTTGAGCAGGTTCTGCAGGCCGATGGTCTGGTAGAGGTCGTCCTCCTGGAAGTTGAGCTCGACCTTGGCGCCCGGGTGCGCCTTCTCGTACTGGGCCGCGACGTCCTTCCACACCTTGATCTGCTCCTCGCCCGGGGAGCTCATCGCGATCCGTAACACCTTGTCGGTGGCCGGGCTCTGCCCACCGCCGCCGCAGGCCGACACCAGCAGCATCAGGGCGAGCGCCCCGGCCGTCCTGTTCACCATGGGAACTCCTCAAGACAGTCGCCGAACACCCGCTTGCGGGCGGGGCGACGGGGGTGCGGTCGTAAGTCGTGACGAGCGGCGGCCAGCAGCGCCTGCGCGCCCCGCTCGAACTCCTCCAGCCAGGGCCGGGCCTCCTCCACCGGCGCGCGCCGCCGCACCGGCCCGCGCAGCAGGTGCCCGGCCGCGTCCAGCAGCTCTTTCGCGTGTACGGCGAGCAGCCGGTCGGCCGCCGAGGCGTCACCGGACTCGCGCTCGAACGCCCACTGCTCCAGCACCCCCGTGAGCCTGGGCGCGTCGTGCGGTTCCAGGCAGGAGCCGCGCACGTTGTCGGCGAAGATCCGGTAGGCGGCCAGGTCCTGGCCGTCGCCGACGACGTCGGCCAGGGCCCGCTCCCAGCTCTCCTGAGGGTCGTAGCCCTCCGGGTCGCGCAGGTAGTCGGCGACCGTGGCGAAGGCGATCTTCGAGGATTCGTAGAGCTCCATGCCGTTGGCCACGACGCCGGTCGCGAACCGGTACAGGTGCCTGTCCCTGCCCTGGTACGGCCCCACGTGCAGCTCGTGGCTCATCGCGACGTCATTGACCGGGTAGTTGTCCCAGTAGAGCGGGGCCCTGTTCAGCGTGCGGGTGACGGCGGCGGCGTCGGCCAGGTCGATGGTGGGGGAGCAGATGCTCCGGCCGGTCCAGAACAGGTCGATCCGGGCGTCGATCAGGCCCAGGGCCCGCAGGTAGGGGTGGTCGCCGGTTCCGCAGTAGACGGTGGGGCAGACCGTCAGCCGTCCGGTGCGCGCGAAGACGGCGTCGATGAGCGCGACCTGGGCCTGCGCGAGGTCGTCGAAGGCGGCGACGTCCCGGGGGTGCCGCAGCCGCATGGGGATGTCGTCGAGCAGCAGCCCCACCCCGGCGGCCCCGGCCTCCATGGCCTGCTCGAACGCCACGCACAGGGCCTGGACGTCCTTGCCGTCGGAGTAGCGCAGCGACAGGCCGGGGGAGAGACAGTGGACGACGTCGACCCCCGCCTGCCTGCCGCGTGCGGCCAGCTCGGCGAGCCCCTGGACGCCGGCTTCCCGCCAGGAGGGCCGGTCGGCCTTCGGCGCGTACACGTAGGTGTTCATGCCTCGCGCGCCGAGGAACCCGAGCAGGTCGAGCCGCTGCTCGTGACTCCATGGACGCCCGTAGAACCCTTCGATGACTCCACGGACGGCAAAGCCGGCTGACTTCATGAAGACAGTAAAGAGTCTTTATTTCATCTAGGCAAGAGTCTTTACCAGAACTCTCAAAAATCGGAACGACAGGGCAGCCGGCATGAAGTCTGCCTACGGAGGCGATCGCCTGGGCATAGCCGTGCGAAACACCCAGGCCACCACGTTCTACACCAAACTAGGCGTCAACCGGGCTCAAGCACGAGGTGCCGACGGCCGCCGGCCGGCGAACCCGGCCCTGAGCCGCCGTTCCACCGCCTCGGACGTCCCCCCGAGGCGGTCCAGGCCGTGCAGCGCCGACCCCACGATCGGCGGCGCGTCCAGCACCCGGACGTCCACGCCGGGCAGCCCCTCGCCGATCCGGGCCATCAACCGGGCGTCCCGGCCGGTCAGCACCCCGCCCCCCAGCACGACGGGCACGCCCACCTCGCCCCAGTCCAGCCGCGCGATCGCCGCGGCGGCCCAGGCGGCGACCTCGTCGCCCAGCCGCTCGACCAGCGAGACGGCGACGGCGTCCCCGCGTCCGGCGACCTCGAACAGCACCGGTACCAGCTCGTGCAGCCGTCCCTCGGGCAGGTGCCCGAGGTGGAAGCCCACGCACACCGAGGCGACGTCCGCCAGGCCGTACCACCTGGCGACCTCCTCGCGCAGCAGGGTGCGCGGGCCGCGGCCGTCCTCGTCGCGCACGGCCCACCACAGCACCTCCTCGCCCAGCCACTCCCCGCCGCCCCAGTCGCCCGAGCGCCGTCCCAGCGCCGGCCACCGCGCGACCTGCCCGTCGGGGCCGCGCGCGACGCAGTTCATCCCCCCGCCGCACACGACCGCCACGCCGTACGGCACGTCCGCGCCCGCGCGCAGGATCGCGAAGGTGTCGTTGTCCACGGTGACCTCGGGGGCCCAGCCCCGCGCTTCGACGGCCGTCTGCAGAAGGTCCTGCTCGATCGGCAGATCACAGTGCGCCAGGAACGCCGACACCCGTCGCGCCACGTACCCGGGCCCTGCGCCGCCCGAGGGGGTTCGGCCCGCCTCGCGTACGGCCGCCGCCACGAGGTCGGCGAGCAGGTCGATCGCGGCGGGAAGTTTCGGGCCGTGCGGCTGGAAACCGCCGCCGCGCACCCAGGCGAGCAGCTCGCCCGAGCCGTCGACCAGCGCCACGTCGGTCTTGCTGTTGCCCGCGTCGATCGCCAGGACCGCGGGTGCGGTCATGAGGCCCAAGCCTGGTGGGCCGCGAGCAGGCGGTCGGCGAGCCCCTGCGCCAGGTCGTACTGCCCGACCAGCGGATGCGCCAGCAACGCCGCCTCCACATGCGCCCGATCAGGGTGGGCCGCGGCCCGTACGGCCAGCTCCTCGTACGCGCTGACGTGCGCGATCAGCCCGGCCTGCAAGGGCTCCACCTCGGGCACGGCGAGCGGCACGGCCCCGGCGCGGGTGATCCGCGACGGCGCCTCGATCACCGCGGACGCCGGCAGGAAGGGCAGGGTCCCGTCATTGCGGACGTTGACCACCTGGACGTCCCCCCGGTCGGCGAGCAGCGAGGAGAGCAGGTCGACCGCGGCCGTCGAGTAGTGCGCGCCGCCGCGCTGCTCCAGGAGCTTCGGCTTGTCGTCCAGCGACGGGTACATCGCCAGCAGTCGCCGCTCCAGCTCCAGCACCTCCTGCGCCCGCGTCGGGCGTCCGCGCCGCTCGGCCACCACCTGGTCGTGCGCGTAGTAGAAGCGCAGGTAGTAGGAGGGCACGACGCCCAGAGCGGTGATCAGCTCGGCGGGCAGCTCGCACTCCCCGGCCAGCTCGGCGACGTGCCGCTCGATCAGCCCGGGAAGCACGTCGACCCCGTCCACCCACGCTGACCGCTCCCACGACAGGTGATTGAGCCCGACATGTCCCAGCGTGAGCTTCGACGGCTCGCATCCGTGCAGCCGCGCGAAGAGCCGCTGGAACCCGATGGCCACGTTGCACAGCCCGACGGCGCGGTGTCCGGCGTCGAGCAGGGCGCGGGTGACGAGGCCGACGGGGTTCGTGAAGTCGATCAGCCAGGCGTCGGGGGCGAGGACGCGGACCCGTTCGGCGATGCGGAGCACCTCGGGAATGGTCCGCAGGGCCTTGGCCAGGCCGCCCGCTCCCGTGGTCTCCTGGCCGACGCAGCCGCACTCCAGCGGCCAGGTCTCGTCGCCGTGCCGCGCGCGTTGCCCGCCGACCCGTAATTGCAGCAGCACGGCGTCGGCGCCCTCGATGGCGTCGTCGAGGTTCGTGGTGAGCCTGACGCGTCCCGCCCTGTCGCGCAGCATCCGGGAGGCGAGGCCGCCGACGATGTCGAGGCGTTCCCGGTCGGGATCCATGAGGACGAGCTCGTCGAGCTCCAGCTCGGCCAGCCCGCCGGCGAGCTCGGGCGTGTACGTGGAGCCGCCCCCGATGACCGTGACCTTCATCGCCCCTCCACCCCTGAACCTGTGGTGGCGGCCTTGGCCGTCCCGGCGGCCTTCGCCGTAGCGGAGATCTTGGCGGCGGCTGAGATGCGCCGGGTGGCGACCGACTCCCTGAGCAGGCGGGTGCCGTGCGCCAGGCCGCCGGTCAGCACGGGGGCGTTGCCGAGCGCCGAGATCCCGACGTCGGGCGGATGCCGCAGCATGCCCGCCAGCGCGGCGTTGATCTGCGGCAGGATGCTCTCGCAGGCCAGCCCGATGCCACCGCCGAGCACGACCAGCTCGACGTCGACGACCCGCGAGATGGTGGCGATCCGCAACGCGATCCGCCGGGCCTCCTCGGCGACGATGGCCGAGGCCAGTCCGTCTCCCTGGGAGGCGGCGGCGAAGATGGCCTCCGGCGTGGCGTCGAGCCGCAGCACGGTGTCCCCGTCGCGCAGACTCGTGGCGATCCACGCGCGGGCGAGGTTCATGAGGGCGTCCCCGGAGGGGCTGTCGGGCAGCTCGTCCTCGCCGGGGGCCGGATCGTCGACCTCGCCCGCCGCCCCGCGGTGACCCCGATGCGCCCGGTCGCCCAGGATCAGCCCGGCTCCGACGCCGGCGCCGATGGAGAGGAACGCGAAGTCGGCAACCCCCCGCCCGGCCCCGAGCGCGTGCTCGCCGATGACCGCCAGGTTGGCGTCGGTCTCGACCTCGGCGGGCACGCCCAGCGCGTCCTCCAGCCCGGCCCGGATCGCCATGCCCTCCAGCGCGGGCCGGTTGCTCTGCCGGATGACGCCTTCCTCGGGATCGACGACACCCGGCACCCCGGCCGCGACCAGCTCGATCCCCCCACCCGTGTCAGGGGCCAAAGCGTCGCGCACGGCCACGGCGGCGCGCAGGATCGTCGCCGGACGGGAGTCGTCGATGCGTTCGTCGTGCCTGGCCAGCATCGTGCCGCTCAGGTCGCACAGCGCGCCGCGGACGAAACGGGTGCCGATGTCCAGGGCCAGGACGTGGGCCAACGAGTGCACCGGCTCGAAGTAGACCGCGCCGTAGTGCATCTCGCCCGGCGGTTGGGCCTGGCGGACCAGGCCGGCGGACACGAGGAGGTCGAGGGCGTTGGCCACCGTCGGCTTGGTCATGCCGGTGCGGCGGCTCACCTCGGCCCGCGAGATCGGCGGGTCGGCCCGGATGGCCTCCAGGACCACGGAGGCGTTGATCTCGCGCAGGGTGGTGAGCGTCGCATGCTGGGACATGACGTGAATTCTAGTAAAGACTCTTGCCCGAATGCAATAAAGACTCTTTACTGTATCTCGCAGCCCCCTCATCCGGAGGAACCCTCATGGCACGACTCCACAACCTCCTGCTCGCGGCGACCGTCGCGCTCTCCCTGGGACCGGCCGCCACGGCCGTGCCCGCCGAGGCCGCCACGGTCGTCGACCCCTTCGTCCTCCAGGTCGGCGCGACGCTGCCCGCCCTGTCAGGCAAGATCGCCGCACTCGCCGCCGGCCCCGGCGGAGTGATCGCCGCCGCCCACGACAAGGGCCTGGCCCTGTACGCCTCGGGCGCCTGGACCTCCCTGTCGGCCACGGCCGCCTACAAGGTCGTCTGGCGCGGCGACGACCTCGTCGCCCTCACCGCCGACGGCCTGCTGACGATCAGGAACGCGGCGAAGGACTCCGCCCGGAAGGCGGGGGAGGGCGAGCCGGCCGACGCCGCCAAGGGAGGCGCCGACCGGCTTCCGTCCGGGGTCGACCCGGCCACGGCCCTGCTGGTCGGCGGTGACGACCTGATCCTCGTCCAGGGCGACCGCCTCTACCGCAAGGGCCCCGGCGGCTCGTGGCGTCCCGACCGGCTCCCGGGTCAGGCCGCCGCCGTGGCCCGCGCCGAGTCCGGTGCCGTCGCCGTCGCCACCGCCACCGCCGTCTTCGAGCAGACCGGCCGCTCGTGGACCCAGATCTCGCCCGCCGTCGGCACCACCCACCTGGCCTACGACTCCAAGGGCCGCCTCTGGCTGGCCGGCGCCACCGGACTCGGGCTCAGGGACGGCGCCACCGTCAAGCAGTACGGTCCCGCCGAAGGTCTGCCCATGCTCGGCTTCACCGCGATCGCCCCCGGCGCCGGCGGCGACGTCTGGCTCGGCACGGCCAAGGGCGCCGTGCACTTCGACGGCACCACCTGGGAGTACCGCCAGGGCCGCCGCTGGCTGCCGGACGACGCGGTCGCCGCCATCGCCGTGGACGCCGACGCCAACGCCTATTTCGGCACCGCCACGGCCGCCGGAGTCATCGAGGCCCGCCGTACGACGCTGGAGGAGAAGGCGGCCGTCTACGAGCAGGCCATCCAGGCCAGGCACAAGCGCACCCCGTACGGCTTCGTCGAGGGCATCGGGCTGGCCAGGCCCGGCGATCTGACCCAGTACGGCCAGGGCGCCAGCGACAACGACGGCCTCTGGACGGGCATGTACGGCGCGGCCGAGGTGTTCAAATACGCCGCCACCAAGGACGCCACGGCCAAGACCAACGCGCGCAAGGCGTTCGAGGCCCTGAAGTTCCTCGGGGACGTCACCCAGAGCGGCACCAACCCGGCGCCCAAGGGCTTCATCGCCCGCACGATCCTGGAGACCACGGCCACCGACCCCAACATCAAGGACAACGAGCAGCACGACCGCGACAAGCAGAAGGGCGACGCGTACTGGAAGATCCTGGTCCCGCGCTGGCCCAAGAGCGGCGACGGCAAGTGGTTCTGGAAGACCGACGCCAGCTCCGACGAACTGGTGGGCCACTACTTCCTCTACGCGCTCTACTACGACCTGGTCGCGACCGGGGCGGAGAAGGACGAGGTCGCGGGCGTCGTCACCAGGCTCACCGACCACCTGATCGACCACAACTTCTCCCTGACCGACCATGACGGCAGGCCCACCCGCTGGGGCTTCTTCAACCCGGAGGAGCTCAACGGCAACCCGTGGCGGCGGGAGGAACGCGGCCTCAACAGCCAGACGATCATCACCTTCCTCACCATCGCCGAGCATGTCGCGAAAAATCCGGAAAAGTATGCCAAGGCCAAGGCCAAGCTCATCGACGAGAACGGCTACGACCTGAACACCCAGCAGCCCAAGGTCACCGCGGGAGTCGGCGGCGGCAACCAGTCCGACGACGAGATGGCCTTCATGAACTACTACCACCTGCTCCGCTACGAGCAGGACGCCGGCCTCAAGGCCACCTGGGCCCGCTCCCTCTACGACTACTGGCAGTTGGAGCAGTACGAGCTCAACCCGTTCTTCAACTTCATCGCCGGCCTCACCCTGAAGGACCAGGTCTGGACCGACGCCTACGGCCCGTTCCCGCTGGAGATGAACGGACCCTGGCTCCAGCAGTCGATCGACACCCTCAAGCGCTTCCCGATCAACATGATCGACTGGAAGCAGAGCAACAGCCAGCGCCTCGACATCGTCAACCTCAACCAGCACATCCGCCCGGACGCCGACCCGAAGAAGCTCGGCATGCTCCGCAGCGGCACCGTGCTGCCGATCGACGAGCGGGTGATCAGCCACTGGAACCACGACCCGTACAAGCTGGACCAGGGCGGCGACGGGTACGGCGAGAACGACGGAACCTCGTACCTGCTGCCGTACTGGATGGGCCGCTACCACGAGTTCATCGCCGAGAAGTGACCTCCGGCAACCCGCCGGCGACCTCCCCGGGACGCGCGTCGAAACCCTCGTGATCCCGGGAACCCGCCGCGACGCCCCTCCGCCTGCCGGTCGGCACCTGCCCCCGACCGGCAGGCGCCTCTCCGACACCCCCGACCACGGCGGTCGCGATGCTCTCGACCTCCGCGTGGCCCGGCCGAGGAGGCCCTGGCGGGCCGCGACGGACCGTCAGCCGAGTTGCTGGGCCAGGCCGACGATGATGCCCTCGGGGCCTCGGACGTAGCAGAGCCGGTAGCTGTCCTCGAACTGCTCCAGCGTCCCGACGAGTTCGGCGCCGTGGGGACGCAGCCGGGCGATGACGTCCTCGATGTCGTCCACGGCGAACATGACGCGCCGAATGCCCAGGGTGTTCACCGGCGCCACCTCCGGCTCGGCGCTGATCGCCTTCGGCGTGTGGAACCTCGCCAGCTCGATGCCGCCGACCCCACCCGGGATCCGCAACATCGCGATCTCCTGCCGGACCCCGCTGAGCCCGATGATGCGCTCCGCCTGCTCCGCCCAACCTCCCTCGACCGGACCCCTGCCCTCCAGCTCCATGCCGAGCTCGACGAAGAACGCGATCGCGGCGTCAAGGTCGTCCACGACGATGAGGACGTTGTCCATCCGCTGAACCGTCATGCTGCATCTCCTCCATCACACACCCAGTCCGTGACCACGGGCATCCCCGGGACGGACCTGGCACCGCATTCTCGACACCCGTGCCCCGGCTCCCGTCCGCGATCATCCCTGCCCGAACACGCCCACCTTGCCCCTCTGAGCGGTCACCCAACAGATGCAGATGTCATCGCCTTGGTCCCCGTCCGACGCGTACCTGATCGCGAACAACCGCGCCACCGAGAGCGCGGAGCTGCGTCGGGGCTAAGGCTTCCGGGGCGTGTGGAGGACTTGGCGGACCGCGTCGCGTAGCCACTGGTGGGCGCCGTCGGCGGTGTGGCGGGGGTGCCAGGCCATGCCGATCGTCAGAGGTGGCAGCGGGAGCGGGATCTCCAGCAGGCGCAGGCCGAGCGCGTGGGCCGCGTCGCCGAGGGGGGAAGGGGGCTCGCCCGGCAGCGCGGTCGGGACCAGGCACACCACGTCGCCGACCGCGGCCAGCGCCATCGCCGCCAGGTGTCCGGGCAGGACGGCGCTGACCCGGCGGCTGAGCCCCTGCTCGGACAGGGCCACGTCCAGCGGGCCGGTGAAGCGTCCCCGGCGGCTGACCGCCACGTGCTCGGCGGCGGCCAGCCTGGCGGGCGTCAAGGGGCCCTCGGTGAGCGGGTGCCCGGCCCTGACGCCGGCCGCCATCCGCAGCGTGACCAGCTCCTCGACCCGGGTCTCCGGGTCGGCGTGGTCGATCGCCCCGAGCTCCAGATCGACCCGGCCCTCGCGCAGCGCGGGGCCGGCTTCCCACTCCTCGGCCAGCACCCGCAGCGAGACGCCCGGCGCCTGGCGCCGGGCCAGCCCGAGCAGCCCCGGCGCCAGCGCCGCGCCGACCAGGTCCGAGGCCTGGACGGTGAAGGTGCGCCGCAGTGCGGCGGGGTCGATCCGGCCGCTCGGGGTGAGCAGCGCCTCCAGCCGGCGTACGACCGCGGCGGCCTCGTCCCGCAGCGCCTCGGCGCGGGGGGTGGGCACCATCGTCTGTCCTGCCCGTACCAGCAGCGGGTCCTGGAGCACCCGGCGCAGCCGGGCCAGGGTACGGCTCATCGCCGCGGGGGACGTACGCAGCCGCGCGGCGGCACGCGTGACGCTCTGCTCGGTCAGCAGGACGTCGAGGGCGACGGCGAGGTTGGCGTCGAGGTTCGGGATCGGGCTGCTCACCGGCATTATTCCGTTTCGGGCAATGATTGCTTGCTGATGTTCCCATTGTGGCAACACGAGGCGGGTCGGCACGATCTGGGGACCGAACCGATCCGACAGACCGCGAGGTTCTCATGATCGTCATTACCGCCCCCACCGGGAACATCGGCCGGCGACTGCTGTCGCTGCTGGTCGAGAGCGCGCCCGCACACGGAGAGGAGTTGCGCGTCGTGGTCCGCGATCCTGCCCGGCTCCCCGAGGCCGTGCGCGGGCGCGTCGAGGTGGTCACCGGCTCGCACGGCGACGCCGCGACCGCCGACCGTGCCTTCGCCGGGGCCGACGCCGTCTTCTGGCTGGTGCCGCCGGACTCCTCGGCCACGCCGGAGGAGGCGTTCAGCGGCTTCACCCGTCCGGCCGCGCGCGCGTTCGCCGCCCACGGCGTCGGCCACGTCGTGGGCATCTCGGCGCTCGGCCGCGGCACCCCGCAGGCCGACCACGCTGGGCTGGTCACCGCCTCCCTGGCCATGGACGACCTGATCGCCGGCTCCGGCGTCGCCTACCGCGCGCTGGCCAGCCCGTCCTTCTTCGAGAACCTGCTGGAGGAGGCCGGCTCGATCCGCGAGCACGGCGTCTTCACCGACACCGTCGCCGCGGACCGTCCGGCCCCGCTGGTGGCCGTGGCCGACCTCGCCGCGGCGGCGGCCGGGCTGCTGCTGGACCGGTCCTGGACCGGCGTCGGCAGTGTTCCGGTGCTCGGCCCGCAGGACCTGTCGCCCGGCGACCTGGCCCGCATCATGACCGAGCAACTGGGGCGTCCGGTCCGCTACCGGCGGCAGCCGCTCGACGAACTGCGGTCCACCCTGCTCGGATACGGCCTCAACGAGGCGTTCGTCGAGGGCGTCGTCGACATGAAGCGCGCCAAGGACCAGGGCCTGGACGCGGGCGTCGCCCGTTCGCCGCGGGCGGGCCGGGCCACCGGATTCGCGCAGTGGTGCGCGGAGACCCTCAAGCCCGCCGTTCTCGCCACCCCGGAGGCCATCGATGCCCGCTGACCGGACCGAACCCGCGGTCACCGCGTTCATGCTGGTCAAGACCACGCCCGAGTGGCTGGCGATGACGGTGGCCGAACGCGTCGAGGCCTTCACCACCCAGGTCGTCCCGGTGATCGAGGCCCGCACCCGCGGCGTCCGCTCCCGGTTCTACGACACGGAGTTCTACTCGGCGCGGGTCACCGACATCTGGGTCTGGGAGGCGGACGACCACGACGCCTACCGGCTGCTGATCGACGCGTTGCGCGAGACCCCCTTCTGGGACCGCTACTTCGACGTCGTGGACCTGCTCGTGGGCACCGAGAACGGCTACGCCCGCACCTACGACGTGGACCCGGTGGCCACCCTCGCCACCTGACGCTCCTCCCTGACCGGCCGGTGCCCCCTTCACCCTGGGGGAGCGCCGGCCCGGCCGCATGAAGCCCGTATTGCACCAACCGATGCAAAACCGGTAGCGTGCTCGTATGGCAAGGCCGCGATCATTCGATGAGGACCAGGCCCTGGACACCGCGATGCGCACGTTCTGGGCGAACGGCTACGAGTCCACCTCGACCAGAGACCTGTGCGAGGCGCTCGGCCTTGACCGCAGCAGCGTGTACAACGCCTTCACCAACAAACGCGAGCTGTTCAAGCGCGCACTGACCCGCTACATGGACGCCACCACCGCCGACCAGCTCCGCATCCTCGACGACCCCGAACTCCCGGCGATCGACCGCGTTCGCGCCCTGTTCGCCAAGATCCTCCGGACGGAGGCGGAGAACCGGCGTGACGGTCACGGCCTCGGCTGCCTGACCGTCAACACCACGATGGAGCTCGCCGCCCGCGACCCGGAGATCAGCCTGATGCTCGCCCGCGACGCCGAGCGCCGGCTCGTCAGCCTGGGCACGGCCATCAGGAGCGGGCAGCGCGACGGCGACATCGGCTCCACCCGCGATCCCGCCGAGCTGGCCAGGTTCCTCAACGCCGTGATCGCCGGGATCCGGGTGGCCGCCCAGGGCGGCGCCGACGACGCCGCCATCACCGCCATCGCCGCCACGGCCATGGACGCCCTGGCCTGACCCCGGCTTTTTCATGCCCGAATTCTGCACCGATTGATGCAAAAAGGAGTCCTCCTTGCCCAGAGCCGTCTACGTCCTGGCCATAGGCATCTTCGCCATGGTGACCAGCGAGTTCGCCGTCGGAGGACTGATGCCCGAGATGGCGGGCGGACTCGGCGTGACCATCTCCCAGATCGGCTATCTGATCACCGCATTCGCGGTGGCCATGGCGGCGGGTGGGCCGCTGATGACCGTCGCGCTGGTACGGATACGCCCGAAGCCCGCGCTCATGCTGCTGTTCGCCGTCTTCCTGGCGGGCAACGTGCTCGCGGCCGTCGCGCCCTCGTATGCGGTCATGACGGTCGCGCGGGTCGTCACCGGCGTCGCCTCCCAGGCGTTCTTCGGGGTCGCCATCTCGGCGGCGGTCCAGCTGAGCCGTCCAGAGGTACGCGGCCGCGCCCTCGCCGTCGTCCTGAACGGGTTGATGCTCGGCACCCTGCTCGGGCTGCCGCTGTCCACGTTCATCGGCGGGCAGCTCGGCTGGCGGGCCGCCTTCTGGGCCGTCGGCGCCCTGACCGTCGTCGCCGCGATCGCCACCACGGCGGGCGTTCCCGGGCTCGGGCGCGCGGACGGCGGCAGCGACTTCAGGCGGGAGCTGGCCGTCTTCAGGAACGGCCGGCTGTGGCTGGCGCTGTCGACCAGCACCTTCATCATCGGCGCGACCTTCGCCGCCTTCAGCTACCTCAGCCCGATCCTCACCCAGGTCACCGGCTTCACCTCGCGCGCCGTCCCCCTCCTGCTCGTCGCGTACGGCGCGGCCACCGTGATCGGCAACCACGTCGTCGGACGCCTGGCCGACAAGCACACCATCGGCGTCCTGTGGTCCGGCCTGGCCCTCAACACGGTCTTCCTGGCCGGGTTCGCGCTGTTCGCCCACCTCGGCGTCCCGGCGGTGGTCGCCATGCTGGGCGTCGGGCTGGTCGGAGTGACCATGAACCCGGCGATGGCCGTACGCGTCCAGCGCGTCGGGAATCCGGGGCCGCTGGTCAACACCGTGCACGCCTCCTTCATCACCCTCGGGGTGATCATCGCTTCCTCGGTCGGCGGGCTGGTCATCGACGGCTTCGGGCTGCGGGCTCCCCTCTGGCTGGGCGTCGGGCTGGCCGTGCTGGGGATGGTGTCCCTCCTGCCCGAACTCGGCCGTACCGGGACGAAGCCGTCGGCGACGAGCCTCCCTCAGAAGCACGTCGAATCCGCCACCCACTGACGCCGCCGCCCGCACGCAGGAGGTCAGCCGCGCGAGCGGTGCACGACCTTCTCCGCCGAGCGGCCGGGATGGACGACGATCAGGTGCTCCTCCAGCGGCGCGTCCGGGTCGCTCTCGTCCCACGGCATCGTGCGGGCGTAGACGCGCATGCGGTAGTGGCCCGGACCGGCGACGGCCAGGTTCGGCAGCGGCCGGGCCGCCCCGCCGTCGCCGCCCTCGGGGTAGGCCGGTACGACCAGGCGGCCGCTGCGGCTGGCGATGCCCACCTCGACGACCGCGTCCCAGCCGGCGAGCCGGAGCGGCGGGGCGCTGTCGAACGCCTTGACCGTCAGGCACATCGCGGCGTTCTCCTCCGCGGTCACGATGGCGGCTCCGCTGCCCACCGCGTCGATGAGCCCGTCCTCGACGGCGTCGAAGATGTCGGCGAACTCGCGGCCGCCGCCGTAGATGTCCCCGGGCTCGCCCGCGCTGTCGTCGCGGTCGTCGAAGACGGCGTAGCCGCCCCCCTCGGACAACATGTACGCGGCCGTGCCCTGCCGCCCGGCCCGCACCTTGGGCCACGGGTCGGCGCACCGGGCGTTCGCCGCGGCCTTCCACCTGGACATCTCCAGGTCACGTTCGGCCTGACGGCGGTCGGCGTCGGCGTTCTGCCGGGCGACGATGCCGGGGCACAGATACTCCAGGGCCGCGGCCAGCTCAACGGAGTCCGCCGTGCCGCCCGTCCGTCTGTGCAGCGCGTGCCGTTCCTGGACGTCTGGCAGCGCGCAAAGCCGCGCACCGTGGGCGAGGACACGCTGGTCGGGCAGGTCCTCGGGGAACATCGCGGCCGCGGCGAAGGTCTCGCCCCTGGCCAGGCAGAGGAACGACCGCCGCCGCTCCTCGGCCCCGAGGGCGGCCGCGGGACGGAGCCGGCCGCGGCAGCCTTCGTCGGCGGCCGTGTAGGTGAGCCGGGCGTCCTTCTCCGCGCCGACGACCGCCGTCGGCAGCACGAACACGACCGCGGCGGCGGCGAGCCACCGGTACGTGCGCCCGGTTCCGGACGCCTGGACGCCGGCAACGGGCGCGGCGGCGAGTTCGTGCGCGGTGCGCGCCGCCCACACGACGGCCAGCCCGTCGAGCGCCTGCACGGCGAGCGACAGACCGTCGAACGACATGCGTCCGGCCTGCAACAGCCCGTAGGCCTCCGGGACGAGCAGGGCGGTCCAGCCGACGGCGACCGTGGTGACGCCGAACCGCTGGTCGCGCCCCTGCCCTGCCAGGATCATCGCCTTGCAGCCGACGGTCGCCAGCGCCGGCAGCAGCAGCGCCTTCAGCACCGCGAGTTCGGCGAACGGCCGCAGTACCCCGGCCAGGACCCCGGTCAGGGCGAGCCCGAGGGCGAGGACCCGGAACCGGCCCGACACCCCGGTGAGCGCGCGCACCAGCAGGACCACGGTGGCGGTCCACACGGCCCAGCTCGCGACGGACTTCGCGACGTCGGAAAGGCCATCCAGAAGCTCCCAGAGCAGCAGATCGCCGGCCACGTCCACATAGAGCAGGCGTCTCAACCACACCACGTCGCGCGGCAAGGTCGCGGCGCGCGGCGTGGCGGGGCCGCGCAGGATCTGCCACAGCGCCCACGCGTTGAACGCGCAGATCGTCGCGAGCAGGAGCCGGTCCCCGTCGCCCCACGGCCGCGGACGCGCCGTCGCGACGACGGTGAACCACCTCCCGCCGTCGTACCAGGCGGCGACAGCGGCGGCGGTCAGATAGAGCGCGACGGCGGCGGCGGCCGGACGTCCGAAACGGTGGTGGGCGACGGCGGCCCGGAGGAATGCGACGATGCGGATGATCTTAGCGGGAGCGCTCGGGGACTCGGTGTCCGCGCGGTAACCGAGGGACGTGGAAGTGCCGTCTTCCGTCGTCACGGGCGGTGCCCGACGATGCCGTCAGTCACCAGAAGGAACCGGCAGGCACTCGCGGAACCGCCGGAGAAGGGAAGACAACCCCATGGCCACTCAAGTCGCCTCGTTCGCCGACATCTCCAGCCAGTTCGACACCTACATCGGCGACATCGTCTACGCCACCATGACCACCGTCGACGCCAAGGGACGGCCGCGCGCACGAGTGCTGATCCCGGTCTGGGAGACCGTCGACGGCACTCCGCTGGGCTGGCTGGCCACGTACCGGACGCCGGTCAAGGCCGCCCACCTGGCGGGCAACCCGCACACCACGTTCTCCTACTGGACGCCCCGGCAGAACGCGGTGAGCGTCGACGCCGTCGCCGCCTGGACCGGCGACCTGGAGACCAAGCGGCACGTGTGGGACCTGTACCGGCGCACGAGCCCGAAGGGCGCCGGGTACGACCTGGGCAACTTCTGGCACGGCGGCCCCGGCGATCCGCAACTGCACGTCCTGCGCCTGGAGCCCTGGCGCATCCAGGTGATCAGAGGCTCGGACCTGCACAGCACCATCTGGTACGCCCCGGGAGAACGCTGACGGAAGTTCAACGCCGGTGGAGGCGGGTGGTGACGATCTCGGCGGTGTCGGGCGGCAGCTGGGGCACGAGGCCGTGCCAGGCGCGCAGGGTGGCCCTGTCCACGGCGGCCGCGATCGAACGGGCGATCAGGCCGTCGTCCGGCGGCACCGCGGCCGGGCTCAGGGGTTCGGTGGTCTCCCACCTGCCGTCGCCGGAGAAGCCGGGCAGCCTGACGCGCGAGCGCCGGGCCGGGGTGTGCGCGGTCACCGGAACCAGGAGGTCGGACGGAGTCCCGTCCGACACGTACCGGATCACGTAGACGAGCGGTCCGGCCGGAGCAGCCGTGATCTCCAGCACGTACGAGGCCGACGGCCCGGAGCGGTTCACCTGGAAGAGCGCCCCGCCAGGCAGGACGAGCACGAAGTCGTGGGGGGCGGCGGCCGCCGCCCGGGAGAGCGGACGCACCACGGGCAGCGGGATCACCGCCGACGTCGGCGGCACGTCGTCCACCAGGTCGAGGGTCCAGTCGGCGTCCGGGAGGCCGGTGAACGCCGCCCGTCCGTCGCCGCCGACGCTCGCCAGGTACCGGAGGTCGGGGCGCCCGGCCGTCAGGGCCAGCCACGTCCCGGCGTCACCGGCCCCCGGCCCGGTCACGGTCAGCGTCAGCTCGCCGCGGCCGTTCGCGCCCACGCCCGCCTCGGCCGTGATCGTCAGGTCGAGGTGACGCACGCCGACGGAGCCGGCGCGAGCGGAGAGCCCATGGTCGTTCAGCTGCCGCAACGCCTGCGTCAGGTCCTCACGCGTCCGGGGGGCGGCGGGTGGGTGCGCGGCGCGCATGGCCCGACGTGCGCGCCCGGCCACCGACGCGGCCCGCTCGCCGACCCAGCCGTCGTCCGCGTCCGGGAAGGCGAGACCGAAGTATTCGGCGCAGATGTCCTCCAGGGACTCACCGCCCTGCCGCTCGTTCATGGCCGCCTCCTGCCGCTCTTGTGGGCCTCCTCGACGCAGATGAAGCACACCGGCCCGTTCTCGCCCGCCTCGTGCAGCAGGGTCGAGGCGCCGGCGACGGCGATCCTCATCGCCTGGCCCGTCGAGACCCAGGTCGGCACGTCCTTGCTGTCGAGCACGCGGCGGACGGAGTACTCCCAGTGTTTCTCGGCCTGCTCCCAGTCATTGTCATGGTGCCTGATGAACGAGACGGCGAAGCCGTCGGGCACGCGGAACTCCCGGTGCGCGAAGCACAGATCGCGCAGCAGCGGGATCATCCGGCCTCGCCCTCGACCGGCACGGGTTCGCTCTTCCCCAGCAGTTCCTCGGCCGGCCTGGTCCGCCGGGACGTGATCGCGTGGCTGACCATGAACCCGGCGACCCCTCCCACCGCGGCCGGGACGAGCAACCACCCCACGATCGACAGGAACCAGGCCAGGACCGGCAGCGCGGTGTCGGCGGGCGAGGTGATGCCCAGGGTGACGTCGTAGGCCGTGCGCCAGCCGATCACCAGGCCGTTGGCCCCGAACAGCGCCCCGACCGCGACCATGATCGGCAGCCCGCGGGTCCACATCCAGTAGCGGACCCCGTGGTGGGCGCCGAGGGAGAGCCACCAGCGGCGCAGCCGATGCCGGATCCGCTCGCGAGGAGGCGGGGGAACTCCGAATCCCGGGGGGACGGACGGGGGCATGAGCACAAGGTAGCCACTCGTCACAGGGCGCGAACGGAAAACGCCGGAGGAGGCCGGATTCATGGCGTACAGGTGTTCGGAGCGGTCGTCTGATGCGCGTGGGTCAGCCATTCCTGCGGCGTGATCCGGCGCGTCCCGGCCATCGCGCACAACGCCTCGTCCAGCTCGGCCGGGACGCTGACATTCCACAGCCAGACCCGGCCCTTCCTGCCGCCCGTCGCCATCCGGGCGCCGTCCGGCGTGAAGGCCACCGCCTTGAAGCCGCCTTCGATCGGCGGGCCCACCGCGCGCCCGGACGCGATGTCCCACCGGCGCATGGTCCTGTGGTCGGCGGCTCGCCATGCGCCGCGTCCGCCGCTGGACATCAGCGTCCGCCCGTCGGGCGCGAAGGCGAGCAGGCTGACGATGCCCTGGCCGGTGGGGACGGGCGAACCGGACGGCCGCCCGGTCGCGGCGTTCCACAGCCGGACGGAGCCGTCGGAGGTGGCCGCGGCGATCCGGGTTCCGTCGCCGCTGAACGCCAGGCCGTCGATGACGCCCGCGTCGCCCTCCAGGCGGCGCAGGAAGCGAGGGCCGGTGAGATGCCACAGGTCCACGCGCTCGTCCAGGCTCTCGGGGACGGGCCGGTAGCTCATCGCCATCGACGAGTTCCCGTCGCCGCCGAACGTCAGATGCCTGATGCCGAGCGGCGTCTCGACGGGCTTCCCGGCCGTCTTCCCTGTCGCCGCGTCCACCACGCTGACCGTCGAAGCGCCGAACGTGTCCCTTTCGAGCGTGACCGCGATGCGGGTCCCGTCGCGGTTCAGGGCTCGCAGTTCGGGCACGCGGCCGTCGACCCGGGCGATGGTGCGCAGCGGCTTCCCGCCGGAGGCGGAGTGGAGGGTGATGGGCCCGGGCCCGACGATTCCCGCCGCCGTCAGGCCGCCCTGCCGCTGGGACGCCCAGATCCTCCCGTCACCGGACACGGCCCGTACCGGCTCGCTGTCGCGCCTGGACGTCCAGCCGCCGCCGTTCCGCCGGAACGACGAGCCTGCGTCCGTCCACAAGGTGGCCGCGTCGGGGGAGAAGGCCAGCAAAGTGACCTCGTCGTCTCCGGCGGTCAGCGGGCCCTGGAGGGGGTGGGAGTACGACAGGTCCCACAGCCGGGTCCTGCCGTCCTCGCCGCCGGAGACGAGCGTGGTGCCCGCACGGTCCACGTCGATCGCCCGCACGGCCCCGTCGTGGCCGGTCAGCGCCATCCCGACCGCCTCCTTGAGTTCCGGGTCCCACAGCCGGACGACTCCCTCCGCGTCCCCGGCGATCCACAGGTTCAGCCTGGCGTCGAAGCCCAGTGCCGTGACGCGGGCCGCCGGCAGCGTCGTCCTGCGGGTGCCGCGGCCGGCGTCCAGGAGCACGAGCCTGCCCTCGGCGTCCGCGACGGCCAGGGTGCTCCCGTCCGCGCTGAAGGCCGGGCGCACGTCGTCCACGCGCGTCGCCGGGCCGCGCCGTGAACGCGTCGGGACGTCCCAGAGCTGGACGGACGCCTCGCCGCGGACGTCGGAGGACACCGCGGCGAGCGTCGTGCCGTCGGGGCTGAGGACGAGTTCGTCGTACTTGAGGAATCCGGACCCGACGAGTCGTGGGAAGCCGGCGTCCACCGCCCGGCGCCCGGCGATGTCCCACAGTGAGAGGCGGCCGCTGAAGTCGGCGAAGAGCACGCGCTCGCTGTCGGGCATGAAGGCGATCGCGGTCGTGCTGCTGCCCTGGCCGAACTCGTGCAGGGGCTTGCGGGTGCGGCCGTCCCACAGGCTCGCGCCCCCGTGGTTGTGCGTGGCCGCCACGTAACGGCCGTCGGGACTGAAGACGACCTTGACGACCGACCGTCCGGAGAAGAAGTCGTTGTTGGCCGGTTCGGCGGGGGCGCGGCTCGGCACGTCCCACCACATCGGCCGGGCGTCGTCGCTGCCCGTCACCACCGTTCGGCCGGACGGGGACAGCGCCACGGAGTGCAGCGACGCCTGGATGTGCCCGTCGAGCACGGCACGCGCGGGCGAGGCGAGGACGGACAACATGCTCTGCCGCGCCTCGGCCGTGGGCGCCGCGTTGCCGGCCGCCACCGTGAGCAGCGCGGCCAGCTGCGGGTCCGTGGCGGACACCTGCGAGCCGGCCTCCGCCAGGCGGCGCGACAACGCGGTCCGCAGCTGCTCGGAGGCGTCGTCACGCCACACGACCAGGCCCAGCACCGCGAGCGGGACGAGCAGCGCGAGCCCCGCCAGGACGCCGACCCGTTGCGGAGCCAGCCGGTACAGGTGACGCCGGGCGGCCGCCACGTCATCGGCCCAGGAGATCCGCACGCCGTCGGCCAGATGGCCGTCGGAGTCCTCGTTGGCCTTCGGCGCGACGACGCTCATCTCGCTCTGGGACGCCCGGGTGAGCTTGGCGGCCAGGCCGCCGACCCTGCCCAGCCGTCCGGTCGGCTCGATGCGCCCGGTGACGGCCTGCCGCGTGCGCGGGGTGCGCAGCGGGCGGGCGAGCGCCCAGCGCACGCGCGGGACGGCGGGCACGGCGAAGGACGTCCGCGCCGGAGGTCCGAGGGTCTCCTCCAGCAGCACCGCGAACGCCGCTCCCAGGGACGATCCAGACACTCGCCGCAACCGCACGTCGTCGATGGACAACCGCCACAACACGCACGGCATGTCGCGCCCGCCGCCGCTCTGGCGTTTCCAGGACGTGGTGATCGCGTCCTGGAAGGCCGCGTCCGCCTGGAAGTCGAACATCGTCCGCGGGTCGGGGAACAACCCGGGCGGGCCGCCCCGCAGGACGCCCAGGCGCAGGGTCCCGAGCAGGCCGGTGTCGCCGTCGTCGAACAACACCCTGATCAGGTGTTCCCGGCGCGACCTCAGGCGTGACCGGGCGGCCGGCGACCAGATCTCCAGCGCGACCATCGAGCGGGCCGGTCCGCCGCCCAGCTCGTCCAGGCGGCTCATGAGGTGCGGATGGCGTGCGGCGGCCCGGGACGGCAGCCCGCTGAGGCCATGGCCGGGCAGCAGGCCGCTGTCACGCCAGCGTCGCACGGCGGCGGCCAGCAGGGTGTCGGCCTCCTCGGTGCCCGGTCGCCGCGTCCGGCTCGCCAGCCAGGCCATGCGGGCCACATGCCAGGCGCCGGTGGCGGCCCGTCCCCAGCCGTCGACGCCCGGCTCCGCGAGGTCGAGCGTGTCGGCGTCGTCGATGGCGTCGAGCGCCCAGCAACCATCACGAACCCAGGCATGCAGCAGCTCCGGGTGCGTGCGGGCCGTTTCGGCGCAGGCGTCCCACCACAGGCCCGCGTCGATGAGCCGGCGGGAGCATTCCTCGGCCGTGACGGCGTTCTCCGGAGCACCGGGCACGGTGAATCGCCGCTCAAGATCGAGAAGCGCGTCAAGGCTGGACAATGGTCATCACATCGTTCCGGGCTCGCGGCTTGCCCGGGGCGGCCTCGTGGGACTGGATGCTCAGCACGTCTCTCATCTTGATCCGAGGCGACGGGATCGAGACGGGGAATCGCGTAATGAACGGCGCGGCCTGAACCCTTCGAGGCGAGGACGTCCGGCCGGCCTGCGCTCCTCGCCAAGATATCTCGCACTCTCCGCTAACGACACAGATCACCCGGCGTCGCAGGATTGCCTCTCGAACGAATCGACTTGATCGGGACAGATGTGCGGCCGGGCGCGGACGCCCGCGTTCCCCATCGCCCCGCTGGTCCTGTCGATCGCCGCGTTCGGCGGTCGGACGCGGTTCGATCCGGATGGCTGAGACGACCCTGGTGGAGCGGTGGAGCGATCGCGTACGAACGCGGGCCACGCCTCCGTGATGCCCCGGACCTCGGCGGCACGCCCGGGGCGCGGCGGCCTGAGACGCGCGGGCGCGCTCGGCCGGGTGCTGCTCTCCGCCGTCCTGGGACTCGGCATCGCCGCCGCCCCGGCGGCCGCCACGTCGGCGGACGGCGAGTGCAACCCCGAACCGGGCGTGGTGAAGCTGCCCGGCGGAGAGCCCTGGGCGCAGAAGCGGCTCGACATCAAGACGGCGTGGCGGCTGAGCACCGGCGCCGGCGTCCGGGTGGCGATCATCGACAGCGGCCTCGACGTCAAGCACCCGCAACTGCCCTGGTTGTCGGACTTCGTCGACTTCACCGGGACCGGCTACACCGACTGCGTCGGCCACGGCACCGCCGTCACGGGCATCATCGCCGGGCGCGTCTATCCGGGCGTCGCCTTCCACGGCGTGGCCCCGCGGGCGACCGTCATGGTGCTCAAGCAGAGCAGCCAGGCCGAGGGGCACGTCGCCACCCTGGCGGCGGCCATCGACAAGGCGGTCCAGCTCAAGGCCGACGTCATCAACATCTCGATCAAGGCGGCCGACAATCCCGCGCTCAAGGCGGCCGTCCGCAACGCCCTGGCGAGGGACGTCGTGATCGTCGCCGCCGCCGGGAACATCACCGACAAGAAGGAGGACGTGCCCGCCTATCCGGGCTCCTACGAGGGGGTGCTGGCCGTGGGCTCGGCCACTCCCGACGGGCGGCGCGCCGACTCCTCCAACACGGCCACGCCCGTCGGCGTCCTGGGGCCGGGGGTCGGCATCATCGCCCCGTGGCCGGGGAGGTCGTACAAGCTGGATCTGGAGGGGTCCAGCTTCGGCGCCGCCTACGTGTCCGGGACCGCCGCCCTGGTGCGCGCCCGGTTCCCGCAGCTCGACCAGGAGCAGGTACGGCGGCGCATCATCGCCACGGCCGACGGATCCGTCGGCAAGGGCACGGGGGCGGGCATGGTGAACCCGGTGCAGGCGGTCAGCGCCGTGCTGCCCTTCGAGCCCGCGGGACGGCCCATGGTCGCCGCGCCCCCGCCCGCCCCCATCGCGGCGGACGCGATCGCCAAGGTGCCCCCGCAGAACGCCGGGGCCCGGAACACCGCGCTGGCCGTGACCGCGGGAGCGCTGATCCTCACCGCCGTGGCCGGCGCCCTCGCACTGGTGCTGCCGCTCGGCAGAAGCCGCGGATGGCGCACGGGCCCGCCCAATGACGTCAGTTGACCGCTGATGCAGGCGCTGCCCGCAGCGCAGCGCCTGGATACGAAGGGAACCTACGATGCACCCGTTACAGCCAGACGATCCACAGAGGCTGGGCGACCACGACCTGTCGGAACGCCTGCCGGAGGGGCCGCGCGGGCCGGCCTTCCTCGGCCGCGAGTCGAAGGACGCGCCCCTCCGGGTGATCAAGTTGCTGGCCGCGAAGCCGGACGCCGACGCGGAAGGCGTCGCGCGCTTCGCCAAGGTCCGGCGCCTTTCCAGCTCGTCCATCGCGCGCACGCTGGACGCCGGCCTGCACGAGGGCCACCTGTACGTCGTACGCGAGCACGTCGAGGGGCGCGGCCTGGCCGAGATCGTCGCCGCCGACGGGCCGCTCGACCCCGACGGGGTGGAACGGGTGGCCGTCGGGACGCTGACCGCGCTGACCGCCGCGCACCTGGCGGGTGTCACGCACCGGGCACTGACCCCCGGCAACGTCATCATGGGCGCCGACGGCGTCCGGGTGACCGACCTGGACCTCGGCGAGGCCGCCGGCGAGATCGGCTATCGCTCGCCCGAGCAGCTGAGAGGCGAGCCGTACGGCCCCTCCGCCGACCTGTTCGCCTGGGCCGCCACGGTGGTCTTCGCGGCCACCGGGAAGGCGCCGTTCGGTCAGGACGCCGACGAGGTGCTGACCGGCGCGCCCGAGCTGGGAACGCTGGCCGAACCGCTCCGCGCCGTGGTGTCCGCGGCGCTGTCGAAGGACGCCAGGCAGCGGCCCGCCGCGTACGCGGCGCTGCTGCGCCTGCTCGGCGGCCCGTCGGCGGACCAGGAGGTCACGGCGAAGCTGCCGCCCGCGGACGCCCCGGGCCTCACCCCTCTGTTCGCCCCTCCCGCCCTGCCGCCGGCGGACGGCGCCGCACCGCTCGAAGGCGTGCCGGTTCAGCCGCCCCAGCCCCAGCAGCCGGCCCAGCAGCCGGGGCAGCCGCAGCAGACGTGGGAGCCGCCGAGGCTGCAGCAGCCCATCCAGGAGACGCCGCAGCGACCCAAGGTGTGGCAGGCGTCGGTCGTGGACCCGGCCTCCCCTCGCCGGAAGTTCCCGGTCGGCCTGACCGCTTCGGTCGCCGCGCTCATGGTGCTGTCAGGGGTGGGCCTGTGGGGAGCCAGCCGCTACACGGACGCGGACCGGATCGACTCGGTCGGTGTCGCGGCCGAGGGCAGGTCCACCGACGGGGCCACCGGGTCCGCCGACGCGGCGGCGAACGGGACGACGGGCCCCGGCGACGGGACGGTTCCGCAACCGGGCGAGCCCGGCACCGACCAGGCCGATGTGGACGTGCCGTGGGCGACGCCGTCCGACGCCGACTCGTACGGGGTGGGCCCGCTCATCCTGCCCACCGAGGAGCCGTCGGGCGTCCCGACCGCGCCCGTGTACAGCTCGGTGCCGACGCCGTCGCCGCCGTCCACGCAGCCGGTCGCCACCCAGCCGGTCGCCACCCCGCAGCCGACCACGCCGCAGCCGACGGCCTCACAGCCGAAGAGCCCGCAGGCGACCAGGACGGTCACGGCGACGCCGACGGCCAGGAACACGAGGACGCCCGAGCAGTCCCAGGAGCCGACCCCGACCCCCAGGAAGAGCACCGAACCCCCGACGCCGACGCCTCGCAAGAGCACCGAGGCCCCCACCCCGAGCCCCCAGAAGAGCACCGAGGCTCCGGCCCCCGCCAAGAGCACCCAGCAGGCCCCGCCGCCCACGACGGAGGCCCCCGAGCCGGAGCAGCCCAAGAGCGAGGCCCAGCCGGAGCCGGAGCCGAAGAACCCCTACACGCCCACCCAGGTGTGCGGGTCCGGCTTCTACGTGCAGCGGTCGCAGTCGTTCAACGGCGGTGAGACCTTCCAGCTGTACAACAGCGGCACCAAGCAGAACTGCGTGGTGACGATGAAGTACGCGGGCGTGGGCAAGGAGAGCCCGGTGAGCGCGACGCTCGACGTCCAGGACGGGGACAGCGTGACCGACAGCGGCGACTACAAGTACTACGCGGGGCCGGTCAAGCTGGCCGCCCCGGGCAGGTGCGTGAAGTTCTCCGGCAGCGTCGGTGCCGGGAGCACCGCCGCGGGCTGGGCCAACTGCGGCTGAACCGGCGGACGTACCCCGCCCGGGAACCTCCGGGCGGGGGCGTCCACTGAAGGTCAGTAGGGCCGGTAGCCGCCGCCTTGCTCCAGGGACGCGATGCCGGGGTGTCTGGCGAGGTTGCCGTAGCGGCTGTAGGTGTACAGGACGCCCGCGATGATGTTGTCGACCGGGTCGAGGATCTTGCCGTGGCCGGGCAGGGCGTGCGCGTTGAACGTCGGCGGGATGGTCTGCATCAGGCCCTGGGACGGGACGCCGTTCTTGGCGTTGATGTCCCAGGTGTTGATGGAATTGGGGTTGCCGCCGGACTCGTGGTAGATGATCGTCCAGATGCGCTCGATGTCCTTGGGGTCGTTCGGGTCCAGGTCGCTGACGTCGATGCCGCGCTGGCGCATGACCTCCGCCATTTCGGGTGACCTGATGACGGTGAGCGCCTGCTTGATCCACTCGACCACCTCGGCCTTGGGCGCGGGCGTGCTCGTCGCCGACGAGCCACCGCCGCCGGCCCCGGAGCCGCCGCCCGCCCCGGATCCGTTGCCGGACCCCGGGCCGCCGCCCGACACCCGCGTCTCGTCCTGGTGGTCCGCCCTCGTCCAGACGACCTTCTTGTCGCCCGGGTCGAAGTCCGGGCCTCCGGGGTCGGGGATGTGGGTGAACCGGCCGAACCCGTCGAGAGAGCCAGGCCGGACGTGGTCACGCAGTGTGGTGGCGGCGGCCCCGACGGCGTCCTGGGCCGTTCTGACCACGCTCCTGGCCCGCTCAAGGTTGGCGTTCACGACGTCGGTGAAGCGGGGGTCGGCGAACATCGCGGCCCTCGCGTCGGCCTCAACGGTGTTGGGATGGTTGACCAGATAGTCCACCATGTACCGCTGCGCGTGGCCGACCGTGTTGTCGCGAAGGGTGGTGATCTCCGGAACGGCCTTCTCCAGCGCCGTGGCGACGTTCTTGAGCGCCGCGGCGCAGGCGTGGACGTCGGTGTTGAACTCGCCGCCTGCCTTGGGGAACTGTTGCATGTAGCGGGTGAAGGCGTCCGCGGAGTCGCCGTCCCACTTCCGGTCGACCTCGTTGAGGTTGTTGACGAGCGCGGCGGTCTCGATGGCGGCGTGCGACCCGCACGCCTCCCAGGTGTAGGCGATGTCCTTGATGCCCTGGGGGTTGCCCGTGACCTTGGTGAGCAGCGTGAGGAACTCTCCCCCGCCGGGAATCTCGGTGATGTCCGGCGCGAGGACGGCGATGGAGTCGCTCATGCGCCCGAGGCCGTCGCCGCCTCGTGGAGGTTGGTCTCCACCTGGTCGAGCGCCCGCTCGACGTTCTCCAGCCTGCGCTGAGCGCTGCCGAGCTCGACGCGGACGGCGGTCCAGGTGGCGCTGATCTTGGCGGCCAGGTCGCCCGCGCCGTCGAGCTTGCCGAACAGGTCGGGTGGCGTCACCTCGGCGGGCGTCTTCGACTGGCTGACCTTGAGGATCTCTTCGAGGGCGAAGTCCTTCGACGCCACATGGATGCGCGTCCGGCACTCGTCGAGCGCTGTGTAGGAAACATCAACGACGCCTTTGCTCATGAAGATCGAGCATAGTAGAGATCATCACGGTTGGAGAGACCCGTTTTCCTCCGATTCCAACGACGCCGTCTGGATCAGCCGGTCTCCCGATCTCCTGTCCACGAAGAAGGCGCGGCCGGGCGGGAGAGGCTGCGGACGCACCTTGCCGAACAGCACGCCCTCCTCCCGGTTGCCCGACATGATCAGCGCCGGGCTGGCCATCTCCTTGAGCCGCTGCACCGCGTGGTCGTACATGGCGCGGTTGGCGCCGCCCATCTGACGGGCCAGGATCAGGTGCAGCCCGATGTCGCGCGCCTGCGGCAGCAGCTCGGCCAGCGGTTGCAGGGGGTTGTTCGAGGTGGCGACCAGGTCGTAGTCGTCCACCACGATGTAGAGGTCGGACCCCTGCCACCAGCTGCGGTCGCGAAGCTGGTCCGGGGTCAGGTCGGCGGGCGGCAGGCGTTTGAGCAGCGCGAAGCGCACCTCCTGCACCAGCTCCGCGGCCGCCGCGCTGGAGACGGCGTAACCGATGCGGTGCTCGGTGGCCGCGGTGTCCAGCAGCGACCGGCGGTAGTCGATCACGACCAGCCTGGCTTCCTTGAGGGTCTTGCGCGCGACGAGACCCTCCATGATCAGCTTCAGCATGTTCGACTTGCCGCACCCGGTGTCGCCGAAGACGACGAAGTGCGGATCGGCCTCGAAGTCGAGCATGACGGGGGAGAGCGTCGCCTCGTCGATGCCGATCGCGATGCGGTTCCCGCCGGTCTCCTCCGGGCCGGGCAGGGCGGCCGCGGGAAGCAGGGACGGCAGCAGCCGGACCGGCTTGGCGGCCGGGCCCTGCCACGACTCGCTGACGACCTCCACGAGGGAACGCAGCCCGTCGGCGAGGTCGTCGGCGCCGCGCACCCCGTCGATGCGCGGCAGGGCGGACAGGAAGTGCATGCCGTCCTTGGTGAGGCCGCGCCCCGGCGTGCCCTCGGGCACCGCGAGCGACGCGCTGCGGCTGACCTCCGACTCGTAGGCGTCGCCGAGCTTGAGCTCGATCCTGGTGCCGAACAGGTCGCGGATGCCCGGCCGGAACTCCGACCACTTGTTGGTGGTCGCCATGACGTGCACGCCGTAACCGAGCCCGCGCGTGGCCAGGTCGGTGATCACCGGCTCCAGGCTCTCGTACTCCTGCCGGATCGTCAGCCAGCCGTCCACGACCAGGAAGACGTCGCCCCAGCCGTCGCCCTCGACGCTGCCGTCGGCCACCCGCTTGCGGTAGGCGGCGATCGAGTCGATGCCGTGGTCGGCGAAGTCCCGCTCGCGCTGCTGGAGGATGCCCGAGATCTCGGCGACCGTACGGCGGACCCGGTCGGCGTTCTGCCGGTTGGCCACGCCGCCCACGTGCGGCAGCCCCTCCAGGGCCGACAGCGTGCCGCCGCCGAAGTCCAGGCAGTAGAACTGCACCTCCCGAGGCGTGTGCGTGAGCGCCATGCTGGCGATCAGCGAGCGCAGCACTGTGCTCTTGCCGCTCTGCGTGCCGCCCGCGATGCCGACGTGCCCCGCCGCGCCGGACAGGTTCAGCCAGTACGGGTCCCGGCGCTGGTCGAAGGGCCGGTCGATGATGCCGACGACGGCGTGCAGCCGGCCCCGGCCGTCCCAGCCGGGCGTGGACAGCCCGAGCTCCGGGGTCACCGACAGTGCGGGCAGCAGGTGACCCAGGGTCGGCGGCTCGGCCAGCGGCGGCAGCCAGATGCGGTGCGCCGCGGGGCCGCGTCCCTCCAGCCGGCCGACCACGATGTCGAGCAGGCTCGCCTGTGCGCCGCCCTGCTCCGGCTCCTCCGGCGTCTCCTCCGGGGGCGTCTCGGCGGCGGGCAGCGGCGCGTAGGCGTGGCCGTACTCGATGACCTCGCGCGCCGCGGGCTGCCCGCTGTCGGTCACGTGCCTGGGATCGGGATGGTAAGCGGCCGAGACGTAGGCGGCCTTGAACCGGGTCATGCCGGTCGTGTCGAACTTGAGGTAGCCGTTGCCCGGCGCCGAGGGCAGCTCGTACGCGTCGGCCACGCCCAGCACCGCCCGGCTCTCCATCGCCGAGAACGTGCGCAGCCCGATCCGGTACGACAGATGCGTGTCGAGCCCCCGCAGCCGGCCCTCGTCCAGCCGCTGGGAGGCCAGCAGCAGGTGCACGCCCAGTGAGCGGCCGAGCCGGCCGATCATCACGAACAGGTCGATGAACTCCGGCTTGGTGGACAGCAGCTCGCTGAACTCGTCGAGCACGACGAACAGCGTGGGCAGCGGCGACAGGTTGGCGCCCTGCTCGCGGGCCCGCTCGTAGTCGCGCAGCGAGGCGTGGTTGCCCGCCGCGCGCAGCAGCTCCTGCCTGCGTACCATCTCGCCGTGCAGCGCGTCGTGCATGCGGTCGACCAGGGGGAGCTCGTCCTCCAGGTTGGTGATGACGGCCGAGACGTGGGGGAGCGAGTCGAGGCCGAGGAAGGTCGCGCCGCCCTTGAAGTCGA
Organism: Nonomuraea sp. NPDC051191; assembly: GCF_044455665.1. Classification (NCBI taxonomy): domain Bacteria; kingdom Bacillati; phylum Actinomycetota; class Actinomycetes; order Streptosporangiales; family Streptosporangiaceae; genus Nonomuraea; species Nonomuraea sp. NPDC051191. Next base: position 241,896 of record NZ_JBITEZ010000011.1, on the reverse strand, counting down.
CCAGGACGAAGTTGAGGATCTCCGAGGAGTGGGTGACGGCGAGCCCGAGCACCAGGGTGCGCAGCAGCTCCGACTTGCCGGAGCCGGTGGCTCCGATCAGCAGGCCGTGCGGGCCCATGCCGCCCTGGGCCGACTCCTTGATGTCGAGCTCGACCATGCGGCCGTCCGCCCCGAGCCCGATCGGCACGCGCAGCCGGTTGCGTCCGGCACGCGGCCGCCACGTGACGGCCGGGTCCAGGGCGCGCGGGTCGCTGATGCCGAGCAGGTCGGTGAGCGTCGTGTTGATCGACAACATGTCCTCGCCGTCGCCGCCGCTCCTGGACGAGGCGCGCAGCGGGGACAGCTGCCTGGCCAGCCCCTCCATGCACACGTAGGAGAGCCGGTCCGGCGCGCCCAGCCGCGTCCTGCGCTCCTTGCCCGCGTGGTCGACCTTCACCATGTGCAGGTCGTCCCGCTGGACCTCCAGCCGCAGCGTGTTGCCCTCCTCGACGGCGCCGGTGGAGCCGGTCAGGTCGATGACGGTCACGCCCTGGATGGCGTCGCTGCCGAGCTGGGAGTCGTGCGGCATGTGCCCGCCGTCCACGATCACCACGTGGTACGGCAGCTCGCCGGCCGGTGAGCCCGGCTGGAACCTGGGCCGCTCCTTGAGGTCGCCGCCGACGAGCCGATCGAGATCACCGAGGTTCCCGGCCATCAGGCGGACGGGCCCGGACGCGTCGGCCATGTCGGGATGGTGGGCGTGCGGGAGCCACTTGACCCATGCCCAGTGGGGCATGCGCTCCTGGTCGGCGCAGACCATGATCCGCATGTCGTCGGGGGAGTGGAAGGTGACGACCTGGCCGATCACGGCACGGACGAGGTCCCGCATCGCCGCGACGTCGCCGGTGAGCCGGATGCGCGCGAAGGAGGCCAGGGCGACGGCGACGGGCAGCCGGGCGAGGGTGGAGTGCGCGCGCATGAACCTGCGCAGCGCGCCGGAGGAGAGCGCGTCCAGGTCCTCGACGGGCTTGGAGTCGGGCGGGAAGAGCTGGATGGCCAGCTTCTGCACGCCGGTGCCGAGGCGGATCGTGCTGAAGTCCTCGTCGCGGGGGCGGCGTTCCCACAGGCGGGGGCCCATCGCGATCCACCACAACGAGTCCGGCTCGGGGCCGCTCCACTCCAGGGCCTCGCGCTGCTGCTTGGCGGCGCGCCTGGCCTTCCTGCGGATCTGGCCGAGGTAGCGGAAGTAGTCCCGGCGGGCGCCGTTCAGCCGGTGCTTGCGTTCGCCCGACTGGCGTCCCATCTGGCCGATGCTCATGCCGACCATCGAGACGGCGAACAGGCCGCTGGCCACGTACATGACCGGGCTGGTGTTGGCGCCCCCCGCGGTGAACATCAGCGCCATCGCCGCGCCCCCGGCCACCATGGGCAGGTAGGTGAGGACCGCCATGAAACCCTGGCCCTGAACCTCGGGGATCTCCGGCGGAGACTCCAGCATGACTTCCCCGCGAGGTGGCTTCGGGCCGGGACGACGCTCCGGGCGCCGGACAACCACTTTGCTCACGCGACGTTCTTACCAGAATCGACCCGCTATGGTCTGTGCTGTCCGTGATCCTTTTGGGACGGAGTGGACCGTGGGATCGATGGTTCAGAAGCCGCCGCTGCCCGAGTCCCGGCCCCCCGCAGGGGAGACCGCCGGGCCCGCACAGGCGCCGTCGGGGCCGCTTCAGCAGGGTGCGCTCGCGCAACTGCCGTTGCCGCTGCCGACGTTGTGCAACCTCACGATCGTGGGGCCCGGCCGCAAGGCCGACCTGACGCTGCCGGCCGACATCCCGCTGCCGCACGTGCTGCCGGGGCTGTTGCGCATGCTCGGCGAGGTGGGCGGCGACGCGGCCTCGTCGCCGGGATGGACGCTGCAGCGGCTCGGCGGCGCCCCGCTCGACCTGGAGCAGAGCCTCAGCGCGCTCGGCGTGCTCGACGCCGAGATCCTCTACCTGCGCCCCCGTGAGTCGGTCCTGCCGGCCGCGGTCTTCGACGACGTGGCCGACGTCGTCGCCACCGGCGTGCGCGAGGGGCCGGGCAAGTGGACGGCGGCCCACACCAGAGGTCTCGGCGCGGCCGGAGCCACGGGGCTGCTGGTCCTCGGGGCCGTCGGCCTGGCTTCGGCGGGCCTGCCCCCGCTGGTCGGGCCGGTCGTCTTCGGAACGCTCGCACTGCTGCTCATCGCCGCCGGAACCGTGTTGTCGCGGGCCATGGGCGACTCCATGGCGAGCGCGCTGATCGGTCACGCGGCGCTGCCTTACGCCTTCCTGGCCGGGCTGGTCACGCCCGCCGGGACCGGCGGCCTGGCCGGTGTCGGCGCTCCCCACCTGCTCGCCGCGTTCGCCTGCACCGCGCTCGCCGCCGCCGTCGCCGGGATGATGATCTCGCATGGCATTCCCGGCTTTCTCGGCACGTCCATCGCCGCGTCCTGTGGCGCGGTCTGTGCGGCGGTGGTCATGTTGACCGGAACCGTCCCCGCGGGGGTGGCGGCCGTGGCCATCGCCGTGCTGCTGGCGCTGAGCCCGCTGGTGCCGACGTTGTCGTTCCGGCTGGCCCGGGTGCCGCTGCCGGCCATGCCCACGACGGCCGAGGAACTGCGCGCCGACAACCAGCGGCTCGACGCGGCGGCGATCCAGGAGCGCACCGTGATCGCCCAGCGTTACGCCACGGCGCAGATCGTCGCCGTCGGGCTGGCCGCGCTGGTCGCCCAGGCGCTGCTGGTGCTGCACGACGGCCTGATCGCGTACATCATGACCGTCGCGATCTCGCTGACGCTCATCATGCGCGCCCGCGTGTTCTCCGGCGTCGGCCAGCGGCTCTGGCTGGTCGGGTCGGGCATGGCGGGGCTCGCCATGACGGCCTTCGCGCTCAGCTCCAAGGGCGGGGTCGTCGGCGCGCTGGCGGTGGCGGTCTGCGTGTTGTGGGCGTCCCTGCTGATGGTGGGCGTCGGGAGGGGGCTGGCCTCGGGCAAGCCGTCGCCGTTCTGGGGACGGGCCGGGGACATCCTGGACCTGCTGCTGATCGTCGAGCTCTTCCCGCTCGCGGCCGGCGTGCTGGAGCTCTACACCTGGGTACGCGGGTTGTCGGGCTGATACTTTGCTGGCCGTTTCGAGCGGAGGAGTGAGGCTGTGCAGGAATTCGGAGACTTCGCGAACATCGACATCGAGAAGCTGCTCAAGGGGGCCGACCAGCAGTTCGCCCGCATGGAGGAGTTCCAGGAGAAGATGGACTCCTTCGTCGGACGGGCCCAGGACGAGCAGGGGCTGGTCACCGTCGAGTGCGGCCACGAGGGCGTCCGCGAGCTGCAACTGCACCCCAAGGGCCTGCGGTTGGCGTCCGGCGAGCTGGCCGACCTCATCAAGACGGCGCTGAACGACGCCACCGCCGACCTGCAACGGCAGGTCGCCGAGGGCATGAGCGAGACGTTCGGCGACTCCGAGGACAACCCCATGACGTACCTCAGGAACCCGGACGCCGCGCTGAACCAGATCAAGGAGGCGGAGTCCGCCTACAACCGCACGTTCGAGGACGTGATGGGCGAACTCGACCGCATCCGGCGGCGGCTGGAGTTGTGAGCTAGGCCGGGCGCTGCGTGGGCAGGTCGGCGATGACGACCTGCTCGAAGGCGGGCGCGTCCTTGCCGGTGAGCGTGACCGCCTCCGACATGCCCGTGTCCTTGAAGGCGGACATCAGCCCGCTCGCCACCCAGGCCAGGGTGGCGGCCGCGCCGTACGCCACGAGCATCTTGGACAGGAACCGCCTGAGCGCCCCCTGCGCCCGCACGGCCGCCGAGGCCGCCAGCGGACTGCCCGGGAAGAAGTGCCCGGCGGCCGAGAGGCCCAGCAACAACCCGCCCAGGGTGACGGACGACACCGCACCCGTCTGGGACAGCTTCGCGAGCTGGTCGAGGGCGTGGGCCAGCTCCTTGTACACGCCGCCGGTCTTGGCCACCTCAAGGGTGAACCTCTCGGCCACCTTCTCCATCTCGGGCCGGGCCATCTGCTCCCAGTCCTGGCTGGAGACCCCGGCGATGAGCTGCCGTACGCTCTCCTTCGCCTGCTCGACCTCGTGCGTCGCGGCGCGCACCTCGTGGGCCGTGCCGCGGATGTCCTCGGGGCTGGACAACATCGTGCCGATCAGCGCGGCGCACATCTTGCAGACGACGGAGAGCGCCACGTTGGTCTTCATCATGGCGCCCGCGTTGCAGAAGGCCACGGCCATCGTGTAGAGGTTCGTGCCGTTGCGGTGTTGGTCCATGGTCCCTACTTCTTCGGCGTGCTCTTGGCGTTGGCGTCCCTGATGACCTTGGCGCCCTCGTTGAGCTGGGTCTGCCAGCGGCCGAGCTGGTTCTTGGCGTGCTTGAGGTAGTCGGCGGCGGAGTTGCGGGCCGCGTCGTAGGCGCCGTCGAAGGCGAACTTCCCGACCAGGCCGAAGCCCGGGAAGCCGGGGGTGGCGCCTCTGACCATGCGTTCCACCGCCCTGAACCGGTCTCCCGGCGTGTGCGTGCCCCCCGCCTGCGTCGGGGCGAGGCTCTGGCCCAGCCGTTCCATGGCCTCCGGGCGGGCCTTGCGCCAGTCGCCGGACACGCCGCCGTCGCTCAGCGCGGTCGCCTTCGGGTCCTGGGGGCGTTCCTTGCCTGAGCCGTCCTTGTTCGCGGCGGCGGCGGGGGTGGTGGGGGTGGCGGCGGTGGGGTCCGGGGTCGCGCCGCTCGGCATCCCGCCGCCGCCGGCCGCCGGGGTGGTCGCCTTGGGGGATTTCTCGGGGTCGTCCGTCTTGGGGGTGGTGGCCGTGGGGGGTTTCGCGACGTCGGGCGCCTTCGCGGTGTCCTCGGGGGTGGTCGCGGCCGGCCGGTCGGGCGTCGGCTCTCCGGACGACGGGGTCCCCTCGGGACGGTCGGGGGTCGTGGGCGACGGAGGGCGCTCGGCGTCGGGGGTGCCGGTGCCCTCGGAGTCGGCGGGCGGCCCCGGCGCGGTCGATCCGGGTGTCTCGGGGTCGCCGGGTGGGGTGGGCGTCTCGGGGTCGGGGGAGGGATCCGAGGGGGTGGAGTCGGAAGGGCTGGTTTCCAGGATGGGCGGGCTCTGGGTGGCCGGGTCGTCCTCGGTGGCCGGGGTGTCCTCGCGGGCGGGGGCCGTCGGGTCGGTGGAGGGCGGATCGTGTGGCTCGGGTGGGGTGCCGTCGCCGGAGATCTCGACGAGGTCGCCCGGGTTCCCCGGCTCCACGGCGCCGTCGTCCGGCCGGTGCTCGCCGTCGTCCGCGACCTCCTGGGCGTACGGCTCCTGTCCGAGGCCGGCGACGGCCGTCAGAGGAGCGACCTGTCCGGGCTCACCCGTGTCTCCGTCGCTCGTGACGACCGTGGCGGACATGCGCTCGGTCACCGCCGAGTCCTCGGCCGTGGTCCAGTTGACAAGGCTGTCGATGCTTCCGAACTCGGCCATCCGCGCCCCCAAAGCCTGTGACCCGCCCAAATGATCAGAAACACTAACCGCGTGAACGGTCAGCCGTACAGGTCGGCCGTCGCGGGCCCGCCCGCGGGTCTCAGCCGATGCGTTCGTACGCGCCGCCGGAGTCGGCGGTCCTGACGCCGCCGGAGAACTTCACCCAGGACCCGGTCGGCGCGGCGTGGTAGACCGGCACGGTGTGCAGAGGGGTGATCTCCTCGTTCTTCACCACGCCCGCGCCCTTCACGTCCACCGCGGACCAGACCATGCCGCGCGTGCCCACGTCCTTGGTCTTGAACGTCACCGCGCAGGCGTTCTGCTTGCCGGGGTTGTACAGCAGGTAGGCGACGCCGCCGGCGAACGCGGCCTGGCGCTGGACGGTGTACCCCGGGCCGCAGACGACGGCGGGCGTCTCGGCCGCCCGGCGGGACGCCGAGGCGGTGGTGGCGGTGAGGACCGCCGTCGTGCCGAGCACGGTCGCGATGACCGCACCGGCCATTCTCTTCGTGATTCTCACGTTCTTCAGCTCCGAAGGAGTCGAAAGGCGATTTGTCCGAGGGGCAATCCTGTGATGCCGGGTTCTTCGCGTCTTTAGCACAGAGCGCAGAATGTTTTGGCATTGAGCGCAGATTTCTTCTCGGCGACCGGACGGTTGTGATCGCTGGGACGGGTGGTGGTTAACATGCGAGTCGATGTTGTTTCGCAAGGGTTCGCCTTATTCATGTCGGCCAACCGGTATGCGAGACAAGGAAATGTCCACTCGGAGGTCCAGTGGCACTGTACGGAGCAAGTCCGACGCAGCTGACCAACGCTGCCGGGTACTGCGAGGACACCGCGCAGTACATCGAAGGCATGCGCCAGCGCGTTCAGACGATCAAGGGCGACCTGACCACTCAGGGGTGGCGGGGCGGCGCGGCCCAGAAGTTCAGCCACGCCCTCGACGAGTGGGACGTCGAGTTCAAGGCCGTGATCAAGATCCTTGAGGACATCCACGACCGGCTCAACATGGGCGCCGGGGTCTACCGGAACGCCGCCGACGAGAACATGGAGCTGTCGGGGTCCCTGGCCAGGGACGGCTTCACGGGCCGGATCGACAACGTCATCAACAGCAACTAGCCGGCCGACGCCACGGAGATCCCAGTGACCGTTCCCGATGATCACACATACGTCAAGTTCGGCAGCATGGAGCAGGCCTACGAGGAGCTCAAGAAGGTCGTGACCGAGCTCGACAAGGTCACCGACGACCTGTTCGCCGACATCAAGAAGGAGCTCGCCGCCAGCTGGGAAGGCGAGGCCGAGCAGTTCTTCAACACCAAGAAGGACCAGTGGGACGCCCACGAACGGGCCATGGGCAGGCAGCTCTTCGAGGCCGCCACCGCGGTCAACATCGCCAAGGGCAACTACGAGGCCGCCGAGCGGCGCAACATCGCCATCTGGACGGACTGACGCGCCTCCGCCTCCCGGTCGCCGCGGCCACGTGGTGACCGGGGTCTCGTATCAGCAGGGGTGAGCCGATGGGCAACCAGGAACCCGAACCACGAACCGACCCGCTGGGCATCCCGGCGCACACGGCCGACAAGTTCCAGGGCGACGGCAGGGTGCATGAACCCTCCGTGATGCGGTCGATCGCCGAGGCTCTGTCGAAGAATCTGCAGGCCATGGAGAAGCCGGGCGTCAGCGGGCGCACCCTGGCCGACGTCCAGCCCGGCGCCGCCCAGTTCGGCGAGTGGATCGACGCCAAGGTGTTCGGCTCGACCGCGGGCAGGGACGGCGCGGGGCAGAAGTTCGGCCAGGTCTACGCCGAGTTCGTGGAGGCGTACAAGAGCGTCATCGCCGCGATCGAGGCGAGCGCCGGCAACCACGCCGAGGCGGACACCCGGAACGAGGGCGGGTGACCATGGCCGGCGCCGGCTCCAGGCGTAAGACGCTCGTCCTCCGGGGCGACCAGGTCCCCTCCGGCGAGACGGAGGTCCATCCGAAGGCGGAGATCCAGCGCCTGCTGGCGACGTCACAGCCGGACCTGGTCAAACTCGCCGGATCCACCTACATCAGCACGGCCGAGGCGGTCCTCAACGCGGTCGTCGGGATCGAGGACGAAGCGGGCCGGATCCTCACCATCTGGAAGGGGCCGGACGCCGACCGGGCCCGCATCGCGCTCGAACTCCTGTACGCCACCGGCAACGAGCTGGCACACAAACTCGCGGAGATGGGCCGCAGCCTGGAGGGCTACGCCGACTCCATCCCCGTGGCCATCGCCGAGGTCGAAGGCATCAAACTGGACAAGAACGACCCGGACGTCCAGGAGGTCGTACGGGTCCACCGGGCGCTGTACGGGCTCGACCGGCAGGGCGACGACGAGGCCAACGCCGTCGCCCTGCTGGAGAACATGCGGGCGCAGGCGGCGCTGCGGAAGCTCAACGAGAAGATCCGCGACCTGCATCTCGGCTCGGTCCCGTACGACATCACCTACGAGCTGCCGGCCGTCACGGTCCCGGGCGGCCCGCTCGCCACGACGAGCGTCGCCTACGGCGGGACGGGCGGGAGCGAGTCGCCCACGACCGGCGCGGGCGCCCCGGACGGGACGGGCACGGGCGAGGGGGGCACGACAGGCGCCGGCGACCCGGGCGCGCCGGACCAGATCCCCCCGGACGGCGAGGACGACGCCGCTCCGGGGACGCCCCCCGGCGAGCAGCCCGCCGACGGAGACCAGCCCACCGACGGGGACACACCTGGCCAACACCCCGGCGACCAGGCCGGCAACACCGGCACAGGCACAGGCACAGGCACGGGCACGGAGGACGGCACCACCCCGCCGGTGATCGGCGCCCAGGACAGGACCGAGCTCGACGACGCCACGCCCGAGGCCGACCCGGTCCGGACCGAGAGCTCGGCCTACCAGCCCACGATCGGCGAGCGTCCACCTCTCGTGGCGACCCCCAACACGACCGCGGCGCCGGTCGCGACGAACCAGCCCGTGCCGTCGGTGATCGGTTCGCCGAACGGCGCGTACACACCCGGCGGGCGGCTCGGGGTGATGCGCGGCGGCAGTGCGGCGGGCCTGTCCGGCACGCCGTTCCTCCCGATGACGGGCGGCGCGGGCCCGATCGGGGACGCGGGCGGAGACCTGGAGCGCACCACCTACCTGTCGGAGGACAGGTCGGCCTGGAACGGCAACCATGACGTGACGGATCCGGTGATCAGGTGAGCGACCAGCAGAAGAACGGCGCCGGCGCGCAGCCGACCGGGCAGCAGCCCTACGGCCAGTACGGCATCCCGATGAGCACCCAGGTGCCGCTGCCGTCGTCGGGCATCTCCTTCACGGACGGCGCGCTCAACGCGGCGAGCGGCCAGATCAACGGACAGACCGCGATCATCGACGCGCTGCGGGCCAAGTCCGGCCACATGGGGGTGCCCTTCCCCGCTTTCGGCGTGATCGGCTACGGGCTCACCAGGGCCCATGACAGGGCGATCTCGGCCCAGTCCACCGCCCTGGAGCGGGGCAAGAAGGCGCTGCAGAGCTGGCAGGCCGCGCTGAAGGCGGCCGACGCCAACTACCACAAGGCCGAGGAGGAGAACGCCGGCCTGTACCGCAAGGACCAGGAGTACGACCCGACCGGCGGCGGAGTGCCGACCCCGAAGATGCCCGAATCGCCGGACCTGAACATGCCGGACGCCGACCTGCCCGACGGCGACCTTCCGGACGCCGACCTGCCCGTCACGGACCGGCCGGATACCGAGCTGCCCGGCACGGACCCGCCCAACGGTGGCCTGCCGGACGCCGACCGGCCCGGGAGCGACCTTCCCGGCACCGACCTGCCGGGGATCGACCGGCCGGACTCCGGCCTGTCCGGCGCCGGTGATCCGAACATGAAGGTCCCCGACATCGACTCGGCGATCAACTCGCCGCAGGACACGACCGGCCTGTCGTCGTACGACCCCAGGGCCCTGAACGGGACGCCGAACCCGAACCTGACCGACCTGAGCACCCGGCCGGGGACCACCTGGGGGTCGCCGACCGGCAACGGCGCGGGCTCGGGCGGTGGCGGCGCCGCCGGTCCGAGAGTGCCCGGCATGGGCACGTCCGGGGGAATGGGCAGCGGCATGCCGATGATGCCCATGATGCCGATGGCCGGTTCGGGCAACGGCCTCGACGAACGCGACCGGCAGGAAGGCTCGCTGCTGTCGGAGGACGAGGGCGTCTGGGAGGACGACGAGGACATCGCTCCCGAGATCATCGGCAAGGAGACGTAGATGAGTTACGAGGAGGGCAAGGGCCTGTACATCACGGCGGTCGGTATCGCCTCGGGCGCGACGGTCCTGATCAGACGTCCCTGGGCCTTCTACATAGTGGCCATGATCGGGCTCATGACCTCCGATCCGGGGCGCATGTCGGGGTCGTCCAAGACCTGGCGCACCACCGACAACGGCGGGACGACCTCCGAACTGGCCGCGCTGGAGGAACAGCTCAAGCAACTGCAGGCCACGGTCACGGGCACGGGAACCACCTGGGAGGGCACGGCACGCGAGAAGTTCGACGAGGCCTACGCGGACTTCACCAAATCCCTGGCCACGCTCAGGTCGACACGGAACGCCACCGGCGAGGCGGTCGACCAGAGCGCGAAGTTGTACTACGCGGGGGCGATCACCTGCGTCGGCGTCGCCAGTCTCATGATGGCTGTCGCGTGGACGCTGTTCTATGTCCGCCGCAACGTCTTCACCAGCCCTCTCGGCGAGGTGATCCAGATAAGACTGGCCCGGACCGCGGTCGGCTCCGTGAGGAAGGTGCTGATCAAGCACGGCATCGCGGTCACCGTCCTCGGCACCCTGTTCTACCAGGCCGTCCAGCAGTCCGAGGCCAGCGGGAAGTTGTTCCCCACGATGAAGGGCATACCGAACGAGCTCGACACCCTGAAGTCCGGCGACCTGCCGGAGTTCAGCACCGCCGCGCTCGAGTACAGCGTGGAGACCCACTCGCTGGTGCCCAAGCAGGACACGCAGGCCGGTCTCCCCCGCACCTGAGCGGACGGCCTTCAGGACCGGCCGGGGAGGCGTTCGGACGACGTCTCCCCGACGGGCTTCCGCGCGGCGGCGGGGTCCAGGAGCGGGCCCTCCGGGATGAGCCGCAGCAGATGCGCGGGCACCGGCGCCACCTGGGCGGCGTCGTAGCCCAGCGTGCCGACGAGGTCGGGGGAGGCCAGCCGGAATCGTCTGCCCTCGTCGGTGATGAGGGAGTACTCGTGGATGGCGTCGATCTGGCCTTCACCCGAGAGTTGACCTGCCAGCGCCGCGCCGCCGGGCGGCAGCAGCACCTGGTCGACGCGGTCGGGGTTGCCGCTGCTCGGCGGCTTCGGGATGGCCAAGGTCGCCCCGGTCGTCAGCCGTGCCCGGACCGAGCCCCTGACCGTGTCGGCGTACACCGCGCACAGGGGGGCGTCCGCCGACGGGGCGCGGAAGCGCGGCATGGTGGTCGGCAGCCCGCCGCCCAGGAGGCGGAGGGCCGACATCTTGGCGGCGTTGACGGTGGCGGCGTCCACGGCGATCGGGCGTACCCGGCCGCGGCCGTAGGCGATCTTGGTGTCCGGGTCCTGGAGCAGGAGCGTCGCCTGCGTGTGGGTGACGGGCGTGAGGCCGTCGGCGAGCAGCACGTACCAGCGTTCCGGCACCCCCGGGACGGCGGCCGGCGTGAAGACCTGCCCCACCCGCGCGGGCGAGCCGCCGGGACCCGGCACCCGCTTGCCGCGCTGCGCGATCGCCGGCGCGGCGAAGTCCGGGCCCGCGGGAATGGAGTTCACCCAGGAGATCGGCACGCGGCGCGGCGCCTGGTCGGTGAGCCGGCGCGGGCTCCTGACCAGCATGCGGTAGTTGTTCCACAACACCCAGTTCTGCTGCCCGTCGTCGACGAGCAGCGCGTCGGTGCCCACCGGCGTGCCACCGACGTCGATCCCGCCCAGCAGCGTGACGTACGGACGGCGGACCCCTGTCGCGTCCTGCTGTTCGACCACGCAGACCGTCCAGGGAGATCTGACCAGCTTCTGGGGCTTCGGCAGCGAGTCGGGCGCGCCCGAGATGCCGACCTTCTGCCCCCGTGCGAAGCCGGCCAGCGACTCCGCCGACACCGTACGGACCTTGATCTCCTGGCTGTCCAGCAGGAGCCTGGCGGAGACGTAGTTCTCCACCGGCTGGAGCTTGCCGTCGCTCTGGTTGTAGACGTAGGAGGCGCCGGTCTCCTCCTCGACCAGCAGCTGGCCCGCCTCCTTGAGCTTGGTGGCGCCGCCGGGGCTGAGCATGCCCCAGATCCCGAACCCGGCCGTGATCAGCACCAGCAGGAGGATGCCGGCGAACGTCGCCACGTTGTACCGCCGCATGGGGGACTCGGGCAGGTCCGGCTCGCCCTGAAGCAGTGCCAGTCCCAGGCGCTGGGTCATCAGTTTGTGCGCCTGATAGAGATCCTTTCGGGTCTGCATGACGGACAATGTTACGCAGGTTCCGAAAGAAATTTAACGAGGGTGGATATCACGCTTTTATACGGCTGAGGAGACTAGTAGGCTCCTTGATCAACCACATGCGGGAGGCTGTCATGGCACCAACCGACAATGGTTGGCATTTGGAGCAGAGCTGGCCGGGTCTGGTCGCCGACAGGGACGGCGTCGAATCCAGTCCCTCGAAAATCGAAGAGGTCGCCAACGCCTTTAGGGACAAGCTGAGGGAACTCCTCGCCGCCGGCCAGACACCCAGCCCTGAGATGGTTGAGATCGGCAGTTCGCTGGAGGCGTTCACCAAGCCGCTGAAAACGATCAAGAACTGGGACGGCGGCGTCAACTTCGCGGCGACGCTGATGCAGGGCCACCAGGAGCTGACCAAGGTGTACGACGAGGTCAACGAGAAGCTGGTGCTCGCGATCGGGCTCATCTACACGGGTGCGGGCAACTACAAGCAGGCGGAAGCCCTGAACTTGTCCATCGCCCCGAAGAAGGACGCGGGATGGCAAGAGATCTGAGGGCCGAACACCCGATTCGCCCCGAGGGGCAGGTGTCCTTCGCCGTCAACACCCACCAGAGCGTTGCTGCGGTCAAGGACCTGATCATGATGCTCACCCCGCAGACTCTCGAAACGGTGGTGACGGGCTACAAGACGGCCGCCACGCGGCTCACCTCGATGAACCAGGCCCTGGAATCGGGGGCGGCCCAAATGGCCAAGCACTGGGAGGGGGCCTCGTCGGTGGAGGCTCAGGAGGCGCTGCGCACCCTGCACGCCACCATCCGGGAACTGGCGGCGAAGTTCACGGCGATGAGCGGGCCGCTGGAGGGGCTCGTCAAGAGGCTTGAGGACCACCAGGACTTCGTGCAGCACAAGTCCTTCGCCTGGAGCCAGTCTGACGGAAGGACGTGGGACGACGACTTCCCCGGCGTGTACATGACGATGGACAAGGGGCTCGAACCGGGCTCCCAGAACCACCTCGCCGGTCAGCATCTCCGGCTGCTCAACAACGACCTGCGCGCGGTCTTCGAGAAGCTGCCCGCCAGCGTCACCAAGGTCGTGCCCGATCTCAAGCCCGCCGCCACCCCCGTCGCCGACACGGGCCCGAGCGGCGAGAAGGACGAATACCAGATCGACCCGACCTTGTACAAGGATCCAGGCGGCGACCCGCGGGCCGACGACATCGACATCGACGACGTCACGTCCGACGACACGGGCGGGTCCCGGCTGCCCGGCGACACCCTCGGCACGTACGGCGGCCACCCGGACACCGGGACCGACACGTCCGCCGACGGCCGCCACCCTGTCGGAGCCTCCGACGGCGCCACCGGATCGGGCGCCGACGCACCGGGCGGCGTCGACGGCACCGGCTCCCACGCCGGCGGCACCGGCTCGTACACCGGCGCCGCCCCGGGCAGCGGCCGTCTGCCGGACGTCCCCGGCTCGGGCACCACCCTGGAGGACTTCCAGCGCCCGGTCTCCTGGGCCTCCGGCACCTCCGCACCGAACGTCGGCTCCCCCTACCCGTTCGGGGCCGGCGGCCCGGGCACCGGCACCGGCACCGGCGGCGGCGTGCTGCCCGGCGTGGGCGGCCTCCCCCTCGGCGCCAGGTCCGCGACCGGCGCCGGCATGCCGTTCCTGCCGATGGGCGGGGCGGGCGCCGGCGCGCACGAGTCGGAGGACAAGGAGAACAGCACCTGGCTGCACGAGGACGACGACGTCTGGGGCAACGACCCGGGCGACGCCGTCTCCGGCAGAATCGGCTGACCGGACCGCAGGGACGACGGTCGCCGACCGTCCGGGGAGCGGCCCGGCTTCATGACGCGTCTTTCGCGTCGAGAGCGTACTGGCGGCGTTCAGATCATTCGGTCTGTTCGAACCCCTTGTTCAGGCGTCCTTCCTCGTACGCCCGCAACGCGTCCTCCTCGGAGTAGAACGTGGGAAGGACGACGACTTGGCCGTCTTCCCGCAGGACCAGCAGCGGACCGGCCCCGAGCAGGGCGTCCTCCCAGTCGCGGGTGCGCAGGAACGCGGCCGTGGTGAAGACGAACAGCCATCCGTACGGTTTCTCGATGGCCGCCTCGTCATTGAGGACGATCTCTTCCCGGTCGTACTGGGTCATGAGGTCGCGGGAGAACTCGAGGGCGATGCGTTCGGCTTCACTTCTGTCGATCACTGCGATTCTCTTCTCAGGCCGTCGGGTAGAACCTGTAGGACACGAACCCGCGATCATTTCGATTGACGGCGCTCATCCACGCGGGTTGGCCGTCTATGTAGAACAGGCCGTCATCCGTGTTGGCGAGGTTCCAGGCATGCCCCGCGCCGCTGGCGCGATGGCCCACCAGTATCCCACGGGAGCCCGGGTTCTGCCGGACGAGGTTCTCCGCCTCTTCCAGTGAGGAAGTCATGTGCAACGGGAGCCGCAGGGCGCGACCGATGTAAATTCCGTATTGGGTGCCGGCATGCTCACCCCTCAGCCCGGCGACGGCGGGTCGGCCGCTGAGGATGTCGTCGACCGCGAGCGCCACCTCAGCGCAGTTGATCGTGCCCCTCAGGGGGTTGATGTGCGGCAGCAGGCGTTCGATCTCAGAGGCACGGAGTGCGCGTCCGCCGGCCTGCTCAAGGATCCTTCTGATTATCAGATATGCCCCTCGCATCCGGGCTTCTTCCGTCTCTGTCAAGGGCTCGGGCAAATAGAGCCTGCCCGTGTTGCGAGGGCGGATCTCGGCGAGTGGAAGACGTTCGGGTCCGGCCCAGCCGCCGGGCGTGCTCAGAGTCAAGGGTTCGTTCATCTGCGGGATCTCGGAGCGGAGCCAGGCCCGGAGCTGTGCCGCCACGAGGCCCGAGGTGTCGGCGGGGAGGAATATCTTGAGCCGTGCCAGTGACCTGAGGGCGTCCGGGCTGGACGGGCCGTCCTCCGTCGTGCTCTCCGCCGGGCCGTCCGCGGCCAGTACCACCCGATCGGTGAACCGGGCGAGCTCCTGCGCGAAGTCCGTCGTGCCGTCATGGGGACCAGCGAGCAGAATCGTCGCGCCCGGCGGCAGATCCGCGAAGATCAGCAGCATCGCCGCGACCGCCTCGGCCCGCAGCCGCTGGCCGCCGACCATCATGCCCTGCTCCACGTAACGCCCCTCGACCACGAAGACGCCCTGGGTGGCCGGCGTCGTGGAAGGCGCGGCGTCATGGGCCCGACCGCTGCGGACGCGTACGCCCGCGGGGGTCCGGTCGACCGTGTCCTGGAAGAGGGCCGCCAGATCCCTTGCCAGCTCACTGGAGAGCCTGATCGCCGGCGTGACCATGGTGTCCGACCGGGGCCGGGCGGACGTCTGAGTGAGGAAGTAGTGCGGCGTCCCGTCGGGCGTCCGCAGCACGGCCGTCACGACGAACGGGGCGTCAGTTCTGAGGGTGGCATGATGCGGCTTGCCCGACAGATCCCCGACCGGCACATAGCCGGTCGACAGGACGGTGACCCGTACGCCGGTGGGATGTTCGGCCAGAAGATCGATGTCGCCGCCGTCGTCGACGCCGTCGATGAAGCGCCTCATGAAGAACCCGTCGCCGGGCGCGGCATTCGAAGGGATCAGCTTGCCGGGCACCCAGGCGAACACGTGCCCGGCGGCGGTGGGCCGTCCCGCCAGTTCGGCTTCGGCCTGCGCGATCAGATCGAACAGCCCACGCTCGTACGCCTGGGCCAGGTGGTCGTTCCGCAGGAGCTCGGCGAGCAGGGAATCCGATCCCAGCGGGGGCTGCCATGCGGGCACCCGGTACTCCGGCGTGGTCAGGTCCTCGGAGAACGCCAGCGGGATCAGCCCGGCCTCGTCGGAGCCGATGAGGCCGTTCAGCGTGTTCAGGAGCCACTCGTGCCGGGCGTCGAGGTCGAGCACTGCGAAGACGGCGCGTAATTCTTCCAGCTTGGCGGTCAGGTCGGCGACGACATGGGCCGACAACACCGGTGCGCCCGCGTGGAACCGCCCGTCGACGGTCTTGCCGAATCGGGCGAGGAGCGGGTTGGCGTCGAGCAGTCGTCGCAGGGTCGTCTGGTCCGGCGACCGGCCATGACGAAGGAGGGCGTACAGTGCCCGGGTGGCCAGGCGGCCCTCCGCCTCGGCGGGAGACTCGGTGATGATCTCTTCGTAGACGATGGTGCGGGTGGCCCGATGGGAGCCCGGCACGCCGGCGCGGGCCTCGATGAGCTCCTCCAGCGTGGCCTCGAACTCGTCGGCCTGCTCACGGGTCGGGAACTCGTGGCGCAGCGCCCGCCGGCCGTCGCCGAAGGTCACCTCGGTCGTGCGTCCGTACGGTCCGGGGGCCTCGACCGAGCGGGCGATGCCCGTGGTCAGGCTCACCCGCAACGTGTCGTTGCCGAACGTACGCCAGACCACTCCGTCGCCGTCGACGTGCACGGCTGGACCGGCGATGCCCAGGACCCGCCTGACCAGCGCCTGGACGAGGACCTGCGCGGTCAGGTGGGCGGGGACCTCAAGCCCCTGGGACCCGTCGGCGAACGTGACGACGTCGCCCAGGGAGGCTGAAGACCGCTTCCACACGATGCCCTGCCGGAGATTGTCACGCAGGCGCAGGACAGGATCGATGGTCCGGCTGCCGGCCGCGGGCTTCGTGCCCGTACGTGTCGAGGGTGAGCCTTGGTCGGCGGCGGCGCTGAGCTGCTCGACCATGCCGAGACGCAGGTACTGCCCCGGCGCGGCGGCCAGCACGCTCTCCCGGCCGGCCGCGTTGCCGACGAGTGGGCCCCCGGCGAGTGACCAGTGACGTTCCATGATCTGGTCGAACTGGGTCTGCAGGCCCGACTGTGCGAAGTCCTCACGTGCGGCCACCAGCATGGCCTCCAGCGCCATGAGGTCCGAGGGGGACAGCGGGTTGCCCGCCCACTCGCGCCGGCCGGAGGCGTCCTTGCGCAGGAACAGGTCGAGCAGCGGGCGGCGGCTCGCAAGCACGTGGAGGGCCGGGCTGGTGACGAGCGGGGTGATGTCGGCCAGGGCGACGAGGTATCCGGCCAGCACCGCCTCACGGGTGCCGAGGAAGTCGGAGGAGGAGGTAGCTGAGGAGGAGGTGGCTGAGGAGGTGGGGGTCCAGTCGATCAAGATGTGCCGGTCACCGGCCGCTCTCGGGGGGCCGACCAGGCCCAGGCGGTGGGCCAGCTCGGTCATCAGCAGGGTCAGGTTCCGGCCCTGAGGGGTGAGCTCCTCCATGAGCAGGGCGGAGGAGCCATCGGCCATCGTCACTTTGGAGACGTTCGCGGCGATGTGCTCCGGCGCGCCCCGGACCCCCAGAGCCGCCAGCTCCGGATCATCAGGGATGCCCTGGGCCTCCGGTTCCGGGGCGGTTCGGATGTCCGAGGCTTCCTGGGTGTCGGTTTCTTCTGTCCAGTTGATCAGGGCGTCGATGGGGTGCGAGGGGCCGGTGCGCGCGGCGAGGTCGGCCTCCACCGCGGCGATCTCGACGGCCAGCCGGTCCGCGGCCGCGGTGTCGCCCGCCGCCAGGGCCTCGCGCTGCTTGCGTTCCAGGAAGCGCAGCTCGTTGCGGCGGGCGGTGACGCACTCGTCGCGCGTGGCCTCTCCCGGCGCGTGCGAGTGCGTGTGGTCGCCCTCCATACGGAACTGGAGCACGTCGGTGATCTCGTGCAGGACGAGCCGGGCCACCTGGTCGGGGGCGACGCGGGGAGCCAGGGTCACCACGTGCGGATCGCCCTGCTTGCCGGTGCTCGTCGCCGTGGTCTCGCCGAGGTAGCCGCCCTGGATCGGCGCCACCCGGAACTGGAAGTGCAACCGTCCTAGCAGGTCGGACTCCAGGGTGAGCGTGTCGCCGTCGTTCCAGAGCACCCGCCAGGTGCCGGCGACGCCGCCGAAGTCCTCCAGCAGCAGCTCGTTGTTGAACGTTTCCCGTGCCTCGTCGACGGTGAGGTCGTCCTCTTCGGCGGCCCGGCCGTCCGCGACGAATCCGGAGTCGGGGAGGGGGGAGGCGTGGGTGTGACGGGGCGCGCCGCCCGGCCCGTTCTCCGCGTCGTCGGGCTTGTTCTTGGCCGGCCAGGCAGCCGGATCCGCGGCCGGCAGGATGCCGCGCCTGCTCAGCTCGTTCCTCAGGTGCTCGGCGAGGCTGGGGGCCTGATCCGCCTCCGCCTGCCGCTCGGGGCGTCCGGCGGGGTCGACGGAGGCGGCGGGGTTCGTGTCCGTCCTCGGCGTGGTGCGCTCGTGCAGGGCCAGCAGGTCCATGCCGTGCTGCTCGGCCACCGCGATCAGGGAGGACGGCAGTCCGGCGAAGCGCCGCCCGAATCCTCCGTCGTCCTCCTGCGCCGTCAGGCGGCCGTCGGGGGTGGCGACGTAGGTCAGGGGCGGCCCGTACGGAGGCCGGAGCGTGACCAGGACGTTCTCGTTCCGATCGCGGGCGTCCACTTGCGCCTGCCTGAGCTCCCCGTACGAACGAACGGGCCGCCCGGTCCCCGGGCCGACCGGCCCCGGCAGGGCGGCGGCAGCGGGGGCGACCGGCCCGGGAGCCTCGTGGCCGGCAACCGGCGGCGGGTTCTCGGCCTGTTCGGCCAGCTCCCGCATGACCTCGTCGAAGACGATCACATCTGCGTGGCCCGTGGCGACGCGGACGGCCCCCTGAGGCGGCCTCTGCCCGGATTTCTGGGCCGGCGAGACCTCGACGCGTACGGTGTAGTCGACCCGGAACCTGACCGAACTGCTGTCGGCCTTCTCGAAGACGCTGGTCTCCCTGCGGTGGCCGCCGCCGACCGACGCGCCGTCGACGCCCTGGCTGCGGTAGCTCCCGCCCATGCCGAACTTGAGGCCGAACGGGAGCCACCTCCCTATGTCCTTGCTCCCGCCGGAGAACCCGGCCGGCAACCACCGGGTACGGTCCGCGCTCGCGGACGTACCCCACTGCCTGCGGTCGACCTGCCCGATCTCGAAGTCCTTGTGACCCTGGGCGATGGTCACGGGTTCGGACAAGACCGCTCCGACGTGCACGCGCGCCACCCTGCGGTGCGCCAGCGGCACTTCGAGCACCATGAGCCCGTCCTCGGCCGTCATGAGCTCGAAGTTGACGTTCCGGTTGCTGCCCGTCAGGATCCGGGCGAGCGCACGGGACTCCCGGAGGGAGAGGTCGCGGCCCACCGTCGCCTTCAGGTGCTGTTCGACGGCCTTGGCGAGGTCCTTCACCCGCGTGCTCTCGACCATGAAGTTCTCGGGCACGGGGAAGGGCCGTGGATCGGCCACGGCGGGCTGCGGAGCGGTGCCCGCGCGCGCGACCATGCCGGGCGGGACGAGCCGGTCGATGGTTCCCGAGACGTGCCGGGAAACCTCTGCCACCAGCGACGCGTCCTCCACAGGCGACGTGGACCTCACCCGCCGTACGTCGACCACGAGCCTGATGCCCTGGCGCACCTCCGCCCTGGTCCCCTCGAACGAGGCCGCCCGCTGCACCCGGGTCTCTTGCAGGTTGCTCGCGGCCGAGGCGCCGCGTCCGTGGTCGGTGCCCGTGGAACCCGACTCCATGTCGTCTTCCGTGTCCTTGCCGCCGAAGGTGCCGGTCAGCGCCGAGGACTCGGAGACGTTCTCCTCGTGCATGGTGTAGAGCTGGAGGATCTGCCCCACGTCGGAGACCTCGCCCCGATACTGGACGTCATCGCCGAGCACGGCCCGTACGGTGACCTCAAGGGTGTCCGTGAGCCCGTCGCCCCTGACGGTGTACTCGGCGGGCGGGGAGTCCGGATCGAGCAGAGTGTCGATCTTGCCCAGCCAGCTGTTGCCGGAGAAGTCGGCCGACAGCGCGCGCCACAGTTGGGTGTCCCGGGCGAGCGCGCCCGGAGCCACCGCCTCGACCGCCTTCTTGATCTCTTCCAGCAGCTCGACCTCGGCGCCCGGCTGGTCCTCCGGATGGAGGCTGACCCCCTTGACGGTGCTCATGCCGATGGAGTCCTGGTACGGCGGCGCGAGCACGGCGGCCACCTCGCCGTTCTCCAGCCGCCGGGCGGCCGCCTCCAGTTGCGCCTTGACGTGGTGGTGGAACTCCGGCCGGCTCAGCATGCGGTCGATGGTCTCGGCGTCCGTCTCGCCGGGCCGGCCCGGCGGAACGCCCGGCGGCATCATCTCGGCCAGCGTCTCGGAGGAGAACAGTTCGAGGAGCGCGGCGAGGGCCCTGCCGGTGTCGTGCCCCCGGCTGAGGGGGACGCCGGGCAGGGTGGTCAGGCCCGGGACACCCGACGGATGGGCGGTCCTCGCGCTTTCCAGGTCCTGGAGGTACCGGGTGATGAACCTGACCGCGACCCGGCGGCCGAGCTTCAGGTCGCCGTTCATCACCCGTTCGGCCGCGTCGGCGAGCTGGTGCAGCGGCAGCTCCACCTCTTCGTTGGCGTACAGGTCGAGCGCGTCACGTTCGGCGACCAGGTAGACGGCGGTGCCGTCGTTCCGCGTGACCTTCTTCGCGCCGACGCCGGAACCCACGGTCACTTCCGCGGCGACGTCCATCACGAAGGCGTAGTGCCTGCCCGTGTCGATGGTCAGTCGCTCGGGGCCGGAGATGAGCTTCCGCTCGTTCGAGGTCGTACGCCCCCATGAGGTGGTGCCGCTCCCCTCCTCCGCCCGCTCACCGGGCGCCGGCACTCCCATGGAGCCCCCGACGTCCCGCGGTCTGGAGATCCGGGTGGTGCTGCTCTGGGAACTGAGGGTGAGGTTGATGTCGCCGACCAGGATGTCGGTGGCGGACAGGAAGCGCGACTGGCCCTGCGTCAGGCGGAGGCGGACCGGCTGGTGCCGTGCCGTCCCCTTCGCCGTCTGGCGGTCCACCCCTGTCCGGTGACCGGTGGTGAACACCTCGGGGTGGCTGACCAGGCTGCGTACGTTGAAGAACGCCGCGAGGTGCTGGAACGCGGGCGAGCCGCGGTCGAGCGAACCGTCGAGCAGGTCCGCGACGGTCGTCGCGATGTCGCCGACGTCGAGGTGGGCGACGGTCGCCCGCCGGAGCACCGACGTCGAGGTGCGGTGCCGCGGCCCCGGCGGACGCGGGTGCCCGTCGGACGACAACGCGAGCGGGAGCAGGTCGGAGGGGAGCACGATCCGCGCGTCCCCGGCCCGTCCCTCCGCCACGGTCCAGGGCTTCGCCCCGGTCAGCCGCTCGACCTGGACGACGTGCGGGATGCGGAAGACCGCGCTCTGCCCGGTGCCCTCCAGAAGTTTCACCTGGTTGACGGTGCTGCCCGTCGTGAGCTCCACCTGGCGGTTCCGGCCGAGGCCGGCGGAGAGGTTGGATCCCCCGAGATCGAGGCCGGGGTCGTCCTTCAGGGAGAGGCCGCTTCCCAATCCCGCTCCCCACGACCCGGTCAGGTTCCGGGACGAGGTGTAGGTGTCGGAGCCGATGTCCAGGTTCACCACCGGCTCGGCGCCGGTCACCCCCTCGTAGACGGCGTTGTCGAAGTCCTGTCTCAGGCTGATCCGCAGGGTGTAGTGCTCGGCCGGGCCGAGGGGGCTGGGGTGGACCAGGTTGACGATCAGGCCCGCCTGGGCTGCCTGGTCGTAGCCGGTCTCCAGGCGTTCGGCGGAGAACTGCTCGGCGACCAGTTGCTCGTTGGCCATCTGGCTCGCCCTGACCGAGGCGTCGAGGGAGTAGTGGGGGACGCCGTTCTTGAGCTTCGGCAACACGCCTTCGCGGCGCAGATACTTCTCGACCTGTTCCCGGACCGAGTCCATGCCGGTGATCCGCTGAACCAGCGCCGGGCCCGCGCCGCGCGTCTGGTTCTCGCCCGTCCCGTACCAGGTGGGCAGTGCGCCGATTCTGCCGGGCGGATCGACCTTGGCGGGATCGCCTCTGAGCACGACGTTGCCGTCCGCGTCGCGCCCGATCTCCGCTGCCGGGTCGACCGGCAGGCCGTAGCGGTAGGCGTCCGGTTCGGGGATGCGGAACAGTCCGGTGTTCGGGTCGGAGACGAGGGTGATCGGGTCCTGACCGTCCATCTGGATCGTCACCGTGTGCACCATGTTCAGCAGGTAGCCCTGGGTCTCACCCGCCCATCGATGCACACTCGGATGGATGGCCACGCCGGTCACGCCGGTGGACGCGGATGCCGCTCTGTCCACATCGCCGCGGAGGGCGGCTTCCCATGCAGGGTGGTGCTGACCGGTCTGGTCGGCCGTCTGCGAGGTCCACCCCACGGCACCCCCGAGGGCCGTGTCGTGGCTGTCGGAATGGCTCTGGCCCGCGTGGGAGGATCCGACGCGCAGCCGTTCCTGGTGGTGCTTGGTGCTGGGGCCGCCGACACGTGTGTCCCCGGGGAGCACGGTCGTGCGCATCGTCATCACGCCATGGATCCGGCCGTTCACGATGATGGTCCGGCGCAGCCCCGCCGGATCGTTGACGGCCGTGCCGAGGTTGCCGGGCAGGTCCTCGGTGATCGCCGTGACGACCTGGTCGCGGGCGACGGGGCTGCGCATGACCTTCGGCAGCCGCCCGGTCACCCGCTCGGCCAGATCGAGCAGGCCGGTCATGCTGACGACGACGTGCTCGGGGAAGGGGGAGCGCCGCCGGTCGGCCTCGGGAAGCTGGAGGGGCTGGTCACTGGGATCGAGGAGATAGGCGTGCGAGAGCCACAGGCTCTGACGCGTGGTCTCCCCGGCGGGCGGCGAGGCGGTCACCGGGGTGCCGGACGCGGTGCGCAGTTCCACGCTCCAGCTCGCCCTGGCGGTGAACATGGTGGCCGTGCCGCGATTGTCCTCGACGTTGCCGCCCAGCCAGTTGTCCTGAGCCGAGGTGGAGACGGAGTGAGTGCCACCCCGCCTCCACTTGAGCTTCAGGACACCGTGGTCGGCGATGCGGTGGAGGGTCTCCCAGGGCGTACTCCGCATCCAATGCCGGCCCAGGTCCATTATGTCCCGGTCGAAGGTCAACCCCCTGGAGCGGCGGCCGGTGGCGGATGCCCTGCCGCCACCCTGCGGCAGTTGTCCGAGCATGGTCTCGGAGTGGGAGGCGGCCGGCTTCACCACCTCCATGAGGTCGTCAAGCGTCAACCGGATCCGCAGTTCCGCGCCTGCGGTCCCGTTCAGGCGCAGCAGCAGGCCGTCCGGCGCGACCGCGGTCTGGAAGGCCTGGCGGATCGCCCGCCTCAGCTCCTCCTGGGAGAAGCGTGCGGACAGGCCCTGGTCCGTGAGCAGCTTGTTGACCAGCTCGGTCAGCGGGGCCAGGTTGGCGATCGGGCCGGCGGTGTAGGCGGCCAGCAGGGCGTGCGGCGGCGGCAGTGCCTCCCGGTGTGCCGAGTCGTAGGCGTCCGATCGGCTCCGCATCTCCTGGAGGGCGACTTCGACCTGGAGCGTTCTGGGCTTGTCCGGCCTGTTCACCCTGTTCAGGGCGGTCAGTGTCGCGTCGGTGGCATCGAGTGCCTGGTTCGCGGCGATCGCGGCGGCCGCGTACCGCTCGGCTGCCCGCGCGTGGTACCTGGCGGCGGACTCCGCCTGCTCGGCGGCCAGCACCTGCCGACGCGCGCGCTCGGGAGCGCCGTCGTCCTCGTTCAGGCCGTGCAGGAAAGCGTGATTCCAGGCCTCCCGAGCCTTGTCCCAGGACTCTTCGGCATGGTGCCGGTGACGGCTGCTGAGTTCGAGGTTGTGCGCCCAGGCGGCCTCCAGCCTCCTCTCCTCCGCCTCGACCTCCGCCCTCAGCTCCGACAGCGCGGTGGGCGGGGGCTCGGGCACCGAGAGGGCGGGCGGTGTCGCGGGCGGCAGCGCGGCTACCGCATCCTGGTACGCCTCCATGGCCGTGGCGGCCGCTCGCGCGGCGGCGTTCAGCGCGGCGTGGTCGACCGGCTCTCCCGAGGCCACGCCCTTCAGCATGTCGGCGAGCACCTCGTGGGCGTCGCGGGCGGCGATCGCCAGGCCTTCGGCCGCCTCGTGCAGCGCGCCGAGCCGGGCGAGCTCCGCCGCGATGGCTCGCCACCTCCGTGCGCCCTCCAGGTCCCGCGCGGCCAGCGCCTCCGCGGCGAGCACGTACGGCGCGCTCGCCGCCTCGTTGTAGGCGCGCACCGCCGCGCGCTGCGCCCTGACGACCCCGTCGAACCCCTCGATGGTGGTACGCAGCGCCGTGGCGGCGGCCCGCCGGTCCGACACGCGCTGGAGGAGGTCGCCGAGCGTGGCGTCGATGGCCTGGGCGTCGCGCGTGTTCGTCAGCAGGTCCAGCGTCGTGAGCTTACGGTAGTACCCCTCGTGGGTGGCGCCCAGGCGGAGCAGCTGCGAGGCGAGCTCGTGCGGCGGGGCGATCAGGATGCGCCGCGCCTGAACCGTCTCGTCGAGGAGCAACTGGTACGTCTCGGCGGCCCGTACGGCCGAGTCGGCCGCGCTCTGGCGTTCCGCCGCCGTGCCCGGTGAACGTCGCGCCGGGCTGGTGAGCTCGTCGGCGGCCGCCCGCAGCGCGGCGATGTGGGCGCCGAGCACGTCCGGTTCGGCGGCCTGGGGCAGCGTGGGAACGAAGACGGCCGGGTCGGCCTGCTCCTCGTACCGCAGGCGGAGCTGGTGGGCCGCGTGCAGCGCCCTGGCGAACTCGGTGCCCTTCCTACCGGGAGCGCCCGCGGTGTGCACGAGCGACTGGGCGCTCTCGTACGCGGCCCTCGCCTGGGACGCCGCCGTCAGCAGCGAGGAGGTGCCCATGTCGGTGACCGTCATCGCCAGGAGCCGGAGGTCGGACTCCACGCGCAGGAGCCGGTCGATCTGCTGCGCCAGCACCTGGTCGAGATCCTGTTCGAGCTGGGCGACGGCCTGGTCGTGGCGGGTCAGCAGGTCGATCAGGTCGTTCGTCGACTGACGGGCCGGCGCCGGTCGCGCCTCACCCCCTTCCAGCTCGCCGTGGGCCTCCAGAATCCTGCGTACGGCGTCCCGCTCCGCCTCCATGACGGACCGTTCGATGCCGCTCGTCTCGCCGATCCGGCGGGTCAGGAACACCAGCTCGCGACGGCGGGCGGTGAGGCACTCGTCGCGCTCGTTCGGCTGGGTGATCAGGCGGCGCATCAGGCCCTGGCGCGGCTGGTTCCTGGCGTGCAACGTGTCGGCGATCTCGTGCAGGATCAGCCTGGCCACCTGGTCGGGGGCCACGCCAGGTGCCAGCCGCACCTTGTTCTCGCCGTTCGCGTACAGCACGGTCCGGCCCAGCCGGCTGCGGGTGACGCGGCCCACCGTGAAGGTGAACCGCTGGTCGGGGAGACCGGTGACCTCGACCACGAGCGTGTCGGCGGCGGTCCAGCGCATGCCGGTGACCTCGGGTCCGAGGTCGGAGGCGAGGACCTCGACCTCGAACGCCGCCCTGGCCTCCGCCACCGTGAGCGCCGGCACGCCCCTTTCGCGGCCGTTCGCGACGAACCTGGTGCGCTTGACGGGACGCCCGCTCACGAGGGCATGGGCGTCCCTGGTACGGCGGACGGCGCCGATCAGCCTGGTGACCAGGGCGGGGCCGGGGGTGGCGGCCTGCTGGGCGGGTGCGGGGACGGGGGTGGGGTCAGCCTGGGTCTGCGGGGTGGGGCCGGGGGCGGCCGCCGTCTCGGCCGTGGTGAGGGTGCCGGTGTCCTGCGGGGCCGGAGCGGGTTCGGCGGTACGGGGCTCCCCGACGCTCTGCGGGCCCTCGGTCCGCGCGGTCTCCGGGGTGCCGGTGCTGTCCTGGGTGGTGTTCTCGGCCGGGGTGGTGTTCTCGGCCGGGGCGCCGGACGTGTCGGGGGTGCCGCTGGTCCGGTCGGGAGCGGGCGTCGTGTCCGGGGTGGTGGTCGTGTCCGGAGCGGGGGCCGTGTCCGGGGTGGTGGTCGTGTCCGGGGTGGTGGCCGGCGTCTGGGAGGCGGCGGTGTCCGAGCCGGGGGAGGTGTGCGGCGTTTCGGCGGGCGCCTGGTCCGTCGTGGGCGCGGCCTGCTGATCGGCGGCGGGGGAGGCGTCCTGCGCGGCCGGCTGGGACGCCGGTCGCGCGTCTGGGCGCGGGTCCTGCGATCGGTCCTGCTGGTCCTGCGGCTGGGCCTGCGGTTGGGATTGAACTTGAGGGGTGGGGGCGTCCTGGCGGGGTTTGGTGTCGCCGGGGTGCTGGGGGCGGGGGGCCTGCGGCGTGTCCGGGGCGGCGTCCGGCGTCTGGACGGCTCGGGCCGCCTTCGGTGCGGGCTGCTGGGGCGCCGCCGGTTCGGTGACCGTGCTCGTACGGTCCCGCCTGCCCCCGCCGGAGAGGTCGCCCTGCGGCAACACCGGGCTCCCGCCGGCGTCGGGCGAACCGGTCTGAGGGCCGGGGACGGAGGAGAGGTCCCCGAGGCCGGGAGCCGTCGTGATGGTGGACGCGTTCCGCTGGGCCGCCATCGCCTCGTTGAACACGCCGCTCAGCGAGGTCACCGGGGTGACGGCCGCGTGCCAGACCTCCAGGTTGGTCGGGCTGAGGGTGTTCGTACGTCCCGCGCCGCCGAGGAAGCCGCCGTAGAAGCCCTCCGCGCCCGGCAGCGCGAACTGGTCGTAGACGGCGTAGTTGGCGACGATGCTGCCGGCGGGCGAGGCGACCATGTTGTTCAGGCCGGTGTTCAGCGCGCGTCCGGGGAAGCGCAGGAACGCGTTGCCGACGCCGCGGTTGTCGCCCGCGATCCGGTTCAGCCGCGAGATGCCGGGCAGGTCGTTGGCGAAGCGCGACATCGGGTCGCCGAGCTTGGTGCCCGCGATCGCGCCGGCGCCCGCGCCGATCGCCGCCGCCTTGACCTTCTTCCAGTCCAGCGAGTCGCGGGTGCCCATCCTGATCTGCTGGTACTGGGTGGTGAGGTCGATGACGAGCTCTTCGGAGATCTCCTCGAACAGCTCGGCCGCCAGCGCCGCGTTGAAGAAGCGGCCCGCGCCGGCTCCGGCGAGCTTGGAGATCTGGCCGCTCGCCGCGACCGGGCCCGACCTGGCCGCCACCAGCGCCAGCCGTTCCATGATCAGGGCGATCCTGGACCCGCCCGCCGCGCCCACGCTGCGCAGCATGAGGCTGGCCAGCGGGAAGAAGCCGGCGGCGATCAGGGCGATGAACGCGGCGATCACCGCGATCCAGAAGGCGACGTTGATCGACAGCTTGGTGTACTGGGTCTCGCGGGCGAAGTTGTCGACCATCTTCGCGTAGGAGAAGGACTCCTGGGCCTTGGCGACCACGCCGGCCTTGTCGTCGTAGAGCTTGGCGAGCCGCTTGAAGATGGCCGGCTTGGCGGGCGACTGGAGGCTGCCGTTCAGGGTCTGGACCGTGGCGGAGGTCGGGTCCAGGGTGCTGATGAGCAGGTTCATCAGCTTGACGTACTCGACGCGTAACTCCCAGAGCTTGCTCTCGCTGCCCTCCGGCCAGCTCTGGCCCGCCGTCAGCAGGGGGACCAGGTGGTGGACCACCCAGCCGGGCAGCGCCTCCGTCTGCCAGACGGGCTCCACGTCCTTGGTGGCGATCCCGCCGTCGAACGCGCCGGTGCCGCCCGCCGGCTTCCGGGCCTCGTCGGTCGCGGTGGTGACGTCGCCCTTGCCCGCCATCATGCTTTTCGGTAGGCGTTCGACAGGCCCACGTCGATCGCCTGCTCGGTGGTGAGGGTGTTGGAGACCGTCGCGCGCAGCAGCGGCCCGGAGCCGGAGATCTCCTTGATCAGGTCATCGGTGTCGCGCAGGAATCTCTCGGGGCCCCCGCCCGCCAGGTACTGCTTGCTGAAGGACAGGCCGTCCGGCCCGTCGCCCTGGGGGTGGGCGGCGTTCAACGCCCGGATCCGCGCCGCGATGGTCGGCCAGGCGGTGCTCAGGTCGGTCGCCATGGCGTCCCACTGGTTCAGGCTGTTGCTGATCGGTTCGCGGATGTGCACGTCCGCCCGGTCGTCGGCGCTCATCGGCGGCGTCTCTCTCCCGGCAGCGGGCCGGAGAACTGATCGAGCACGGCCTCCAGGTCGCCCTCCAGATGGGCCCGCAACTGCTCGGGCGGCACCACGGGCTCGAAGAGCTCGACCAGCTCCTCCAGGGCCTTGGCGGTGGCCCGCCGGATGGTGTCGGTGATCGTGTCGGCCAGCCCCCTGGCGTTGGGCCGGCGGTACAACCGGGGGTCGAGATCGAGCCTGATCAGCTCGCCGCGGACGCTCACCGTGGCCGAGACGAGCCCGTCGCCGGACTTCTCGGTGACCCGGATGGCCTGGGCCTTGGCGTTGAGATCGCTCGCCTCGCGTTGCATGCGCATGAAGGTTTCGCGTAACTCGTCGGCGTAGGCCTGGAGGCCCACCACGTCCGCGTCTTCCATCAGGCCCACCCCCTAACTGGGGTGAATATAACAACAACATCATCTGGCCTGAAAGAGATCAACAGCCTTGTTGTTCATCAGATGCCGACAAGTGCCACAGCCTTCTCACTGAGCGCCGACACCTCGTCCCGCAGCACCCAGGCACGGTGCACTCCGCGCTCGACGCGTTCCAGGCCGAGCTCCGCGGCGTGCGGCGCGTTCGCGCCCAGGTACTCGATGAGCAACTCCGCCTCGCGCGCCGCGCGGACCAGGAAGGGGGCGCCACGCCACTCGCAGACGACGGTCAGGTGCCAGATCGCCGCGCAGTCGGCCGCCGGGACCGCGCGTACGTACCGGCCAGGCGCCACCTCCTCGAAGCCGTCGGCGGGCTCCGGGGCGTACAGACGCATGAAGAGCACGCCGTCGACGAGGTCCGGCGACGCCTCGTGGTCGGCGCCCGCCCAGCGGACGCGGTAGGAGCCGGGGTTCATTCGTCCTCCACCATCAGCCACCGGCAGCGGTCGGCGTCGTACCGCGCCCGCGTGCGTTCCTTGCCGTCGGCGGCCAGCTCCACGATCTCGGCGCCGTGCGGCAGGCCGATGCCGTCGATCTTGTACTCCCTGATGGTCTCGGCGGGGTTCGGCACCAGGCCCGTGCCGACGAACGGCGGCTCCTCGATCACCCAGCCGGCCATCGCCGTCCGGCCCCTCTCGTCGACCCCGCCGTACGGGGTGCGGTAGAGCTCCACCCCGACCGCCGGCCAGCGCAGCAGGTTGACCGCGCCCTCGGCGGTGAGGGCGTCGTCCTGGAGCAGCGCGTCGGCGAGCACGGACGGAGTCGCGATGTGCTCGACGTCGAGCGCGTGGTGGCAGTAGCCGGACACGCGCGGCCGTTCGCTGTCCAGCAACTCCTGGATCTGCGCCACCTCCAGCAGCTTCTGCACGATCGGGACGCCGTGGCCGGGCTCGGCCACCAGGTCCTGCTCCAGCGTGGGCACCGCCAGCCGCGCGACCGTGCCCGGCTCCAGCAGGAACGACGGTTCGAGCCCCGGGTTGACCGCCAGCCCCCAGCGGGGGTCGGGCCAGCCCGCCGCGAGCTCGACCAGCGACAGCACCCGGCAGTGCCGGACGGCGCCGCCCGTGGCCTCCAACATCGCCTCCTCCGACGTGTACACCGCCACCCACACACGATCGGCCCCCGCGAACGTCGGCCAGGCGACCTGCTCGTCACCTCTGGCGGCGGCGTCGCCGACCGGGCAGGCGAAGTCGGCGTACCGCAGCAGCGCGAGACAGGTGGACAGGTCCTGCCGGCCGTGCGCCTCCTTGAGCCGCTCCTCGAACGCGGTCGGTGCCTGCATGGCGACACCCTAGTGGGTTGATCCGCGTTCCCTGTAGGTTGCCCGTGTGACGGATCGGCCGATTGCCCGCACCCGCGACGAGGCTCTCGTGTACCTCGACCTGAATCCCTGCCGGTGCGGCTCGGTGGAGACCGAGTGGGACAGCGGCGTGGTCAGCGTCGAAGGCTCGCTGGCCACGTGCTGGTCGGGTGCCTGCGACGACTGCGGCGCGGCGCGGGAGTACCTGTTCTCACTGCCCAGGCGCGAGGTCATGCCGGTCGGCTGGCCGACGTTCGGCGGCGCGGAGCCGTCCGAGCTGCTCGACGCCGGGGAGTGGATGTGGCTGGCCGACCTCACGGCCGGCAACGTCCCCGACGATCCGGAGGACGCTCGCCGGGCGCTCTCCATGGCTCGTTCGGCCATGGACGAGGTGCTCAAGTTCATCCCCGAGGGGCAGGACGACGTCCCCGCGGAGGCCTTCTGGTCCGCCCGCGGGCGGGAGGTGCGCGCCGCCGAGCCTCCCCGGTTCCGCCGCGACCGCCTGATGGTCGTCCGGGACACCTACCGCGAGCTCGCCGACCGCTGAGCTTCCCCGGCGGGCCGGCCGTCGTGGTCGTCGTGGTCGTCGTGGCCCGCCAGCGACCGGCGGCGGTGGTCCCGCGGGCTGAGGTCGTAGGCGGTGCGGAACGCGCGGCTGAACTCGGCGCCGTTCCTGAAGCCCCAGCGCATGCCGATCTCGCCGATCGGAAGGTCCCGCAGCCGCGGGTCGGCCAGGTCGGCGTGACAACGTTCGAGCCGGCGCCGGCGTACGGTGGCGCCGACGGTCTCGTGCCGCTGCTCGAACAGCGCGTGCAGGGTGCGTACGGAGATGTGGTGGTGCGCGGCGATGCTCGACGGCCCCAGGTCGGGATCGCCGAGATGCTGGTCGATGAAGGCGTCGATCCGCGCGGCCAGCATCCGGTGCCGGCTCTCGGCCGGCAGCTGGCGGCCGGCGTCGAGGCGTCCGGCCAGGAAGGCGGCGGCCAGGTCGACGCCGATGGTGCCGAGGCGGGGCAGCTCGGCGGGGTGGCAGCCGCTCGCGTGTTCGAGCAGGCCGGTGAGGTAGCGGGCCAGCAGCGCCCCTGAGCCGGTGGCCGCCCGGAGCCTGGTGGCCAGCAACGGCTCCAGCTGGCCGCGGGTCAGCGGCAGCGCCTCGCGTGGCAGGAACAGGAGCGTCACCCGGGTCGGCCGGTCACCGTCGAGGAACTCGGTCACGTACGGCGAGGAAGTGTCGAACAAGGACATGTCGCCGGCCTGTAACAGGGATTCGTTGCCCCGCTGCCGCAGCCGGTTGGCGTTGCCGTGCAGCAGGAAGAGCTCGTAGCCCTCGGGATCGTGCCGGCTGATGTGGGCCGGGGTGCGCCGGCCCTTCAGCGGCGACATCGTGAAGTCGCCCACCCGCACCTGCGACAGGTCGATGGACTGCACCCGGCCGTGGAAGTCGTCGGCGTGCTCGCTGGACAGCGCGGTGGGCACGACCTCGTGCGCGGCGAGGTGCGCCCACCACTCCAGGCGATCCTTCCTCGGGATCGCGTCGGTGGACGCGGACACCACCGGGCTCGGTCTGGCCATGCGGTGGATCCAGGAACTTCGGTACGGGTGATCGCATACCGCGTCGACGCTGTCGGCCACCGTCCAAGGGTCCACAACCCCGGCCTCGGCCGCAAGACCGGCGGCGCGTCCTGTCGCGGTCCGCAACCTACCGGCCGTCCGTGCGATCCGCCGGCCCCTGGGCCTCGGGGGTCGTCCGGCGGGGCGCGGACTGTCCGGGACGGACGAGGCCGGAGTCGTACGACACCACGACCACCTGCGCGCGGCTGCTCAGCCCCAGCTTGGCCATCAGCCGGTTGAGGTGCGTCTTGACCGTGCCCTCGCTCACCGACAGCCGTTCGGCGATCTCCTTGTTCGATAATGCGTGCCCGACCAGCCGCAGCACCTCCGTCTCGCGCCCGGTGAGCCGGTCGAGGGAGGGGGAGGGCAGCGGGGCGGGCGGTTCCGTGAACGCCTCGATCAGGCGCCTGGTCGCGGCCGGGGCCAGCAGGATGTCGCCCGCCGCGACCGTGCGGATGGCGGCGATCAGGCGTTCGGGCGGCGTGTCCTTGAGCAGGAAGCCGCCGGCGCCCAGGCGCAGCGCGTTGTAGACGTACTCGTCGAGGTCGAACGTGGTCAGGATGAGCACCTTGGGCGGCGGGTCGTGCGCGGCGGCCAGGATGCGCTCGGTCGCGGTCAGGCCGTTGATGCCCGGCATCCTGATGTCCATGAGGATCACGTCGGGCCTGAGCGTGGCGGCCAGGCGCACGGCCTCCTCGCCGTCGGCGGCCTCGCCCACCACCTCCAGGCCCGCGGCCCGCAGGAGCGCGGCCAGACCGGCGCGGATGAGCACCTGGTCGTCGACCACGAGAACCTTGATCTCGCACCTGCCTCACGGTCGTCACGGCGGCCGATCGCCCTCACCGGGTGTGAGGAGCGGGAAGGTCGCCAGCACCTCGAACCCGCCCTCGGGCAGCGGCCCGGCGGTGATCGAACCCTGGTAGAGCCTGACACGTTCAGTCATGCCGATCAACCCGTGGCCGCCGGAACCCCGGCCCCCGGCCTCGACGGCGGCGCCGTCGTTGCTGACACGCAACGTCAGCGTGGCCGGACCGTAGCCGATGCGGATCTCGACCCGGCCGGGGTCGGCGTGCTTGAGGACGTTCGTCAGCGACTCCTGGACGATGCGGTACGCGCACAGGTCGAGGCCGGGCGGCAGCGGCCGGGCGCGGCCCTCGACGGTGAGCTCGGTGCCGACGCCCGCCGCGCGCATGCGTTCGACCAGCGGATCGAGGGCCAGCAGGCCCGGCGCGGTGGCGTAGAGGCCCTCGTCGTCGTCGTGGGCCTCGATGCGCAGGATCGACAGCAGCCGGCGCATCTCGGTCAGCGCCTCGTGGCTGGTGTCGGCGATGACCCCCAGCGTGGCGTGGGCGGTGGCCGGGTCGCTCAGCGCGACGTAACGCCCCAGCCCGGCCTGTACGGAGATGACCGACATGTGGTGGGCGACGACGTCGTGCAGCTCGCGGGCGATGCGCACCCGCTCGCGGGTGACGGCCCGCCGGGCGGCGGCCCCCTGCTCGGCGCGGAGCTGCGCGGCGAGGTCGGCCAGCTGCGCGGTGCGCTCCGACAGCAGCCGTACGCTGGCCCCCGCGCCCACCCCGCACGCCGCCACCAGGACCGACTGCGCCAGCGCCGACCACGTCGCCAGGCCGGGCTGCTGCCCCGAGGCGTACGTCCACTCGGTGACGACCAGCACCGAGCCGGCCGCGCACCAGGCCCACGACCGGTGCGCGGCGACGGAGTAGAGGGCCACCAGCGGGCCGATGCTGTTGAGCCCGTGGTGGTAGCCGAGCACGTGGTAGACCAGCGACGCGCCCACCGACACCAGCAGCACCGGCACCGGCGCCACCCTGCGCAGCGCCAGCGGCGCGTTGACCAGCAGGGTCAGGCCCATCGACAGGCCGTCGCCGGGCCGGCCCCGGCCCGGCTCGAACACCTCCCACAGCCAGGTGCCGACGACCAGCGTGAGGGCCGCCGCGCCGTCGAGCAGCAGCGGGTGGACCGCGACCACCCGCCGGAGAAGGGACGAGGGGGTGAAGGGCACCCGTCACGCTAACCCCGGCGCCACCCCCGGCGCATCAAACCGGGGGTGGACATCGACTGCCGCGGAAGTTGCAGTCCCGCCCGCTACTGATGCCAGGACTGGTTCATGGACGTGCTGCCCCGCAGGACGAACTCACGGGCGTAGCCCAGCAGGTGCATCTCGTAGAAGCCCCGGAAGTTCGCCTTGCGGTTCAGGATCGGGACGGACGCCGCGTCGTTGGGGTCGAAGTTCCAGTCCTTGTGCATGCGCAGCGTGTACTGCGCGGTGATGACGCGCTTCTTGGGGTTGTCGCCGTTCTCGATGAGGAATTTGCCGTCCGCGCGGAACATGCTGCCGCCGAGCGTGTAGTAGGTGTCCTTGTCCTTCCCGCTGACGTGGGCGCTCTTCCAGAAGGAGTCGAACGTCAGCTCGCAGGTCGCCGCGCGGCACTTGGCGATGGCCTTCTTCGCCATGCTCCGCATGACCTGGTCCACCCGTTTCCCGATGCCCTCGTTGTCGGAGTAGATCTGGTACGGATCCACGATGAAGTCCTTGCCGCTCTTGCCGCGGTAGTGGCTCCAGGTGTCGCAGGTCAGCGTCCAGGCCGCCACGCAGGCCCCCGCGGTCAGCGCGTCGTACTCGGTCAGCACCTTCATCATCTTCAGCACCCGCTTGAGCGTCCTCTTCCACGTCCGGTAGCCGCCGTGCTCGGGCTCGCCGGGGGAGCGGGGGACGTAGTTGCCGCCGCCGGAGACGTCGGGGTGGTGGGGGCACGTGCCGCCGCAGCCGTCGAAACCGCCGCAGAAGCCGCCCGTCGGGTGGCAGGGGTTGGTGGCGCAGCCGCCCTCCGGGCTGCACTCGCCCGAGGGGTCGCTGTTGGTCGCCGGGTTGCTCTCGGCGTAGCCGTAGCCGTTGAGCTGCGCCGGGTTGTCGGCGTTGAACACCGGGTCCACCGAGATGAAGCGGCCGGTGTCCGGGTCGTACTCGCGGGCGCCGAGGTGGGTCAGGCCGGTGCTGACGTCCACGGTGCCGCCGACGAAGCCCTTGTCGCCCGGCCAGCCCGCCGCGGCGCTCCCGCGCGGCTGCCCGAACGGCGTCAGGCGGCGCTTGACGACCGCGCCGGTCCTGGCGTCGATGGCCACCTCGCCGGTGCCGTGCCGGTCGGCGGCCAGGAACGTCACGCCGGTCGTGCTCCTGACCGCCACCACCTGGTCGCCCTGCGTGTAGTAGCGGGTGGCCACCGTGGCCGTGGCGCCCTTGTTCAGCCGCACCTCCATGCCGTCCAGGTACAGCGTGGTCCCGCCGGGGTCGCGGCGCAGCAGCCGGCCGCCGTCGGCGTCGTAGACGAAGGAGGTCTCGCCCTTGCCAGGGTCGGACACCTTGGCCAGCTCGCCCTCGGCGTCCCAGGTGAGGGTCTGGGCGGAGGTCCCGATCCGGCGCGTGGTGGTGTTGCCGGCCGCGTCGTAGGCGTAGCTCTCGGCGCGGGCCCCCGGTCCGGTCTGGGTGACCGCGCCGAGCTGGTGCCCCTTGAGCCCCGCCGCGGCGCCGTCGTCGCCCGCGTAGGTGTAGCCGCGGGTGGCCGACGGCTGGTTGGCCGCGTCGTAGCGGGTCTCGCCCGTACGGTCGCCCGCCGCGTCGTAGGTGTAGGCGTCGTGGTAGGGCGCGGGCCCGCCCAGGACGGCGGCGGCCGGGTCGGCCGCGCACCCGCCGGAGCCCTGCGCCCACGCCTCGGTCAGGCGGGCCAGGTGGTCGTAGCGGAAGCACTGGTTGTCGGCGCCGTCCCTGGAGGCGTCGGCGATCTGCGTGACGTTGCCCGCGTCGTCGTAGCCGTAGGTCTCGCTGCGGTCCACCCCCGCCGCGCCCTCGTGGACGGTGGTCAGGGTGCGCAGCCGCTGGCTGCCGAACTCGTAGGAGTAGGTGAAGTCCACCTGCTTGCCGTCGGCGCCGGTGTCCAGCCGCTGGGCGAGCAGCTTGCCCGTCCTGCTGTAGTCGGTGCCGACCACGTACGACGACAGGTTGCTGGAGGCGGTCAGCGGGCGCCCCAGCTCGTCGTAGGAGGCGGCGATCACCTCGGCGGGCAGGCCGCCCGCGGCCGGGCTGCCGGTGGACTGCAGCGTGCCGTCGGGGTTGTAGACCGTCGAGAAGGTGTATCCGCCCACCGGGGCCAGCGCGCCCTCGGCGGCGGGCACCAGCACGGTCGTCCGCGTCGGCCGGTTCAGGTTGTCGTAGAAGTCCACCTTCTTGGTGTAGGCGGCGCCGCCCGACCAGCGCGTGGAACTGGCCTGCTGGCCCTTGCGCACGGTGTCGTACGTCCACTCGGCCAGCTTGACGCCGGCGCCGTCGTACTGGGCGGTCTTGCGCCCCAGGCCGTCGAGGGTCAGCGTCAGCTTCTGGCCCCGGGCGTCCACCGACTGCACGAGCCGGTCGAGGTCGTCGTAGGCGAACGTGGTCAGCCCCTTGTCCGGGTCCAGCTCGCTCGTCTTGCGGCCCCGCACGTCGTAGGTGTAGCGCCACACGTGCCCGCCCGGCCCCTTGACCTCGGCCGGCCGGTCACCGCCGGTGTAGGTGTAGAACGTCGAGTCGTAGCCGCCGTCCGGGCGGTGGCGGCGCAGCTCCGAACGCCTGCCGCGGGCGTCGGTGACGGTCGTGGTGACCACCCCGCCCGAGGGTGGCGTCACCCGCGACCAGTCGCCGCCGTAGGCGAAGGTCGTGCGCCACAGCTCGCCGGTGTCGCTGTTGCCGGCCCGCAGGATCTCGGCGGTCTTGCGGTTGCGGCCGTCGTAGGTGTACACGGTCTGGGTCTCGACCTGGCCGGTCTGGGCCACGCCGAACAGCGCGGGCGCGGGCGGCCCGTCGGCGAAGTAGGGGGCGTAGGTGCGGTCCACGGCGCCCTGGGCGTTGTAGAAGGTGTCGGAGACGAGCCGGCCGCCGCCGGGGCCGGCGTCCTGGGTCTGGCGGGCGCGCAGCCAGCCGTCCAGCAGCGAGACCGACGTCTCCTGGCCGCCGTCCTGGTCGAGCTTCTTCGTGGTGACGGCGGTGATCTGGCCGGCGGCCACCCGGTAGGCGTACTCGCGGTCGGGCACCTGGCCGGTGCCGCGGGCGGGCGTCCAGACCTTGACCAGCCGGCCCAGCGCGTCGTACGCCATCGTGACCGTCTTGCCGCCCGCGTCGGTGGTCGTGACGGCGCTGCCCCACGCGGGGTCGAGGTCCTTGGCGGTGGTCATGGCCGAGCTGGGGACGCCCGGCGTGGCCGGCGGGCCGGTCTCGGCGGTGCGGGTGTTCAGGCCCTGCGTGTCGGTGTACACGGTGGTGGTCGGCCGCTCGACGGCCGGGGAGGAGGTGTGGTCGATCTTGACGACGGTGGTCGGCCTGCCGTAGGCGTCGTAGGAGGTCCTGGTGTCGGAGACGTACGCCAGGGCCGCCGCCGTGGTGCCGCCGGCCGACGCCTTGTCCGCCGAGGTCGCCCGTCCCTTGCTCGGGGCCTGGCGGTACGCGCCGCCGTCGTAGGCGGTGCGCGTGGCCGAGACCAGGTCCTTGGTGTAGTCCACGGCCGCGCCGCAGCGCCTGGCCACCTTCAGCTCCTCGGCGACCGCGTCGACCAGCCACGCGCCGGTGTTGCGCGCCGCCATCGTCGTGGTGGTGCACACGTCGTCGGTGTCCAGCGCCACGTCGCCCTGGTCGTCGACCTGCAGCACCCGGCCGGTCACCTCGTCGAAGGACAGGTTGGCGGTCTTCGACTCCCGCCAGCGGCCGCCGTCCAGCGCGGTGAGCGTCCGCGTGGTCCTCGGGGCCGACAGGTAGGCCGAGACCGTCCCCCACGAGCGCGTACGGCTCGCCGTCCGCTGGTACCAGGGCGAGGTGACGACCTTCTCCACCGGCGTGCCGCCGGCCCGGTCGTAGGTGACCTTCCGCACCTCGAAGCCCTGCAACGCCTCGCTGTCGGGGGAGGAGCCGCCCTCGCCGTCGGAGACGTCGACGTCCTTGCGGCCGCCGTCCGGGCCGAGCCGGTCGCCGTCCATGCCCTGGAAGTACCAGTGGTCCACCTGGCCGGGGTTCGGGCCGGTCGCGCCCGAGATGACGCGCACCTTGTCGTAGCCGTGCCACTGCGACCACGTCTTGTACTTCTCCGGCGTCAGCCCGTCGTCGTCGTCGAAGTGCCAGGCGGGCCGGCCGATCGAGTAGTCGTAGGCGGTGACCTGGTCGGGCGCGCCGCCGGTCAGGTCGGTCTGCACGGTCTGCGTCACCACGTACTTGTGGAACCAGTCCAGCGTCGGATGGTCGTCCACGCCGCTGGTCTTCATCCAGTAGACGGGGAAGCAGCGGCGCCGGTTCGTCTGCGGCGACGGCAGGTCGGACGTGGTGCAGTCGGCGGCCGAGTAGTTGACGTCGAGCACGCCCCCGTACTCGTTGTAGATCGTGCCCAGCCGGTTCTTCACGAACGGCCCGAGGTCGTCGCCGAGCTTGTCGACGCGGTTGGGCAGCTGCGTGTACACGAACGACACCGGCGGCAGGGTCACCGGCGCGGCCCCCGCGTGCCCGGTGTGCACGACCGAGGTCAGCAGCAGCTGGCGGTCGACGTCGGCCATGCCCCAGGCGTGCTGGAGCGTCCAGGAGTCCACCGCGCGGTGGCCGCTGCCGTCGGCCTTGGCCACCTTCGTCGTCACCTTGACCAGCCGCTTGCGCGACCAGAACGTGGGCGAGCCGGTGCCGTGGTCCTCCTCGCACTTCTGGCCCTCGTCGCAGTGCAGGTCCCAGGGCACGTCCTGCCAGTAGTCCGGATGATCCTTGATCTCCGCCTCGGCGCAGTCGGAGGCCGTCTCGCGCATGCACCGCTCGGCGGTGGTGAACTCCACCCGCGCCGGGGCCGGCGTGGGGAACAGGTCGCCGGCGCGCAGGCCGTACTCGGCGTAACGCAGGTGGCCGCCGCGCACGTACGGGGTCTCGTCCTCGGCCTTGAGGTTGCGGCCGTAGTGGTTGCGTTCCTGCTCGTAGAAGTAGACGACCGCGTTGCCGTCGGTGTCGACCACCTTGTCCAGGTTCCACCGCCAGGCCTGCTGGCACCAGGAGTCCTTGAAGTCGGACTTGTGGCACGGCTCGCCGTCGTCGTCGCCGAACACCGGGACCGTCCAGGCCGACTTCGTCTGCGGCTTGCCGGCGGCCAGCGTGTTGAGGCCGAAGAAGTACTGGGTGCCGTCGGTCGTGGTGACCTTCCAGTACTCGCCGTCGTCGTCGCCGTTGGCGGTTCCCGAGCCGGTCAGCCGTTCGACGCGGGTGCCGTCGTCGCCCTTGGTGCGCCAGGTGCCGTCGCCGGCCGGGATCAGCTCGCCGCCCTTGCCGTTCAGGCTCAGCGTGGCGTTGTCGTACCCCCAGCACAGGTCGCCGGGGTAGATGTTCCAGGTGGTGTTCTTGGGCGCCTTGTCGTCCTCGCAGGAGTTGTAGCGGCGCTCGATGTAGCCGGGCCACAGCTCGAAGCCGTCGCCCACCCACGACGGCTGGCTGTTGCCGTTGGAGGTGCGGCCGTCGATCGAGGCGGAGCTGTAGGACAGCGCCACCGACGGCGTCAGCCCGCCCGGCACCGGCGGCATCCGCATCGGGTACGACCAGGTGAAGTCGCCCGACTGGGCGCCCACCTGCCAGGTGTCGGAGGCGGCCAGCGAGGTCGCCTTGTAGTCGCCCTTCTCGCCGCCGCTCTGCGCGGTGGCCGCCAGCACGGTCTCGGCGGCGGGCACCTGGGCGCTCAGCGTGGCGGCCGCCGTGTCGTTGACGGCCGTCAGCGGCCGGACCGTGCGGCATTCGTCCCGGCCCGGCGTGGTCAGGGCGCACGCGGGCAGGCCGACCAGGCGCAGCCGGGAGCCGTAGTCACCGCCGTAGGCGGCGGCGAAGCCCGAGTAGTCGAGCCGCACGTCCACGGTGTCGCCGGCGGGCTGCTCCAGCGCGAAGACCACGCCGTCCAGCCCGGTCCCCGCCACGGCCGCGCGGTCGAGCACCCGCGCCCGCGCCGCACCGGAGATCCGCAGCGGACCCTTCCCCCCGGCGTCCCGGGACGCCCCCGCGGACAGTCCCGGGGACGCCTGGGGGGAGCCCTCCACCACGCCCGCTTCGGGCCAGCGCACCACCGGAGGCGGCGCGGGACGGGCGACCGACGCGTCCAGGACGCGCGGCCTGGCCTTGACCGGCCCGCCCGCCACGACCCTGTCCGGGTCCTTGGGGGCGGCGGCCCGGTCCGCGGCCGCCGGGGCGGCCGGTAAGGCGGCCAGCAGGCCCGCCACCAGCGTCAACGCCGTCGTGATGCCGACGGCACGCCTTGACCTCGTCACGGCGCCCTCCCTCACAGCTCGTCGATCTCGGTCGGATTGGCCAGGTAGGCGACCTCGTCGTCGGTCGCCGCGCCGCGCAGCACCCACACGTCGTCGATCTGGCCGGCCCAGTTCTGTCCCGCCGGGTACGCGCCGCCGCTCCTGGCCCGGCCCAGTTGCAGCGAGGAGATCGGGGCGAAGACGCGGGTGCCCTCCCGGTAGGAGACCGTCGGCGCCTCCGCCGCGGCCTCCAGCACGCCGTTGACGTAGAGCGAGACCCGGCTGTCGAAGCCGTCGAAGACCACGGCCAGGTGGTCCCAGTCGCCGAACCCGCTCTGGTGGAAGGAGGAGTGCTCGACCGTCGCCACGCTGGCGCCCGTGCCGTCCTTGTTCGGGACGTCCAGGACGTAGCGGCCCTTGGCGGCGTCGAAGCGGACGGTGATCGCGCTGTTGGCGGCGCCGCCCAGGCTCAGCACGGTCATTGACCTGGCCGGCACGCCCGCCGTCTGCGCCCAGGCCGCCACGGTGAAGCTCGCGGCGGTGTCCACCACGGCCCCGGACGCCGAGGCGTAGTCGCCGTCGCCGCCCGGCAGGTCGAGCGCCCCCGCCACCTGCCCGGACGGCGGCGTGACGACGCTCAGCCCCGGGTCGGTCACGATCCGAGCGCCGCCCGACAGCGTCAGCGGGTGCCCGGCCGCGACCGGCGCGGAGTCCGCGCTGACCGGCGGCGTCCCGGCGGCCTGGTTGACCCGCCAGCGTCCGGACACGTCGGACTTGACGGTGAACAACGTCCTGGCCTCCTCGGCCGAGACGACCCGGTCGAACAGCCGCACGTCGTCGAGCGCGCCCGGCCAGTAGTCGCCCATCACGCCGTTCCACCTGGCCCGGCCGAGTTGCAGGCCGCCGGTGGAGCGCCAGGGCTCGGCCATGTCCACGCTGCCGCTGTCGACGCCGTTGACGAGCAGGCGCAGCTTCCTGGAGACCGCGTCGTGCACGGCGACCAGGTGCGTCCACTGGCCGGGGACCGCCGCGGCGGCCGAGTAGACCGTCGCCGTGGTGGGGGACGTCGCGTCGGCCGCGGTGACCATGAAGCCCCACTTGTTGGTGCTCGCCCGGTATTTCAGGTAGAAGCCGCTCTGGGTGATCCCGTCCTGGCTGACCATGGTGACGTCCTTGGCGGGCAGCGTGGCGGGCAGCCGCACCCACGCCGAGACGGAGTACGTGCCGCCGGTGTCCACGACCGGGCCGGCCGTGGCCGCGTAGCCGGTGGAGCCGTTGAACTGGGCGGCCGTGCCGACCTGGCCGGGCACGCCCAGGGTCAGGCCGGACGCCGCGGCCGTCGGCGGGGCGCTCTCGCCGTAGACGCGCGAGCCGCCGGCCGGCTCCTCCATCCGCCACACCGCCGCCGCGCCCTGCGGCACGGTCCCGGCCGCCAGGCCCGCGGCCTCCTCGTCGGACACGGCCCTGCGCAGCACGGCGACCTCGTCCACGTCGCCCGGCCACCAGTTGGCGTAGCCGCCGTCGTACAGGCTGCGGCCGAGCTGGAAGGCGCCCTGGGCGTCCAGCACCGACGTCACCGGGGTCTCGGCGACCCGGGTGCCGTTGACGTACAGGCGCAGCACCTTGGCCGTGGCGTCGTAGACGCCCGTCAGGTGGGTCCAGGTGTCCAGCTCGGGCAGGACGGGCGCGCCGGCCCTGGTCCACGGGCCGCTGCCGCCGCGCACGTCGCCGGCCGGCGTCTTGAACACCCAGCCGTTGGGGGCCGGGTCCACGCCGAGCTGGAACCCGCTCTGGGTGATCGCGTCCTGCGCCAGCACGTTGTAGTAGCCGTCGTTCCTGCGCAGCCGCACCCACGCCGAGACCGTGAAGCCCTCACGGGTGCGCACCAGCGGGACGGAGGTCGCCGCGTAACCGCCGCCCAGGCCGTCGAACCGCAGGCCGCGGCCGGTCCGGCCCTCGGCGCCGAGCGTGGCGCCGGCCCCGGTCAGCGCCGCCACGCCCGGCGT
The DNA here is from genome assembly GCF_044455665.1 of Nonomuraea sp. NPDC051191. NCBI lineage: Bacteria > Bacillati > Actinomycetota > Actinomycetes > Streptosporangiales > Streptosporangiaceae > Nonomuraea > Nonomuraea sp. NPDC051191. The sequence continues at coordinate 200,455 of NZ_JBITEZ010000011.1, read as the reverse complement.
CTCACCGGTCAGCGCGGTCGCGCCCGTCGGTTCGTCGAGCTTGAGCCTGACCTGCTCGGGCGCGCCCTCGCTGACCCAGAAGCTGTGGTCGCCGATGGAGAAGTTGCCGGCGGCGTCCCACACGGTCACGTACAGGGTGTTGATCCCCGCTCTGGTGGGCGCCTGCCGGACGACCTGCGGGTTGGCGGTACGCGCCTGGGCCGAGGCGGGGTCCGGCGTGGTGTTGAGCGCGTAGGCGAACTTGACGACCTCGGGGTCGAAGGCGAGGGAGAAGCCACCGTACCGGCCGACGCCGTCGCGGGCGACCGCGTCCGGGTCGTCGGGGTTGAGCGCCGGGTACTCCGGCGAGCTGACCTGCGGCGTGCGCGGCGCGGTCGGGTCGTAGCGCAGGTAGCAGGCGGTCGCCGAGCCCGCCCAGCTCCACGGGCTCCACGCCGCGCCGTCGTAGGTGCGCACCATGTAGCTGAACCCGGCGCCGACCGGGATCAGCCCGGACGGGATCTGCACCGAGAACGACGACTTCTTCGAGCCGGCGGCCGACTGCTTCTTCGGCGTCGTCGTGTGCCAGTTCTTCTCCACGCCCTGCGCGTCCGTCCACACCACCGCGAACTCGGCGCTCAGCTTCTCGCCCTCGGTGCCGCTGTTGTCGGCGTCGGTCAGGTTGTCCGCGTAGATCATCGGGATGCGGTTGACCGCCGTGGGCTTGCCGTACACCGCGCACGGGCCGCCGGGACTGGAACGGAGCTGGCTCATCTTCGGCTGCGGGGGCGGGGTGTTGTAGTACACGCGCAGGACGGCGTCGCCGTCGAAGCGCTTCCAGCCGTACTCGTCGTCCTCGTGGCCGGCCCGCAGCCCGAACGTGGTGGCCGACCAGCCCTTCGACGCGGCGGCCTTGACCGCGCTCAGCACGTTGAACACCACGTCGCCCGCCGGGCAGCCGGTACGGCCCTTGGCCACGTCCCGGTAGGTCAGGTAGTCGGCCCAGTTGTCCTTCGTGGAGTTCCAGGTGGACGTGGTGCCGAACCCGGTGGCCCGGTAGATGTGCACCGAACGGCCGTCGCAGGAGGGCGCGAACGTCTCCTTGACGGAGAACTCCGCCGAGATGATCTGCTTGCCGGAGAACCGGCTGGTCGGCATCCGGTAGAACAGCCGCTTGACGAACGAGCTGCCGCAGTACGCGCCCGCGGGCGGCAGGCTGATCGGGCAGCGGCCCATGCCCTCCTCCTTGAACCCGTAGTCCTCCCATCCGCCGCTGGAGACCATGAGGTTGGCCGATTCGCCGGGGGAGTACCACACCGGGTCGATGTAGACCGGGAAGACCGTTCCGGGCGAGGTGAGCATGCCCTGGTCCGGCGTGAGGGTCAGCGCGCCGTCGCCGGTGGCGGCGGGCATCACGGCCACCTTGGAGGTGTCGCCCGGCGCGGCGGCCGAGGCGGCGCGCAGGCCGTCGTCGACCGCTCCGGACCTGGCCAGCAGCCCGGCGGGAGCGCTGGAGTCCCACATGCGCGGCGGCGCGGCCGTGAACAGCTCGCCGCCGCCGGCCGCGTCGGTCACCGACTGGCGGCCCCGCGCGTCGGCCGACACCCGCAGGCCGGGCGTGACCAGCCCGAACCGCAGCCGCCGCAGCCGGGGATCGCGGGCCGCGGCCGGGGTCCTGACGACCAGGACGTGCGAGGCGCCCCTCGCGGTCACCTGCACGCGCAGGTCCACGTCCGGGCCGAGCACGCCGCGGTACAGCGCCGTGTCGCCCTGGAGCTCGGGCGCGGGCAGCGTCCCCGGCCAGGTGAGCGACATGGTCCGGCCCGCCCTGGTCATCGCCAGCATCGCGTCGTCGCCGCCGCCCGACAGCCGTACGCCCACAGGCGAGGCCACCGGGCGCACCGAGCCGTCGTCCGCCTTGACCAGGGTGGTGTCGACCGGCACCCAGGCGCCGTCCTTGAGCGTGCGGACGGGGAACAGGTGCTCGGTCGCGACGAAGCCGCCGTCCGGCTGGGCGTACACCTCGCGGGCCTCGCCGCGCAGCCCGAGCACCTCGACGGGCCGGCCGCCGCGCGCGGCCTCGGCCGCCGCCTCGGTCTCGGTCACGTGCGGCCCCGGCTCGGGCGCGGCCCGCCCGGCCGGACCGGCGTCGGCCCTGGACGGAACGGTCAGAAAGCACAACGCGAGCACGCTCGCGAGTGCCGCGTTCCAACGTCTTCTCACGGGTGCTCCTCGGTTGCGGCCCTGATCGGAGGCATGACGGGACCCCGGGACGGCCCGGGACGCGGCGATGCCGAGAGCTGCCAAGACGGTAGGACCCGCGGCATGACGGTGACGTCAGCCCGTGGGTTGAGAGATCGTCAACTTTGGCGGTAGGAACCCCGCCCGGCACGGGGACGGCCTGTCGGCGCAGCAAGTGATCTACAATGTAAAGGGGCTCGCCGGAAACTCGGATGCGGTGCCGCGCGGCCCCGCCTAGGCTGTGCGCGCCGAGGGCGCGGCGCCGTCGGCGGATCAGGAGGTGCGTGCGGCATGACCAGTCACCTGTTCGCGATCTGCTTCAACGCGACCCGTCCCGCGGACCTGGCGAGGTTCTGGTCCGGGCTGCTGGGATGGGAGCAGGCCGACGGTCCTGACGGTGACAGCGCGATCCTGCCTCCCGGCCCCGCCGGGTTCCGCGTGCGATTCCTGCCCAGTCAAGAGCCGAAGATCGGCCAGAACCGGGCGCACTTCGACCTGACGAGCACCTCCCCGGAGCACCAGCGGCGGACGGTGGCCCGGGCCCTGGAACTCGGCGGGAAGCACATCGACGTGGGCCAGCTCCCGGAAGAGGGGCATGTCGTGCTCGCCGATCCGGACGGCAACGAGTTCTGCGTCATCGAGGCGGGCAACAGGTTCCTCGCCGGCACCGGCGTCATCGGAGCGCTGGCCGGCGACGGCACCCAGGAGGTCGGCTACTTCTGGAGCGCGGCGCTGGACTGGCCGCTGGTCTGGGACCAGGACCAGGAGACCGCGATCCAGTCGCCGGACGGCGGCACGAAGCTCACCTGGGGCGGCCCTCCCGTGGCCCCGAAGACGGGCACGAACCGGCTGTCGTTCGAGCTGGCGCTGCCCGCCGACGCCGACTGGGAGGCGGAGGTCGACCGCCTGATCGCGCTCGGGGCGAAGCGCGCCTCCGGCGAGGACGACGGCGGCCGGCTCCTGATGTTCGACCCGGACGACAACGAGTTCCACATCCGGAAGCCCCGGTGACACGGCGTTCCGCGTCCAGAAGCCCCGGTGACACGGTGCTCGACGTCCAGAAGCCCCGGTGACACGGTGTTCCGCGGACGGCCGTGACCGGTGGCGCCCGCCCCCCGATCCCGGCGGCGCGTCGAGCTCAGCCCTGCCAGGCCCGGCGGAAGCTCGACCGCGCCCGATGCAGCCGCGACTTGACCGTCCCTGAGGGGACCCGCAACATCCGCGCCGCGACCTCCTCCGGCACCCCCTCCAGGTCGCGCAGCACCAGCACCGCCCGGTGCTCCGGCGACAGGCGCTCCAGGACGTCCCGGACGTCCACGGCGCGTTCGACGTCGTGCGGCGAGGGCAGTTCGGCCAGCTCCGCAGGACTGGCGCGGCCGTCGCGCCGGGCGATCCTGACGGCCTCCCGCACGGCGATCGCCCGGGCCCAGCCGAGCAGGGCCTCGGGTTCACGCAGGTCGCGCAGATGCCGGAAGATCGCGATGAGGGCCTCCTGGACGGCGTCGGGCCCGCTGTCCAGCGCGATGGGCCCGCAGATCCGGCCCAGGTACGGCGTCAGCTCGGCGAGCAGGTCGTTCATGGCCATCGTGTCGCCCCGCTGGGCGGCGGCCACCAGGGCGGCCGTCATGACCGGTTCCCGGCGACCCGGGCCGCGAGCCTGGCCAGCGCCCTTTCCCCGGCCGACCGCACACCCCAGGGCAGCAGCGCGGCGCGGCCCGGGACGCGGACCCCGCCCGTCTGCGCGACCAGGGTCCCCTCCGGCACGGCCGTCGCGGCGACGCCGACGAGCAGGAACCGGCTCTGCATCCAGCACCAGCCCGGCCGCAAATCGACGTCGAACCGGGCGCGCATGCCGTACCGGCTGCGGGCCCTGGCCACGAGGCGGCCGTCCGGACGCGCGGGCTCGACGGTGATGTGCCGCATGTCGGGCTCGAAGGCGCCGAACTCCTTCTCCAGGTCGCTGACGACGGCCCAGACCGTCGCGAGGGGTGCGGGGATGACGCGTTCGGCGACGGACGCCCCGGGGATGGCCGCGGCCAGCGCGCGCAGGCGCCGTACGGGGTCCAGGTCGGAAACAGGCCAGCTCATGTCCATCCAGAGGCGGGCGAGGCGCGAAAGGTTCCATGGAACCATTGCCGGACTCGCCGACTCTTGCCGGGTATGAAGACCTCACGCCTCGGCGCCCTGACCGCCTCCGTCCTGCTCGCCGACGCCACCGCCCACCTGTACTGGCTGACCGGCCGGACCTGGCCCGCCCGCGACATCGGATCACTCTCCCTGGCGGTGCTGAACTTCGAGGTGCCCTTCACCGCCCGCGTCCTGGTGCCGCTCGTCGTCGTGCTCGGCACCGGGGCGGCGGCGGTGCTCGCCTGCTCCCGGGGCCGGGGCGGTCTGCCCGCCCGTCTGGTCACGGGAGCCGTCGCCGCCGGGACCCTGGTGCGCGCGGTGGCCGGCCTGGTCTGGATCCTCGGCATCGGGGCGGACACCGCGACCCCGTTCTACTGGCTGAACCTGTTCCTCTACACGCCGCTCTGCGTGTTCATGGCCACGGCGGCCGCCGTCGTCGCGACCCGCGCGTCCCGGGTTGCCGTGGTTCATCCGGGTTGAGTCGTCGGGCATAGGGTGAGCCGCATGGGGTTGCGGCTTGTTCAGGTGAATGTCAAGGCTCGGGACGACGCGGCGCTCGGCCGGTTCTGGGCGCAGGCGCTCGGCTGGGGACTCTCCAGCGAGGGCCCCGGTGTGACCAACGTGGAACCCGTGGGCTTCTCCTGGCCCGACCCGGCCGCCGTCTGCGTCGACCTCGTCGCCGTCCCCGACCCCGAGACGGTGCGGTACCGCCTGCACCTCGACCTCGCCACCACCTCCGAGGCCCATCAGGCGGAGCTGGTCGCGCGCCTGAAGGAGCTGGGCGCGCGGCCCGCCGACGTCGGCCAGGGCGACGTCCCGTGGACGGTTCTGGCCGATCCGGAGGGCAACGTGTTCTGCGTGCTGGAGCCCCGGGAGATCTACCGGGACACCGGCCCGATCGCCGCGGTGGTGGTCGACTGCGCGGACCCGCGGGCCATGGCCCGGTTCTGGGGCGAGGCGGCCGCCTGGACCGTGCACGAGGTGACCGACGACCACGCGCGGCTGCGCTCACCCCAGGGGGTCGGGCCGTACCTGGAGTTCCTGCGCACGACGCCCGGTGAGAAGACCGTGTGGAACCGGATCCGCCTCGACCTGCTGCCGTACCGCGGCGACGACCAGGCGGCCGAGGTGGCCCGGCTGCGGGCGCTCGGCGCGACGCCCGCGGACGTCGGCCAGGGCGACGTCCCGTGGATCGTCCTCGCCGACCCGGAGGGCAACGACTTCTGCGTCCTCGCCGCCCCGCGCTGAGGCGCGTTCCTTTCTGACCGGGCCGGGCGCGGGAGGGGCGCAGCCGCCGCGGGTCAGAGGGCTCCGGCGCGGGCCGCCGCCAGCGCCGCCGCGGCGGCCCGGTCGGCGGCGGCCTCGTCGAGGGCCTCCCCGGTGTTGAGCAGGGCGTAGTACAGGGGCGCGGAGACAGCGGCGATCACCCGGCGCGGGTCGGCGCCGGACGGCAGTTCGCCGCGCCCGATCGCGTCGGTGACGCACCCGGACCACTCCTCGATGCGGACGGCGTAGAAGCGGTGCAACGCCCGCGCGGCCTCCTCGTCGCAGAGCGAGGCGGCGATCAGCGCCTTGAACAGGCGCCCCTGGCGGGGGTCGGTGAGGGTCTTGACGACCAGCCGGGCGTTGTCGCGCAGGTCCTCCGCCACGCTGCCGTTGCGGGCGCGGGGGAGTGAGGTTTCGGCCATGTCCTTGAGCAGGTCGGCGGCGAGCGCGCCGGGCGTGCCCCAGCGCCGGTAGACGGTGGTCTTCCCGACGTCCGCCAGGCGGGCGATGTCGCCGAGGTCGAGCCCGTAGAAGCCCTTCTCGGCCAGCGTGTCGCCGGCGGCCTGGAGGACGGCCTCGCGGACCCGGGCGGTACGCCCACCAGGACGGACGGCACCGGGCGGTGGAACGGCGGCCATGACGCACTCCTTCTCGCAGACCTCTTATCGGCACCACAGTTCCCTTAACGCGGATTGTGGTGCTACTCTCCTCTCATCTTAACGGAACCACGGAACCGTTTACGGCGGCGTGCCGACCGGCGCGCCCGAGAGAAAGCCCTACCATGACCACCACCACACCCCTGCCGGCATCCGCCCGGCAGACCCCGCCACGACACCTGACCGGCCGCCTGCGCCTCGTCCTCGCGGTGCTCCTGGTCGCCCAGTTCATGCTGGCCGTCGACTTCTCGATCCTGAACGTGGCCCTGCCCGCCATCGGCGACGACCTCGGCTTCTCCCTGGGCGGCCTCCAGTGGATCGCCACCGCCTTCGCCCTCAGCGCGGCCGGCTTCACCCTCTTCTTCGGCCGCATCGGTGACCTGATCGGCCGCAAGCGCATCTTCCTCGGCAGCCTGGCGCTCCTCGGCGCGGCCTCGCTGGCCGGCGGGCTCGCCCCCACCCCCGAGATCCTCATCGCGGCCCGGATCGCCCAGGGCCTCGCGACCGCCGCCGCCACCCCGGCCGGGCTCGCCCTGCTCACCACGTCCTTCCCCGAAGGGCCGCTGCGGCAGAAGGCGCTGGGCCTCAACGGAGCCCTCATGTCCGCCGGGTTCACCGCGGGGGCCGTGCTCGGCGGCGTCCTGACCGACCTGCTCTCCTGGCGCTGGGCGTTCTTCATCAACGTGCCCGTCGCCCTCGCCGTGCTCCTCGTCGCGCCCGCCGTCATCGCCGAGTCCCGGCCCGCCGAACGTCCCCGGATCGACCTGCCCGGCGCGCTCAGCGTGACCCTCGGGCTGCTCGGCGTCGTCTACGGCCTGACGCAGGCCGGCGAGCGCGGCTGGACCCACCCCCTGGCCCTGACCGGGCTGCTGGCCGGCGCCGTCCTGCTCGGCCTGTTCTACCTGGTCGAACGCCGCTCCACCCAGCCCCTCGTGCCGCTGCACGTCATGCGCAAGCCGACCGTGGCCTGGGGCAACCTGATCGGCCTGCTCGCCTTCGTCACCGAGACGTCCCTGGTGTACCTGCTCACGCTCTACCTGCAGAAGACCCTCGGCTTCACCGCCCTGGCCGCCGGGCTGTCCTTCGGCGTGCTCGGTCTGGGCACCGTGGCCGGCGGCCTGCTCGCCCCGAGGGCGATCAGCCGTACCTCGACCGTGACCGTGCTGGTCGGCGGCGGGCTGTTGCAGGCGGTCAGCACCGCCGCCCTGCTGCTCCTCGGCGGCACCTCGGCCTCGATGGGGCTGCTGCTGCCGGCCACCTTCCTGGGCGGCGTGGGCAACATGCTGGTCATCGTCGGCTTCATGGTCACCGCCACCACCGGCCTGCCCGACCGCGAGCAGGGCCTGGCCACCGGGCTGGCCTCGATGTCCCAGCAGATCGGCATCACCATGGGCACCCCGATCATGTCCGCGATCGTCACCGCCGTGACGGCCGGGGCCGTGACCGGCGCGGCCGTCCTGGACGGCGTCACCGTCGCGATCGCGGTCAACGCCGCCCTCGTCCTGCTCGGCGTGCTCGTCGCGGCGCTCTTCCTGCGCGGCCGACGCGACCGCGCGCACGCCTGACCCGCCCTTCCCCTGTCGTCACGGAGCACATCATGGATCTTCAGCTCACCGGCCCGGCGACCCCCGTGACCGACGCCGCCGGCGGCAGCGGCCCGGTCGTCCGCGCCGAGCTCCGGGAGTCGTCCTGGTCGAGGCTCGTCCTGCCCGGCTCGCCTCCCGTGCCGGTCCGGGTCCATCTGCTGCAGGGCCGTCCGCCCGCCGGGCTGCTGGTCTGGGCGCATGGAGGCAGCTGGCAACGCGGCTCGGCCGCCGCGTGGCACCACGCCACCGAGGCTCTCGCCGAACGGTCCGGCTGGTCGGTGATCAGCGTCGACTACCGGCTCGCGCCGCGTCACCGCCACCCCGACGCCGTCCAGGACGTGCTCACCGCCCTCGGCTGGGCCCACCGCCAGGCGGCCGGGATGCCGCTCGCGGTGGGCGGCGACAGCGCGGGCGGCACACTCGCCGCCGGCGCCGCCCTGGCCGCCCGGGACCGCGGCCTGCCGCTGGCCGCGCAGGTGCTGGCCTACCCGCCGTTCGATCCCGACTGCGCGGGCCCGTCCTACCACCGGTCGCCCGCCGCGTTCCCGCAGGCGGAGCCGCTGCGCCGGGCCTGGCGCGCCTGGCGCGGCGACCGGCCGGCCGCCGTCCGCGACGCCGACGGCACCTGCCTGTACGCGACGCACTGGGAGGCGCCCACCCTGGCCGGGGTCGCGCCCGCCGTCCTCGCCGTCGGGCGCGAGGACCCCGTGCACGACGACGTCGAGGCGTACGCGCACCGGCTGCGCGAGGACGGCGTCCCGGTACGGCTCCTGCGCCCGCCGGGGGCCGTCCACGGCGACGTGCTGCGCCCCGACCGTCCCCTTCTCCCTCTGCTCGCCCGTGCCCTGCGCGGGCTCACCCCGTCCGACCGGCGAAAGGACCTCCGATGAAGCTCGACGTTCCGCCCGCCCCGCTTGAGGCTCTCGTCCGCCACTTCGCCGACCTGCGTGACGGCACCCACGCCGGGCACGCCACCCGGCAGGGCAAGCAGGACGCCTTCCGGCAGGCCGTCACCCTCCTCGACGCGCCCGCGCGGCAGGTGCTGGCCGAGTTCGACCGGCACCTCCTGCTGGGCTCCGGCACCGTCGAGGCCACCGGCGCGCAGGACGACGCCGCGGGCGGCAGCTTCGCCACCTGGTCGTTGTCGTGGCCGGAGCAGCGGGCGGCGGCCGTCGCGCCGATCACGCTGATCGCCCACTATGGCGCCGGTTTCCACCACCCGCACCTGCGGGGAGCCACCGTGGGGGAGTGGCCGCTCAACGTCACCGACGCCGGGCAGGCGGCGGAGCTGGTCCCCGTCCTGCGGGCGATCGCCACCGCCGACCTGCACAACCTGGTGTTCCAGCGCGACTGGCGGCTCGTGCCCGCCCTGCGTCCTTGACGCGACAGGACCGGCGGCGTCCGGCCTCCGAATCGAGGCCGGACGCTCCGGCGCTGTCAGTCGACCACGTTCAGCCGGTTCGGGATGGTGTTGAGCTCCTCCGGGCCGGACGCCGTCAGCAGCACGGTGCCGCCGATGCACACGCGCTTGCCGTCCCGCAGCGCGTCGGGCTCGCCGACGCACACGTCGATCTGCTGCTGCGACTCCATGCCCCCGTAGAACGCGAAGATCTCCGCCGCGATGGTGTCGCCACGCCGGAGCACGTGCGGGGCGCCGCCCATGCCAAACCATTCGGGGATGTTCCAGGCGAAGCCGGACCGTCCCGCGCGCTCCAGCATGAACGGCCAGCGCATCCAGCCGCCACCGGCGATGACCGCCTGGAAGGAGGCGGCGGCGATCTCGTGCTCGTTCGCGCCCTCGCGCGTCTGGCCGACGAACGCCGCGCAGGCGGCCTCGCAGCGCCCGGATCGAGGCCCAGCGGCGGTCGCGCTCGCGCAGGCTCAGGGTGGGGTACGTGGCAGTCATCTCGTCCAGGGTGTCGCTCATGTGCGTGCTTCGCTCTCTGTGGGTGACGGCGGGAGGGCCGCGACGAGCTCGCGCAGGCGACGCGCGCTCTCCCTGATGAATTCGAGTGGCTCGTCCGGGGTGACGGGCGCCCTGAGCCGCCGCAGGCCCGGCGCCGACCCGGCGGCCGCCCGAGCCTCGTACGCCCGCGTCAGCCGGACGACCTCCAGCGCCTCGGCGGCGGTGAGATCCGGATGCCCGCGCAGCCAGCGTTCGTCGTCGAGTGCCCCGCCGCGGCGCGGTGGTCGCTTCGCTGACGGTGCGCGACGTGAACGAGCTCTACGACGTGCGCGGCTCGCTGGAGGTGCTCGCCACCCGGCTCGCGGCCGAGCAGTGCGCGCGCGGCACGTCCGCCGAGATCCTCGACGAGGCGGAGCGGGCCGTCGACGCCAACGACGGCGTGCTGCTGTCGGCCACCAACTCGCGCTTCCACGCCGCGATCCTGACGCTGTCGGACAACCAGCTGCTGCAGGACCTCATGGCGCCCATCCTCGGACGGGTCAACCGGCTGTTTTACATCGTGCCCGAGAGCGACCAGGTCAACTTCCACCACGAGCACGCCGAGCTCTACCGGGCGATCTCGTCCGGTCAGGCGGAGCTGGCCGCCGCGCTGGCCTTCGCCCACGTGGAGCACAGCCGGCGCGACACGCTGCCGGTCGTGCGGTCACTCCTCGACGGGGCGCCGGAGTCGCCGCCGGGCGCCGCCGCGGAGGCGGCCGGAGCCGGCGGGCCCGCCTCCGGTCGCGGTGAGGGGCTCGCCGGGAGTGGTGCGAGCGAGGGCCGTCCTCCGTCCGGCGGGGGACGGGTCCTCCCTCTGGCCGCGACGACCGCCCTGTGGGAGGAGCCCGGCCCCTGGTGACCGGTCGACAATCGGCAGTGCGGCCTCGGAGATCATCGGGGCATCCGGTGGCCGCCGCAGATGCGGGACCCGCACCTCGCGTACGCCGCGACCTCACCGCAGGAGTCCATGTTGACCCGTCTTCGTCCCGCACTCACCGCCGCACTGCTGGCCGCCGCCTTCGTGGGGGCAGTGTCCCTGCCGGCTCACGCGACCGGTAGCCAGCCGTGCACCACCGGCCCGAACGGTCCGGCCTGCCATTCGCCCGGCTGGGGAACCAAGTAGGAGGAAGGATCGACCTGCGGCACGCACGCCGTCTCGTCATCGCCTCGCTGCCGGCCGCCGCCGAGGCGTTCGCCGTCTTCGAGGAGTGCCGGCGCCTCGACGAGAACCCTGCGACGGACCACCCGACCGACTGACCCGACGGGGCTGCTTCCCCGGACGGAGAACGTGCGTGGAAGCAGCCTCTCCGGCCCCTCGTCCCGGGCTCCGGAACCCAGTGGGACGGCACGACGGTGATCGCGCCTCCTGCTGACGGGCGAGTGCCCCCTCAGGCGTCCGGCGGGAGGAGGTCGAGCGAGCGGGCCTTGCGCAGCGCACTCACCCGGTCGTGCACGCCGAGCTTGCGGTAGAGGTTCTCCTTGTGCTTGTTCACCGTCGCCTCCTTGATGGTGAGCCGGCGGCCGATGGCGTACGCGGTCAGCCCTTCGTTCAGCAGCGCCAGGACCGCCATCTCCCGCAGGGTGATCCGGTACTCGGCCGGGTCGGCGAGCGCGGGCAGGCGGAAGACGGCCCTCTCGTGCGCCTCGACCGTGTCGAGGAGCGAACGCGCGAGCCCGGCGTATTCGAGGTCCCGTTCGCTGTAGCCGGTGCCGTCGCGGCTCATGATGACGCCGCGGACCTGGCCGGGCGGCGAGTCCAATGGCAGGGCGAGCTGGCGGTCGATGCCGATCGCCGCCCGGCCGGCGCGGTAGGCCTCGCTGTTCCACCAGCGGCCGTCGGCGACGTCGTCCATGGCCAGCGGCGTGCGGTCCCCGGTGCGGGCGTAGTGGCGCAGCAGCGGGTGCGCGCGCATGTGGGAACGGATGAGGGCGTCCAGCGGCGCCTGGTGCAGCCAGTCGGGCGAACCGGTCAGCGCGTGCCCGGTGCCCGCCGCCCAGTCCAGGTCGATGAGGACGGCCAGGTCTCCGGGCAGGTCCTTCGTCAGCCGTTCCATCAGCAGGGGCCAGACCCGGACCGGCTCCCTCGTGGTGAGGATGTCCATCGCCAGGTCGTGAATGCGTCGGCCGTCCCCCCTGAACAAAGACGTCATGGACGCATTGTGCATGAACGATTACCATCTGGCACAACGAATGAGAAGTACGCACTTCTTCGTATTCATCGGCATGGCTGACCGGCGGGACAGTGAGGGCGTCCCGTACGGAAGGAGCCCGTATGAAGCGAGGAACGACCCGTCTCGGCGCACGCCTGGCGGGAGCCGCGCTGCTCTTCACGACCACGCTGACGGTGATGACGGCGGCCCCCGCCCACGCCGGCCCCGCCGACGCGATGCGCCGGTGCGCCGGGGGCCAGATCGCCAACCACGACATCCCCCATCTGATCGTCTGGGGCAACGGCGGCGGCGGGGTTCCCGTGGGCCGCGACCCGGGCAACATCATCGACCCGGGTGACGTGTTCCAGATCGTTCCGGACCTGAGTTCACGCGTGGACCCCGACAGCTGGGCCGTCGGGACCGTCGGCCCCGACGGCAACGGGCAGGTCGCGCCGCAGGGATGGCCCTACCCCGGCCTGGCCCAGTACTCGGCCGTGCTGCGCTTCAACAACAACCCCGCAGGCTGGACGAGCGACGGGCAGCAGGCGACGGCGTTCAACCGGTGCACGGTCTTCCAGGACAACGCCCCGGCCAGGTTCTCCTTCGGCGTGAACGACCCCGGCCCCGGCGACAACCGCGGCGCCTGGACCTTCCATGTGCTGATCTGGAAGGCGTCCGCCCCGACCACCGGTCCCATGGACAGGTGCAGCCGCAACCTGCCGGCGACCGGGCCTCGGGACCGGGCCGACACCTCCTTGGCGGTCGCCGGCAACGGCAGTTTCGGCAGCTTCCCGGCGGGGGCCACGCCGGGCAACTTCCTGCGGCAGGGGGACGTCCTGCGCCTCGAACCCGACTACGCGAGCCGGGCGCGCATGGACTACTTCTTCGCCGACCACGGTCCCAACGGCACCGACAGACTGGCCGCCGCCTCCGGCTGGCCGTACCCCGACCTGTTCGAGTTCTCGCCCGTCTTGCGCTTCAACAACAACCCGGTCGGGTGGGTGGGCGCTCCCATGCAGGCGACGGCGTTCGGAGGATGCCTGCTCTGGACCGACGCCCTGCCCGTCCGGCTGCTGTTCGGGGTCAACGATCCCGATCTGTCGGACAACTCCGGACAATGGAACTTCCGGATCCGGATATACGGACGTGACTAGCGCCCCGGCGACGTTCCGAACCAGCCCGGCTTCAGGCGACGTGACCCGCCGAGGAAGGAGTGAGCAGAGGCCGTTCGACGACCACCAGCGGGAGAGTTCGCGCCGGATAGACCACCAGCGCGAGATGGTCCGGCGCTCCACCGACGAGTCCGCGCGCCCGGCTTGCCGGAGCGGTCACACCTTGGCGTGTACCCGGCGCGCGGCGACCATGGAGGCCACGACCAGAGCGGTGAGCACGCTCCAGTACAGGAAGCCGCGGGCGCCGGTCACCAGCAGGTTCTCGGCCAGGTAGAGCAGGCCGGGTAACAGGTACACGGCGGACGCCAGCGCCCAGCGGCCGTCCCGGGCGGCCAGGGTGGCGGCCAGCACCAGCAGCAGGGCCGCCACCTCGACGCCGGCCCGCGCGACGACCCAGACGGGTTCCCAGACCGGCACCTGCGTGAGCTGCAGCGCCCAGGCGCCCAGCGGGACGAGCAGCCACCGGGCCGACCGGGCGGGCATCGTCGCGCCCCACCGTCGGGCCCTCCCGGACCCGCGGCCCGCGTCCGCCCGTCGCACGGCGAGCACCGCCGACGCGGCCGCGACCACCCAGTAGGGCGCGACCGGCGCGAGGTCGCCGTACAGGGGGCCGAGGTCGAGCGCCGGGATGAGCCCCGGGAACATGGGCTGGCTGGTCCACAGCGCGGCGAAGGTCGCGAGGCAGGCCGCGACCCGCATCCAACCCCGCACCAGCGCCACCATCAGGACGATCCCCAGCGCGGTCCACGTCTTGAAGATGAAGTACGGGAGAACGGGAAGCTGCGCGAAGGTCACCAGCGCCACGACGAGCGCGCCGAGGTGCAGGCCGTCGCGCCACGACGGCACTCCGGACGCGCGGGCGGCCAGGACGCGTGCGGTGAACCCGCCGGCGAGGAGATGCAGCGTCTCGCGGAGCGACGGCCGACGGGCCCCGGGCGGGGCCGCCTCCAGCAGCGTGCCGATCAGCTCCTCGCCGTGCTCGGCCCGGTACTCCTTCGGATAGGCGCGCAGAAGGCGGCGGTACCGCAGTTCGAGAACATGGTTCATGCGCTCGGCACCCCGTTCGGCCGCAGGACGAGTGCGGCGGCGCGCTGGAACCGGGCCGCCTGGGCACGGACGGCGTGTGCGCCGTCGTCGGTGATCCGGTAGTAGCGTCGCGGACGCCCGTTGACGGTCTCCTCGCGGTCCAGCCGCACCCAGCCGGTCTCGGAGAGCCGGTCGAGCGCGCTGTACAGAGTGCCGACGGCGAGGTCGACCTCACCGAGCGACTGCGTCCGGGCCCGTTTGATGATCCCGTATCCGTGGAGCGGTTCCTGCAGCAAGGCGACGAGGATGAAGTACGTCGCCTCCGTCATACCGATCACGGTTCGACCATATATCGACCGTCGAAGTATGGGGAGGGGATCGGCTGGACGGCTGAAGTGATCTACAACGTAAAGGCGCTCGCGACGCGCCCGAAGCCGTCCAGCCGCTTCGGGCTCTCCCGCGAGCCGCGATCACCGCCTACGTGGCCTTGGGTCACCCTGCAGACTAGGACCGGGGTCCTGGATCGCCTCTGCTGGAACCGTCTCAAGGCAGGAAGAAGTCGGCCGCCCGGGACGGCACGCTGGGATCATGATCACGATACACGCGCGGAACCCTGGTGAGCGCCACGGCGGCGAACGCCGTGGGAGCAGGTGGCCGGTCATCGCCGTAGCCGCGGCGGTGCTGATCGGGATGGCACCGGCGGCGTCGGCTGCCGGGAATGACGGACCGCTGAGATGGCAGGACTGCGAGAGCGAGGGCGTACCCGCGGGCATGCAGTGCGCTGCGATCGATGTCCCCGTGGACTGGGCGAAGCCGCAGGGACGGAAGATCACGCTGGAGCTGGCCCGGTTGCCGGCCACTGAGCCGCCACGCCGGCTCGGCAGCGTCCTGGGCATCTCCAGCGGTTACGGGATCCAGGACCTGACCCGTTCCGCGGCGGATCTCACCGAGCTGCGACGCACGTTCGATCTGGTCGGCTACAACACGCGTACCACCACGTGGATCGCACACATGCCCCAGGCATGCACGCAGCCAGGGGTTTCCCTGCACGATCCGCGCGACGCGAAGGAGCTCGCGGCGCTGGCCGCGGCGATGAACGACGCGTTCGAGGAGTGTCAGAAGGCGGACACGACGGGGCTGTTCGCGCACCTGGATGCTTTGTCGATCGCCAGGGACACCGAGGCGATCCGTAAGGCGCTGGGCGAAGAGCGGCTGAGCTTCATGGCCAGCGGCATCGGCGGGTCCGCGGCCGCCGCTTATGCCCGGTTGTTTCCCCAGCGCATCCGGGCCATGTACCTCGATGGAGTGAACAACCAGACCGAGGGCTGGCCCGCGCAGCGGCTGCTGAGCCTGCCGGTCATGCAGCGGATGTTCACCAGGTTCGCCGACTGGTGCGCGGAGACGCCCGCCTGCGCGCTGCACGGCCAGGACGCCGAGGCGGTGTGGCGTAGGCTCCTGCGGGATGCCGACCGCCATCCGATTTCGGTCACCTCATCCCAGTACGGCAAGGGGAAGCTCACCGGATGGCTGTTGACATCCACCCTCCCCCTCGACCCAGGGCCGGAGAACGCCAACTGGCTGACCTTCGCGGCCGCGGTGGACAAGGCGCGGAGCGGGGACGGGTCAGGGTTCGCCGATCAGGCGCTCTTCAACGCGCGGTATTCGGCAACGCCCGGGGCACAGGTGATGAGCTGCGGGGACGACCGCGGATACACCAGCTATGCCCAGCTTGAGGACTTCCGCAGGAGAGCGCGGAAGATCGCACCTGAGTACGCGGGAGCGGCCATCGACGCGCTCGGCTGCACAGGCTGGCCACTGCCGGTCGCCAATCCATCCCGCCCGCTGCTCACGCGGGGTCTGCCGCCCTTCCTGGGGGTGGGCACCACGTGGTTCGACCACACCTCGACCAAGAGCTTCACCAACATGATCCCGGGATCGGTGGCCATCGCCTATGACGGACCCGGTCACGTCATGTACCTGTCAGGCAAGAAGTGCCCGATCCGGCACGCCACCAGGTACCTGACCGACCTGACACTTCCAGAACCGGGCACAGTCTGCCCCGCCGAATGATCGACGCTCAGAGCCGGGTCAGGGGGGCGTCGGTGTCCTCGGCTCACGTCTGCACAGCACCTGCCCGTCTCGTCGACAAGTAGGTCTGAACGAACTCGGCTCGAAATCGTCCGTGACGAGATGTCGTCTCACAGGTCAACCGGCTGCCTTCCGCCATATCCCCTGACGCCCGGCTCGGCGAGGGTTCACAGTCCGCCGGCGGCGGGGGAGAAGGGGCCGTTCAGGGCCGCCCACTGCAGCAGCATGATGGTCTTGGCGTCGGCGATCTCCCCGTCCCTGATCAGGTCGAGGGCGTGGTCGAAGTCGAGCTCGACGACCTCGATGTCCTCGCCTTCCTCGGCGACCCCGCCACCCTGTGCGGTGCGGGTCGCGGCACTGTACGGCGCGGCGTAGAAGTGCAGGCGTTCGGTGACCGATCCCGGGCTCATGTAGACGGAGAAGACCCGTTCGACCTCGCCGACGGTGTGGCCGGTCTCCTCGGCGGCCTCGCGCCGGATCGCCGCCTCCGGCGCTTCGTCGTCCAGCAGGCCGGCCGCGGTCTCCAGGAGCATCCCGTCGGGATGTCCGTTGACGTAGGCGGGGTAGCGGAACTGCCGGGTCAGCAGGACGGTGCGGCGGGCGGGGTCGTAGAGCAGGACGGTCGCGCCGTTGCCGCGGTCGTAGGTCTCCCGCTGCTGGGTGCTCCAGTGGCCGTCGGCGTGCTGGTAGTCGAAGGTGGTGGCACGCAGCACGTACCAGTTGCAGGCCAGCAGCCGCACGTCGCGCACGCGTACCCGGGGGTTGCCGGTCAGGTCGCGTCCCGCCTGGTCCAGGCCGGTACGGCCGCGCTGGTCCGGTACGTCGACCCCCTCCGTCACGACGACCTTCCACTTCGGGCGGACGCGCCTGCCGGGCTGGTCGTCGCCGAGGTCCCGTCCATGCGGACGGCAGGAGGCCGTCGGGCCGATCGTGCGCTCATCTCGCCCTTTCGTCTGGGGGCCCGGCGGGCCGGTGATCACAAAGTATGGCAGGAACTTCCCGCATATCAGCAGGGCTGCCACTGCCTCACGATCTTCCCCCGCAGACTCGGACCATGACCTCAAACGCACGCCCCTCGCTGGTGCCCGGCTGTCCGGCGGCAGTTACGAACCGCGCACCGAACCGGTGACGCCTACCGGCTGAGGGGCGTCATCCTGATCGCGTGCCCGAGGCCAGCGCCTTGACCTCCGCGGCCGTCACAGGCTTCCCGCCGACACCCCAGTCGCCGTCCTTGATCTCCTCGACGACGACCACGGTCAGGGGGCGCATGTGCTCCCCCTCGATGGCGACGATCGCGTCGGTCAGCTTCGCCACCATCTCGGCCTTCTGCGTGGCGCTGAACACGCCCTCGATCACCTTCACGTTGACGAGTGGCATGGGGTCCCCCTCCCTCTCGATGCGGTGCACCGACGGCACCTCACGCCGTGAGGGCGACCTGCCCGTGGGGGTCAGGGACAAACTCCGCACCCGGGTGAAGGCCGTCAGGTGCCGGTTCCCAGGAGTTTGCCGAGGAGCGTGCTCAATTGGTGGCGTTCGTCGGGTGTGAGGGGTTGGAAGGTGTCTTCGAGGAAGGCCGGGATCGACGTCTGCGCCTGGGCCAGCCGCCGTCGGCCCAGGTCGGTGAGGGTGACGGCGTAGGAGCGGCGGTCGCGGGGGTTGCGCTCCCTGCGTACGAGGCCCTGCTGTTCGAGGTCGTCGCAGACGCTGACCATGACGCTGCGGTCGATGCGCAGCTCTTCGCTGAGCGTCTGCTGGGAGCACGGGCCGACGGCGTCGAGCATCTGGAGCACGAGGTGCTGGCCGACGCCGAGCCCTTCCTCGCCGGCGTGGGCGTCCGCGGCGCGGGCCACGGCGGCCGAGGCCCGGCACAGCGCGATGTCCAGCCGCTCGGCCGCCAGTCGCGGGAAGTACGTCGCCCGCGTGCGGCCGGGGTTCTTGGTCGTGGGGGCCATCGATCTCCTTTTCGCTCCGGTCAGGAGCCTACACCGCATTCATCTGACTACCAATCGTTTGACAGCAGATGATTTGCAGGCATACGTTCCCGGTCGAACGACGTCCCGCACCCGTTCCCGCCGTCTGACAAGGAGATCCGTCGTGACGCTGAACCTCACCCCTGACGAACTGCTGAGCACCACCCGCGCCGTCCGCAAGCGCCTGGACTTCACCCGGCCGGTTCCTCGCGAGCTGATCGAGCAGTGCGTGGACCTGGCCGTCCAGGCACCCACCGGGCGTAACCGGCAGCGCTGGCACTTCATGGTCGTGACCGAGGCCGGGCAGCGCCGGGCCGTGGCCGACATCTTCCGGCGCGCGCTGGCCGTGGCCGCGGGGCAGCCGTTGAGCGAGCGTGACCTGTGGCGCATGAGCTACCACGCCGGCTCCACCGAGCGGGTCTTCGACGGCCTGCGGCATCTGGCCGCCAACGTTCACCGGGTGCCGGCGTTCGTCATCCCCGGCGTGGAGGGCCGCACCGACCGCCGGCCGGTGGCCGAGCAGGCGGGCACGTGGGGGTCGATCCTGCCCGCGGTGTGGAGCTTCATGCTGGCCGCGCGGGCGCGCGGCCTCGGCACCGTGTGGACGACCGCGCAGGCGCCGCTCGAACGGGAGCTGGCCGGGGTGCTCGGCGTGCCGTACGAGGAGGTCATGCTGGCGGCGTTCATCCCGCTGGCCTTCACGCTCGGCACCGACTTCAGGCCCGCTCCCCGCATTCCCCGCGAGGAGGTGCTGCACTGGGACCGGTGGTGAGCCGGACGAGCGAGGCCGTAGCGCCCTGGCGGAAGGCGAGGGCGGCGGCCAGGCAGGCGACGGGGATGACGGGCAGCACGTACCGGTGGTCGAAGTCCAGGACCGCGACCGGGCCGACCGGCAGGCCCATCGCCGTGGCCCACGGCAGCAGCGCCACGCGGGGACGCCGGACCCCCGCCCACCGCCCCGTCGCGCAGGTCGAGTGCGGAGCCGCCGTCGGGCCGGTAGTGCAGGCACTTCGAGTACCAGGTCGAAGCGCCCTGGAAGCGCCACTGGAAGCGCACGTGGTCGGCGCCCGGGTAGGGGTTTCCGTTGTTGACGATCACCCAGAAGGTCTTCCCGTCCGGGACCACCCAGGGGTCTGGTACTTCAAGTAGCTCGGGACGGGGTCGCCGCCGTAGAGGCAGACGTTGCCCGAGTTGCAGCCGTTCCAGGCGCTGCCCGCAGCCGCCGGGGACGCGGCGACCAGAGACAGGACGGTCGCGGAGGCGAGTGCCGCCGCTCCGGTCCGAAGGAGCACTTTGATCATGCCGGTCGTTCCTTTCACGAGGGGCCCATCCATGTGGCGAAGCCCGTGCGTACCGGTGGTCGGAGTCAGTTCATCCCGCCGGGCCCGGGATCGTCACCCCGTTCCGGCCTGAGCGGGAACACGCAGGTCGAGGCCACCGTCGATCAGGTTCTGAGTTGACTGTGGTCGTGACGACCGCGGACGCGATCACGAGCAAGGGCATCGTGCGGATCGTCCTCACCGGAGAGGACCTGGCCCGCGTACGCATCGCCGGCCCGGCGGACGCGAGGTGCTGAGCCTGCACATACTGCAGCGTCCAGGCGGTGGCCGTTGACGTGCGTGTTCCCGCTCAGGCCGGAACAGGGTGACGCCTCTGGGGTCGGCGGTGCCGTCGTAGCACCGGTCGGCGCGAGCGCCCCTTGACCTTCACGTGCAAGTACACCGGCGGCAACGTCCGCAGCGAGCAATCGGTCAATGCCGCCGGTTGCAGGGGGGATCAGCAGTTCAGGCCGCTGACGATGCCCAGCTGGGGTGTCGGGTTGATGACCGCGCAGTTGTAGGTGCCCCCCGGGATGGTGATCGAGCCGGGTCCCGACCCTGCCCCCGTGCAGCCGGAACCCAGGATGTGGTAGCCGACGACGTCCCCCAGGTAGGTACGGGAGCCGCTGGCGCAGACCCATGAGCTCATCGCATAGGCGGACGACGCGGGCACGGACGCCACGGCCAGGGCGAAGGCCGAGACGATGGCGAGCCGTCTGGCTGATGTGATCACGGACTTCCCTTTCCTTCGAAGGGACGGAGTATCACTTCTGTGCCCCGCGCCCCGTCGCGCGCCACTCGGGGACGATGTCCGATACCGGACGCGATCACGACGACGCGGCCGTTCGCCCGATCGATCGGCGGCTCGACGTGCTCACTCGCCGGTAGGGCCCCCGGCCCGCCCACTGCTGATGAGAGTCAAGGCCGGTGCCTTCACCGGGGCGCCGGCGATGCCGCCGCCGATGCCCCAGACGTGGCCCGCGCGGTGGCACTGTTCGTCGAGCAGTGGCCGGCCCCGCACCCCGACCCCGGGCACTGGGAACGCAGCATCCGGGAGTACGGCGCCCCCCTGCGCACGGTCTACCGGCGCTACCCGCGCGCGCTGCTGGTCTCCCTGGACGAACAGCTCGGTGAGCAGCCGATCCACCAGGCCCGTCTCCTCCACGCCGACGCCTTCCTGGGCATGCTGCGGGCCATCGGGCTCGGCGTCATCGTGCGTGACCTGCTGGCGCCGCCGGGGTCGGGGTGAAGTCCCGGAGCTCCGGCCGCCCGGCTACTCGGGAGGGGCGGGAACGGCGTCGGTCCAACCCGACTCCACGATCGCCAAGTAGTCCAGGACCTTGCCGGTGACCTGCCACTTCTCGCTGTCCGGGCCCGGTTCGAGCTGGAGGTCGCGGTGTCCCAGCAGCTTTCCGGTGCGCGGGTCGAAGAGCACCTGGTGCTGGATCGTCCCGCGGCCGTCGGCGCTCTCGAACGGGGCCGCGAGGCCGACCGCGGCGCGTCCGAGCGGGTCTTCGACGGCGCCCAGGCGCTGGGGTTCCCGGCACTGCTTGGGCATGCCGGTGCGGCCGTCGGCGAGCTCGATCGAGCCCTCGCACAGGAGCTTGCGCAGGCCCTCCGGATCGGTGGGCAGGTTCTGCAGCTCCTGGTAGGTGAAGCGACCGAGGCCGCTGATGTCGAACACGCCGCCGCTCCGGGTGTCCGGGGCGTCCTCCGTCCAGGGGCCGGCCTTGGACGTGATCGTCCTGGTGCGGTCCGACGAGCGGATCTCCCAGCTCGACGGGGAGCCCGCCGCGCGCCAGGCGTCGGCGTCGGCCCTGGTCTGGGGTTCGGCGGCAAAGTCGCGGCCGTAGAAGGACGTGCCGTCGTCACGGCTGCGTCCCGGCCAGCTGAAGAACTCGGCGCGCTCCTCCACGACGTACCCGCCGGGATCGATCCCGCCGCCGGGCAGGTGCCACAGACCTGGCGTGAAGACGGGCGAGGCCTCCGACGACCGAGCCGGCAGCAGCCGATCGTCCTGCACGGCGATCGCGTACGCCGCAACGCGGGTTCTCACCTGATCGTCCACGAACCCCGATCGTAGGGCCCTTCTGCCACGCGCCCCCCGGTACGTCGTGGCGCCGCGGGTTCTAGGGTGGGCGCATGGCCGAACGGCGTCCCTTGATCGTGCGCAGGCTGCGACCGGGACACTGGGTCGCCGTCGACGCGTTCGCGGCCGTCGCCCTGGCCGCCGGGTTCTCGGCGGCGGCGGTGCTGGTGCCGGAGTCCGCCCGGGTGCCGCCGTACGCGGTCGTGCCGGTGGTCGCGCTGGCCTGCCTGCCGCCGGCGTTGCGGCGCCGGTGGCCGGTGCCGGTCTGCGCGCTGGTCCTGGTGGCGGCGGTGCTCGCGCCGCTCGCCGGGTGGGAGGAGGCGTTCGTGCCGTTGGCGGTGGCGCTGCACGCGGTGGCGCTGCTGGAAGCGCGCCGGACGGCGGTGGCGGCGCTGGTGGCCGCGCTTGCGGTGACCGCCGCCGGGGCCGCGGTCGGCTCGCCCTCGTGGGCGGAGGCGGCCTCGGCGTGCGCGTTCGCCTGGCCGGTGCTCGCTCTGGCGTGGACGATCGGGCTCGCCGTACGGGAGCAGCGCGCGTCCGCGGCACAGGCCGTCGCGCGGTCGGCGCAGGCCGCGGCCACGGCGGAACGGCTGCGCATGGCTCGTGACGTGCACGACGTCGTCGCCCACAGCATGGCCCTGATCTCCATGCGGGCCGGCATAGCCAACCACGTCGCCGCCACGCACCCCGAGGAGGCCGGCGAGGCCCTGTCGATCATCGAGGAGACCAGCCGGAAGGCGCTGGCCGACCTGCGCGACCTCCTCGGCCTGCTCCGCGACGCCTCGGGGGATCAAGGCGGCCCGCCGCACCTGCCGGACTCGCTGCGCGAGCTGGTCGCGGCGATCCCGGACGGCGACGTACGGGTGGAGCTCGACGTCGATCCCGGCCTCACGCTCGACGGCGAGGCGGCCCTCGTCGTCCATCGTCTCGTGCAGGAGTCGCTGACCAACGTGCTCAAGCACGCCGGGCCGGGCCGCTGCCGGGTGGCCGTCGGCGTCCGGGCGGCGGGCGAGCTGGTGGTCGAGGTCGTCGACGACGGCCGCGGGGGCGTGCCGCGTCAGGGGGGCCACGGGCTGGCGGGGCTGCGGGAGCGGGTGATCCTGTACGGCGGGACGTTCTCGGCCGGACCCGAGCCCGCGGGCGGCTTCGCCGTCCGGGCGAGGCTGCCGTTGCCCGGCGGCTCCAGGGCGGGCGAGCGATGAGCACGTTGACGGTGCTGGTCGCCGACGACCAGGCGCTGCTGCGCGCCGGGCTGCGCAGGCTGATCGACACCGCCCCCGACCTGGAGACCGTCGGCGAGGCCGGAACAGGGCGGCAGGCCGTGGAGCTGGCCCGCGGCCTGCGTCCCGACCTGGTGCTCATGGACGTCCGCATGCCCGGCCTCGACGGCATCAAGGCCACCGAGCTGATCCGCGCCGACCCGGTGACCGCCGGGACGCGGGTGGTGATGCTGACCACCTTCGATCTCGACGAGTACGTCTACGGGGCGTTGCGGGCCGGAGCCAGCGGCTTCCTGTTGAAGGACACCCGGCCGCGCGACCTGCTGGAGGCGCTGCGCGTGGTGGGGGAGGGGCAGGCGCTGCTGGCCCCGTCGGTCACCACGCGGCTGATCGGGGAGTTCGCCCGGCGTGAGCCCGCCGGGATCCCGGCCCGGCTGGCGGCGGGGCTGACCCGGCTGTCCGGCCGGGAGCGGGAGGTGCTGCTGCTGGTGGCTCGCGGGCTGACCAACCCGCAGATCGCCGAGCGGCTCGGCATCGGGCAGGCGACGGTCAAGACCCATGTCCGCAGCCTGCTGGCCAAGCTCGCCGCGCACGACCGGGCGCAACTCGTCATCGCCGCCTACGAGGGCGGCGTCGTCACGGCCGGCGGGCGGGCGCCGTCAGCGGCGGTAGGAGACTTCGGGGAAGGCGGCTGACGGTCCCCGCAGCAACGCCTGAGGACGGCCGCGCAGGGTCTCCTCGAAGAAGGCGAGCGGGTAGGCGCGCTGGAAGGCCAGCGCCCGCGCGGCCGGGATCGTGCCGACGACCTCCTCCAACTGCTCCTTCCCCAGCCCCAGCGGCCCGGCCGACAAGGGGATGAGCAGGACGTCGTCGCCGAAGGAGTTGTGCGCCGCCCCCTTGACGGTCACGTTGAGCCGCCAGCCCCGCAACCCATCCCAGAAGGTGCGCAACGTCGGATTGGTGGCCATGCCGCCCTTGCCGTCGGTGTCGACCACCATGTACGGCCGGTCGAGGCCGGACTGTGCGACCTTGCCGAAGACGGCGCCGTCCAGGCCGAGCCCGGCCTTGATCCGCGGGTCGGCGTACATGGCGGAGGAGGTGGCCGCGCCGCCGAGGGAGTGCCCGAACATGCCGATCCGTTCGAGGTCGAAGAGCGGCCTGCCGTTCCGTCCGGGCAGCTTGTCCTCCAGGGCGGGCAGGCTGTCCAGGACGAAACGCACGTCGGCCACCCGGACGTCGACGGCCTTGGCGAAGTCGGTCACCTCGGGGCCCGCCTCCACCCGGCCGCCGGGGAACTCCACCACCGCCGCGTCATAGGGATGATCGACGGTGACCACCGCGTAACCCCGGCTGGCCAGCTCCTCGGCGACGCCGGTCCCGTACGCGCGCGAGGCGTTGGCGCCCGGCGAGTACAGGACGACCGGCAGTCTGCCCAGGCTCGTGTCGGCGGGCGCGCCCTCGTGGCCGTCGGTCCTGTCCAGCAGCACCGAGCCCGGCTCCAGGTCGTTCATCTTCAGGTACCGGTCCGCCGCCGCCTTCGGCATCCAGGGGGCGACCGGGTGGGCCTGTGCGTCTCTGGCCGGGTACCACAGGCTGACCATCAGCTCCCGCTTCCTGCCGGAGCCGTTCCAGGGGTCCGGGCGGGACTGGTCGACCAGGTGGACCGAGACGGTCCCCACCGGATGCGGGCCCGTCGGCTTCGGGATCGTCAGGCGCTGCGGCGGGGTGGAGCCGCATCCGGCCAGGGCGAGGGCCAGGGCGGTGATGATGAGTGCACGTTTCACCCTGCTAACGCTGCCGGTCGGGTACGGCGGCCACCTCTGGCGCGAGGAGGACATCCGGCTCAACCCAGGAGGGTAGAGCTCGCCGGAGATCCCCTTCAGGGATGACCGAATCACCGGGCAGCCGCGGACGCAACCGCTACAGATCGCTCAACGCGGACAGAACCCGTCCGATCCAGGCGAACAACCGCAGGACCTGTCGGAAGGGCCAGACCGCCACCCAGAAGACCGGTTCGAGCCACCGGAACGGGCCGAGGAGCCAGGCCAGGACCAGCGCGACCTCGTCCGGGTCCAGCGACCGCAGAACCCAGCACCACCCCCGGTGCCCCCACCTGCGGTGCAGCACGAACGACACCAACGTGGGCGGCATCGCCAGACCCGCCGCGAGCGCGAGCGCGGACGGCCCCATCAGCCAGATCCCGGCCGCCGCCCACAGCAGCCCGTACATCCCCCACTGGACGGCCAGGTCGCCCAGCAGCCGGCGCATCCCGCCTTCCGACCGGACGTGCCGCGCCAGACACGCGGGCCGGCGCGCGCACACGTCGGGCAACGAGGTGTCGAGGGGGATCGCCGGCCGCTCGGGCTGGGGCGGCACGGACGCCTCGGACGGGCCTTCTCTGCGGCTGAGCGGATGAAGAGCGTCGTTCATCCGCCCTGATCTACCAGTGCCTCCTTGTGATCCACTGGTGATCACCAGTCGGGCCCGGGTGCCCGCGGGTCATGGAGCACTCACTGGAAGGCGACCGACTCGATCCGGAGAGGCCGCGCGAAGTTGGTGCGGCGGCCAGGTGACACGACCTCTTCCGGTTCACCGTCGCAGTCCTGGTTGGTGTAGAGCGAGGCGATCCTCTGGCTGCGGTTCCCGGCCGATCGGGCTCGGAACGCTGCGTCGACGGTCACGCAGCCTGCTTCTTCGGGGGCCGGCACCGGCTGTACCTGGCCGGTCTGGTTGAGGCCGGACCACAGGTTCAGAGCATCGGCGGCTCGGGTGGCGGAGGCGCCGGGGGCGGCGCCGGAGAGGAGGGCTGCGGTCGCGAAGGCGGCGGCAGCGAGAGCGGACAGACGCATCAGGGGGATCTCCTTCGGTGGACGGCGAGACAACAAAATGTTACGCAAAGTAGTTGAATTATTACAGTGCGATGTCGCTTACCGTCTGGGCCTCTAATGGCATTCGAAGGATTTGACGCATTAGATCACGTACGGCTATAACTAACGCATCATTCCTAACAGAAGGCATTAGTGATGACGTATCCCCTGGTAGCCCGCACCGCCCATCGCACACTCGACGTCGACGGCGTCCGGGTCTTCTACCGCGAGTCACTGCCCGAACGGGCCGACGCGCCGGTGCTGCTGCTCCTGCACGGCTTCCCGTCGGCCTCGCACCAGTTCCGCCGCCTCATCGACGTGCTGGGCGCCCGCTACCGGGTGATCGCCCCCGACTACCCCGGATTCGGCCACACCGAGGCCCCGGCCGGCTTCACCTACTCCTTCGACCGGCTCGCCGACGTCACCGAGGGCTTCGTCCAGCGGCTCGGCCTGACCCGCTTCGTGATGTACGTCTTCGACTTCGGCGCCCCCGTCGGCTTCCGGCTCGCCGAGCGGCACCCCGAATGGATCGCCGGCCTGGTGGTGCAGAACGGCAACGCCTACACCGAGGGCCTGTCGGACGGAGCCCGCGACTTCGTCGCCCTGCGCCCCGAGGCCCCCGGCGCCGAGGACGCCATCCGCGACCTGCTCACCCTGCCCGGCACACGCGGCCAGTACGAGACCGGCGTCACCGACCCCGAGCTGATCGCCCCCGAGGGCTGGACCCTCGACCAGCACTTCCTCGACCTGCCGGGCCGCAAGGAGGCCCAGGTGGCCCTGGCGTTCGACTACCACTCCAACGTGGAGCGCTACGACCAGTGGCAGGCCTGGCTGCGCAAGCACACCCCGCCCACCCTCATCACCTGGGGTGTCAACGACCCGTTCTTCCCCGAGCCCGGCGCCCGCGCCTACCTGCGCGACCTGCCCGACGCCGAGATCCACCTGCTGGACACCGGCCACTTCGCCCTGGAGGACCACCTGCCCCACATCGCCCCGCTCATCGCCGACTTCCTGGACCGTGTGTGGGGCTGACCGGGCGGCGTCCCGCGGTGGGGCCGGCGGTGCTGTTCACGGTGGCGTTGACCACGATCACCACCGAGACGCTGCCGATGGGTCTGCTGCCGCAGATGAGCCACGGCCTCGGAGCCTCGCAGGACCTGATCGGCTGGCTGGTGGGCAGCTACTCACTGATCATCATCGCGGTGACCATGCCCCTCGCGACGGCGACCGCACGGCTGGACCGCCGCCGGCTGCTGGTGATGATCATGGGGTTGTTCGCCGTGGGCAACGCGCTGCTGGCCGTCGCCCCGAACTATCCCATCGCCCTGCTGGCCCGCCTGGTGACCGCCTCCGGGCACGGGGTGCTGTGGTCGGCCATGGCCGGGTACGCCGCCTCCCTGGTCACCCCCGACAAGGCGGGACGGGCGGTGGCCGTCGTGTTCGCCGGCAACTCGGCCGCGCTGACCGCGGGCGTCCCGCTGGGCACGCTCCTGGGCCAGGCGGCCGGATGGCGCACCGGCTTCGCGGTCCTGAGCGGCCTGTCGGTCCTGCTCATGGTCGCCGCGAGGAGCCTGCTGCCCGGACGGTCCGCGTCCCCCGCCCCCAGCGGGCTGCGGGAAGCACTGCGGCTGCCCTCGGTACGGATCGTCACGGCGGCCACGGCCCTGGTCATGCTGGGGCAGTTCACCCTCCACACCTACCTGGTGCCCTACCTCGGCGACGCCGATCAGAGCGGCACGGCCACCACGGCCGCGCTGTTCGTCTTCGGCGCCGCCGGAATCCTGGGAGTCTGGGCCGCCGGCCTGCTGGCCGACCGGGGAGCCGGCCGCTACCTGCTGGTCACGCTCGCCCTGCACGCGACCGCCGTCGCGGTGCTGCCGGTCACCGGCGGGGCGGTCACCATCGCCGCGATCGCCGTGTGGGGCCTGGCGTACGCGGCCCTGCCGACCCTGCTCCAGACCTTGGCGCTGAAGACGGCGCCGCACGCCGTCCCGGCCGCCTCCACGCTGTTCATCATCGCCTTCAACGTCGGCATCACCGCCGGCTCGGCGCTCGGCGGCCAGACCCTGAGGCACCTGGGCCCGGGGCCGCTGCCGGTCGCGGCCGTGCTCCCGGTCCTGGCCGCCGCGGTCACCGTCGCCGTGGGACTCCGCCGGGCGCGCAGGACACCTCACCTGGCGGTCGTCCGTCCCGGTGCGTGACCGAGGACGGACACGGTCGCCACCGGCGCGCCCTCTACCCTCGGGCGATGGTCGCTCCAGCGGGCTCCCGCCGTCCGGTCAGCCCAGGGTCCGGAAGAACGCCCGGAGGTCGGCGATCAGCAGGTCGGGGGTCTCCAGCGCGGCGAAGTGGCCGCCCCGCTCGAACTCCGTCCAGCGCACCACGTTGTGCGCCTGGTCGGCCAGCGGGCGGACCGAGAAGTCCGTGGGGGAGAGCGCGACCGCGGTCGGCACCGTCCCGCGCGCCTTCGGGGCCCACATGCTGAAGTCGTTGAAGCGTTCGTAGTAGGTGTGGGCCGCCGAGCCCGCGGTGCCGGTGAACCAGTAGATGCTCACGTCGGCGAGGATCCGGTCCCGGTCCACCGCGTCCTC
This sequence comes from Nonomuraea sp. NPDC051191, assembly GCF_044455665.1. Lineage (NCBI taxonomy): Bacteria > Bacillati > Actinomycetota > Actinomycetes > Streptosporangiales > Streptosporangiaceae > Nonomuraea > Nonomuraea sp. NPDC051191. The sequence continues at coordinate 172,163 of NZ_JBITEZ010000011.1, read as the reverse complement.
GGGGAGTTCGGCGGCCGGGTCCGTCCAGTCCTTGAACTTCTCCACGATCCAGGCGAGCTGGCCGGCGGGGGAGTCGTGCAGCGCGGCCGCGACCGTCTGCGGGCGCGTGCCCTGGACCTGCATGTACGCGCCCAGCTTCGCCTGCCACTCCTGCATCCCGGCCAGCCGCGCGCGCTCGGCGTCGCTCAGCGAGCCCATGACCGCCGCATCGCCGCCGGGGAACGTGAGCAGGCCGTTGACGTGCACGCCGATGACATCGTCGGGCGCGGCGCGTCCCACCAGCGGGGCGATGAACGCGCCGACGTCGCCGCCCTGCACGCCGTACCGGTCGTGGCCGAGCCTGGACATCAGCTCCGCCATCGCCGCGGCGGTGCGGCCGTCCGTCCAGCCGGTGCCGGGCAGCGGGCCGGAGAAGCCGTAGCCCGGCAGCGACGGGACCACCAGGTGGAAGGCGTCGGCGGCCTCGCCGCCGTGGGCCACCGGGTCGGTGAGCGGGCCGATCAGGTCGAGGAACTCGACGACCGAGCCGGGCCAGCCGTGCAGCAGCAGGAGCGGGACGGCGTCGGGCTTGGCGGAGCGTACGTGCAGGAAGTGCACCTGCGTGCCGTCCACGACGGTGGTGAACTGCGGGTACGCGTTGAGCGCCGCCTCCTGGGCGCGCCAGTCGAAGCCGTCGGCCCAGTACGCGGCCAGCTCCCGCAGGTAGCCGGTCGGCACGCCGCGCTCCCAGCCGGTGCCGGGCACCTCGGGGGCCCAGCGGGTACGGCGCAGCCGTTCGTGCAGGTCGTCGAGGTCGGCCTGCGGGACATCGACGCGGTAGGGCTGGATGTCGTTCGTCATGTCCGTGACGGTATTGGGCATTGGTGTCAGCTTCGGGCACCAATGGCGGCCACAATGGTGCCCATGTTGGAGACCTCCGCCCGGCTGCTGCGCCTGCTGTCACTCCTTCAGGCGCGCACGGACTGGACCGGCGCCGAACTCGCCGACCGGCTGCGCGTCGGCCTGCGCACCGTGCGGCGCGACGTCGAACGGCTGCGCGAACTCGGCTATCCGGTGGACGCCACCCCGGGGGTGGCCGGCGGGTACCGGCTCGGGGTGGGGGCCGCGTTGCCGCCGCTGCTGCTCGACGACGAGGAGGCCGTGGCGGTGGCGATCAGCCTGCGTACGGCCGCGACCGGCAGCGTCGCCGGCCTGGAGGAGGGGGCGGTGCGGGCGCTGGCCAAGCTCCAGCAGCTCCTGCCCTCCCGGTTGCGGCACCGGGTGGAGGCGTTCCGCGCGGCGACCGTCGCGCTGCCCGGGGCGGCCGGTCCGGAGGTCGGCGCCGACCTGCTGGCCGCGATCGCCGCCGCGTGCCGCGACCTGCGCCGGGTGCGGCTGCGCCACCGGGGGCGCGACGGCGTCACCGTACGCGAGGTCGAGCCGCACCGGCTGGTGCACACGCCGCGCCGCTGGTACCTGGTGGCGTGGGACGTGGCCAAGGACGACTGGCGTACCTTCCGGGTCGACCGGATCGAGGAGCCGCTCGGGCCACCGGGGGCGCGCTTCACGCCGCGCCTGCCGTCGGAGGAGGACGTGGCCGCCCACGTCTCGCACGCCATCACCTCGGCGCCGTACGCGTACCAGGCCCGCGTTCTCTTCCACGCGCCGCTGGAGGCGGTGGCGCCGCGCACCTCACCCGCCGCCGGCCGGCTGGAGCCCGTGGACGCGCGCACCTGCCTCTTCACGGCCGGCTCGAACTCGCTGCACGAGCTGGCGGTGCACGTGGCGGCGAAGGGGTTCGACTTCGAGGTGCTGGAACCGCCGGAGCTGGTCCCGGTGCTGCGCGAGGTCCGCGACCGCCTCGACCGGGCCGTCTCAAGGGGAACCAGAAGATGGAGGTGATCGAGCGCGACCTGCTCGACGGCTAGACGGACCTGATGGCCGCCGCCCTGCGGCCGTACTCCGGGCTCACGCGGGAAGCCCTCCGGCTGCGCTGCGTCGGCGTGCTGGGCGCGGCCGAGGCCGGGTCACGGCTCCAGGGCCTGGCGGGCGCGCAGGGCGCGCAGCTTGTGACGGTTTCCGCAGCGTTCCATCGCGCACCAGCGGCGGGCGCCGGGCCGGGACGTGTCGACGAACACCAGCGGGCAGTTGTCGCCGGCGCACTCGCGGATGCGTCCGGCGAACGGCCCGGACAGCAGCTCGATCGTCTCCCGAGCCAGGGCCGACAGCGCCTGCGTGGCCCGCACCGGCGGCGCCCATCCGGCGGTGATGCCGTCGTCGGCCAGTTCGGGGACCGGCGGCGCCGCGCTCGCGGCCCGGTTGATGGTGGCGACCGCCTCCTTGGGAAGCGGGCGACCGGACGCCCGGGCGTGGGCCGCGTCCCAGATCGCCTGGCGCAGGGTCTTGGCCGCCGCCAGCTCGCGGGCGGTCACGGTGGCCGTCATGACCACCGCCAGTGGCGGCTGGGCCAGCCATTCGGCCAGGTCGGCGGGCTCGTGGAGGCTCTCGAAGATCGCGTATCGGCCCTCGCCGCCCGTGTGGGCGAAGTCGAGGCAGACGGCGCCGGCGTCGAACCGGAACGACCCGCCCTTGGGGTCGTGCAGGATCCGCCCGGTTGCGTTCAGTCGCATGACACCACTATAACTGGTGTCGCAACGAAACCCCTATAACCGGTTTCAAGATTCGAGGAGAGCGCACATGGGCGTACGGCACATCAACCCCCAGGGGCTCCACCGCAGCCCGGCCTTCAGCCAGGCCGTCGTGGTCGAACAGCCCGCCAAGACCATCTACATCGGCGGGCAGAACGGCGTCGGCGCCGACGGCAAGGTCGTCGGGCCCACGGTCGGCGACCAGGCCAGGCAGATCTTCCGCAACCTGGTGACGATCCTGGAGAGCGAGGGCGCGAGCCTGGCGAACATCGTGCACTGGCGCATCGCCGTGCTCGACGGTCACACCTTCGACGAGGGGGTGGCCGCCTTCCAGGAGGTGTGGAACCGGGCCGACCCGCCGCCCGCCATCACCGTCCACGTCGTGGCCGGCCTGGGCCCCGGGTTCCTCGTGGAGGTCGACGCCGTCGCCGTCGTGTGACGCCCTCGAAGGCGGGCCCGGTTCGCCGCCGGGCGCGACTCGGCGGACATTCCTCGCCGCCTCCGCGCCCACTGACGGCCGCACCTCACGAAGCCACGGTCCGCCGGACCGTCAACGAGATCTCGGATCATGGCGCACCACCGCCCGTGAGCGGCGTCCGATCGCCCGCCATGGAGTCCGACCTCCGCCTCGGGGCCGAGGGGCTGCAACGGTTGGTCAACGGCCACCTCCTCACCTTCGCCGGGTTCCTGCTGCCGGCCGGCCGACCTCTACGGACGCAGGCGCACGTTCGTTGCCGCGCCGGCGTTCCGGGTCTGCGCCGCGGTCGTCATCGCCGGAGCGGTGGCCGTGCTCACTCTGCCGAACACCTCGAAGGAACGCGCCTGACCCGCGTCCGTCGTCGGGCCCCGCTCACACAAGGCCCGTGAGCAGGGCGTCAAGACCCGCCTTCACGACGGACGCCGCACGCCCCCGGTGGGCGATCAGGTTGGCCGCGATCGGCGCGAGCAGGGCGTCGGCGAGGAACCCCGCGTCGGCCTCCGGCTTGATCCGTGCGATCAGCACGACCAGGTGCTGGTGGTACGCCTCGTAGGCGCCGCCGAAACGCGCGAACTCCCCGGCGGTCTCGGCCATCAGCAGCAGGTCGAGCTGGGCGAAGGTGCGATCGGTCAGCGCGTGCAGGAAGGCGCGGACCCGCTCGATCTCCGGCGCCCCGGGCCCCAGAGGGGGAGGGCCGGTCAGGAACGCCTGCTGGAACTCGCGCTCCTTCTCGTCGATGAGCGCGTACGCCAGCCCCGACCGGTCGCCGAACCGCCGGTACAGCGTGCCGATCCCGACGCCCGAGGCGGCCGCGACGTCGGCCATGGCCAGCCCCTTCATGCCCTCGGTGGCGACGATCTCCGCGGCCGCGGCAAGGATCTTCGCTCGGTTCCTGGCGGCATCGGCCCGCTCCTGTGGCACGTGTTCACCTTATCGGGCTGGAAAAGCGGAACGCGTTCCGTATATCCTCAACCGGAATCAGTTCCGGATAGTGGAGGACAGATGCTCAACGGCAAGAGCGCACTCGTCACCGGAGGCAGCAGGGGCATCGGCGCGGCCATCGCGCGCAGCCTGGCCGCGGCGGGCGCCGATGTGGCGATCACTTATGCGACGGCGGCGAGCTGGGCGGAGGGCGTGGTCCAGGAGATCGAGGCGCTCGGCCGCCGCGGCCTGGCCATGGCCGCCGACGCCGCCGACGCCGAGGCGCTCCAGGCGGCCGTCGCGCACACCGTCGCCACCTTCGGCCGCCTCGACATCCTGGTGAACAACGCCGGAATCGCCCCCTTCGGCCCGCTGGAGGACGTCTCCCTGGACGAAGTCGACCGCACCCTCGCCATCCACGCCAGAGCCGCCTTCCTCACGTCCCAGGCGGCCGCCCGTCACATGCGGGCCGGCGGACGGATCGTGAACATCGGCAGCAGCCTGGCCGAACGCGTCCCCTACCCCGGCTGGACCCTGTACTCGATGAGCAAGTCCGCACTGATCGGCCTCACCAAGGGCCTCGCTCGTGATCTCGGCCCCCGCGACATCACGGCCAACCTCGTCCACCCCGGCTCCACCGACACCGAGATGAACCCCGCCGACGGCCCCGACGCCGACGCCGAACGCTCCTACACCGCCCTCGGCCGCTACGGCACCCCGGACGACGTCGCCGCCACCGTCCTCCATCTGGCGGGCCCCGCCGGCCGTACCATCACCGGCACGTCCATCACCGTCGACGCCGGGACGACGGCCTGACACCCCGGCACGCGGAGGTCGCGCGCTGGTCGCCTCAGGGCAAGCGGACGGCTGGGCGCTGACGGTACGTCAAGAGGTCCATCCCGAGGACTTCTGTCAGCTCCGGACACTTCGGCAGGACCCTGGGTCGTGGCCGGCCGGACCCGTCGTCGCCACTGCCGGTCTTCACCGGACCGCGGTGAGGGCCGGCAGCCCGGCGTAGGCAGGCGGAGCCGGCGCGACACCCGCTCCCAACGCGCCCCCAACGCCCGCCCAACAGCCCCTCCTTAGCGTCTGTCCCCAAGACGATCAGGAGGTGACGGCATGCCCGCAGTGAAGGTCGCCGCACGCCGGCGGGGCTCGGCCCGGACAATGTCGTGGCGTGCCGCCGTCGCGGTGGCGGTGATCGCCGGCCTGGCCGGGTGCGGGGAAGGGGCGCACGCGCGGCCGGTCGCCAAGCCGGGGGCCCCGACGGCGCCGATCACCCCCGCGGACGAGGTGACGCTGAGCTGGGCCGAGTCCCTGCTCGTCCGCGACTGCATGCGGGACGCGGGGTTCGAGTACTGGGTGGAACGGCCGGCCGACCAGGACGGGCTGCTCCCGGTCGGGTTCGTGCTCGACGACGTGGAGTGGGCGCGCCGCAACGGGTACGGCACGCGGGCGCGGAACGCCGCCGTCGCGGCGCGGCAGCACAGCCGGAACGTCGCCTACGTCAACGGCTTGCCCGCCGCCCGCCGCATCGCCTACCGGGAGGCTCTGAACGGCGGAGCGGGGAACGAAGTGCTCAGCGTGAAGCTGCCCGACGGCCGCACGATCAACAACTCGCTCGGCGGATGCTCCGCCTCCAGCATCGCGCGGCTCTACGGGGACCGGGCCACCTGGTTCCGCGTCGACCGGCTGGCCATGAACATCACGCCGCTGGTGATGGGGCGACTGGTGAAGGACGCGCGGTACACGGCGGGGGTGAAGGCCTGGTCGGCGTGCATGCGCGAGCGCGGGCACGACTACGCCACACCGCCCGCCGCGCACCTGGCCGCTCCCGGGCTGAGCGTCGGTATGACGGCCGAGCGTGCCCACGCGACCGAGGTCGAGCTCGCGGTCGACGAGGCGACCTGCGCGCGCCGTACTGATCTGCGGGCCACCATGCGCGCCCTCGGCCGGGAGTACCGGCCCAAGATCGGCGCACGGTACGCCGCTGAGCTGGACCTCTACGACCGCATGCGCGGTGAGGCGCTCGCACGCGCCAGGAAGATCACCCGCGCCGAGCGGTGATCACCACTAAGACTCCGCGGCGCTGGGCCGCGGTAGGCACAACACAAGGAGAAAACCGATGCGCTTGACGCGTCTGGCGGCGGCCGCCGTGGCCCTTACCGCCGCTCTGGCGACGACCGGCCCCGCCTGGGCCTCGGAGGCGAGCACGTCGCAGCTCGCCGGCTGCTCCAGCGTCCGGGACGGGTGGAGCAACGGCAACGTCTTCGCCTTCAACCAGCCCAACTGCGGCGGGATCATGCTCGGCTACGCGGAGGGCAACGATTCCAACTGGGACGCGGCCGGCGGGGGCTTCGTCAATGCCGCCAACAGGGCCGTGTCCGTCCTCAACGACGGCGCCACCGATTCCAGCGGACTCACCGTGGTCGCGTTCTACGACAAGATCAACTATGACTACGTGTACGGCTACCGCTGCCTCGACAGGGGCGACTGGGTCCCCGACCTGTCGGGGCTGGTCTACTACCGGGCGGACCACCTCACGCCCGCCCTGGTGAAGAACACGATCTCGTCCCACCTGTGGGTGACGCGCGGCCAGTGCGCCGACGCGTCCATGATGGGCTGAGAGCTCGACCCGCGGGAGCCGGGACGTGCCGGGGCCGTTCCGGCTCTCTTCTTGATCACGCATCTGCTGTTTCCGACATACTTCGTGGAATGGATTTCGGGGTGCTTGGCCCAGTGACGGTTCAGGGCCATCCGATGGCGTCGGGCAAGCAGATGATCTTATTGGCGTCGTTGCTGTGTCACGCCAACGAGCCGGTTACGGGCGACGCCCTGACGGACGCGGCGTGGCCGCTCGCGCCGCCGTCGCCGAGCACCTTCCGCTGGCACCTGCATCGCCTGCGTGGCGTCGTCGGAGAACGGCTGATCCGCAGGGGCGACAGCCACCTGCTGGCGGTGGAGGACGGCGAACTGGACGCCGCCCGTTTCGAGGAGCTGGTGCGGCGCGCGGCAGCCGAGCCGCCCGAGCGCGCGTTGTCGTTGCTGGACAGCGCCATGGCCCTGTGGCGGGGCGAGCCCTACGAGGGGCTGCTCGATCTGGCGGTCGTCCGGGCGGAGGCCGCCCGGCTGGCGGAAGCCCGGCTGCTGGCCGTCGAGGCACGCGCACGTGTGCTGATGGAGCTCGGGCGCCCGGCCGAATGCGTGAGCGACCTGGCCGCCGCCGTGTCCGCCCATCCGCTGCGCGAATCGCTCGTCGAGTTACGGCTGCGGGCCCTGGCCGCCACCGGACGCCGTGGAGAGGCCCTTCGCATGTTCGACCAGACGCGCCGGCGCCTGCGGGACGAACTCGGCGTCGACCCCTCCGGCCCGCTGCGCCGCCTGCATGAGGACCTGCTCCACCACGATCCCGCGCCCCGGCTCCTGCCACCGGACATCCACGCCTTCACCGGCCGTACGGCGGAGCTGGCCGTCCTGGACGGCCTCCTGGACCGCCCCTGCGGCGTCGCCGTGATCAGCGGGGTCGGCGGAGTGGGCAAATCCGGGCTCGCCCTGCATTGGGCGCATCGCTCCCGTGACCGGTTCCCCGACGGGCAGCTCTACGCCAATCTCGGCGAGGACACCCCCGTCGAGGTGCTGAGCCGGTTCCTGCACGCCCTCGGAGCCGCGGTCGTCCCCGTCGAGCAGCACGCTCAGATCGCGCTCTATCGTCAGATGCTCGCGCACCGGAGGGTGCTGGTCATCCTCGACAACGCGCCGGATTCCGCGCGGGCGAGACCGCTGCTGCCCGGCGCGCCCGGGTGCGTGACGGTGGTCACCGGGCGGAGCAGGTTCGAAAGCCTGGTGGCCGACGTGGGCGCCCTGCCGATGCGGCTTGAGGAGATGCCTCTCGCCGACGCGGCGCTGCTGCTGTCCCGGATCGCCCGCATCGAGGTGTCCAAGGCGGCGCCGCTGGCCGAGCTGTGCGCCCAGCTCCCGCTGGCTCTGCGGGTGGCCGGAGCCAGGCTGCTGACCAGGCCGGGCTGGGGCGTCGAGACCCTGGCCGCCCGGCTGGCCGGTGAGCGTCGATTGAACGAGTTGCGCGCCGGTGAGCTGGACGTGCGGGCCACGCTGGAGGCCGGGTACGACGATTTGCCACCCGCCGAACGCACCCTGTTCGAACGGCTGGGGCTGCTGCGGGTGCCCACCTTCACCGCCTGGATGGGCGCCGCCCTTCTCGACGTGCCCGTGGCCGTCGCCGGTGACCTCCTGGAACGGCTGGCAGAGCGCCAGCTCCTGCAGCCGGACGGGTTCGACGGCGCCGGCCAGGAGCGTTATTGGTGCCATGACCTGATCCGGCTGCTGGCTCGTGAGCGCGCCGGAACCGGATCCGCGCAGGACACGATCGTGCGGCGATTCCTGTCCTGTCTGCTCTGGCTGTCACGGGAGGCGTACCTGCGCGAATACCGGGGCAGGTTCCGCCTCATCGAGAGCGACAGCCCGCTGTGGCAACCCAGCGGTGAGGTGGTGCCGGCCGACCCGATGTCCTGGATGGCCGCCGAGCGCGCCACCTTGTCGGCCGGCGTCCGCCAGGCCGCCGACCTCGGCCAGGCGAATCTCAGCTGGGGCCTGGCGCTGGCCGCCGTGCGGTTGTACGAGATCCACGGCCACCTCCTCGACTGGGTGCAGAGCTCGCAGGTGGCGTTGCGGTCCTGCCTGGACAACGGCGACGACCGTGGCGCGGCGGTGATGACCATGTCGCTCGGGACGGTCGCGGTGTTCCAGAAGCACCACGCCCAAGGCGTCACCCTGCTGACCCAGGCGCTGCCGTCGCTGGACGACGACGCCTTCCGGGCGCTGACACTCAGCAACCTCGCCATCGCCGAGCTGGCCCTGGGGCGGACCGAGGACGCGATCACCCACCTCACGGCAGCCGCAGAGCTGGCCCGCGCGGCGGGCGACGAGGTCATCGAGGCCGTCGCCCTCGCGCGCCTGGCCTTCCACCACGACGATCCGCGCCCGCTCCTGGACCGGGCCGGTGACCTCGCCGCAGGTCATCGGCGGGTGTCGCTGATGGTCCTGCTCTGCGATCTCCGCGTGACGCTGCGAACCCGCTGCCACACGCACGCGGACGTGCTGTCGAACCGCCTTCTGGCCGAGGTCCGGCTCTACGGTGATCGGGTGCTGGAACGGGAGGCACTGTGCCTGCGCGCCGACAGCCTCACAGCGCTGGGCCGTGCCGGTGAGGCCGCCGACTGCCTGCGCCGCGCCCACGAACTGGCCCTCGCCCAGCACGTCCTCCCCGAGGCCCGGCGGATCGCAGGACTCCTGGGCCGCTGACGCGCCTGCCCCGCGAACGGGGCGGACTGTGGTGCTACGGCAGGGCCCACTGATCGGTCCGGTTCGGGCCAGGCGGCTTGGCAGGAGCAGGATGAGGCTGTCGGAACAGGTCGGCGTGGAGGTGGGCGGAGAACTTCTCGCCGTCGAGGGGGCCGCCGGTGCCGCAGCGTGACGGCCTCGGCGAGGCGATCGCTTACCTGCCGGACGGCGACTCTTGGTCAACCGGCGGGTACGCCCGGTGGCGACAGTCCGGGACGCCTGGGGGAGCACTCATGACCACGATCACCTTCGACCACACAGCCACCGGCTACACCCTGGCCCAGGCCCGCCGCCTGGCCCACGCCGCCGCCCTGGCCTACAAGGACGAGCCCGAGGTCCGGGCCACCGTCAACAGCTGGGGCTTCGACCGCGTCAGGAGCTTCCGTGTCCCGCACGCCGCGCCGTTCCCGTTGGAGGACACCCAGGCGTATGTCGCCGCCGGCGACCACATGATCATCGTCGCCTTCCGCGGCACCCAGCCCGAGGAACTGCGCGACTGGCTCTCGGACGCCGACACCCTGCTCACCCCGTACACCGCCGCCGACGGCAACATCCACGCCGGCTTCTACCGCGCCTTGGACGTCGTGCATCCCGCCCTGCTGCGGACCCTGGAGGAATGGCACACCCCCGGCCACTCCCTCTGGTTCACCGGGCACAGCCTCGGCGGCGCGCTGGCCATGCTCGCCGCCGCCCGTACCCACTTCGAGGACCCCACGCTGCTGGCCGACGGCGTCTACACCTACGGCCAGCCCCGCACCTGCTGCCCCAAGCTGGCCGCCGCCTACGACCAGGCCTTCCGCGGCCGCACCTTCCGCTTCGTGAACAACAACGACATCGTCGCCCAGCTCCCGCCCGCCCCGCTGTTCGGCCACGTCGCCGAAGAACGCTACTTCGACGCCCACGGCAAGCTGCACGACAAGATGGCCCCGGTGGCGGGCCTGCTCGACCGGCTCGGCGGCGCCACCGCCGACCTGCTGGCCCCGGGCACCGACGGCATCCGCGACCACTTCATCAACGCCTACCTGACCAGGTTCGACGCCGCGGACCGGGAGGCGGCCTCAGGCCGGAAGCGCAAGACTCCCCTGCTGTCGGATTGAGCCCGTCAGCAGGGGAGCGGTTCGTGACGTACGCCAGGCGCCACCGAGCCTGCGGGTCAGCCGTGCCGGTGGGCCGTGGTCGATGTGCCCGTAGCGAGGCCTTTGGCCAGCAGCCACAGGGCGAAGACGACGGTCTGCAGGCCCAGTGGCGCGTTCATGGCCAGGTAGAGCGGCGTGACCACGTCGGTCAGGCCGAGCAGCACCGAGAAGCTCGCCAACATGGCCAGGGCGATTCCCAGGAATCCCCACCCGGACAACCACCGAGGGACGGATCTCGACCGCCACAGAATGCGGAACAACAGGAGGTCTCCGAGGCCCAGCGAGATGATCAACGCGACGTGGTTGACCAGGTCGCGTGCCGTCCGAAGCAACTCGTCCAGGAGCTCAAGGCCGGCCGCGTCCGAGGCGGCGGCCCGGGTGAACGCATGGCCCAGCACGAGGAACAAGGGCAGGATGATCACGCCCAAGAAGTGGAACGTCGCTGCGATCAGCCTGAACCCCAGGAAGCCCAGACTGAGCGTTTCGTTCTCCGCTCTCAACGCCGGATAAAGGCAGAGCGCGAACCCGACATAGGCGGGGATCATGATGGCCTGGGCGACCGCGCCGACGACGACCTGGCTCTCGTGCTCGGAAATGAGAGCGAGATGGCGTGGCTCCTCGATGACGGGAACGATGCTCAGCGCTCCGGCGATCATGCCGACGATGACCAGTGTTCCCGCAATCGCGGTTGCCCGCCTGTTTGTGTGCACGATGTTCGTCCTGTGATGTCGCGGTGACGCCGGCCGGGGTCAGCCTGTGGGCAGGTCCATGCGGAGGAACTCGGTGATGCGGAACAGCTGCGGTGGGCGTGCCACCTCGTCGGGAAGGGCCCGGAACGCCTCCTCCTTCCCGACGAGGCGTGGGGCGGTGAGTTCCACCTCTCGCCCGTCGACCCGGAGTCGCGCGCCTCTGGCCGCCAGGACGTTCCGCACCCAGTCGGAGCGCGATCCGTACACCAGGACGAACAGGTAGCCGCCCTCGACGGGATGCGCATCGAGCGGCGTGCGGTACGTGGCGCCGGACGTGCGGCCGACGTGAATCAGGACGGGCCATTTCCCGCCGGCTATCGCGCGGGGGTTGAACACCCTTTTGTTCACCTGCCCCCACCACCTCGGCATCGGCATCGAAATCCCCTTTCCGGCGGACGCGAACCCAGACAGCCTTACGCCAGTAAGGCTCCTTACGGGTGTAAGGTTGACTTACGCTCGTAAGGCTGTCAACCCGCTCACACTCCGGAGCCGTCGTGCCGCCACCACCGCAACCGCTCAGCAGAGGCCTCGTGCTGGAAGCCGCGATCCGGGTCGCGGATCGCGGCGGCGTGGAGGCGATCACGATGCGCCGGGTGGCGCAGGAACTGGGCGTGGAGGCGATGTCGCTCTACCACCACGTGCCGAACAAGGACGCCATCCTCGACGGCGTGGTCAACACGGTGTTCGCGGCGATCGAGCTGCCCGGGGCCGAACGCGGCGATTGGCGCGATGCGATCCGTACGCGTGCCTTCTCCGCACGCGCGGTCCTGTCGCAGCACAGCTGGGCTCTCGGGCTCATGGACTCCCGTCGCGATCCGGGGCCGGCGACGCTGCGTCATCACGACGCCGTCCTGGGCGTCCTGCGGGAGGCGGGGTTCACGCTGGCGATGGCCGCGCACGCCGTCTCGCTCGTCGACAGCTACGTCTACGGGTTCGTCCTGCAGGAGGCGAGCCTGCCGGTGACGACGCCGGACGATGTCGAGGAAGTGGCCGGCGGCATCCTGCGGCGGCTGCCGGCGGAGGAGCTGCCGTACCTCGCCGAGATGATCCGCGACCACGCCCTGCGTCCGGGCTACGACTACACCGGCGAGTTCGGCTACGGCCTGGACCTGATCCTGGACGCCCTCGAAGCCCGGAGGGCCCCTCACCCGGGTGCACGCGACACGGCGTGCGCGGAAGGATCCACGATGTGAGATCCAGGGGCAGCGGTCGAGGGCCTCGGAGCACGGTGGGATCCGTCCTCCGCGGCCCTGCGGACCTTCGGTCAGTTGTTGGCGATGAAGTCGGCGACCAGCCGGTTGAACTCGTCGGCGTGCTCGATCATCGCCCAGTGCCCGCAGCGGTTGAGCAGCACCAGCCGGCTGTTCGGGATGTTGGCCAGCAGGTACAGCGAGGTCTCGAACGACACGACGCGGTCGTCGCGGCCGTGGATGAGCAGGGTCGGCACCTGGATCGAGGGCAGCAGGTCGGGCTTGACCCACTTCGGCAGCGGGGCGCCCTTCGGCAGGCCGTCCACGTAGTTGCGCAGGTGGTCGGGGCGGGCGAGGGCGGCGTCCGAGCGCGCCTGGCACAGTTCGGGGGTGGCGAACCGGGCCTTGTCGTAGACCATGATCTCGACGAGCCGGCGCATGTTCTCCGGGCTCGCGTCCCGGTAGGCCTCGATCAGCACCTTCAGGCCCTCGGACGGGCCGTCGCCGGCGCCGAAGAGCGTGGGGATCCGGCCGACCGGCGGGCCCATGGTGATCAGGTGCGAGATGCGATCGGGGTGCTCGGTGGCCAGCCGCAGCGAGGTCTGCCCGCCCATCGAGTTGCCGACGAACGCGGCCTTGTCGATGCCGAGGGCGTCCAGGAACTGGATCGCCGCCTCCACGTGGTCGAGCCGGTCCACGGTCGCCGGGTCCGACTCGCCCCAGCCGGGCATGTCGACGGCGTACACGTGGAAGTGCTCGGCCAGCGCCTCGATGTTGCCGGCGAAGTTGCTCCAGCCCGTCGCGCCCGGTCCGCTGCCGTGCAGCAGCACGACCGGATGGCCGGAGCCGGCCTCGTAGTAGCGCAGCTCCCAGTCGGCGGTGCGGACGGTGCGCGCGATGTCCTTGGCGTCGAGTGCCATCAGTGGTCCTCCCCGTTCGGTGTGGGCGCGTCGGCCAGCAGCCCGGCGACGACGCCCGGGGGACGGTGGCCCCAGCTGTGCAGCTTGTCGAGCGTCTTCACCTCCCACGTCTCGTCGTCGATGATCAGCCCGCCCCAGCCGTACTCGACACTGAAGCCCGAGGGGGTGAAGACGTAGAAGCTGAACATGTGGTCGTTCGGGTGCATCCCGAGGGTCATCTCGAACGGCTGCCCGGCGTCCATGCAGCGGTCGTAGGCCAGGCCGACGTCGCGGATGTCGGTCACCTCGACCATGAAGTGGTGGCTCTTCTTCGGCGAGGGCAGCTCGCCGAAGGCCACGGTGTGGTGGCGGCCGTTGCAGTGCAGGAAGATCAGGTCGGCGACCACGCCGGGGGCGAGCTCCTCGACGATGATGTCGCTGATCTTGAAGCCGAGCAGGTCGATGTAGAAGTGCAGGTAGGTCTCGCGGGTGACGCCGTGCGCCAGGAGGACCTGGTGGCCCGCGCCGCCGGCGCCCGTCACGAACCCGCCGAGCAGCTTCGCCGACTCGAACGGCGTGGCGGCGTCGGCCAGCCCGGTGACCAGCTCGACCCGGTTGCCCATGGGGTCGGCGGTGACGAGGACGCGCTCCACCTTGCGGGCCGCGGCCAGGGCGTCGTCGCCCTCGGTGACCTCGACGCCGGCCGCGCGCAGCTTCTCGACCAGCGCGTCGAGCGCGGCGGCGTCGGAGACCTCGTAGCCGGTGGCCACCAGGTCGTCGGCGGGGCCGCCGGTGACGATCCAGCGGTGGGCCTTCTCGTCGGTGCGCAGGGTGAACCCGCCGTCGATCTTCTCCCCGACCTGCATCCCCAGCAGCTCGACGGCGAAGTGCTCCCAGTCGGCCAGGTCGCCGACCTCGTAGACGACGTAACCGAGTTCCTTGACTCCGGACATGTCTTCCTCTCCTCAGGTGGACGATTCAGGCGGGTACGGCCAGGCCGCTGACGTCGGCCGCGGCGACGAACTTGTCGGGACGGACCGCCACGGCGCGGACGCCGTACCTGCGCAGCCACGGCAGCAGGACCTCGTCGAGGTCGACCAGCTCGTCCGGGCCCTGCGTGTAGGCGGTCTTCGGCCGTACGGCGAGGTAGCGCGCGCCGAGCGCGTCCCATCCGGCCTTCTCCTGCGCCGTCAGCAGCGTCGAGGGGTCGACGTCGTCGCCGAGCAGCACGAACCCGTCGCCGAGCAGGTCGTCCAGCCGCGCCATCCGGCCGGTGGTGTCACCGGCGACCGGCTGGGGGACCATGCGGCCGACGATGCTGGCGTCGCCCAGCGGCCCCCTGATCCATCCGCCCGCCAGCACCGGCGGCGCGGTGAGCGGCGGCTCGTACGGGGTGACCGTGTCCTGCGGGACCGCGTTCATCGCGGCCTGCTCCTCCTCCGACAGCTCCTGCTTGATGACCCGTCCGAGCTGGACCGCGAGCCCGGTGTAGAAGGCGGTGTTCGGACGCCGTTCGGCCTCGTAGGTGTCCAGCCAGCTGTCGGGCAGCTCGCCCTTGAGCACACGGGCGAGCTTCCAGCCCAGGTTGTGGGCGTCGCGCATGCCGGACTGCATGCCGGCGCCGGCCCACGGCGGCATCAGGTGGGCCGCGTCCCCGGCCAGGAACACCCGGCCCGTGCGCCAGGTGTCGCACATCCGGACGTGGTGCTTGTAGAAGGCGTGCCGGTGGATCTCGACGTCGTCCTCGGTGACGCCCAGGGCCTTCAGCAGCGGCCAGACCTCGGCGCTGGTCGGGTAGTTCGCGGGGGTCTCGTCCGGCTTGAGGGGGATCTCCCAGCGGTGGTTGCCGGCGGACAGTGCGATGTCGACGACCGGCCGCTCCTTGTCGGACCAGAAGGTCAGGAAGTCGCGGTCGGGCCACCAGCGCTTGACGCGGCAGTCGATGACGACCCAGGTGACGTCGTTGGTGTCGCCCACCAGGCGGCAGCCCAGCTCGCCGCGGGTCGTGCTGCCGCCGCCGTCGGCGGCGATCGCGTAGCGGGCGCGGGTGGTGCGCGTGCGGCCGGTCGCGGTGTCGGTCGAGGTGACGGTGACGCCGTCGGCGTCCTGGGCGACGCCGGTGACCTCGGTGCCGTAGTGGACGGTGATGCGGTCGCCGTGGTCCTGCGCGGCCGCGCGCAGCTCGGTCTCCATGGTCGGCTGGTAGATGTTGTAGAAGCGCGCCTTGCGGCCCAGGGTCGAGGGCGGATGCTCGATCCGCATGATCTCCCGGCCGTCGTAGGTGACCCAGCGCAGGGCCCGCTGGGGATCGATCTTCTTCTCGATCCGCTCGTCGATGCCGAGGTCCTGGAAGATCCGCATCGTCCAGTCGTTGACGGTCACGGCCCGTGCCCGGGGGTGGATGTCCGTGTCACGTTCCAGGGCGACGGCGGACACGCCGTACCTGGCCAGGGTGAGGGCGGCGATCACGCCGGTCGGGCCGTACCCGATGATCGCGACGTCCGCGTCGTAGCTGTCGGTCATGCGCTGACTCCGTTCTCGGCCGCACATGCTCGATGCGGCACTTTTGGACCAAACGTTCGGTCCAATTGTGAGGAGACTAACAACGACCTGCGGCAACGTGTCAAGAGGTGGCCCGAACGAGTTCTGATCCGGCCCTGACCGGCGGATGGACGAGCCTCCCTCCCGGGGTCCCTAGACTTCGGCAGGTGGAGAAGAGCACGCAGGTGGCGCAGGCCGGAAACAGCCGCGGCCGCCGGTCCCGGCAGGAGATCCTCGACGCGGCCGCCCGGGTGATGTCCGTACGCGGCTACGCCGGCACGTCGATCTCGACGCTCGTCAAGGAGACGGGCCTGCCCAAGAGCGCCTTCTACCACCACTTCGAGTCCAAGGCGGGGCTGCTGTCGGCCGTCATGGCCCAGGGGGCGCAGGGCTTCTTCGACGCCATGCGCGACGCCCACCGCGACCCGCCGCCCGGCGGCACCCCCCGCGAGCGGCTGGGCTGGTACCTGCGCAGGACCGGCGAGGTCTTCGTGCACCGGGAGGAGTTCCTGCGCCTGCTGCTCGTGCTGGTGATGAGCAACGAGGCCGCCGAGGCGCCGGAGGCGACGCAGACCGTGATCGAGGTCCGCGAAGAGGGCCGCGACCTCATGCGGCACATGATCCGATCGTCGTTCGCCGGGGAGGGGGAGGACGCCGCGAACGCGGTCGCGGACGCCCTCGCCCACTTCGGCATGGCCGGCTTCGACGGCGCGTTCGTCTCCCTCCAGTCCGGGGACGGCAAGCCGATCGCGGAGTTCATGGAGCAACTCGCCGACGCCATCGTGGCGATGGGCCAGGCACTGCTCGCCGGCCGCTGAGGTCTCCCTGTGCGGCCGGGCGCGAGCGTCAGGCGGACCGCTGGTCCCGCTCGCTGACGAGCGTGAGGGCGATGTCGACGATCATGTCCTCCTGCCCGCCGACCAGCCGGCGGCGACCGCACTCCATGAGGATGTCGCGGACGTCCACGCCGTACCGCGCGGCGGCCGACTCGGCGTGGCGGAGGAAGGACGAGTAGACGCCGGCGTACCCCAGCGTGAGGGTCTCCCGGTCGACCCGCACCGGACGGTCCTGCAACGGGCGGACGATGTCGTCGGCGGCGTCCTGGAGCTGGAACAGGTCGCACCGGTGCTCGAAGTCCGACAGGTCCGCGACCGCGATGAACGCCTCCAGCGGGCAGTTCCCCGCCCCGGCGCCGTGACCGGCCAGCGAGGCGTCCACGCGGCGCACGCCGTTCTCGACCGCGACGACGGAGTTGGCGACCGACAGCGAGAGGTTCTCGTGGGCGTGGATGCCGATCTCCGTCCCCGGGTCGAGGACGTCGCGGTACGCCCGCACCCGCGCGGCCACGTCGTTCATGGTGAGCCGGCCGCCGGAGTCGGTGACGTAGACACAGTGGGCGCCGTAGGACTCCATGAGCTTGGCCTGCCGGGCCAGCTCCTCCGGCGGGGCCATGTGGGAGAGCATCAGGAAGCCGGACACGTCCATGCCGATCTCGCGCGCCGCGGCGATGTGCTGGGCGGAGATGTCGGCCTCGGTGCAGTGCGTGGCCACCCGGACGGATCGCACGCCGAGCTCGTGGGCGCGCTTCAGCTCGTGGACGGTGCCCACCCCGGGCAGCAGCAGCGTGGTGAGGCGGGCGTTGACCAGCACCGACGCCGCCGCCTCGATCCACTCCCAGTCCGTGTGCGAGCCGGGACCGTAGTTGAGCGAGCCGCCGGCCAGGCCGTCGCCGTGCGCGACCTCGATCGCGTCGACGCCTGCCCGGTCGAGCGCCGTGATGATGCGCTTGACGTCCTCCAGGCCGATCCGGTGGCGAACGGCGTGCATGCCGTCGCGAAGCGTGACGTCCTGGACGAAGATCGGGGTGCCCATCAGAGGTCCGCCTTCCCTGCCGCGATGCGTTCCGCCACCCGCAGGGCGGCGGAGGTCATGATGTCGAGGTTGCCGGCGTAGGCCGGAAGGTAGTGCGCGGCCCCCTCGACTTCGAGGAAGACCGACACCTGGTGGGTGGGCCGCGCGGCCCCGGCGGCCAGGAGCGTCCCGACCGGCTGTTCGGCGGGGATCTCGGTGATCTGCACCTGCTGCTTGAGCCGGTAGCCGGGCACGTAGGCGGCCACGTCGGCGACCATCTTCTCCACCGACCGGCCGATCTCCTCGCGCGCGGCCGGGTCCGGCGCGGCGACGAGACACAGGACCGTGTCCCGCATGATCAGCGGCGGGTCGGCGGGGTTGAGGATGATGATCGCCTTGCCGCGGCGCGCCCCGCCGATCTGCTCGATGGCGGCCGAGGTGGTCTCGGTGAACTCGTCGATGTTGGCCCGGGTGCCCGGACCGGCCGACTTCGACGCGATGGACGCGACGATCTCGGCGTACTCGACGGGCGCCACCCGGTTGACGGCGGCGACGATCGGGATCGTGGCCTGACCGCCGCAGGTGACCATGTTCACGTTCGGCGCGTCGAGGTGCTCGTCGAGGTTGACGGCGGGGACGACGTAGGGGCCGATCGCCGCCGGGGTCAGGTCGATCAGCCGCTTCCCGAACGGGGTCAGCCGGGCGGCGTTCACCTCGTGCGCCTTGGCCGAGGTCGCGTCGAAGACGATCTCGATCTCCTCGAAGCCCGGCAGCGCGATCAGCCCGTCCACGCCCTCGTGGGTCGTCGGGACGCCGAGCCGGGCGGCGCGGGCCAGGCCGTCCGAGGCGGCTTCGATGCCGACCATGGCCCCCATCTCCAGATGGCGGGCCCCGCGCAGAACCTTGATCATCAGGTCGGTGCCGATGTTGCCCGAGCCGATGATCGCGACCTTCGTCCTGCTCATGATGCTGCTCCTTCGGTGAAGCCGGCCGTCACCGTGCCGAGGCCGGACAGGGTGGCGGTGACGGTGTCGCCGGCGGTGACCGGCCGCATGGGGCCGAGCGCGCCGGACAGGACGACCTGCCCGGCGCGCAGCGGCTCGCCGAGGTCGCGGGCGGTGCGCGCCAGCCACACGACCGCCTCGATCGGGTCGCCCAGACAGGCCGCGCCGGTGCCGGTGGAGACCTCCTGGCCGCCGATGCTCATGGACATCACGACGTCCACCGGTTCGAACTCCTCCAGGGTGCGGCGCTCGGTCCCGAGCACGTAGGCGCCCGCGGAGGCGTTGTCGGCGACCGTGTCGCCGAAGGAGATGTCCCATCCGGCGATCCGGCTGCCGCAGATCTCCAGCGCGGCGACGCCGTACTCGACGGCGTCCCGGACCTGCCGGGCGTCGAGGGGGCCGTCGGCCAGGTCGGAGCCGAGCACGAACGCGATCTCCGCCTCCGCCCTCGGCTGGAGGACCCGTCCGGCCGGGATCACGGCGCCGTCGGCGTAGGCCATGTCCTCGAACAGGACGCCGAAGTCCGGCTGGTCGACGCCGAGCTGCCGTTGCACCGCCTCGGACGTCAGGCCGATCTTGCGGCCGGTGATCCGGGCGCCGGCGGCGAGGCGGGCCGCGGTGAGCGCGGCCTGCACGGCGTACGCGGCGGCCAGGTCGTCACGGCCGATCAGATCCCGCACGGGAGCGCACGGCACGCCGGACGCGGCCGCCCGCGTGAGCCGCCCGGCCGCGGCGGCTATGTCGGACGGCCCGGCGGCTGCCGCTCCGATGGTTTCGTTCATACCCCCACTGTGCAGGCAGGACGGCACCGCAACCAGCACATCGTCTCGCTCAGCGATACGCTGTGCGGGTGACGGAAAGGGCGGATCTCGACACCGTGCTGGGCAAGGCGGTGACGATCCTGCGCGCCTTCCGGCCCGAGGACCGGGTCGTCGGGCTCGCCGAGCTGGTACGGCGTACCGGCCTGCACAAGGCGACCGTCCACCGGCTGGCCGGAGATCTGGTCGCCAACCGGCTGCTCGACCGCGCCGACGGCGGCTACCGGCTCAGTGGCGGCCTGTTCGAGCTCGGCATGCTCGCCTCGCTGGAGCGCAGCCTGCTCGAACTGGCGATGCCGTTCCTCCAGGATCTCTACGAACGCACCCACGAGACCGTCCACCTCGGGGTGCGGGAGGGCCACGACGTCGTCTACGTGGCCAAGATCGGCGGCCACCGCCAGGCCAGGGCCCCCTCGCGCACCGGCGGCCGCATGCCGCTCCACTGCACCGCGATCGGCAAGGCGCTGCTCGCCTACGCCGACCCCGGCCTGCGGCGCGACGTGCTGACCGGCCCGCTCGAACGACGTACCCCGCACACCGTCGTCGCGCCGAGCATCCTGCGCGCCCAGTTGCGGCGCGTCGCGGAGACCGGCGTCGCGTTCGAGGCGGAGGAGTCGGCCGTCGGGCTGCTGTGCGTCGCCGCGCCGGTGCTGGGCCGCGGCGACGAGCCGCTGGCCGCGATCAGCGTGGCCGGGCCGACCGGCAGGTTCCGGCCCGAGGGCCACGCCACCGCGGTACGCGCGGCGGCGGCCGCGCTCGCCAGCACCCTCAGCCGCCGCGACCTCCTCCGGTGACCCGGCGGACCCTGCGGTGACCCGGCGCCCCGAAAGCGCACGGGCTCAGAGGGCGTAGGTGATCGAGTCCGCCGCGGCCGTGAGCGCGGCGACGAGCGGCTTGATCTGCTTGGGGGAGTAGCGGACGCTGGGCATCGAGACCGACAGCGCCGCCCAGGTCGCGCCGTCGCGGCCCTTCACCGGGCATCCGACGGCGACCACCCCCCGCTCGGTGCGTTCGAGGTTGAGCGCGACCCCGCTGCGCCGCACGGACCGCAGGTCGCGCCGCAGCCGCACAAGATCCGGCAGCTCCTCGGCCGGATCGCCGCGATCGTCGGCGGCATAGAGGAGCTCCAGCTCCTCGTCCGACAGCGCCGCCAGCGTCACCAGGCCGCCGGTGGCCTGGTGGGCCGGGAAGACCATCCCCTCGCGGCTGCCCACCCGCAGCGCCTGCCCGCACTCGACCGAGGCGATGAAGCGCACGTTGCGGCCGGTGCGGATGCTGAGGTTCACCGTCTCGTCGATGCGGTCCACCAGCGCCCGCATCGCCCCCAGGGCCGCCGCGCGCAGCGCGCCGACGTCGGACCGGGCGCGCTCGGCCAGAGCCAGGACGGGGCCCACCCGGTAGCTGCGGTCTTCGTTCTGCACCGCGAAATCGCGGTACACCAGCGCGGTCAGCAGCCGGTGGGCCGTCGAGCGGGCCACGCCCAGGCGCTCGGCCGCGGCCGAGACCGTCACCACGCCGTCGAGCTGGAGGATCTGCGCCAGCTGGAGGGCATGGTCGACGCTGCTCGGCGCGTAGGCGGGCGGGGTCTTCATGGGCTTCGCCATGGGACCGATCCTCGCACACAATTCCGTCCTGCAGAATCCTCTTTTCCGGATCCGTCATCTCCACGGATAGTCGGGGCCATGCCCCATGTGAACGCAGGCAGGTCGCCGGTCAGGCTCGCCGCTGTGGACCGGCCGGACCAGCCCTCCCTCAGCCCCGACCTGGAGGACCTCTACCGAGGCTTCGAAGAGGCGCTGCTCGTCCCGTTGTGGACCGAGATCGGAGACCTGATGCCGCCGCACCCGCGCTCCAGCGCGCAGTCGCACCGGTGGGACTGGAACACGCTGCTGGGCCTCGCCGGCCGCGCCGGGGAACTGGTCCCGGTCGGCCGCGGCGGCGAGCGCCGGGCGATCGCGCTGGCCAACCCGAGCCTGGGCGGCAAGCCCTACGCGACGCCGACCCTGTGGGCCGCGATCCAGTACCTGATGCCGGGCGAGAACGCCCCCGAGCACCGGCACACGCAGAACGCCTTCCGCTTCGTCGTCGAGGGCGAAGGGGTGTGGACGGTGGTCGAGCGCGACCCGGTGCCGATGCGCAGGGGCGACTTCCTGCCCCAGCCCGGCCTGCACTGGCACGCCCACCGCAACGCGGCCGACACCCCGATGGCCTGGATCGACGGTCTCGACATCCCCTTCCAGTACGGCGTCGAGGCGCAGTTCTTCGACTTCGGCCGGGACACCCTCAGCGAGGAGGAGCACGCCACCCCCGACCGCTCCCGCTCGCAACGCCTGTGGGGACACCCCGGCCTGGCGCCGGTCTCGCAGCTGCGCCGGCACGAGGGCACGCCCCTGCTCTGCTACCGCTGGACCGACACCGACGCCGCGCTGGCCGACCAGCTCGCGCTGGAGCGGGAGGGACACCCCGGCACGATCGAACCCGGCCACGCCCTGGTCCGCTACACCGACCCGACGACCGCGGGCGACGTGCTCCCGACGATCCGGGCGCAGTTCCACCGGATCGTGCCGGGCGTGGAGACCGCGCCGTACCGGGAGACCGGCTCGTCGGTCTACCAGGTCTTCGACGGGTCCGGCCAGGTCACCGTCGGCGACGTGTCCTGGCAGGTCACCCGCGGGGACCTCTTCGTCGTGCCGTCCTGGCAACCGCTGTCGATCCGCTCGGAGGCGTCGGGCTCCGACTCCGACTCCGGCGCGCTCGACCTGTTCCAGTTCAGCGACGCCCCGATCTTCACCAAACTCAACCTGTTCCGCAGCCACACCGAGGAGGGCGGCCGATGAAGCTCGCCACCGTCCGTCTGGACGACCACCGCACCGCCGCCGTCCGCGTCGAGGGAGACCAGCTCGTCGAGGTGGGGCACCCCGACGTCGGCGCGGTGCTGGCCGCGCCCGGCGGTCTCCGGGCCGCCGCGACCGCCGACGGCCCCCGGCACGCGCTGGACGGAGCCGACCTCGCCCCGGTCGTGCCGCGGCCGAGCAAGGTCGTCTGCGTCGGGCTGAACTACCAGAACCACATCAAGGAGATGGGCCGCGACCTGCCCGAGTACCCGACGCTCTTCTCCAAGTTCGCCGACACCCTCATCGGCGCCACGGACGAGATCCGGCGTCCGGCCGAGACCGGGCAGTTCGACTGGGAGGCCGAGCTCGCCGTCGTCATCGGCCGGCAGACGCGCCGCGCGGACGAGGAGCAGGCGGTCGCCGCGATCGCCGGGTTCACCGTGCTCAACGACATCACCTGCCGGGACTGGCAGTTCCGGACCCGGGAATGGTTGCAGGGCAAGAACTGGGACTCCACCACCCCGCTCGGCCCGTTCCTCGTCACCGCGGACGAGACCGGCCCGCGTCCGGCGCTCGACATCCGATGCGAGGTCGACGGCCAGGTGATGCAGTCGGACAACACCGGCGACCTGCTCTTCGACCCGGTCGCCCTGGTCCGCTACGTCTCGACGATCGTCCGGCTCAACCCGGGCGACGTGATCGCGACCGGCACGCCGGGCGGCGTCGGCCACGCGCGCAAGCCCCCGGTCTTCCTGAAGGGCGGCGAGGTCGTCGTGACCGAGATCGAGTCGCTGGGCAGGCTGGAGAACCGCGTCGTGCGAGAGGGCGACTGATGCCGCGCGACCTGGCCGCCACGCTCGCCTGGGCCGACGCCGGGACCGCGCTGTGCGCCTCGGCGATCGCCGGCCTGTCGGAGGAGGAGTACGGCGCCGCGTCGGCTCTGCCGGGCTGGACGCGCAGGCACGTCGTGGCCCACCTGGCGGCGAACGCCGAGGCGATCGGCAACCTGGTCCGGTGGGCGCGCACCGGCGAGGAGAGCCCGATGTACGCCTCGCCGCAGGAGCGCGCCGCCGGGATCGAGCGAGGCGCCCTGCTCGGCGCCGGCGAGCTGACCCGGTGGTTCACCGAGTCCGCCGCGACCCTGGGCGCCGCGATGGCGGCACTGCCCGAGCAGGCGTGGCGGGCCGAGGTGGTGACCGCCCAGGGGCGGACCGTGCCGGCGAGCGAGACCCCGTGGATGCGCGCCCGGGAGGTCATGGTGCACACGGTGGACCTCGCGACCGGGCTCACCTTCGCCGACCTGCCCGGCGACTTCCTGCGGGAGCTGCGGGACGACATCCGCGCCAAGCGGGGCCACGACGCCGTGCCCGACGTCCGGGGATCGCTGGCCGACGTGACCGCCTACCTGGCCGGACGCCCGGCGAGCGGCGTGACCGCCGCCGACGGCGGCCCCCCACCGACCCTGCCTCCATGGCTGTGACGAAAGAGGACCCCATGGACAGCTTCCCCTCCACCCGCGCCGACGTGATCGTCGTCGGGGGCGGCATCGGCGGCCTGTCCGCCGCGCTCGCCCTGGTCCGCCAGGGGCTGCGGGTCAGGGTGTACGAGGCGGCCTCCGCGTTCGGCGAGGTCGGCGCGGGACTCCAGCTCGCCCCGAACTGCACCCGCATCCTGGATCGTTTCGGGCTGCTGGAGGAGGCGGCCGCCCTCGGCGTGCTGCCCGAGACCATGGTCATGAAGGACGCCGTGGACGCCGGCGAGCTGACCCGGCTCGACCTCCGCGACGTCGAACGCCGCTACGGCTACCCGTACCTGGTGATGCACCGCAGCGACCTGCACGGCATCCTGCTGCGCGCCTGCGAACGCGCGGGCGTCGAGCTGCTCACCGACGCCCGCTGCACGTGGTACGGCAACCTCGACGGCGGCGCCCGCCTGCGCTTCGCCGACGGCCGCGCGGACGAGGCGGACGTGGTGATCGCCGCCGACGGGCTGCACTCGGTCGCCCGCGAACTGCTGGTCCAGGACGAGCCGGTGAGCTCCGGGTACGTCGCCTACCGCTGCGCCGTGCCGTACGAGCAGGTGGCCGGCAACGACGTCCACGACAAGGACGTCGTGGTGTACATCGGCCCGCGCTGCCACTTCGTGCAGTACCCCCTGCGGGGCGCGCGGACGTTCAACCAGGTCGCGGTGTTCGAGTCGCCCAAGGCGCTGGCCGGCGAGGACGACTGGGGAACCCCCGACGAGCTGGACGCGGCGTTCGCGGGCACCTGCGACCAGGTCCAGAAGGGGTTGCCGCTGATGTGGCGCGACCGCTGGTGGCGGATGTTCGACCGCGACCCGATCATGTCCTGGGTCACCGGCCGCATCGCGCTGCTCGGCGACGCCGCGCACCCGCCCCTGCAGTACATGGCACAGGGCGCGATCATGGCGATCGAGGACGGCTGGGTGCTCGGCGAGCACGTCGCCGCCCAGCGCGCCGAGGGCGGCCCGGACGTGGACTGGGACCGGACGCTCGCCGCCTACCAGGCGGTACGGCCCGAGCACTGCCGCCGCGTGGTGACCACCGCGCGGGCGTGGGGCGCCTTGTGGCACCTCGACGGCCTTGCCAGGCTGCAGCGCAACGCCCTGCTGCGGGACCGCGACGTCCTCGACTACTCGTTCGTCGACTGGATCTTCGGTCCGACGGCGTTGACCCCCGAGGACGAGCCGCAGATGTTCCGCCCGATCCCGCTCGACACCGCCGTTCTGTGACCGCCGCCCGGTGACCGACCTCGTGCGGGAGGTCGATGACCCGGGCGGCTGTCTCAGCGCAGGTCGGGTCGCTTGCCCGGTCTCACCGTTTCGGCCGGAAGTAGTGCCTGACCATGTAGGCGGTGACCTGGGCGCCGATCCTGGCGCCCTGCACGTCCGCCGTACGGGTGTGGATGCCACCCCAGATGCGGGCCTCGACGACCTCGGCCAGGGCGTGGGAGAAGCCGCGGAAGTTCCTGGTGGTGCCCGAATCGGCGCTGTATCCGCTGAAGGGGATGTCGTCCCTGCCGAAGAAGGCGGTCAGCGCCGACATGCTGGCCGCCGTGAAGCAGGTGTGCCCGGAGGTGTAGTCGGGGTGCGGCGGGGTGACGAGCAGCGGCGTCCAGTCCGGGTCGGCCACGGTGGTGGGGTTGCCGTCGGTGTCGCCCAGGCGGATCGCGGTGATCGGCCGCCAGAAGGCCCACGCCGCCTTCTCGTTGTAACAGGCGGTCGTGGCGTCGGCCTCGGACAGGTCGACCATCGCGAACATCCGGGCCGCCTGAAGGGTGTTCAGCCGCCGCGTCGTGGCGAGCTGGCGTTTGATCTCCCATTCGGCCAGGCGCCGGTCGTGCCAGTAGATCGCGGCCTCCGTCTGGTCCTGCGTCCTGACCGTGCTGCCGGCCGCGCCGATCCGCTTGAGCTCGTTGAAGTCCCTGGCGTAGCGGGCGCTGGTGAGCGCGGGCGGGCCCGACGTGCGGAACATCGACGCGCTGGGGATGAGGAACGGCTTGAGCTCGCCGACCCAGGCCCCGTCCGAGGCGTTCGTGGGCGGCGTCGGCCGCCACCGGCCGGGCTCGGTGCCGGTGGGCCAGGTCTGGTCGCCGAACGCCCCGTCGTTCTCCCTGGCGGCGATCATCGCGGCCGCCGCCTGGTCGCCCACGGCGATGCCGCGTCGTCTCGCGCGGCCGTCGGCGATCGTGGCCAGGTATTCGTCGTACTGGGTCGTCAGTCGTGCCTGCTGGGCCGGGAAGAGCTTGTTCAGCACGCGGAAGGCGGCGGTGGCGACGGCGGCCTCCGCCGACTCCCCGCCGTCGGCCCGGGGAGCGATCAGGTACGGCTGGTAGGGGGTGCCGGCGATCGCGTTCACCGCGTCGTAGACGGCTCCGTGGACCATGGCGAAGCTGCGGGCCTGGACCTGCGGTTGCTGGCCGGCGACGTCCCAGATGGCGGTCTGGGCGTTGCGGTCCCAGACGATGACGGCGTTCGGCGGCGGTTGGGTGACCGACGCGTACGCGGTTGATGAGCCCGTTCCCGCCGGGATGCCGGCGGCGATGACGAGGACGGCCAGCCATCGTACGATGACCGGCCGTCGCCTACCACGTGATTGAGGCATTCGAGCAAATTACTATGCCCCTCGACGCCGGTTAAGTGACGCGATGAGCGAAAACTCGATAACGACACATCCGAAACGCCGGCGCAGCTCACTCGCGGGGCGCCAGGCCGTTCCTGAAGGCGTAGGTGACCGCCTGGGCCCGGTCGCGTACGCCGATCTTGGCGAACAAGTTGTTGATGTGGCTCTTCACGGTGGCCTCGGAGATGAACAGGCGGGCCGCGATCTCGGCGTTGGAGCAGCCTGCCGCGATCAGCTCCAGCACCCCGCCCTCCCGCTGGGTGAGCCCGTCGGGGAGGGGACGGGAGCCGCCCCCACACCGATCCGGCGGCAGCGATGGGGCCGGGGCCCGGCCCGCGCTGTACCCGCGGCGAGAACGGCGTCCGCCCCCCTGCCACCCCGCACACGGCCTGGGCCAGGGACTCGGCGTCGGTGTCCTTGGTGAGATAGCCCCGGGCGCCGGCGCTCAGGGCGGCGAACACCAGCTCGTCGTCGCAGTACGTCGACAACACCACGACCTCGGTGGCGGGCCGCGCGGCACGGATGCGGCGGGTCGCCTCGACGCCGTCGAGCAGCGGCATCCGTAGATCCATCAGCACCACGTCGGGCAGCAGTTCGGCCGCCATGCGCACCGCCTGCAGGCCGTCGCCGGCCGTGCCGACGACCTGGACCCGGGGCACGAGCTCAAGCAGCACCAGCCCCTCGCGCACCACCGTCTGGTCGTCGACCACCAGCACCCGAACGCTCATGACGGCACCCGCAGCAGCACGGTGAACCCGTCCTCCTGGGCGTGGGTGGTGAGCGTGCCGCCGATGAGCGCGGCCCGTTCGCGCATGCCTGCTCCCATGCGTCCGCCGGGGCCGTTGCCGGAGGCTGGCGACCATGACAGTCATCCGCGTCGAGCACGTCAGCAAGTCGTACGGGAAGGTCGCCGCCGTCGACGACCTGTCCTTCGAGACTCCCCCCGGCGCCGTCACCGCCTTCCTCGGGCCCAACAGGGCGGGCAAGACGACCACACTGCGCATGATCCTGGGCCTGGTCGCCCCCGACTCGGGCCGCGCGACCGTCGGCGGCCGGCCGTACCGCGACCTCGACCAGCCGCTCCGGCAGGTCGGCGCGGTGCTGGAGGCCACCGGCTTCCATCCCGGTCTCACCGCGCAGGCGCACCTGAGGGCCGTCGCCGTCGCGGCCGGGCTCGACGAGGCGCGGGTCGGGCAGGTGCTCGAACTCGTCGACCTCGCGCAGGCCGGGCCCAGAAGGCTGCGCGGGTTCTCACTGGGCATGCGGCAGCGGCTCGCCCTGGCCACCGCCCTGCTCGGCGAACCCGGGCTGCTCGTCCTGGACGAGCCGGCCAACGGGCTCGACCCGGCCGGCATCCGGTGGTTGCGCGGGTTCCTGCGGGCGTACGCCATGGACGGCAACAGCGTGCTGCTCTCCAGCCACGTGCTGGCCGAGGTCGAGCAGATCGCCGACCACGTGATGATCGTCGCGGCCGGCCGCCTGCGGTGGAGCGGTCCGCTCAGGACCGGGGCCGGCCTGGAGGAGCTCTACCTGGAGGTGACCGGATGACCCCCCTCGGCCCGCCGGTCGGCGGCAGGACGGCGCGGCTCGTCCGCGCGGAGCTGTCGAGGGCCCGCGCGAACCGTGCCACCTGGGTCCTCGCCGCGATCGCCCCCGCGTTCTGCGTGTCGTGGGCGGCCCTCGTCGCCATGTCGTCACCGGCCCCGCCGCCGGGGAACGTCTACGGCATGGCCCAGCAGGCCTACGTCTTCACCCTGATCCTGGGCGTGCTGGGCATGTCCGGCGAGTTCCGGCATCAGACCATCGGCTGGTCCTTCCTCGTCACACCACGCAGAGGGGCCGTGGTGACGGCGAAGCTGCTGGCCTACGGCCTGGTCGGCCTGGCGGTGGCCGTGGTGTCGGCGCTGACCACGCTCGCGGCGGGCGCGGCGCTGCTGGCCGTCAGGGGACTGCCGGTGACGGGCCCCGACGTGCTGCCGTCCCTCGCGGGCGGGGTGCTCGCCACGGCCGGGTACGCGGTGTTCGGGGTCGCGCTGGCCGTGCTGATCAGGAACCAGCTCGCCGCCGTCGTCCTGGCGGCCCTGATCTTCCTGTACGGCGACTACCTCCTGACCTGGCTGGCTCCCGGCGTCTATCCCTGGCTTCCGACGGGGGCGGCCAGGGCGCTCGGCGGCCTGCGACCGGACACCGCGGACCTGCTGCCCGCCTGGGGCGGGGGTTGTTGTTCGCCGGCTACGTGGCGGTCGTCGTGCTGGTCGCCGGGCTCGTCACGCTCCGGCGCGACGTCACCTGAGCCGGCGCGGCGGCGGCCTGGAAGGTGTGACGGTACGCCTGCGGCGAGACCCCGATCGCGGCGTGCAGATGTTGACGCAAAGACGCGGCGGTGGCGAATCCCACCTGGTGGGCGACCAGTTCGACGGGCAGGTCGCTGGACTCCAGGAGCTCCCGTGCCCGGCCGACCCGCTGCTGGGTCAGCCACCGCCC
Source organism: Nonomuraea sp. NPDC051191 (assembly GCF_044455665.1). NCBI lineage: Bacteria > Bacillati > Actinomycetota > Actinomycetes > Streptosporangiales > Streptosporangiaceae > Nonomuraea > Nonomuraea sp. NPDC051191. The sequence goes on along the minus strand of NZ_JBITEZ010000011.1, from coordinate 143,132 downwards.
CGGACTGATCCCGGCCTCGTCCTGGAAGCGGCGGGCGAAGGTGCGCAGGCTCATCCGGGCGTGTGCGGCGAGGTCGGTCAGCGTCAGCGGTTCGGCCAGCCGTTCGAGCGCCCATTCCCGCGTCGCGGAGGTCCCCGCCGCGGACGGCTCGGGCACGGGCTGTTCGATGTACTGCGCCTGGCCGCCGTCCCGCCACGGCGGCACGACGCACCGGCGCGCGACGTGGTTGGCCAGCCGGCTGCCGTGGTCCTTGCGTATGAGGTGCAGGCAGACGTCCACACCCGACACGGCGCCGGCCGAGGTGAGGATGTCGCCGTCGTCGACGAAGAGCACCTCCGCGTCGAGGGTCACCCGGGGGAACAACGCGCTGAACCGGGCCGCCTGGTTCCAGTGCGTCGTGACCCGGCGGCCGTCGAGCAGCCCCGCCGCCGCGAGCGCGAACGCCCCGGTGCAGATGGACACGACCCGGGCGCCCGCCGGGATCTGCCGGAAGGCGTCCGCCACCTGAGGGGGCAGCCGCGCCGAGTCGGGAGCCGACGCGTACGGCGGGACGACCACCGTGTCCGCCGTGGCCAGGAGCTCCGGACCGTGCTGGGTGCTGATCGTGAAGTCCGCGCTCGTGCGCACGGCACGGCCCTCGACCGCGCAGGTGAGCACCTCGTAGAGGTCGGGCGCGGTGCCGAAGACCCGCTGCGGGATGCCGAGCTCGAACGGATAGACCCCGTCGAGCGCCAGGACGACCACACGATGCATGGCATGATCCTATCGACGAATGACATTTCTGCCACTCCCGGCGGACGGCCGGACCCAGCAGGCTGAGCGCATGAACGACATCACCACCATGCGTGCCGTCAGCCAGGACGTCGTCGGCGGCCCCGAGGTGCTCAAGGAGATCCGGCTGCCGCGTCCGGCGGCCCGGGCGGGCGAGATTCTGGTGCGGGTACGCGCCGCCGGCGTCAACCCGACCGACTGGAAACACCGCGCCATCCCCGGCCTCATGCTCGGCGAGCCGCCGTTCGTCCTCGGCTGGGACGTCTCCGGGGTGGTCGAGGCCACCGGCCTCGGGGTCACCCTCTTCAAGCCGGGTGACGAGGTGTTCGGCATGCTGCCGTACCCGCACGGAGCCGGTTCGCACGCCGAATACGTCACCGGCCCCGCGCGCGCCTTCGCGCCCAAGCCCGCGGCCGTCGACCACGTGCAGGCCGGCGCCTTGCCGCTGGCCGCCCTCACCGCCTGGCAGGCCCTCGTGGACACCGCGCGCGTCGAGGCCGGGTGGCGGGTGCTGATCCACGCGGCCGCCGGCGGCGTCGGCCACCTCGCCGTGCAGATCGCCAAGGCCCGCGGGGCGTACGTGATCGGCACCGCCGGCGCCCCCAACCACGACTTCCTGCGCGCCCTGGGCGCCGACGAGGTCCACGACTACCGCACCACGGACCTCGCCGAGGCCGTCCGCGACGCCGACGTCGTCCTGGACGCCCAGGGCAGCGATCACGCCATGGGCTCTCTGCGCAGCCTGCGCGCGGGCGGTCTCCTGGTCTCCCTGCGCCTCGACGACGGCACCCGGGCGCTCGCCCGGGAAGCGGCCCGCCTCGGCGTGCGGGCGGAGGTCATGCTGGTGCAGGACGACCACGCCGGGATGCTGGCCATCGCCCGGCTCGTGGCCGACGGCCGGTTGCGCGCGGAGATCGCCGGCACCTTCGAACTGGCGGACGCGGCGAAGGCCCACGCACTCGGCGAGACCGGCCACACCAGGGGGAAACTGGTCCTCACCGTGCAGTAGCCCCGCCCTCCGGCGGCGCCGGACTGCGCGGCGAGCTCGGCGCATGCCGCGTGCGACGACGCGACGTCAGGTATGAACGGTGAATCCCCCGAACCCGCCGAAGTCGCCGCCGCCCGGGTAAGTCGGGTAGCTGCCGCCCGAGGACGTCGAGGAGGAACGCTGCGGGGCCGACCTGGCCCGCTCCTCCTCCCATTCGGCGTGTCGCGCGCGGTCCCGTTCGAGTTCGGCGGGGTCGCTCAGGTCCTTGACGTCAAGCCTGAACCAGTCGTCGACCAGGGCGAAAAGCGACGGAGAAGGCGCAGGGGCCATCGGCAGCCCCCGTGGGGTCGTGCCGGAAGGCGGCAGCCGCGCGGTGATGGCCGCCAGCTCCCCGTCGGCGGCGTGGACCGAGTCCGGATGCCAGTCCACCCGGTGCAGGTCGCGGCGTTTCTCCTTCGCCGCTTCGATGACGTGCTGAAGGCTCACCGGTCGGCCGGTCGGGGCGGGACCCGCCTCGTCCGTTCGTGCGATGCGGAACTCGTCCGGTCCGGAGGGCGTCAGATACCACGCTTCCCGCTGCTGCCACCTAAACAGCCGGGAGAACTGCGCGCCCATCCGCAGATGCGTTCTCGACGTCTCCTCGATCTGGGCGCGCACCTCGTCGTGCACCGGCCGGTACCGGTCGGAGGCGCGTGCCAGACGGTCATGCCCGTCCATCAGCGTCGACCGCCATCGCTCGAAGCGTCTCCGCGTCCGCCGGGACGACAGTGCGATGCGATGGCCGTAGTCGCACCATGCGTGGCTGACCTGCCTGACCACCTCGTTGAGTTCGGTGAGGTATACGACGGCGGCCTCCTGCCACCGGTCGAGATCGCCCTGGTCCGCCGCCAGATGGGTGACGCCCGACCGCTCGACCAGCGACGGTCGATGGTGGGACGACTCCGGTGTGAGGAGGGTGGGCGCCGGTTCGGGGCCGTCCGATCCGGGACGCACCGGCACGCGCAGGAGCAGGTCCGCGTTCCACCCGAGTTCCACCTTCTCGGCGGAGGCGACGTACAGGTCGCACAAGGTCGACTGTCGCGTCTCGAAGATCGGCGGGAACCATTCCGGCGACGGGCGGCAGTGCCACACGAACGTGGACGGCACCTGCCACCGCGTGTCGAAGATGGAGATGTGCTCGGAAGCGTTCGAGGGGTCCCGTTCCGTCAGATGGACTTCCTGGCTCTCGTAAAGGGCGACGGGGGCGTGCGGGTCCACCGCTCTCTGCGACGTGGAGCACGCGAAGAGCGGCTCCTCGTACGGCGTGCGCTGCTGGAACGGCAACAACCACATGACCCGCGCGTCCTGCTCACCTTGCTCCCGCGCGATGGACAACTCGTGGATCCGGCGTCGCTCTTTCCGCATGTCCCGTATCCCTCCTGACCGCGTGCCGACGGAGAAGCCGCCAGATCGAATGATGCCGCGGCCGTTCAGGCCGTGTGTATACCCGCGTAGAAGGCGCGGGCGGCCAGGGTGATCCACTCGGGGCGTTCCCAGGTGGTCCAGCGGGCGCGGGCCTGTTCGCCGATCTTCGCGGCCGTCTCGTCGGCGGAGAGTCCGGCCGCGTGCAACCGTGAAGCCTCCGCGTACACGTAGTCGAGGTAGTCGCGGACGTCGCGGATCAGGGAGACGCCGGCCACCTCCCCATGGCCGGGCACGACGACCTCGGGGCCGCGGGCGATCAGATCGTCGAGCACGCCTATCCATCCGGGGCCGTCCACGTCCACGTCGTACGGCGGGAAGTACGGCGCGATCGGGAAGATGCGGGTCTCCATCAGGTCGCCGCCGAACAACACCCGGTCGTCGATGACGACGACCTGGTCGGAGCCCGTGTGCGCCGGCCCGACCGCCAGCAGCGTCGCCGTGCGCCCACCCAGGTCGATCTCGGCCTGACCTTCGTAGACCAGGTCGGGATCGACGAGTTCCACGCCTTCGAGCTCGGCCGCCGCGGCGGCGCTCAGCCCCTTGAACATCTCGACGTAGGCGGCGCCCTTGCGGTGCAGCTCCGCGCGCTGGGAGGCGTTGTAGACGATCGTCGCGGCACCCTTGAACGCCTGCGCCCCGAACCCGTGCTCGGGGTGGAAGTGCGTGACGGTCAGGTACAGGCGCCGGTCGCCCGCCAGGCGCCGGGCCTGCTCCAGGACGTGGGCGCCGTTGCGGCGGCCCATGCCGGTGTCGATGACCAGCGCGGAGTGCTCGCCCACGACGATGCCGACGTTCGGGACGAGCTCGACGCGGTTGTCGGGGATGACGTACACGCCGTCGGACACCTCGACGGGCTCGCCGCGCACGATCGGCGGCGGGCTGGTCCGGACGTCGGGAAGGTCGCTCAGGTCGGGGGACGCGTTCGGCGTCACATCGGCGGGGCACATGATCCGGCTCCAATCTGAACAGTGTTGAGATGCTGGCGAGCGTAGCAGAGATCTGATCAGTGTTAAGATCGGGCGATGGCGAAAGGGCGATACCACCACGGCGACCTGCGCAGCGCGCTGCTGGACGCCGCCGAGGCTCTCGTACGCGAGCGCGGCGTCGACGGCTGGTCCCTGCGCGAGGCCTCGGCCCGCGTCGGCGTCAGCCCCAGCGCCGCCTACCACCACTTCGCCTCGCGCGACACGCTGGTGCGCGCCCTGTCCGAGCGCACGCTCGCCTGGCTCGGGGAGCGCCTGCGGCACGACTGCGAACGAGCGCCCGGCCAGGCCGACGACCCGCAGCGGCGGCTGATCGCCCTGGGGCGCGGCTATGTGAGCTGGTCGCTCGACGACCCGGCCGTCGCCCGGCTCGTGCTGCGCGGCGCCGCCACCGCCCCCGACTCCGCCATCTCCCCCCACCCGCACGACGTCCTCACCGCGGAGCTCGACCGGCTCGCCGACGCCGGCGGCCTGCCGGGGGCCGCCCGCGAGGGGGCGGAGTTCGTGGTGTGGGCCGCGCTGCACGGGCTGGCCGTGCTGCTGGCCGACGGCCTGATCCACTTCGACGACCCGCACGCGGTCGAGCTCCAGACCGGGCGCGTGGTCCGTGCCACGCTCAACGGCCTGGCCCAGGAGGCGTCGCACCCGGCGGACCGCCCCGCGGCCCGCTCGGCTCACACCGAGCGCCTGGCCCGCCGTCCTCGCGGCTGACCCCCCCTCAAAGGGGTACGCCTTTCGGGCCGGGGATCCGTTCAGGCCAGGCGGGCCGGGTCGGCTTCGATCGCGGCCGCCTTCCCGTCCAGGTGCCAGCCCTTCCCGTACGCCGCGGCGAAGGCGTCCTCGCCCAGCGCGGCCCGCCCTCGCCGGGTGAGCTCGCGAATCTGCCGATCGGTGCGGTCGTGCGCGCCGCGCAGCCGGGACGCGGCGCCGAGCAGGACGGCCGACTCGTGGTGCCGTCCGCGCGCCTCGGCGTACGCGGCGGCGTTCACCGCCACCAGCGACAGGATCGGCAGGTCCCGGGTCTCCGACGCCGCCGCGTACGCCTTCTCCAGCGCCTTCTCCGCGCCGGCCAGGTCGCCCGTCTCCAGGCAGAGCGAGGCCCGTGCGCTGCCGACCAGCGTCCGGCTAGGGTTGCTCCGCATGACGCACCACGAGGTCGAGATCAGCGCGGAGCTGGTGCGGGAGCTGCTGCGTGACCAGCATCCCGACCTGGCCGGTTCCCCGGTGCGGCTCGGCGCGAGGGCTGGGACAACCAGCTCTGGCGGCTCGGCGACGACCTCGCCGTCCGGTTGCCCTGGGCGACGCGGGACGCGGACGCGCTGCTGCGCAAGGAGCATGCCTGGCTGCCCGGCCTCGCCCCGCGGCTCCCGCTGCCGGTTCCCGTCCCCCAGCGCCTCGGGGAGCCGTCGCCGCGGTTTCCGCGTCCCTGGATCGTCACCACCTGGGTGCCGGGCGAGCCCGCCGACCGCGCCCCCGTCACGCGCGCCGCGGCGGCCGCCGACGCCCTGGCCGCCTTCCTGACGGCGCTGCACCGGCCCGCACCCGGCGACGCGCCCGCCGGCCGCTTCGGCCGCGGGGCGCCGCCGGCCGGCCGCTCCGCCGAGTTCGCCGAGCAGCTCGCCGAGGCCACCGAGATGGGGCTCGTCCCCGACCCGGACGCCGTCCGCGCCGTCTGGGACGACGCCGTCGCCGCGCCCGGCTGGGCAGGCCCGGCGCTCTGGCTCCACGGCGACCTGCATCCGGCCAACGTCCTCACCGCGGACGGCACCATCTGCGGCGTGATCGACTTCGGCGACCTGTCCGCCGGCGATCCGGCCTGCGACCTCGGGCAAGGCCACGTGGGGCCCACCCGCTCACGCGGCACTACGACGCCTGATCGATGGCCTCTGACGGACACCTACTGTCGAAGGTCGGTCGTCGCGGGACCGGATGGGACGGCGGTGGTTCGAGGCCAGGTCCAGGCGGAGCGCAGCATGAAGGCCAGGAGCAGCACCTCGATCCCGATGGAGAGGCCGTAGAAGGGGGCCCAGTCCCAGGACTCCCCTACCGCGTTGAACACCGAATAGGGGATGTAGAGCGATGCGACGACGAGGTTCGTGGCGCGGTTCACCCGGGCGGGCAGCGTCATGGAGAGCATCACCATCAGGGCCGGGATCGCCACGGACGCGAGCATCATGGTCAACAACGTCGGGCTGGTGTCGAACTCGAAGATGACGCCGGCACGGAGGTTGTCGATGACGCCGGGCTTGTGGAGGTGGAAGTAGTCGACGTAGATGTAGAGGAACATGAAGCTGGTCCATGCGGCGGCGAGCTTGGCGTGCACGGGGACCGGCCGGTTGTCGAGCAGGGTCGGGGTTTTCGTTCGGGTGGTCATCGGTTCTTCTTCCGAGAGGAGCGGTCCCTCCGCCGGACTGGCGGCGGGGATGTACCGAGGCCGCGCCCACCTGGACGAGCACATCGCCTCGACCGGGCAGTGGTAGCCCGGACCTCGGACGACTCGATCGCTGAGGGCAGGCCGTAACGGTGCTGGTCGGCGGCCCGCATCGTCGTCGCCCCGGCCGGACTCGCCTCCGGCGCCAGGCGTGCTCCGGCGCTCGATCGCCGATCGATTCCCACAGAAGCCCCCTCACGTCCGAGCGACGACCCTGGCTGGTTCGTACACCGTACGTCGTACGCTGTACCACAAGTAGTACGCTGTACCATGACCGTGCGATGGACGATTGTCAAGCCGTTCGAGCGAGCGAGAGGAGACCCGTGTCTGCCAGGGAACAACGCCCGGTGGCGTCAGACGCGGCGCTGAGCAGGCAACGGGTGGTGGTCGAGGCGGTCCGGCTCGCCGACCGCGAGGGGGTCGACGGGCTGAGCATGCGCCGGCTGGCCGGCGCGCTCGGCGCGGGCGCGATGTCGCTCTACTACTACGTGGCGAACAAGGAAGAGTTGCTGGACGCCATGATCGACGTCGTGTTCGAGGAGATCGAGCTCCCGCCCGAAGAGACCGACTGGCAGTCCGCGATGCGATGTCGGGCGGTATCCACCCGACAGGTTCTCGCCCGCCACCCATGGGCGATCGGCCTGATGGAGTCGCGGACATCGCCGGGGCCCGCGAACCTCCGCCACCGCGAAGCGGTCACCGCCTGCCTGCGGAAGGCCGGCTTCCCGGTCTTGATGGCGACGCACGCCAACTGGTTGCTCGACAGCTATGTCTACGGTTTCGCCCTGCAGGAAGCCAGCCTGCCGTTCGACACCGCCGATGAGTTCGCGGACATGGCCGAGGACGTCTACCTGCCCCAGCTTCCTCCTGACGAGTTCCCCTACCTCAACGAGTCCGCCGCGGTGCTCGCCGCTGCCGGCTACGACCCGGCGGAGGAGTTCACCTTCGGCCTCGACCTCGTCCTGGCCGCCCTCGAGTCCCTGAGAGTGCCTACGTGAGCCATTTGTAACTGTGCGCTGCGGGAGATCGTCGACGCGATCCGCCACCAGGGACGAACCGTGGTCGTACTGGACACCCAAAGCGTCCACGTCGTGGCTGGCGCCCCCGCCACCACGACCGGCCGGGACGTCGCCAAGAAGGTGCCGGGACGCAAGCGAGGCCTGGCCGTAAGCGTGACCAAGCGCCGGTCGACCACCTCCGGGCAACGACGAAAAGGGCGTCAGCTCACGTAACGTGACAACCTCGGGCTACGACGTCTGCCACGCGTCCCGTGGTCGGTGCTACGCCGAGGCGGCCCGCAGCGTCGTGGCGACGGCCGTCGCGTGGTCGCGGTCGGCCAGGGGCTGACCGCCGTAGACCAAGGGGAAGTGGGTGCCGTACGCGGCCCCCCTGGCGTCGGGGGAGAGGGTATGGCGTACCGACATCGCCGCCTGCCAGCGCGGCCGGATCGCCTCCCGCTCCGCTTCGCCCGGACGGTGATGCCACCGGCAGCTCGGGCAGGCCGGCATGCCGGTCTTGTTGTCGAAGGAGAAGATGTTGCGCCGCTCGGCCGTCGAGGCGTGCGGTAACGCGGATGGGCCGGTCATCCACTCGCCGGTGGCCTCGTCGATCGGGTGGCCGGTCAGCTCCGACTCGTAACCGCGGATGAACTCGGCGAGCGGGGAGTCGCGCCCGATCGGCCCCGTTTCGCCCCGCTCGGCCGCAGCCAGCGCGGCGGCGAGCACCGGCTGGTCGGCCACGCCGGCCAACTCGCACTGGCGGCGGGCCTCGGCGACCGCGGCCCGCCGCTGGAGGTCGGGAGAGGCAAGGTCGATGGCCTCGGCGAGCTTCCGGTTGCAGGCCCGCAGAGCGTGCCGGGCGAGGGGGTCGCCTCGCGGAGGGTCGTTGGGTGGTGGGTCGGTGATGACGCCGCCCAGGAGTGACCCGTCCAGTAACGCGGGGGTGAACAACACTCCGGTGATACGACTTGCCAGGGCGAGGGCCGCGGGAACGGAGCCGGACAGGTATTGGAACTCGTCAGCCGGTTCGGGTTCCAGGCCCAGCTCGCGCAGGTCCTCGTTCAGCGCGTCGGGGTGGCTGCCCCAGCGCTCCTGGGGTGTCTGCGGGCGGAAGGCGGTCCGAATCCGTCCGTCCGCGGCGTGCTGGAAGTCGTGCGATGCCGCGTAGTCGTGGCGCATGACGGAGACGGCCTCACCTCCGTCGCGGGTCAGCTCGCGCAGTGTCGCCGGACGGGTTCCCGCCCAGCCGTCGTACTCGAAGGCGATGATCCAGTCGCCGGCCCGGGTCACCAGCACCATGTCGCAGCAGCCCTCGTTCACCGCCGTGCGCTCGCCGACCTCGTCATCGTCCACGACATGGATGTTGGCGTCGGCGACGCCGAACCGCCGGAGCGTCTCGCGCTCGTCCGGGCCGTGGACGAAGGTGACGGTGTAGATCTCATACCAGTCGTTCTCCCACGCGTAGTCCGCGGGCATGATCCTGCGCATCGCTCTCCTCCTCCGCGATCACGGTGAGTGTGGCAGGCGGCCCCGACAATCGTGTGGGGAGCGGTGCTTCAGGGCAGCACTGCGGGCAGGCCGCGTGAGTTGACCTTCGCGACGATCAGTGCCGGAGCGCCGGACGACGTCTTCACCGCGGCGAGGGCCTGGTCGAGCTCTGCCGCGGTGTCCACGGAGTACGTGGCCTGAACGCCGAGGGACTTGGCGAACGTGACGAAGTCCCATGGGTTGAGCAGGACGTAGGGCTTCGGCGTCACGTTCGGGTCGGTGAAGAAGTCCGAGTCGATGAGGTACTGCTCCAGGCCGTAGATGCCGTTGTCGATGATCACCACGACGGGGTTGCGGTCGTAGCGTACGAACGTGGACAGTGCCTGGGCGGTCATGTGGAAGCCCCCGTCACCGCAGATGATCAGGGGACGCCTGCTCGACCCGAAGGACGCGCCGACGGCGGCGGCCACGGAATGGCCGATGGAGGCCCACACGGCGCTGGTCAGGAACCCGTCGCGGCCCTTGACCGGCAGGCTCGCCGCCGAGGCGCCGCCGAGGAAGGTGTCGGGCATCGCCAGCCATGAGGCGTCCAGGGCGGCACCGACGCGGTCGAACACCTGGGCGTAGGTCAGCGGGCCGGTGGCGACGGGCGGGGACGGGTCGACGGCCGCGGGGACGGGGACCGGCGCCTCCTTCGCCGCCTCCGCCACGAGGGCGGTCACCAGGGCGGTGATGTCGGCGTTCTGCTTGCTCCCGTTCTTGATCTTCACCTTGCCGTCGTAGGCGGTGATGATGTGGCCGGTGTTGTCCCGGATGAACGTGGCGTAGCTGCTGGGGAAGACGCAGCCGAGCATCACGATCAGGTCCGCGTTCCGGACCTCGGGGGGCTGGCAGTTCGGCGGGGCGAAGACTCCGACCCAGCCGGCGTCCTGCTCGGACAGCACCGACTTGGCCAGCACCTGGGCCGACCAGCGGACACCGAGCTTGGTGATCAGGGCGGCGACCTTGTCGGCCAGTCCGTAACGCTGGACCTCGGTGCCCAGCAGGAGCACGGGTTTCGTGGCGGCGCGAACGAGCCCCACGATCGTGGCGGCGAGCTGCTGCTCGGTGCCCGCCGCCGGATTGGTGACGGGCAACGCCCCGGAAGGGGGCGAACAGGCCGCCGTCCAGATGGTCCGATCGATCTCGATGTAGACCGGCCGCTTCTTCCTGACCGCCGTCGAGATCGCGGTGTCGACCAGGGCGGGCACGTCGGCGGCCTGCCCGGCGCGGGCGGCGCTCGCGGTGACCAGCCGGTAGGCGTTGAGGTCTCCGTCGGGCTGGCCGGTCGAGTGCGAGAACAGGACATCCAAGTTCTTCAGGTTGGCCAGGTTCGCGGCGCTCGGGCCGCCGTTCACGACGACGACCGGGCTGCGCTCGACGAACGCGCCGGCGATGGCGTTGATCATGCTGAGCATGCCGACGCCGTTGGCCACCGCGGCGGCGCCGAGGCCCTTCGTACGCGCGTAACCGTCGGCCGCGTAGCCCGCTTCGAGGTCGGTGGCGGTCACGACCGGCGTGATGTGGTGGGCGCCCACCGCGTCGAACAGCGGGGCGCCGTAGGCGGCGGGCACACCGAACAGGGTGTCGACCTGTTGCTGGCTCAGCCGCTCAAGGATGTAGTCGGCAACGGTGAAGGGCACGATGACGCTCCTGGGCATGCCCGCCGTACGGCAGATCGGTCGGAAGGGACAGGCGCGGATCGTCCGGCCGCTTGGGACGCCTACCCGCGCAGCCGGCCGGGCGAACGTGGCTTGACCTTACTCAGGACGGGTGTTTTCACAGGTCAAGGCGTCCATGTGCGGCACGGCCGGACGTCGTCGCCGCCTGGGGAAACAGTCGTCCAGAGGCCGGTCAAGCGTTGGGATCGGGGGAAGAGCCGCACTGCCGCGCGGGTATGCGTACCGATGGCCAAGCGTCTGATCACCGGAGCCGGACATGCTGCTGGACGAGCGTGGAGTGAGCACCCCTTCCCATCTGCCCACTCCGGACTTCACCTTCGACCCCCATCAACCGGGTGCGTGCGTCGCGGGTCTGAGGCCGTACCGCAAGAAGTCCTATCGGCTCGACAAAGAGGTGCTGGGCGACAAGTTCGTCATTCACAACTACGGCCACGGCGGTGGAGGCATCACGCTGAGCTGGGGCTGCGCCGCCAAGGTGCGGGACATGGTCCTCAAACGCCAGGCCGAGACCGGGATCGTCGAAAGGGAGATCGCGGTGATCGGCGCAGGCGTCATGGGAATGACCGCCGCGACGCTGCTGCTCGACCTCGGACTGAACGTCACGATCTATTCCGACCGCACGCCGGTCGAGACCACGTCGTACAAGGCCGGCGGCCAATGGGCGGCGTCGATCCTGGAGTATTCCAAGGACTTCGCCAAGGTGCAGGAGTTCCAGTCCATCCTCAGGACCGCCTACACCATGTTCAAGGCCGGCATCGGCAAGGGCTTCGGCGTCTCCGAGGTCGACAACTACAGCGTCGGCCCCACCTCGGGCATCGACGTGGTGCACGACCTCGTGCCGGGACTGCTGCCGCCGCGCGAATATCTCCCGCGCCTGCCGTTCGAAGGGCACAACACCTCCGGATACAGGTACCGGACGTTGCTCGTCGAACCGCCGATCTTCATTCCCCGGCTGGAACGTGACCTGAGGGCGCGCGGCGTCACGTTCGTGAGCCGGAGATTCATCAACAGCACGGACGTGCTCACGTCCCTGACGCAGAAGGTCGTCGTCAACTGCACCGGGCTCGGCGCGAAGGACTTGTGGAACGACAACGACATGATCTCGTACAGAGGACAGCTCGCGATGTTGCGGCCGCAGATGAACCTGGAATACCTGTACGGGCAGAACGGGTACCTGTTCCCGCGCCATGACCACGTCGTCATCGGGGGCACCGTCGAGGAAACCGACCAGGAAGTGTTCGACCCCGAGAGATGCAGAGGACTGGTCGAGTACATGGCCGGCGTGTTCGGCCAGACGCCCGCGGTGCCGATGCCGGACTTCCACGTTCACCATCCGCGCAACGAGCGCCTGGTCGATCCGAGACTGTCGATCGCCGATTGACGCCGGGGCCCGAACGCGGCGGCCTTCGGGAATGTCAACAACCACAGGAAGTGACGAGGCTTCAATGACTCAGACGATTCAGGGGTTCAGCGTCCAGGCCAAATGTCTTGACCAGGACGGCAAGCCCTGGCATTTGCCCAAGGGGGATGACACGGCCGAGAAGGGGGAAAGAGTGACCCTGCACATCACTGCCCGCCTCCTCAACTCGTCGCAGCCGTCCACGGACCTGGCGATGATCGAGTGCGAGATACTTTCCGGATTCACGCCCGTCACGGACTCGCTCGACGCCCTCGTCGCAGGGGGCCTCGTCACCTTGTACGACATAGATGAAACAGATCAGGTGAACCAGCGACTGGACCTCTACCTCAAGGAGGTCGGTAGCACCCCCACCGAGATCGCCTTCCAGATCGAATGCAAACACGCGGTCCACGACCTGGAACCGTCGACGATCGAACTCTCCGACTCCTACGACCCCGACAGCAGCGTCTCCACCATGTATCCCAGGGTCAAGGAATGACGAGCCGGTCGTCGATGGCGGCGATGGGGACGGTGGCTTCGTAGCGGGCCGCGCCGGCACGGTGCTGGAGCTGGGGGCCTTGCGGGTGTTGGGAGCGCGGATGAAGGCCGATGATGACGGACCGCTTCACCAGGAAGCACCAGTCGGTTGGGCCGCGCGCCGCCAGGCGGCGTTGCGGAGCAGGCGTAGCCCGTTGAGGCCGACGATGACGGTGGAGCCCTCGTGACCGGCCACGCCCAGCGGCAGCGGCAGGTCGCCGAACAGGTCCCAGGTGACCAGCACGGCGATGAAGGTGAAGGCGATGACGAGGTTGGCCACGACCAGGCGGCGGGCGCGCCGGGCCAGGGCGATCACGGCGGGCACGGTGGCCAGCTCGTCGCGGGTGATGACCGCGTCCGCGGTGTCGAGCGCCAGGTCCGATCCGGTGCGGCCCATGGCGATGCCCGCGTGCGCTCCGGCCAGCGCGGGCGCGTCGTTGACGCCGTCGCCGACCAGGGCCACCCGCGCGCCTCGCGCCTGCAGCCCCTGGACGGCCGTCACCTTGTCGGCCGGTAGCAGGTCGGCGCGCACGTCGGTGATGCCCGCCTGGGCGGCGAGGCGGCGGGCGGCGCGCGGGTTGTCGCCGGTCAGCAGCACCGGCGCGGCCCTGGTCAGTGCCGTCAGGTGGGCGACGGTCTCACCTGCGCCGGGCCGCATCCGGTCGGCCAGGGCCAGGAAGCCGGCCACCTCGCCGTCCACCCGGACCACGACCACGGTGTGCCCGCCTTCCTGAAGGTCGGCGACGAGCCGCGCGGCCGAGGCGTCGTTCACGTCCCCGTCGTTGCCCGGCAGGTGAGCCGGACGGGCCACCTCCACCAGCAGGCCGTCGACGCGGGCCCGCACGCCGCGCCCCGGCTCGGAGTCGAACTCCTGGGCGTGGGCCGGCGCCAGGCCGTCCGCGCGGGCGGCCTGGACGACGGCGCGGCCGAGCGGGTGTTCGGAGCCCTGCTCGGCGGCGGCGGCCAGCGCGAGCAGACGCCGCTCGCCCAGCCCGGCCCCCGGCAGGACGTGCACGCCGGCCAGGTGCGGACGGCCCTCGGTCAGGGTGCCGGTCTTGTCGAAGGCGACCTGGGTCACCGTGCCCAGCTGTTCCATCACCACGGCTGACTTGACCAGCACGCCGTGCCGGCTCGCGTTGGCCATGGCGGCCAGCAGCGGCGGCATGGTGGCCAGCACCACCGCGCACGGCGAGGCGACGATCATGAACGTCATCGCCCGCAGCAGGGCGTCCTGCAGCGCTACTCCCCAGGCCAGCGGGAGGACGAAGAGCGCCGCCGTGGCCGCGACCATGACGACGGAGTAGCGCTGCTCGATCTTCTCGATGAACAGCTGGGTGCGTGCCTTGGTGGCGCCGGCCTGCTCCACCATGGCCACGATCCGGGCGATCACGGTCTCGGCCGCCGGGCGCGTCACGCGCACCCGCAGCACGCCGGTGCCGTTGACCGTGCCGGCGAACACCTCGTCGCCCATGCTCTTGTCGGCCGGCACGCTCTCGCCGGTGATGCCGGCCTGATCAACTGCACTGGCTCCGGCGGTGACGTGGCCGTCTGCGCCGATCCGCTCGCCGGGCCGTACCAGGATCACCTCGCCGACCGCCAGGTCGGCGGTGGCGACCCGCTCCTCGTCATCTGCCTCGGACAGGCGGGTGGCCTGCTCGGGGGCCAGGCCCAGCAGGCCGCGCACGGCGTCCTGGGTGCGCTTGGTGGCCAGCGCCTCCAGCGCCCCGGAGGTGGCGAAGATGACGATCAGCAGCGCGCCGTCGAAGACCTGCCCGATGGCGGCCGCGCCGATCGCGGCGACCACCATGAGCAGGTCGACGTCCAGGGTCTTGTCGCGCAGCGCCTTGAGCCCTGACAGGCCCGGCTCCCAGCCTCCTGCGGCGTAGCAGGTGAGGTACAGGCCCCACCACAGCCACGAGGGCGCGCCGGACAGCTGGCAGATGCCGCCGGCGGCGAACAGCAGGGTGGCGGCCGTGGCCCAGCGCACCTCGGGCAACGACCACGTTCCGGCTTGCCAGGCCGACCTGGCCTGCGCCTGGGCGGCGTCACCGGCCTCAGGTACGGGGGAGGTTCTCACGTCGGTTGACACCATGGCAGCATATATGCGCAGTCACGCAGATGCGCAACTAGTGGGATCTCGGGATATGCTGACGGCCATGCACACGTCGCTGCCCGACTTCGACATGCCGAACGAGGAACAGGTGCACCTGGCCGCCGAGTCCTTCCGGCTGCTGTCCGACCCCACCCGGATCAAGATCTTGTGGGCATTGCTGCAGGGCGAGTCCAACGTCGCCTGCCTGGCCGAGCTCGCCGACGCCGCGCCCACCGCGGTCAGCCAGCACCTGGCCAAGCTCCGCCTGGCCGGCCTGGTCAAGGGGCGTCGTGAGGGTACCTTCGTCTACTACAGCGCCGCCGACGAGCACGTACGCCGGCTGCTGACCCAGGGCCTGTTCCACGCCGACCACATCGACCGCGGCGAGGACCCCTCCATCAGCGGACCGCGGCGGGCATGACGGTCTCGGCGTACGGCGCGGCCCACACGGTCAGGTGGGAGATCGACTGACCGCCTGGCGACGTCCGGGGACGCGGCCGGCCGCGTGTGCGGATCCTCGGCCGGTCCCGCCCGCCAGGCGGCGCCGGACCCTCTTCGATCCTCAGGAGAACGACATGCGCCTGCGACTCGGCCGCGGTCCCCGGAGGGTCCGCCGCGTCAGGCGGTCACCGGAATGCACAACGCGTAGACGTGCAGCGTCCCCGCATTGAGGTTGTTGCGCGCCGCTGCCGACCAGCCGTTCCCGCTCGGGACGCTGCTGATGAGCACGGCTCCCGGCGGGTAGGGGTCCAAAGACGCACCCCCGCCGCTGACCGCGGTGTCGGCCGGACACTCGACGGAGACGGTCGGATCCCTGACCGTCAGTGTCGAGATCTCCCGGGTCACGACGACGGGCGCCTCGACCGCTCAGGGCGGACCGGGCGGACCGGGCGGGCCGGGGCGTCCCGGTGGGCAGGCGTGCGGGCAGGGGCCCTTGCCTCCGCCGTCACCGTCACCGTCACCGTCGCCGCCGGTCGCCGCCTGAGCCGTCGACGCGGCTCCCATCAGCGGCGCCGCCGCCAGCACCGGTACGGCGGCACGCCGTAGAAGGGCTGTGCGTTTCATCGTGTCCTCCGTGAGCTGTTCGGCTTCTGGCGCTCGCTGCACAGCAAGTGCCAAGAAGAAGTGATGCGGTCGAGGGCGGCCTCGCGGATGGTGCGGCAGGCGGCGTGTCACGACGCGCCAGAGACCGCTCCGCGAAAGTGGCCACCTTGTCTGATCGATACCGTATGACTCAATCCGGACGATTATCACGGAGAGTGACGGAACGTGGACGTACATGGCGAGCGTGTGACGAGCCGATGGAGTCAGTCGAACCGGTCCCGCGGCTTCTGACGCGGGATCGCTGACGGCCGGCGTCCCGGAAAAATCTTCGAAGAGATCGGTGGGGCGGTGTCGGATCGGGGCGGTGGTGTTCGTAGCAGGGGTGAGGCCGCCCGCGAGGGGCGGCGCCACGGCGGAGGAATCGCGGTCATGAAGCTGACGACCATGACTCAGGTCACCATCGACGGAGTGATGCAGGGCAACGGCGGCGCGTCGGAGGAGGACCGCAGGAACGGGTTCGACCGCGGCGGATGGGCCGCAGGTGCACGGCAGCGGCACCCTGGTCCGGTGGCTGCTGGCGAACGATCTGGTCGACGAGTTGACTCTGATCGTCGTCCCGGTGATCCTCGGCCAGGGCGCTCGCCTGTTCCCCGGACGCCGGCCCGGATCTCGCGCTCGACCTGGTCGAGTCGCGGGTCGACGGCAACGGCGTGACGATCCAGGTGTTCCGGCCGGCCGGGCGCCCGCAGTACCCGACCCCGTGAAGTCCCCGATCGGCACGCGACAGGAGAGGATCCTCAGATGCAGTACCTGATGTCCGTGATTCACGACAAGAGCACCTTGGCCACCCCGGAGGAGGACGCGGCGATCGACGTCTTCAACGACCGGCTCCGGACCGAGGGCCACTGGGTCTTCGCCGGCGGCCTGGCCTCACCCGACACGGCCACCGTCATCGACAACCGCGGTGGGGAGGCGATGGTCACCGATGGGCCCTTTCTGGAGTCCAAGGAGTACCTCGCCGGCTTCTGGATCATCGAGGCGGCCGACCTCGACGTGGCGCTCAAGCTGGCCGCCGCCGGGTCGAAGGCCTGCAACCGGAAGGTCGAGGTGCGACCGTTCCTGTGAACGGCATCGACGTCCGCGAGGCGATCGTCCGGGCCCACCACGAGGAGTGGGCCCGGGTGGTCGCCTCCCTGGCCAGGCGCTTCGGTGACCTCGACGTCGCCGAGGAGGCGGCAGCCGAGGCGTTCGCGACCGCCGTCCAGCGCTGGCCGGACGACGGCGTACCGCCCAATCCGGGCGCCTGGCTGACCACCACCGCCACCCACAAGGCCATCGACCGCGTCCGGCGCGAGAACAAGCGCGACGACAAGCAGAAGGAGGCTCGAATGGTGTACGACGACGCTCCGCCCGAGCCTACGGGCGCGATCGACGACGACCGGCTCCGGCTGATCTTCACCTGCTGTCACCCGGCGCTGGCGATGGAGACGCGGGTGGCGCTCACGCTGCGCATGGTCGCGGGCCTGACCATGCCCGAGATCGCCCGCGCCTTCCTGGTGGCCGAGAGCGCCATGGGGCAGCGGATCACCCGAGCGAAGGCCAAGATCAAGGCCGCGCGCATCCCGTATCGGGTGCCGTCCGCCGAGGACCTCCCGGCGCGGGTCTCGGGCGTGCTGGCCGTGCTGTTCCTCGTCTTCAACGAGGGCTACCTGGCCACCGGCGCCGGCAGCGATCCCGTCCGGCACGAGCTGACCGCCGAGGCGATCCGGCTCACGCGCCTGATCCGTGCCCTCCTGCCCGGCGACGGCGAGGTGGCCGGGCTGCTGGCGCTGATGCTGCTCACCGAGGCCCGCCGTCCCGCCCGGGTCTCGTCCGGCGGCGAACTGGTCGCTCTCGACGAGCAGGACCGTGGCGTCTGGGACGCCGCGCTGATCGCCGAAGGGCACCGGCTGGTACGCGAACGCCTCGCCGCTGCCGCCGCCGGGGTGGCTCCGGGGCGCTACCAGATCCTCGCGGCGATCAACGCCGTGCACACCTCCGCCCGCGACATGCGCGACACCGACTGGTCGCAGGTCCTGGCCCTCTACGACCAGCTCGTCCGCCTCGACCCCTCGCCGGTCATCGCGCTCAACCGGGCCGTCGCGGTCGCCGAACTCGACGGCCCGGACGTGGCGCTGGCGGCCGTCGACCGTCTCGGGGAGAGGTTGGCCGGTTACCACGCCTACCACGCCACCCGCGCCGACCTGCTGCGGCGCCTGGGCCGCGACCGTGACGCGCGCGCGGCCTACGACAAGGCGATCGAACTGGCGGGCAACACCGCCGAGACCGCGTCCCTGACCCGCCGCCGCGACCGACTGCGGTAAAGCGGGACGCAGTGGCGTTGCCACGGCCGAAAGTGCGGGGCTGCGGCAGGTGGTCAGGCGACCGGGGTCCAGACGAACCGGCCGTCGGGGCGGGGTTCGGCGCGTCCGAAGGTCACGTCCGCGAAGTGGCCGCCGTAGCCGATCGTGTCCGGACGGCTCAGTTCCTCGACCAGGCGGCGGCGGTGCCCGGCGGACTCGGCGGGGTCGTGGTCGATCCCGCAGGACCATTCGGGGTGGGTGACCTGGACCGGCGCGTGCAGGGCGTCGCCGAACACGATGAGCCGCCGGTCGCCGCCCGTGATGGTGTAGGTGGTGTGCCCGATCGTGTGTCCGGGCGCGAACGAGGCGTGGACGCCGGGGAAGATGTTCTCGCCGTCCTCGATCGTGCGGACGCGGGGTTCCAAGACGGCGAGCCGCGGCTCGCCGGCGAGGTCGCGCCCCTCCCACTCGGGCGCGGCGACGAGATGCGCGGCGTGGGCGAAGGGCGGTGCGTCCTCGCCGGGGGCGGTGCTCCAGGCCCAGCCGAGGTGGTCGGAGTGCAGGTGGGTGATGGCGACGGCCTCGATCTGCTCCGGCGTACGGCCCAGTCGCCGCAGGTTGTCCAGCAGTTGGCCGCCGTACAGCTTGCCGAGCAGCGGGTTGGCCGGGTCGTCCGGATGGGATTCGGGGCCGAACCCGGTGTCGATGAGCAGCGCCCGGTCGCCTCGCTCGACCAGCAGGCCGCCGATCCCGGCGACCAGGTTGCCGTCGTCGTCGAGGTGGTCGCGATGGGCGGCCCAGTCGGCGTCGGTGGCGGCGGGCAGCCAGCCGCGAGGCTTGAGCCGTACCAGTCCGTCGGGGACATGGGTGATCGTCAGGTCACCCAGTTGGACGGAGCGGACGCGGGGCGCGCGGCTCAGGCGCGTGCGGTCGAAAGCGGTCGTCGTGGCCATGATGCCTGCCTCGTGCTCGAAGGAGGCGCCGCCGGGACGGTGGCGCCTGCCGAACGTTACAGCTAGAACCATTCGAATTGCAATCATTCGAGTTGCAGTAGACTGAGGACGTGACCGACGAGCACGAGACCCAGGTTCAGGCCGACCGCGAGCTCTGTGGCCTGATCAACGGCCTGGCCAAACAGATCGAGGCGCACGTCCGGACCCGCGCGGCCACCCTCGGCCTGACCGCCTCGCAAGGCGTCGCGATGCGCGAGCTGACCGGCCCCATGACCTTGCGCGAGCTCGCCGAACGGATGAGCTGCGAGCCCTCCAACGCCACCTTCGTCGCCGACCGTCTTGAGGAACAGGGCTACCTCGAACGCCATCCCCACCCGGGCAACCGTCGCGCCAAGCATCTCGTCCTGACGCCGGCGGGCACCGAACTGCGCGAGCGCCTGCTGGAGCTGCTGTCCAGTGACTCCCCGCTGGCTCCGCTCTCCTCCGAGGAGCAGGGCGCCCTGCAGCGCCTCCTCGTCCGCGCCGTCGTCCGCTGACCCGCGTCAAGGGGACGGGCTCGGCGCGTTGCCATGCTCCACGCATGTTCCGCGAGGCCCGGCTCGACGATTTCGAGCACATCGTCCGCCTCTACCGGCAACCGCAGCCGGATGACCCGGCTCTCAAGGACGGGTCCGACGCCGTGGTCTTCCGCCAGATCCTGGAATCTCCCGCGGACTGGGCAAGCAGCTCATGGCCGGCACCCTGCGGGCCGCATCGGACGCGGGCTGCTACAAGGCGATGCTGATGACCGGCTCCCGCAGCCCTGCGACCCACGCCTTCTACCGCGCCTGCGGCTTCTCCGGCGACGCCAAGCAGGCGTACGTGGCCCGCCCCTCCTGACGTCGAGCGCCCCGAACGCCCACCGGACGTCGGGTATCCCGGCCATCCCCGCTCGCCTCCTTCTGGCACCACTCCTCGCCGATGCCTCCCCACACCGGCCACGCACCCGTCTGGGGGTGCCGAGCAGGCCATGCGACGCTGCTGCCGTACCGCGGGCGGATCTCCACGCTCTCCGCCGTGGTCTGCATGGGACCGGTCGACTGGTACCTGCGCGCCGCCCCGAGTGATGTGCGGGTCGAAGGCCCAGCCCTCGGTCCTCGGCACCTCAAGGGGAGCGCCCGGGTAGGGGCGTAGACGGTGGAGGTCCATTCGCCGGCGTTGCCCGCCATGTCCAGGACGCCGAACGGACCGGCCCCCTCGGGGAACGAGCCGACCGGCGTGGTCGTGCCGATGCCCAGGTCCACGAGATTGGCCAGCCCGGTACGGTACTCCTCACCCCAGGGGAACTCACGGTCGTCGTCGCCCCGGGCGGCGCTCCCATTCGTCCTCGGTCGGCAGGCGCACCTCGACGCCGCCGAGCCGCTCCTCCAGCCACCGGCAACAGTCCGTCGCCTCCTGCCAGGTGACACCGATGACCGGCAGGCCGGCGCCTGCGGCACCGGCCTGCCGGTGGCCCGCGCGAAGAGCGTCCATTGCTCGACGGTCACAAGGATGGGGCGACCCGCAAGCCCGGGACGTGGATCTCGGCGCGCGGGGCCTCCTTCCGGTACCACTCCACCGGCACCCCGGTGTCGGCGTAGCGGCGCGCGACCTCCTCCACATCTTCGGCGGGCGTGCCCCGCCGCAACGTTCAGGCCGGGATCTCGACCCAGTCCACCGGTTCCACGCCCATGACGCCGCCACAACTGTCCATCGAAGAGACACCATGATCGCGCCTATGGCTCGGGCACCGCGCACACCGGCTGCGGGCTGGAGCACGGCCGCTTCCTCCCCGACGTCACCCTGACACGTCGCATGAGGGGCCGTGCTCGTCACGCCACCGCTTGGTGGCGACGCCCGCCATGACCACCGATACGACGTCTTCGGCAAGTTCTGGCGTGATGGGCAGGTGCTCGAAGAGCACGCGGTAGCACGTGGTCGACGCCAGCATATCCAGCAGAAGATCGATGTCCGCGTCGGGTCGGACGTCACCCCGGTCGATGCCGCGACGCAGCGCTTCGGCAGTGGTGGCGCGGCGCGGATGGAAGAAGGTGTCCATGAACTCCTTCTCCAGCCGGGGGTCGTCGGCGAGGTCCGCGACGAGCCCCGGCAGTGCTCTTCGGCCCACGGTGCTGGTGAAGGCCTCGCTGAGGGTGCCGATACCGGCGATGAGGTCGCAGTGGGTGCAGCCGGTGTCGGGGGTCGGCGTGGTGCCGATGGTCTGGGCCAGAGCCGACACGACCAGGTGCTGGCGGGAGCGCCAGCGGCGACGCAGCGCGGGTTTGCTCGTACCGGCGCGGGCGGCCACCGCCTCCAGCGTGAGGTTGCCGTAACCGACCTCGTTGAGGATCTCCATCACCGCTTCGGGCACGGCCTCGTCGATCCGGGTGTCCCGCGGCCTGCCGGAGGCTTGGCGGGCCCCGGCTTTCGCGGAGGACCTCGACGGCCTGGGCGCCTACGGGTGGGGCCTGTCGGCACTGATGCTCGCCAACATCATCGGCACCGTGCTCGCCGGGCGCGCCGCCGACCGCCGGGGCCCCTGGCGTTCGATGACCCTGGGCATGCTCGTCTTCGCAGTGGGCTGCGTGGTGGCCGGCGCCGCACCCTCCTGGCTGCTGTTCCTGGTGGGCCGCTTCGGACAGGGCCTGGGCGTAGGAGCGGTCATGTCCATGGCCTACACCATGATCGGACTCACCTACCCCGAGCGCCTGCGGGCCCGGATGTACGCCCTGCTGTCCTCGGCCTGGACGATCCCTTCCCTCGTCGGCCCCGCCGTCACAGGCATCCTGGCCGACCACCTCACGTGGCGGTCGGTGTTCCTGCTCATGCTGCCGATCGCCGGGGTGGCCGCGCTGCTCACTTTGCCCGGCCTGCGCCGCCTGCACCGCGCAGAAGCAGCCGCCACCGCCCCGGCCCCGGCCGCTCCGTGGTGGAAGCGTCCGCTGGCCGGCGCGATCCTGCTCACCGTGGGCACCGGCGTACTGCTCCAGGCACTGCTGCTGAAGAACCCCGTCCTGATGATCGTGCTGGCCGTGGCCGTGGCCGGTGTCGCCGTCGCCGTGCCCGCGCTGCGCCGGGTCACCCCGGAAGGCACCCTCAGCGCCCCGGGCCGGCCTCGGCGCGGGGGTCGTCGTCCGTGGCCTGCTGTGCGGTGTCTATTTCGGCAGCGAAGCCTTCCTGCCCCTCGGGCTGCAGCAACTGCGGGGCATGGGCGCCACACCGGCCGGTCTGGGACTGTCCGCCGGAGCCATCACGTGGGTTGTCGGCGCAGGACTGCAGGCCCAGCGGGACAACGGGAAGAACGGCACGCGCACGGCCTCCACCGTGCTTGGCTTCGCCGTCCTGCTGGCGGGCGTCGCCCTGATCGCGCTCACGATCCTGACCAGTGCACTCCCCTCCTGGATCGCCCTGGTCGGATGGGCCGTCGGCGGCCTCGGCAGGGGCATCGGCTTCAACGCCTCCACCACCGCCACACTGGAGCAGGCCCCGCCGGAGCGGCAGGGCGAGGACAGCGGCGCACTGCAGCTCGCCCAGACCCTGGCGACCGGCGTGATCGCCGGGCTCGGCGGCGCGGCCATCGCCTTCGCCCAGAACCACGGCGGCTCCACTCGCACCGCACTGCTGGGCGTCTTCGTCCTCACCGGCCTGCTCGCCGTCGCGGGCATGCTGATCGCCCGCAGGCTGCGCCCCGAGGCGGCACAGCTGGGCTGACCCCGTGGAAAGGACGTCAATTTGTACGGGTAGGGCCGATCCCGGTGAACAGGGCGTCGAGGATCCGGTCGACGTATTCATGAGTCAGCGGTTCCTGGGTGACCAGAAGCTGGAAGTACAGCGGGCCGGACAGGATCGCCATGGCCAGGTCGAGGTCGAAGGAGGGCGACAGTTGACCCTGGTCGCGGGCCGTCTTCAAACGAGCGACGGTCTTGTCCGCCTGTGGGGCGATGAAGCGCTCGTTGAGTGCGGTGGCGATCTGGGGATCGTGCTGGGCCTCGCCGATCAGGGCCTTGAACAGGGGGCCGACGGGTGGTTCGGCCAGCAGGTCAACGGCCGAGTGGATCTGGGCGCGCAAGTCGGCCACGAGGTCGCCGGTGTCGGGGTAGTCCAGGGCGGGCCCGTTCACCGACAACAGCGAGTCGAACAGCAGGGCTGCCTTGGACGGCCATCGGCGGTAGAGGGTCTGCTTGCTGGCGCCCGCCCGGATGGCGACCGCCTCCATGCTCAGTTTGGCGTAGCCGATCTCCTGGCCGAGCTCCAGCGTGGCCCGCATGATGGCCTCGGTCCGGTCGGCACCGCGACGGTGGGGCGTGTCGGTCATGCCGACACCCTATCGGTACGGAACGTTCCGTACGGGCAGAGGCGGCATGGGCGCGGACTCCAGAACGGACAAGGGGCCGATGCGAGATCTTCCCTTGGGGCCTGTGGTCGTCGCGATGCTGGACGACCGCGTGGGGGTCAAGAATCGCAGAGGCCGGCCAAGCGGCGGACATCGGCACGGATCGACCGGCGCAGCAACCGCCTCAGCACCGGCTCCAGCAGCCTCTCGGAGGTCGCGCGTGGGGTGACGCGCACGTGGAAGGTGAAGCGGCACCGGTCCTCACCGAGCGGCTCGACGAGCCTGCCGCCCTCGGCGTCGATCCCCGAAGTAGTGCGCCAGGCGAACGAGCGCCCCGGCTCCACCCGGATGACCTCGCCGCCGTTGCGGTAGGTCCGGCCCGCGAACCGCATCACCTCGGCGGTGGTCATGCCCACCCGGACGATGCCTTCGGGGTGCGGCGCCATCGTCTCGACGCCCTTGCGCCAGCGTGGGTCCTGGCCGTAGTCGGCGACGACCGCCACACGCGCGCGGCCGGGCAGGCGATCTCCCCGCCCTCCTGAAGCTCGATCATTCGGCGATGATAGGGGTTGGTCGAGATGCCGGTCGGCACGGTCGACGTTCGTGGTCACCGCACTGGCGGCCGGTCGGGCACGACTCTGCACCCGCGACGCCCCGGGTCCGAGACCGGAGAACGGGCCGTGAAGGTCATCGTGACGACGGCTGCCGAGCACGGCGTGGCGCCGCGGCCGGACGCGTTCGCCGCCGTACGCGGTGCGGATGACGGTGGCGCTGGATGACGGTGGCGCTGAAGGAGGTCGGGCATGTCTCGGGGCTGCCTGAGCTGGCCACTGCCGCCGACGCCTTATCGGTACGGAACGTTCCGTACTTGACAGCGGACGTCCGCCTTGGACATCATCCTATCCGTACGGAACGTTCCGTACCGATAGGAAGGGTTGGGTCGTCTGGCCCGATGTCCTCACTGTCGACACCTCATGAGAAGACGATCGCGTGACGCCTGTCCCCCTGACTCGACCGTGCTGCGTCCCATGCGCACTCCCTCACCGAGGGCATTCATCATGAACGGCGCCGGCCTGCCCGGCGTCCGCATCGGCCACGGAGCGATCGTCGCCTCCGGCGCCATGGTCGTGGGCGACGTTCCCGACTACGGCATCGTCGGCGGCAACCCAGCCAGGCTCATCCGCCGTCGCGGCGGCGACGCCTACGGCGTCACGCACCTCCGTCCGTCGTTCCTTCACCTTTCCACGATCAGAATCGAGCTGTCCTCGTGCCCGCTTCGTCCCGCCGTGCCCCGTTCGCCGACTGGCTGCGCGGCCACGCCGTCCCGCTCACCCACCTCGACCCCGAGGCGCCGCTCGACGACCTGGAGCCGCTGCGCGACCTCGTCGGCGACGCGCGCGTCGTCGCGGTCGGTGAGAATTCCCACTTCATCACCGAGTTCTCGCTCATGCGCCGGCGCATCCTGCGATTCCTGGCCGAACGCTGCGGCTTCACCGTCCTGGCCTTCGAGTACGGCTTCAGCGAGGGCGTCACCCTGGACGCCTGGGCCCAGGGCGAAGGCACGGACGACGAGCTGGCGACCCAGCTCGCCACGGCGATCCCCGTGGGGGTCGACGAGCCGCTGCGCTGGATGCGCCGGCACAACGCCTCAGCCGCCGAGCCGGTGCGCTTCGCCGGGATCGACATCCCAGCGGCCGGCGGGTCCCTGCTTCCCGCCCTGGCCCCGGTCGCCGACTACCTGCACCAGGTCGATCCCGAGACCTTCCCGATGATCCAGGAGGCGCTACGGATCGCCGGGTCGTTCGCCGGCTCCTCCGCGGCCTCGGCCGCGCCGGCCTGGGCCCGCCTGGCCGCCGCCGAGCAGGACGCTCTCAGCGCGATCCTGATGCGACTGCTCATGCGCTTTCGCGCCGTGGAGTTGTTGTACCTCTCCCGTTCCGACCGGCCCAGTTACGACCTCGCCCTGCGCCGTCTGGAGGCCGCGTGCAGCGCCGACTACGGCTTCCGTGCCATGGCCGGCCTGTACGCCGGCACCGGCCTGACCGCCGACACCTCGGCCAGGGACGTCTACATGGCCGGGTCGGTCCAGTGGCACCTGGAACGCTCCGGCCCCGAGGCCCGCATCGTCCTGGCTGCCCACAACGCCCACATCCAGAAGACGCCGGTCTCCTTCAACGGCCGGCTCACCGGGCTGCCCATGGGGCAGCACCTGCACAACCGGCTGGGCGATGACTACGTCGCCCTCGCCCTGACCAGCCCCGCCGGACACACCGCCGACATGCGCCCCGACGAGAACGCGCGCTTCGGCTTCGCCATCGACAACACCGCGCTGCAGCCGCCCGAGCCGGGCAGCATCGAGGCCGCCTTCGCCGAGGCCGGGCTCGGGCTCAGCATCGTCGACCTCCGCCAGGCGCAGGCGGCGCTCGGCCCTGACCGCATCCGGATCCAGAGCGCCTACGTGCACACGCCCGTCCTGGAGGCGTTCGACGGCATCCTCAACACCCCGATCTCCACCGTCGCCGACCTCTGAGACCGACATGCGGCACATCACGCTCCCATGTGGCCAGGCCGCGCCCAATGCACCGCTCAGGCGGCGCGGGCACGACATTCGCGTATTGCGCACAACGACAGATCCCAAGGAAAGTGACTGATGAAGAACGCCGACGTGATCATTGTGGGCGCCGGACCGACCGGCCTCATGCTGGCGATCGAACTGAGCTTGGCCGGGGTGCGGCCGCTGGTGCTGGAGCGGCACCCGAACCGCCGCGACACCCCCAAGGCCGGAGGTATCGGCGGCCAGATCCTGGAGCTGCTGCGCTACCGGGGCCTGCTGGAACGCTTCCAGGCCGCCTGCCCCGGCCCTGTCCCGGCACCCCGATTCCCGTTCGGCGGGGTGCATCTGGACTTCACCCGGCTGGCGGATCCGCCGCTGCACGCGCTGCCGCTGCCGCAGCAGCACCTGGAGCGGCTGCTCGACGAACGCGCCGGCGAGCTCGGTGTGGACGTACGCCGCGGGCACGAGGTGACCGGGGTGAACCAGGACGACGCCGGGGTGAGGGTGGACGCGCGGGGCCCGGACGGACCGTACCAGGTGAGCACCCGCTACCTGGTGGGCTGCGACGGCGCGCGCAGCCGCGTCCGCGACTGGGCCGGCATCGGCTTCCCCGGCACCGTCTACCCCGAGGTCAACCGGCTGGCCCAGGTCACCCTGCCCGGCACGGTCACCGTGCTCGGCAACGGCGATCTCGACGTCCCACGCTTCGGTACGATCCGCGCCGGTTTCACCCGCACCGACCACGGCCTCTTCGGCCTCGGCTCCTCACCCGGCGCCACGAGCGTCTCCCTCTACACCATCGAGGACGAGAGCACCGAGTACGACGACGACGTCCCGATGACCTTGACCGAACTGCAGGACAGCATCCGCCGCGTGCTCGGAGCGGACCTGCCCCTGGCCGGATCGACGCGGCTGTCGCGCTTCACCTTCAAGGCCCGCCAGGCCGAGCGCTACCGGGCTGGGCGCATCCTGCTGGCGGGGGATGCGGCGCACCTGTTCCCGGCCACCGGCGTGGCGCTCAACGCGGGCATGCTGGACGCGGTCAACCTGGCCTGGAAGCTGGCCGCCGACCTGCACGGCTGGGCACCGCCCGGCCTGCTGGACACCTACCACGACGAACGCCACCACGCCGGGACCCGCACCATGCTGCACACCCGCGCCCAGGTGGCGCTGCGCCGCGGGCACGACCCGGCCGCAGAAGCACTCCGTGAGATCTTCCAGGAGCTCCTCACCGACGAGCAACCGCTGCGCCGCATGGGAGCCCTGGTCGCCGGAACCGACCTCCGCCACTCCACGCCCGGCACCGGCCACCACCCGCTGACCGGCACCTTCGCCCCCGACCTCACCCTGCACACCGACCAGGGCGTCACCTGCGTCGCCGACCTCCTGCACCCCGCCCGGCCCATCCTCCTCGACCTCGCCGACCGCTCCGATCTTCGCGAGGCCGCCCGCGCCTGGGGGCAGCGCGTCGACGTCCACACCGCCAAGACCGGCCGGCGACCGGCCGACGCCCTGCTGATCCGCCCGGACGCCCACATCGCCTGGGCCGCGCCCATCGACGAACCCGCCGAAACAGCCACGCCTGCGCTACAAGAAGCACTCTCCCACTGGTTTGGCACGCGCTGACCCCGGCCGCGACCACAGGCCCCGGGAGGGCGGCAATCGGCGTGCCGGCCATGGGAATCGAACTCCGCCGGCCCGCGTCTTGACGACACAGCCGGTGGTCCGGCCGCACCCCTGGCAGGACTCCTGGGCGGCGTCCCAGAAGAGGGTGGTGGACGGCGAGGAGAACCGCGTATCGGTCACCCAGGCGCAGTCCTTGGGGCAGGCGCCTGGACCCCGTCAGGCAGCGAGACGTCGCGCGACTGGCCGGTCTCCAGGTTGGCGAGACGGTTCTGGTCCGCGTCCGGCAGCTCGCCGGCGCGGGCCGCGGCCCACGGCCAGGCGGTCAGGTGGAGCCCGTCGGCGCCGCGCAGCCGCTCCGGGGCGCCGCCGCTCAGCGGCATGCGGTGGACGCCGCCTTCCCCACCGACCACACGACGAACCCGTCGGCGACGGCGATCCCGGCAGGTCCCCGCGCCTGGATGAACTCGTCGAACCCAAGGATCTGCGGGCACGCCCATCTGTTGCACGAGACGCGAGGTTAAGGAAGTCACCGTCCCTTCAGGACGGCTCCTAAGTGTTTCCCAAGTCTCCTGGCACATCTTGACGGCAGAACACCGGTCACGTGCCCGGCACGCGGCCGCCATTCCCCGGGGACTCGCGACGGCGAGGCCGGTCATGCCCGGCGCGCGGTGCGGGGACGACTGATCGGCCGCGAGCGGGGGCTGGCCGAAAGGACATCCTCCAGCAGGCGCAGTCGATCACCCCTGCGCCCGAGCCCGGCCCTGTGCGGCTGTCCCTCGTCCGTCCCGAGGCCGGTCCGGGGCACTCCAGTTCCCGCAGCTCAGGGCCGGGATCGAGGCCGAGCTGATCGGCGATGACCTTCCTGGCCCGGCGTAACGTGGCCAGCGCGTCGGCCTGCCGCCCGGACCGGTGGAGAGCCAGGGCGCGCAACCACCACAGCCGCTCCCGCAGCGGGTGCTCCACCGTCTCGGCCTCCAGCTCGTGGATCACCGGCTGCGGGCGGCCGACGTCCAGCAGCGCCTGGGCGCGGGACTCGATCGCGTTCATGCGCAGCTCACCCAGGCGGTTGACCTCCGCGACGGCCCACAGCTCGTCGGCGAACTCGCCGTAGGGGACGCCGCGCCACAGCCGCAACGCCTCCTCCAGCAGCGGCAGCGCCTCCGCGGGCGGACGCAGCTCGGCCTCCACGACCAGCCGGCCGAAGCGCAGCGCATCGACGTCCGTGGTGGCGAGCAGATAGCCGGGCCTGCGTGCCATCAGCAGCCGGGGCGCCGAGCGCGGCGCGCGTGACGGCTCCAGCACCCGGCGCAGGTTCGACACGTAGACGTGGACGGAGCCCACCGCGGTCGCCGGCGGCCTGCCCCGGTACAGGTCCTCGATCAGCGTGTCGGTGGAGACGACCGTCCCGGCCGCGGCCACCAGCCGGGCGAGGAGGGCACGCTGCCGCGGCCCCCCGGGAGTGACGGGACCGCGGGCGCCGAGAACCTCGAACGGACCGAGAACCCGGAACCGGACCCCCTCCGCACAGCCGCCCGTCTCACCGGTCTTCGAGCCCTCTGCGCCGTTCCCCATAGGCGGTCTCCTCGTGAAGATCGGTTCGCGACATCCGCTCCATCGTGGCCGGTGCTTCGCGCGGTCTCGTCACTCGTGAGAGTGATGAGCAATCAGCCGGAAGCGGGACGCGTCGACAGGCGAGCCCCGAGTCTCCGGGTGGTCACCGGGAGGTGTCCGTCGAGTCGCCTGCCTCGGCCCGTACCGTCGAGATCAGCCGCCGCGCGGCGAGTAGCCGGTCGACCACGCTCTCGGGCAGGGCCGTACCAGAGGCAGCTACGTGAAGGACGGCCACCGATCGGCGGCCCACTCGGTCCAGCCCGGCCAATCAGGGGGCGGGCTGCCGATCTCCTGCCCGTCGAGTTCCGCAGCGTCCGGCTCCTCGAACATCGTCCTCCAGCGCAACAGGTCTGTCTCGCTCATCAGGAAGGTCTGGTCCGGATCGGTCGACTGGCGATGAGCGATCCGAGCGCGTTGGGTCTCATGGTCGACCGGCACGTACACCAGGTCGCAGGACGCGCCGACAGACTTCGCCAACCAGCGGATGGCGGACCTCTCGTCACGAGACCAGCATCCGAAATCCAGGACCACGTTGGTTCCGAGCCTCAACGCCTCCAGCGCGAGCCAGAGCAGCCGTCCTTCCAGGACATCGCGCTTCCCGTCCGCCTCCGGCTCACCGAACAACGGAATCATCCACTCGTCAGGCGTCAACCGAAGCGCATTGCGCTCCTTGGCCAGCTGCCGAGCTCTTGTGGTCTTGCCGGCCCCTGGCAGGCCGACTGTCAGCAACAAGACGGTCACACCCGGATCGTTCATGGAAATGCACGTGCAAGACAACTGCTTTCCCTGCGAGCTGTTCAGATCTTGCTGTCGGTGAGCCTGGTCCTGAGGTATCGGTGGCGACCAGCCTGTTCAGCAATTGGCCGCATGCACGTGCCGTCAACGTCGGCCACCTATGGCGAGTTGCCCTGCAGGTCCAGGTTGAATTCGTGTCTCCTCAGCTGGTGGAGGCGCAGGGATCGCTGCGGGAGGAAGCCGAGCATGCGGATGAGTGTCGAGAGGATCACCCAGTGGACCAGTTCGATGGGCATGAGCCCGATGAAGGCCCACAGGGGTGATGTCGCGAGTAGCCATGTCGTGCACTGCCGTGCCAGGTAGCGCGAACCGAGCAGGTCGTCGCGTGCCCACCAGCGGTAGGTGTAGGGAAGGCGCTTGTGGAACAGGCGATACAGCGCCCAGTGCCCAGTGGCGGGCGTTCACGCAGGCGCAGGGCGATACCGCCACGTACGACGTCGAGCGAGTCGCCGCGGATGTGATCTACGTTGTAAAGGCGTCGAGCGGAATGGCGTCACCGGACCGCTGAGCACACCTCGTGCAGCGGGTCCAAGGATCGCGACATGACCCGCCAGTGCTGGTACCGGCGGCGTCCGAGGTCACCGCGGGCGGTCATTCGTACGGGGAGGGCCGGATGTGGCGCTTCTCGGAACCTTCGTGTCCGCCTCACGCGTTGATCAACAACACAGGAGGTGGGCGTGGACGTGATCCTCGCATGGTTGGCGGTGCTCCTCGGGGCGGTCACCGTCGGCACGGTCCTCGCCGCCGAGGTGGCGCACGTCCGCGCCCGCCTGAGGCTCGGCGGGCTGCGCGACGTCGACCTCGGCCACTACGAGCTCGCCTATCTCGCGGGCGGTCCCGTACGGGTGGCGGACACCGCGATCGGGCTGCTGGCCAGGGAAGGGGAGGTCCGCGTCTCCCGAGGCGGGAAGCTCCACCGCGTCTCCACGGCCGTGACGGCGGGATACCCCGTGGAGGAGCGGCTGGTCGCGATCCTCGCCGAGCGCAGGAGCCCGCCGGTCGTCCAGGTCAAGCGTCGTCTGGCGGAGAGTGCGGAGGTCGCCGGGATCAGGGGGCGGCTCGCCGACCTGGGCCTGCTCGTCGACTCCCGGAGCGTGCCCGGCTTCCGCGTGTGCCGTGATGTCCTGAAGCTGATCCCCACGGTCGCGGTCGTCGCCGCCGGGGCCGACGTGGTCTACATGATCGTCGCGCAGTCGCCGCCGCTGAGCGTGGCTGCCCTGTTCGGGTTCGGCGGCAGCTGGTTGGTGGCCAGGAAGATCCAGTCCCTGTACGTCAGGAATCGGCCGGTCCGGCTCGGCCGCGCGGGCCGCCACCAGTTGGAGAAGGCACGCCGGGCACACCCGTACGAGGCCGGGACCGACGCGGTGGCCGTGCCGCTCGCACTGTACGGACTGAGCCACCTCGGCGACCCGCACCTGTCAGCCGAGCTCGGCAAGCGTTCGATCCCGGACGGTCACCTCTACCCGGCCGACCACAACACCTCGACCGCCGGTTGCGGCTCCGTCGGCTGGACCCCGGACGACAGCGGAAGCGGCACCTGGGACGGAGGGGGCGGCGGCTGGGACGGCGGAGGTGGCGGCGCGGGTGACGGTGGAGGCGGCGGCGGGTCCTGAAACGGCGCACGCCGGGCCGCCGCGGCTGCCCGGGATCGTGATCGGCAAGCGAAGATGAGGCGATGGCCGGCAGGTGGCATGACGGCAGGGCTAAGGCTGCGGTGTGCGCTGCTGCGATCTCACTCGGGCGGTGAAGGCCTCGATGGCGTCGACGAGCGCCTCGAAGCGGACCGAATGGTACAGGTCGAAGGCGTGGTTGCCGCCGCGCAGCTCGGCGTAGACGACGGGGGAGGCCGACGTACGACGGAGCTGGTCGGCGAAGTGCCTGGCCTCGCCCACGGGCACCAGCGGGTCCAGATCGCCGTGGGCCACGAGGAACGGCGGTGCGTCGGCGGTGATGTGGGCCGGCGGCGAGGACTCGGGCCCCTGCCCGAAGTAGGCGCCGTACCAGCCGTTCAGATAGACGGCGCCGGTCACGGAGGTGTCGGCGTGCTCGAAGCCCGGCTGGAAGGCGGGGTCGTTGGGGGTGAGCGCGGCCAGCGCCGCCATGTGCCCGCCCGCCGAACTGCCCGCGACGAACAGCGTGGACGGGTCGGCGCCGTACTCGTGGGCGTGCTCGCGTACCCAGGCGATGATCTTCTTGAGGTCGATCAGGTGGTCCGGGTGCTGGGCCTGGGGCCGTAGCCGGTAGTTGGCGCTGACGCACACCCACCCCTGGGAGGCGAACCGGTAGAGCAACGGCAGCGACTGGCTGTTCTTGTGGCCCCCGGAGTAGCCGCCTCCGTGCAGGTGGATGAGCACGGGCGCGCCGGACGGGCGCGAGCGGTGGTGGTAGAGGTCGAGCAGGTTGCGCCGGCCCGCGTCGCCGTATGAGAGATCGGCCACCCGGCGGACGTCCGCGCGGCGCTTGTAGATGGGCAGGAGCAGGATGCGGGCCCACGGCGGACGGCGGCGCAGTCCGGCGGCGAGGTCGGCGTCGATGGCGGCGCGCCAGCCCGCGCCCAGCCCTTCCGTCATGGCGCGCTCGATCCTGGCCCGTTCCCCCAGGCCGCGGTAGGCGATGACCGTGAGCCCGATCGTGGTCACGGCGGCCAGGGCGACGACGGCCCAGCCGCCCGCCGTGTGGATGTCACCCTCGGCGAACGCCAGCGCCGTCGGGGCCAGCAGCAGCCAGAAGAAGGCCGCGAACGGCAGTTCGTTGGCGGCCAGCCCGAAGAAGTAGCTCACCCGGCCGAGCGGGCTCCACCCCGGCAGCGGCCGCAGTGCGAACAGTGTCCCGATCGCGACGAGCGCCACAGGGATCAGATATCCGACGGGCACCGAACCTCCAAAGCCGCACTTCCTTCGAACGCGCCAAGCTTTCCCCACCTGCCCGCCTCGCATCTACGACGAATCCGATAACGTCCTTTAACCCTGAAATGAAGAATGCGGAGGCCCGCCCGTGGAGATGCGAGAGATCGAGATCTTCCTGACGCTGGCCGAGGAGCTGCACTTCAGCCGTACGGCCGAGCGGCTGGGGATCAGCCCCGCCCGCGTCAGCCAATCGATCAAGAAGCAGGAGCGGCGCATCGGCGCGCCCCTGTTCGACCGCACCACCCGAGCGGTCCGCCTGTCCCCGCTCGGTGAGCAGCTGTACCAGGCGCTCAAGAGTGGCCACCGGCAGATCGTGCAAGGGATCGCGACCGCTCAGGCCACCGCCGACGGCACCGCGGGCACACTGACCCTCGGCACACTCGGCCCGCTCTCCACGCAGATCAAGAACGTTCTCGACCTGTTCCTCGACCGGCACCCGAACGCCCGGCTCCAGCACCGCGAGATCCAGCCTGCCTCCCCTCTGGACCTGCTGAAGTCGGGCGAGGTGGACGTGGCGCACGTGTGGTTGCCGATCCGCGAGCCCGATCTGACCGTCAGACCGACCTCGTACGCCTCCGAGGTGGTGTTGATGGTCTCCGCCGACCACCCCTACATGGGACGGGACTCCATCTGCCTGGAGGACCTCGGCGACTGCATCGTGGTCGAGGGCCAGTCGATCCCTTCCTGCATGGAGGAGATCTTCAACCCGTACCACACCCCTTCCGGCCGCCCCGTCCGCCGTGGACACAAGGTCACCACCTGGCAGGAGACCCTCAGCGCCGTCGCCTCGGGCCAGGCCACCGCCGGGGTCACCGCCGAGGCCGCGACCTTCTACCCCTGGCCCAGCCTCGCCTTCGTGCCGATCCGTGACGCCCCGCCGTGCCGGTGGGCCTTCGCCTGGCGTACGGCGAGCGAGACGCCACTCATCCGCGCCTTCGCCCGCGCAGCAGATGACGCCCGGCAACCGACGGAGTAGCACCCCCGGATCCGACGTTTCTGCGGGTTGTCGAGTATCCGGCATGGGCCGGTATCGCGGTTCGAGCCAGCTGTGGCCCACAGGGACCCGAGGGCCGGAGCCTGCAACGAGGTGCGGGCTCAGGACAGGGGCACCTGCAGGGCGCGCCAGGTGGCCACCTTGACGGTCAGTGCGTCAGCCTGGGCGGGCAGGGCGTACAGCGACCAGAACTCCTTCGTCTCGCCGGGCTCGAAGTTCATCGCCGACAACGCCACCCCGGAGGTGTTCGTGCACGCGCAGTACGTGCCCGGTTCCTCCCCCTTGGCCACGATCACGCGGGCCGGGCGGTACAGGCGGCGCGCGGCGGGGTCGGTCACCTGGATGTTCGTCGCCGCGTGGTACTTGAAGGCGTTCCAGTCGTCGGCCCAGTTGAGGTCGTGGTACCACGCCTTGCCGTCACCCCGGTTGGTGATCGAGTAGCGGAGCAGGCCCAGGTCTCCGGGCATCCGGCGGAAGGCCGTCACCTGCAGGTCGAACGGCACCCCCTTCGCGCGCACGGTCGCCTTCGTCCCTTCGCCCTCAGGCAGCGGGGACGTGGTGGTGCCGGCGGCCGGCGCTTCAGCCGGTGCGGGCTTGGCGAACGTGATCGTCACCCGGCGGTTGCGGCGCCGTCCCTCGTCGGAGCTGTTGCTGTACAGCGGGCGGCGGGAGCCGTATCCGTGGGCCCTGAACGTCACCTGGTCGCGCGTGATCAGCGGCATGAGGGCCTGGCGCACCGCCTCCGCGCGGCGGCGGGACAGCGGTTCGTTGATGGCGTTGGTGCCGGAGGAGTCGGCGTGGCCGTCGACCTCGATCGTCGTGTCCGCGGACGTGTCGATGAGCTTGGCCGTCTTGGCCAGCACCGTGCGGGCGCGCGGCGTGAGCGTCGCCTTGTTCAGCGCGAACAGCACGTCGGAGGAGAGGCTGACCTTGAGGTCGGCGCCGTCGTCGGTCGTCTCCTCGGTACGGTCGAGCGACTGCGACGGCGTCTCGATGAGGTGGCTGACGGTCTCGACCTGGGAGGCGTCGGCGTCGGGCAGTTGCCGGCCGGGTGGCGGCACGGGCGGGTCGTCGCTGATCGGGACGTCGACCATCGGCGGGCCGATCGGTGTGACGATCGTCGTGGTCGCGGGGTTGCCGGATGGCGCGGGCAGCACGGCGTAGACCGTCAGCGACTCGCCGGGGTCGATGATCGCTTTGAGGTCGTCGCGGTCGGTGTCGCTGCACAGGCATTCGCCGTCGGCGGGTTTGTACGGCAT
Source organism: Nonomuraea sp. NPDC051191 (assembly GCF_044455665.1). Classification (NCBI taxonomy): domain Bacteria; kingdom Bacillati; phylum Actinomycetota; class Actinomycetes; order Streptosporangiales; family Streptosporangiaceae; genus Nonomuraea; species Nonomuraea sp. NPDC051191. Next base: position 107,825 of record NZ_JBITEZ010000011.1, on the reverse strand, counting down.
GAGCCATCGGTGGGCCGGGGCGTCGAGCACTGCGATGCCGGAGGGCCAGCGCCACTTGAGCGGCCGCATCGGGTCGGCGAGCGGCGCCTGCCAGTGCAGCGGCTTGTCGGTGCTGGTGGACAGGCGCAGCTGCACGACCAGGTGCTTGCCGCCGACGCGGTTGAGCCCGACGAGTTCGGCCTTGTAGTTCGACTCGACGGTGCCCTGGACGGTGGCCAGCGCGGGCCGGGTGTCCCCGTCGCCGGACGTCGCGTCCCCGCTCGCGGAGGGCGAAGGAGCGCTGGTCGAAGGCGCGGGAGGCGGCGCGGTGGTCTCGCTCACCGGGGGCGCGGGGGGTAGCTGACCACATCCGGCGGCCGTTAAGGCGACGGCGGTCAGGGCCATGATCCGGATACGCATGGCGGGCATTGTGCCATGACCGAATCAAAGGTGGTCAGTCAAGGAGATCGTGGACGGGCGGAGGACGCCGAAGGAGCCGGTGCGCACTGACGGGATTGAGCGGCGGAGCATGGGGGAAATCTCCGTCCTGCGGGCCGTCGACTGGAGTGGAGGCCCCTGCGACGTAAGCAACCGCTGGTCATGAGCAGGGGAACTTCAGGGATGGAGTTGATGCATGGTGGAACGACGCATGTCGGTTGCGACGCACTGGGGTAGTTTCATCGCGGTGGTCGACTCCGGGCGGTTGGTACGTATTGAGCCGAGGGGCGACGACCCCGTGCCGTCACCCATCGGCCCCGGAATGGTGACGGCCGCCGACGACGGCGCTCGCGTGCTGCGCCCCGCGGTGCGCAAGGGCTGGCTCGACGGCGAGCCGCGCATCCACGACGCGGCCAGAGGCACGGACGCCTTCGTGGAGGTGAGCTGGGACGACGCGATCACGCTGGTGAGCGACGAACTCCGTCGAGTGCGTTCACAACACGGGGACAGCGCGGTGTTCGGCGGGTCCTACGGCTGGGCGAGCGCGGGCGTGTTCCACAACGCGCAGAGCCAGCTCCAGCGGTTCCTGGCGCTGGGCGGGGGGTTCACCGACTCCCGCAACACCTACAGCACCGCGGCGTTGGAGGTGATCCTTCCCCATGTGATCGGCGGGCATCCGTGGAGCTACCAGTCGCGGATGCCGATGTGGGACGAGATAGCCGACAACTGTGAGCTCGTGGTGGCGTTCGGCGGGCTGGCCCTCAAGAACAGCCAGATCAACCCCGGCGGGCTGGCCAGGCACCAGACGCTGAACCTGCAGCGACGGTGCCGTGCGGCCGGGGTGCGGTTCGTGAACGTCAGCCCCATCCGCAGCGACGTCGCCGGCTTCCTCGACGCCGAGTGGCTGCCCGTCGTCCCCAACACCGACACCGCCGCGATGCTCGGCATCGCCCACACGATGCTGGTCAACGGGTGGCACGATGAGGACTTCCTGCGCCGATGCTGCGTCGGGTTCGACCGCTTCGCCTCCTACGTGGCCGGTGATCTCGATGGCGTCCCCAAGGATGCCGCCTGGGCAGCGAGGATCACGGGCATCAGTCCCGAGACGATCGTCGACCTCGCTCGCCGCCTGACCGAGCGACGTTCCCTCATCATGGTCAACTACGCGGTGCAGCGGGCGGACCACGGCGAACAGCCGATGTGGATGTCTGTCGTGCTGGCCGCCATGACCGGGTCGATGGGTCGGCCTGGCTGTGGCTGGGGAGCGGGTTACGCGACGATGGACGCGACAGGTGTCGCCAGAGGCCGCCCCTCCGTGGCGAAGTTACCTGGAGTTTCCAATCCTGTCCCGGACTTCATCCCTGTCGCGAGGATCGCCGACACGCTGCTGCATCCGGGGAGGACCATCGGCTACGACGGCCGGCGTCTCACGTTGCCGGAGCTTCGCCTGATCTACTGGTGCGGGGGGAACCCGTTCCATCACCACCAGGATCTCCATCGGCTGGCCCGGGCCTGGCAGACCCCTGACACGGTGGTGGTTCACGAAGCCTGGTGGAACACCACGGCCAAGTTCGCGGACATCGTCCTGCCTGTCGCCACCAGTTTGGAGCGCGACGACTTCGCCGCCGGATTCTCCGACCCCCACCTCGTCGCGATGCCGAAGGTCCGCGAGCCGGCGGGGGAGTCACGCACCGACCATCACATCTTCGCCGCCTTGGCCTCCCGGCTCGGATACGAGCAGGAGTTCACGCAGTCGCGCTCCGAGATCGAATGGGTCCGGCATCTGTACGAGCAGACGAGGGCCGAACTCGGCGACGATGCCGCCTTGCCGGGCTTCGACGACTTCTGGCGCAGCTCCACCGCCGAGCTGCCGGCGTTGACCGGACCGTTTCCCGGCAGCTTCGAGGCGCTCCGCGCGGATCCGCAGCGTTTCCCCCTGCCGACGCCGTCGGGCCGGATCGAGATCTTCTCCGAGGAGATCGACTCATTCGGCTACGACGACTGTGCCGGGCATCCGATGTGGTTCGAACCGGTGGAGTGGCTCGGTGCCGATCTGTCGGGCCGATTCCCGCTGCATCTGATCTCGAATCAGCCCGCCTCGCGCCTGCACAGCCAGTACGACAACGGTGGCCACAGCCTCAGTTCAAAGATCCATGGCCGTGAGCCCGTGACGATCAATCCGTCGGATGCCGCGGCGCGCGGCATCGAGACCGGCATGATCGTACGCGTCCACAACGACCGAGGTAGCTGTCTGGCGGGCGCGATACTGTCGGACGACGTCATGCCAGGCGTCGTGCAACTGTCCACCGGAGCGTGGTGGGATCCGGTGCAGCCGGGCCTGAGCGGCACATTGGACCGCCACGGCAACCCCAATGTGCTCACGGCGGATCGGCCGTGCTCAAGCCTGTCCCAAGGACCGAGCGCTCTCAGCGCGCTGGTCGACGTCGAGCTCTACGACGGCCCTCATCCCGATGTGCTCGCCTTCACCCCACCACACTTCGATGGGTAGACATCTTCCCCTTGCGTTCACGTAACCGAGGGAATACTTTGCGTAATCGTGACTGCACTTCAAAACCTCAAGTACGGCCAGTGGTTCAGGGGCGCCGACGTCGACGGCGACGGGTTCATCACCCAGCGGGACGTCCGACTGATGAGCGAGCGTTACATCGCCGCCCGCGGCGCCGCGTCGGACTCCGAGACCGCCCGCCTGCTCACCGAGAGGATGGACGGCTTCTGGGCGAACGTGATCGCTCCGATGGACCACGACGGTGACGGGAAGGTCGATCTGGGGGAGATGACCGAAGGGTTCAGCCGGGTCCTGACCGACCCCGCCCTGTACCCGGCACAGATCGAGCCGGTGACCGACTGCTTCTTCGACCTCGCCGACCTCAATGGAGACGGCAAGATCGACCAGGCGGAGTTCCAGGAGATGTTCGACTCGGTCGGCGGCGTTCCCGGTGACGACTGCGCCGCGGTCTTCGCCGCTCTGGACCAGGACGGCTCGGGTGTGCTGGACCGCGCCGAGTTCCATCAGGCGGTCACGGAGTTCTTCTACGGCGACGACCCGGACGCTCCCGCCAACCACCTGTTCGGCAGGGTCACCGGCTGACGGCCCAGGACGCGGCCCGGAACGGCAGGTGCGCGCGGAATCGTGAAGTGGGCCCGACCATGTCGGTGGGGCCTGCCAAGATCGCGACATGACGATCGATGAGCTGACGCCGTTCCGGTGGCTGCAGCCGCCGTACGGCGATGAGGGCGACCTGCTCGGCGAGATCTGCTGCGTGACCTTGCTGCGCGGGCTCGACCCGGCCGAGGTGCTACGCCGGTTCGGCGCCCGCACCAGCACGGAGATGAGCTTCGCCGAGCTGGATGACGCAGTCTCCGACTTCACGATGGTGACCGGCGGCGGCGAGGGAGGTGGTTACGTCGGAGTGGTCGCGAGCGGCGACGGGTGCGCGGTGGTGGAGCCGTACGGCTGGTCGGGCACGGACGACCGTACGCTGTCGCGGCTGTCGGCCGGCACCGAGGTGGTGTCCGTTCTGCGACACGACTACGCCTGCGACGACTTCCGCTACGCCGCTGACGGCATCGTCATCACCGCCTTCGACCCGATCACTCCCGAGCATCGCTCCGGTTCCGACCCGAACCGGCTCGCCGACCTCATGCGCGAGTTCGGCCTGCCCCTGGAAGAGTGCTCGGACGAGGAGTGGGAGCAGCGGTACGACGACCTGTCCGAACACGGCCTCGGGCGCATGTTCGCGATGGCGGCCCGTCTCACCGGTGTGACGTTCACCGCCGACCTGCTGAACGGACCGCTCCTGGTGGGCGCGATCGCCGACCTGCCGCAGGAAGACCTGGAGCGCGAGACACCCTGATACGGCATCCCCTTCGGCAGACTGGTCTCTCGCCTGTTCAACTGTCGCGAGTCGGCGTCCCGTGGGGCGTGTCGGCCCCCGATCGCGATCACTCGCGATCGGGGGCCGAGGCCCGGAATCCCTCCAGTCCGAAGGTCAGCAGCCGCTCTCCCTGGGGTGGGGAGGTCTGCTCGCCCGCCCATGCCGCCGCGTTGACCAGCGCGTACAGGTCCGGGGCGGTGACATCCGGCCGTACTTCACCGGCCGTCCGCGCCCGGGCCAGCAACGCCTCTCCGGCGGCGAGCACCGCTGTGCACGCCGCGTGCAGTTCGGAGGTTTCATCCTCGACGGCCTGCATGAGCGTGGCGCCGAGCCCTCGGTAGATCGTCGTGTGCACCATTGCCGCCCGGGCCCAGGTGGCCAGGCCGTCGAAGGGGGAGCGCGCGGTGAGCAGTTCGGCGCCGGTCGCGGCCAGGGCCTGCATCCGATCACCCATCAGCGCCTCCAGCAGGGCCCGGCGGGTGGGGAAGTGGCCGTAGAGCGTGCCGTTGGCCACCCCGGCCCGGCGCGCGATCGCCTCCAGGGAGAAGTCCGCGCCGTGCTCGGCGAACGCGGCCGCCGCCTCGGTCAGCAGCCGCTCGTAGTTGCGGTGTGCGTCGGCCCGCATGCGACGGCGGGGTGGCGGTGTGTCGGCGTTCATGAGTAACCCTCGCTTGCAAAGTTGAGACTGTCTCGATATTTTCTCGGGACAGTCTCAACTTTACCCTTTCCGGAGGTCCCTCACATGACCACACCCGTGGAGCATCCGCTCTCCACCACCGCCGCGAGCAGGGCCGGCAAGCCTGTCCTGGTCACCGGCGCCACAGGCCGACAGGGCGGAGCCACCGCCGCACGCCTGCTGGCCGACGGCTGGCCGGTCCGCGTTCTGGTCCGGGATCCCGGCGCCACGGCCGCCCGCGAACTGGCCGCAACGGGCGCCGAACTGTTGATGGGTGACCTGGACGATCCCGGCAGTCTCAAGGCGGCCATGGCCGACGCCTACGGCGTCTTCGCCGTCACCCCCGACGACCCGGACAGCGAACGCGAGATCCGGCGCGGCCGTCACCTGGCGGATAGTGCGGCTGCGGCCGGCGTCGCCCACCTGGTCTTCGCCTCCGTCGGCGGTGCCGAGCGAGGCACCGGCATCTCCTACTGGGAGAGCAAGTGGGCCATCGAGCAGCACATCGCCGCTCTCGGACTGCCGGCCACCATCCTGCGACCGGTGCGCTTCATGGAGAACCACACCATCCCCGGGCTTGCGCTGGGCGGCATCTCCGCCGACGGAGTCCTGCGCCACCTGTTCGCCCCCGATGTGCCCGTGCAACTCGTCGCCGTGAGCGACATCGGCGCCTTTGCCGCCCTCGCCTTCGCCGACCCCACTGCCTATCTCGGCCAGGCCCTGGAGCTGGCGGGCGACGAAGTGACCCCCGAGGCCACCGTGCGCCTGATCAGCCGGCATCTCGGGCGCCAGATCACCTACCAGCAGGTCGACGGCGAGGAGCTGAACCTGAGCAAGGACGCCACTCGGGCCTTTACCGCCCAACGCGGACTATGGCGCGCCGACATCCCCGCCCTACGCCACCGCCACCCGGACCTGCTGGACTTCCCGAGCTGGCTGGACCAAGGCGGCGCCGAAGCCATCGCCACACTCCTCGAAGGCTGACCCGTCCGATCCGCCAGGAACCGGTGCGGCGGCTCGCTGCGCCCGGAACTCGTGAACATCCCCCCGCACCTGAGCGGGCGGTGCGCCGTCCTGGGCGTGTTGCGTGGGGGAGGGGCCCCGGGAATATCCTGAGGCCCCTCCGGGGTCGCCGGTCAGGGGTAGATGCCCGGAGGCCAGCGGAAGATGGACGGGACGACCCATTCGGCGTACACGCCGGGGATGCCGAAGGACAGGCTGAGCTCGCCGAGGGTGTAGACGAGCACGCCGCCGTCCGTGACCATGGCGGTCTTGGGGGTGCTCTGCGCTGTCTGGGCCGCCGAGTAGACGTCCTTCTGGCCGACGTTCGCGACGCGCAGCGAGGAGGGCACGCCCGCGCCGTCGAACCACTGGAAGGCGAGCCATTTCCCGTTCGGGCTGAGGGCGAGGGAGTTGCCGGAGAGCTGCTTCGTGGAGTCGTGCGGGACCACGATGTTGGCCGTCGTGACGTGCGCGGCGGTGATCGGCACGACCGCCAGGCCCTCCTGGCCGCTGGGGATGGGCGTGTACTCCACGGCCAGGGTGCTGCCGTCGCGGGAGATGACGGGGTCGAGCACGACGCCGTCGGCGGGGAACAGCTGCGTCGGCGTTCCCCCTCCGACGGACAGCCACGAGCGGTACCAGTGCTCGGAGTCCCAGGTGTCGAAGACGACCTTGTTCCCGTCGCCCGACATGCTGCCGAAGTGGGACACGCACACCTCGGCGTCGGCGCCGGTGGTGCAGCCCGCGTCGAGTTGCACCGGCGCCGAGCCCTGGACCTGCCGCCACAGGTTGTACTCGAAGGCGTGGCCCGGGATGGACTTGTAGTACAGGACGGTCCGGCCGTCGTCGCTGACGTCCACGAGCCGCGCGCCGTCGTCAGCGGCCCAGGTGGTTCCCGCGCTGATGTTGTGCACCAGCACCTTGCCCTCGGCGTAGGCGAAGGCGATGACGTTGCCGTCGTTGCTGACGCGGTAGTTGCCGGCCCACGAGCCCGCGATCGGCGTACGACCGTCGAGGCCGCGTGAGACGACGTCGATCTGGCCGGTTCTGGTGTCCTTGCGTAAGTGGTAGAGGGAGTAGTCGGCCGGTTTGCGCACCTCGGCGGGGGCGAGGTTGCTGCGGGCCTGGGTGACGAAGAAGACGTAGCGCAGGTCGCCGGAGGCGGTGCCGCCGAGCCTGCCGGCGTCACCGGTGGTGTCGGGCAGCCCCCGGAACAGCACGCCGGGCCGGTCGGGGGAGGTGTAGCTGGCCACGGCCAGGTCGTAGCCGCCGCGCGAGGGCGGCCCGAAGACCAGGTCGACCGGCGTCACCGTCATGGGCTGGGCGAACGGGCCGATCCCGGCCGAGCTGTTGCGCGCGGCCACGGTGACGACGTACGGGGTGCCCGGGACGAGGTCCTGGATGAGCTGGTGGGTGGCGTCGCCGGGGGCGTAGACCGTCCTGGTGAACAGGGCGTTGAGGAAGGGGGTCGCCTTGTCGGTCGGGGTGGCGGTGATGACGTAGTCGGTGATCGGACTGCCGCCGGGGTTGGCGGGCGGCTGCCAGCTCACCGAGATGTCCTTGACCCCGGGGTGGGTCCAGCCGTTCAGCGTGGGGGTGCTGGGCGTGCCGTACCGGGTTCCGACGATGACGGCCGCCCTGCCCCGGCGCGGCGGGTCGGAGCCTTGGGGCGGCGCGTAGGCGTCCACGACGGCCTCGCCCTCCTGGGCGGAGACGTAGGTGCCGGAGGAGTCGACGCTGCCCGGCCCTTCGGGCACACTCCACTGCACCGTCGAGCCCGGGGCGGGGGACAGGGAGAAGGAGACGTTCTGGTTGGGGGCGGCGCGCGCCATCGACGGGTTGACGGTGAACCCCCGGAACGGCCCGCCCATCGCGATGGTCCACCAGAACAGCGGGAGGAGCGTGTCGTTGCTGTAGCGCACGAGATCCTTGTTGAGCGGCGTGACGCTGTAGGCGATGCCGAGCGCGGCTCCGCCGCGGATCTCCCAGCAGGGGTCCTGCGTCGTGTCGGCCTTGAGCTGCACGTACGGGGTGATGACCACGGCGGGCCCGGTCAGCCGGAAGAACAGGAACTGCACGTCGAAGGGGAAGGCGATGGTGGCTTCGAGGTCTTCGTAGACGCCGACGTCCTTCGCCCAGCTCAGCCCGGTGCCGGTGTTGACGGGGTCGCACGAGGCGGCCGAGCGGGAGGACTTGCAGGTGACGCCGAAGACCTTCTCGTAGTGGACGGAGTACGTGAGCCCGACCGAGATCGTGCTCTTGATCGTGATGGCGGCCTCGAAGCGCAGGCAGACGGGCACGATGACGTACCCGATCTTGATGATCTTGCAGGGGCCGTTGGCATGGCCGAGGACGAACCTCTTGTCCAGGACGTCCTTGCTGATGCCCTGCTTGACCCGCAGCTCGGAGGCGATCTTCAGGGTTTGGGTGAACTTGACGTCACCGGTGGAGCCGGACAGTTTGTAGCGCGGGTACAGCTCCACCCATCCCTCCACCTTCGAGACGTTGTGGCCGCCCGCGTCGTAGCTGAAGCCCAGCTCCAGGACCAGCCGGTCCTTGCGCCAGCCCACCGACGGGCCGCCCGCCGCCCTCGCCTTCACGCCCGCCATCGACGGGACGAAGGAGGCGCCGCCGTCGATGCCGCCCTCCATCGCGAAGTCGGCCGCGTCGTACGCCTCGGCCAGCGACGCGTCCTTCGTCATGACCACGAACAGCCCGTCGCGCCAGTACGTCCGCAGCACCCGGCCGAGCAGCCCGTTGGGCGCCGACGCCGACGGCGGCAGCGTCACCAGGGTGCCCGGCTGCAGGGCCGTGACCTGGGCGGGCGGGTTCTCGAAGGTGAGCGTGCCGTCGGCGTGCAGGCCGGTCATCGCGGCGATCGCCGCCGCCGACAACGCGACCGGCTGCGAGCGCACCGTGAGCTTCGGCGTGACCGGCTCGGTCGCCGGGCTTGCGGGCCCGGTGCCCGCCGCGCTGGTCGCCACCACGGTGAAGGTGTACGGGGTCGTCGTGGCGAGCCCGCTGATCACGGCCGTGGTGGCCGTCACCGTGGCGGTCGCGCCGCCCGGCGCGGCGGTGACCTTGTAGCCGGTGATCGCGGCGCTGCCGGGGTCGGCCGGCGCGTCCCACTCGACCGTCACCGCCCCGTCCGCCGTGACGCCCGCCCGCACGCCGGCCGGGGCCGCCGGCGGCACGGTCGCGGCGGGCGTGACCGGGTCGGCCTTGCCCGGCTCGCCCGCGCCCGCCTTGTTGCGGGCCACGACGGACACCGTGTACGCCGTGCCGTTGGTCAGGTCGCTCAGCGTGGCCGTGGTCGCGTCGGCCCCGGCCTCGACGGTCGCGCCGCCCGGATCGGCCGTCACCGTGTAGCCGGTGATCGGGGATCCGCCGTCGGGAGGCGCGGCCCAGCTCACGACGATCTGCCCGGCGCGCGGGACGGCGGTGAGGTTCGGCGGCGCGAACGGCGGCTCGGCCGGCGCGGGCGTCACCGCGGTCGAGGGCCACGACGGCCGGCCGGTGCCGGCGGCGTTCACGGCCGAGACGGTGAAGGTGTACGCCGTGCCGTTGGTGAGCCCGGTGACGATCGTCTCGTTCGCGTCGCCCGGGACTTCGGTGACGGCGCCTCCGGGTTCGGTCTTGACCAGGTATTTCGTGACGGTCTCGGCGCCGCTGTCCGGCGGCGTCCAGGTGACCAGTGCCGCGCCGTCGCGCGGCCGGGCCGCGGAGACGAACGGCCGCCCCGGTTCCTTCGGGACGTGCGGCGTCACGGGCGCCGACGAGGCCGAGTCGGGGCCCGCGCCCGCCGCGCCGGTCGCCGTGACGCGGAAGGCGTACTCGGTGTCGTTGTCCAGGCCCGTCACCGTGGCCTTGAGCTGGCCGCCCGCGACCGTCGCGGTCGCCCCGCCGGGCAGGGCGGTCACCGTGTACGACGTCACCGCCGCGCCGCCCGCCGGTTGTTTCCAGGCGACGGCGGCCGAGCCGTCACCGGGCGTGGCGGTGACCGTGACCGGCGCCTGGGGCCTGGTCAGGAAGTAGCCGAACACGTCCACCGACAGGGTGATCGCCGCCGTGCCGGTGTTCTTCACCACGAACTTGCCGTCCTGGCCGAGCCGGACGGGCACGGCGTCGGCCCACTCGTCGTTGGCCTGGAAGGCCACCGAACCGCCGCCGGGCACCGAGCTCTGACCGGAGGGGTGGATCCGCAGCAGCCCGGCCACCGTGCTTTTGGCGGTGACCTGGGCGGCGACGCCGCTCACCCCGGCGGCCGGGATGCCGGCGGCGCCGACCGGGGTCACGGTGTAGGTCGCCCCGGCGGCCACGCTGACCGAATTGGCCAGGCGCGCGGGGGTCAGCGGCAGCATCGCCGCGCCCGTGCCCGCGGCGAAGTAGCCGGTCACGTCGGCGTACACCGTGAGGGCCGCCGCGCCCTGGTTGCTGATCGTGATCTTGCCGTCCGCGCCGGGGGCGACGATGACGAGGTTGGACATGAACGCCGACGGCCGGTAGTCCATGTTCGACCCGGTCGGCGCCGTGGTGCCCGACGGGTAGACGATCGTCTTGCCGCTGCCGGTGCTCTTGATCACCAGGTTGAAGGCCACGTACGCGGCCCCGGCCGGGATCCCGCCCAGGCCCGTCACCGGGAAGGACGCGGTGGCGTTGGCCGCGACGCTCTGGTTGGCGATGACGCGGGCGGTGTCGACCGGGACGTATCCGGCTCCGGCCGTGCCCGCCTGGGCCAGGAAGTAGCCGTGCACGTCGGCGTAGACGTTGACGGCTCCCGCGCCGGTGTTCCTGAGCTTGAGCTTGCCGTCCGGGCTGGTCTTGACGATGAGGAGCTCGTCCTCCCAGACGCCCGAACGGTAGCGCGCGCCGGTGGCGTTCGGGTCGGCGGCCAGGTCGGCGGGGAAGACGTGCACCGCGCCGAGGGCCGTCGCGCCCTTGGCCGCCACGTTGAGCGCGACCGCGGACACGCCGCTCGCAGGCACGCCGCCGACCCCGGCGACCGTCACGGTGAGGGTGGCGCCGGCGGCGATGGCCACGTTGCTCGCCACGCGCACCCGCGTCCCGAAATACCTGCCCGGACCAGGCGGATCAGCCGCCGCGGCCGCTCCCGCCACTGATCCGCCGGCCGCCGCCTGGGCGGCGAGCCCCGTGAGACCCGTGAGCGGCGCGACGGTCAGGAGCACCGCCAGGACGATTCGTACCAGCCACCGGCCCATCACACGTGTCCCTCCGAGAGGCGTGAACGCGATCACCAGAGCCGGATGCTAGACGGGCGGGGGAGCCGCGGTCGTCAACCCCAGGTACGAACTGTCGTCCACTTCCCGCGGTAGCCTCCGCCGGCCCATGAACCGGCGACAGCACCCCGGAGGTTGACCCGCCCCATTAAAAATCTACATTGTAAAGGCGGTGGGCGGTTGATTTTTCACCTTCCCCCAACAACAAACGGGCTACGCCCGTACCCCTCGACAATCGGCGGTGCAAGGGGCTGCGATGTGCGCTCATTTCTGGCCGGGGCCGTTCACCACCTTGGTCTCCAAGAGGGCTGTCAGGGTGAGCGGCGTGCCGGCCTTGACCTCGTAGTTGGGGCCGTCGGTGTAGTCCGTCGTCCGGTCCTGCACGGTTACTCCGTAGGTGCCGAGAAAGCGGAAGTCGACGGGATCCAGGATGAGGTCGTAGCGGGTCCATCCGCCGGTGTAGCTGAACGCGACCCCGTGCCTGCCGTCGGCGTCGACGGCGTCCTGGTTGACGGTCACTCCGGGGATGGTGGTGAGCCCGCGGAACAGCGCCGCGCGTACTTCCGGTGGTAGTGCCTGGGTGCCCATGATCTGGTAGATGGCCTGGAAGAGCCGTTCGTCCATTGATGGTGGTGAGTCGGGTCCCGTCCATGTCATGTGCATGTCCGCTAGTTTCTGGCGGATTTTCGTGAGTAGCCCTTCGGGGGTGACTGGTTGGCGGGCCAGTTCGTCGGCGCTCAGTCCTGGGTGGTTGCCTTGTACCAGCAGCTTGCCGTTGGGGAACAGGGACGCGGTCTGCAGGCCGTCCACGCTGTTCCATTCTTCGCGTACTTCGCGTCTGGACAGGTCGACGCCGTAGCCGCCGTTCGCGGATTGCGGGGCCTGGAGTTCTTTGATGTACAGCCATTGGCCGGGGTTGGGTGTTTGTCCGCGGTCGTCGTAGGCGGCTTGAGCGGCTCGTTCGCCCAGTTCGCGTACGCTCGCCACTGGTGTCACGCGGGGGTGGTCGTTGGTCACCATCACGCCGGCGCCGATTGCGACGGCCAGTGTGCCTGCGAGGACCAGTCGTCGGCCGAGTCGTGGGGTGCGTCGGGGTTCATGGTGAGGTTCGGGTGCACGGGTCGCGGCCAGTAGGCGGGCTCGGGCGGTGCGTTCTGTCTGTGCCGTCATCGGCGGGGTGTTTCGTCGGAAGTCTTTGATCGTGCTCATTGCTGCTCCTCGTCTCCCAGTGCGGTGCGTGCCTTTTTTCTGGCTCGGTGCAGTCGTGACCGCACGGTTCCTGGTGGGATGTCGAGTGCGCGGGCCACTTCCTCGTAGGTGAGGCCCTCCCATGCCACCAGGAGCAGCACGTCGCGGTCGCCGCGTGACAGCGATGCCAGGGCTCCCGCGAGTTCGCGTTCTTTGTCCCGTGCGGCGACTCGGCGTACGACGGCGTCGGCGATGGGTTCGGGCAGGGGATCGACGCCGGTGCGTGCGAGTGCGCGCAGCATTCGCTCTTCTTGTCGCCGGTGTCTGGCGACGAGGGTGGTGGCGATGCCGTACAGCCAGGGGCGTGCCAGGGGGTGCGAGGTGTCGTACGAGTCGCGTCGCCGGAAGGCGGCCAGGAAGGTCTCGGCCACGATGTCGTCGGCGGCTTGGGTGCCGATGCGCCGTGCGGCGTACAGGTGGATCTGGCGGGCGTATCGGTCGAACAGTGTGGCGAACTGTTCGGGTTCGCCGACGGATCGTCTGATCAGTTCGGCGTCGTCGAGCTCGGCCGTCTCAATGGTCAACGGCCCTCCTTAGGGTCGGTCGGTCACCCTGCTGTCTCCCGGAGTTCGTGGCAGGGTTCTCGCCTTGGGGGGAAGAGTGATGGACATCACAGCGTCCTGGGCGGTGCGATGATGGGAAAGTTTTCTGCGGGTCGTGTTGATCTGGGGGCTGCTCGTTCGACCAGTGGGTGTGAGGGCCGAGAGGCGGTCCCGCCGGACGAGGAGTGTGCCATGGCGAAGTATCTGCTGATCATGCGGGGGACCGATGAGTCGAACGCGGCCATGATGGCCGACATCGACGAGATGATGGTCACGACCCGCCAGTTCATCGAGGAGATGGCCAAGGCCGGTGTTCTCCTGGGGGCGGAGGGGCTGGACGATCCGGCTCAGGGGGTCGTGGTCGACTTCGGTGGTGAGGCGCCGGTGGTCACGGATGGGCCGTACGGCGAGACCAAGGAGCTGTTCGGGGGGTTCTTCCTGCTCGATGTGGCTTCGAAGCAGGAGGCGGTGGAGTGGGCCAGGCGGGTGCCGGCGGCTCGGGGGGCCAAGGTCGAGGTTCGGCGGGTGCCTGGGAGTGACGAGGTCCCGCAGGTCGGCGCTTGATCGACGGGGACGGGGTCACGCGTCGGGGCGGGTTGCCGGGTGCGGCTGGGGTCGAGGCTGTCTGGCGGATCGAGTCGGCGCGGATCGTTGCCGCGCTGGCTCGGTTCACCGGTGATTTCGGGTTGGCCGAGGATGCGGCTCAGGAGGCGGTGGCCGAGGCGTTGGTGTCGTGGCCGCTCGCTTTTCCGGCGAGTCCGGCGGGCTGGTTGATGGCCACGGCCCGGCGGCGGGCGATCGACGCGATCCGCCGTCGGGCCGCGTTGCAGGACCGGTTGGTGTTGTTGGCGGCCGGGTCGGTCGATTGGGTGGTCGATGAGGAGGTCGATCCTGAGGGGATCGATGATGATGTGCTGGCGTTGATGTTCATCAGTTGCCATCCGGTGCTTTCTCGAGAGGCTCGGGTGGCGCTGACCTTGCGTGTGGTGGGCGGTTTGTCCAGTGAGGAGATCGCTCGTGCGTTCCTGGTGCCTGTGCCGACTGTGCAGGCTCGTATCACGCGGGGTAAGAAGACGATCGCGGCGGCGGGGGTGCCGTTCGAGTTGCCGTCGGCCGTTGAGCGTCGGGAGCGGCTGGGTGGTGTGCTCAGTGTCCTGTACGTGATTTTCACTGAGGGGTCGACGGCCACGTCGGGTGATCGGTTGTTGCGGCCTGATCTGGCTTACGAGGCGATCCGGTTGGCCCGGACGCTGGCGGTGTTGCAGCCGGACGAGCCTGAGGTGCATGGTCTGCTGGCGTTGTTCGAGTTGACGGCGGCGCGTTTTCCTGCCCGGTCCGGCCCTGATGGGTGGCCGGTTCTGCTTGAGGATCAGGATCGGCGGTTGTGGGATTTTTCGGCGGTTCGCCGTGGGTTGGCGGCGCTGGCGAAGGCGTCGCCTCGCGGTTTGGGTCCGTATGGTCTGCAGGCTGCGATCGCCGCGGTGCATGCGTCGGCGGCGTCTGTCGGGGCGACCGATTGGGAGAGGATCGTGGTGCTTTATGAGGCACTCGGCCGGGTCGCGCCTTCTGCGGTGGTGGAGCTGAACCGGGCCGTGGCCGTGGCGATGGCCTCGGGGCCGGCTGAAGCCTTGGCCATCGTGGACGAGTTGGTCGCCGCCGACCGGCTCCCGGGTTCGCATCTGGTCCCGACCGTCCGCGGTGAGTTGCTGGCTCGGCTCGGGCGGCGGGTGGAGGCGCGTGCTGAGCTGGAGTTGGCGGCGGGGTTGTGCGCCAATCAGCGCGAACGCGCGGTGTTGCTGCGCAAGGCGTCCTTGCTGGCCTGACTTCTGGAAGGTGAGAGCCTGCACGCGCTGCGCCGCGACGTGCACCACGCCCGGCAGGGCACGATCATTCGCGTTCCCCGGGCGGGGAGGTGGGCGCCCCTCTCGCGCATCTCCGGCCGGGACGTCAGGTGCGCTGCAGGGAGGACAGGCCCCACAGTTCTGCGATGCGCCCGTCGTGCACCCTGAAGATTTCCAGCATGGTCGGTGACTCCTGGCCGGGTATGCCGTGCACGCTGGTGCGGACGGCGGCGGTGTCACCTTCGACGATCATGTCCTCGACGACGACCTGGGCTTCGGGGAACGCCTCATGGAGGCGTTGCCATGCCAGGGTGACGCTCTCCGGCCCGGTGGTGCCCAGGGGGTGGCTGTGGAAGTCCGGGGTGAAGATCTCTGCCGCGGCGGCATGGTCGTTGGCGTTGAATGCGGCGTACATGCGTTGGGCGGCGGCCCGTACATCGTCTGTCATTGGCTCTCCTGATCGATCATGTTCGCTCGGATGCGGTGGAGGACGTCCAGCATGATTTCCTGCTGTTCTGGGGTGATGCCGTCGAGCAACCGTTCCTGATACACCTGGTGCGATCGCTCCAGGTCAGCTGCGACCCGCTCGCCCGCGGCGGTCAGCGCGGTCAGGGTGTAGCGGTTGTCGGCCGGGGCCAAGCGGCGGGTGACCAGCCCTTCGGTCTCGAATTCCTTGACCAGCCGAGTAACGCTCGCGCCGTCGATGGCCAGTGTGTGGCGCAGGTCGCTGTGGCTGGTTTCGCCGTCACGTCGTAGCCGAACGAGTAGTTGCACTCGGTGGGGGCTCATGCCGATGTGTCGGGCGAACGCCTGCCGCAGCTCGGTGCATGCGCCTCCGAGCTCCCGGAAGAACGTGTCTTCGGATGTCTCTTCAAACACGTTCTCTTTATATCCTCAACTCTTGATTCGATCAACAGATGGTCCTGGCCTCTCGTGTCGGGGCGGACCGACTCGGGTCGGCGTCATGATCTCCACGAACGCCTCATCCGGGCTGACGGCACTGGTCGTGGATGTCGGCTGGTGGTGACGTGTTCAGCGGCGAGGCGTCGCAGCCTTCCTGCACGGGGCCGGAGAGTCGTTCGCCGAGCGCATGGAGGCCGTGGCCGGGCCGAGCACCTGCTGAAGGTGATCGGCGACGGGCGGCAGCGGGGCGAGGTACGGCAGGGCCGACGCGAACGGGTCGCCCTGCCGGTCTTCGCCGCCCTGCACGGCTACGCCGGCCTGACCATGAGCGGCTTCATCCCGGCCGACCCCGCCCAGCACGGACTGGACGACACGATCGCGTCCGTCCTGCACGGTTGCGAGCCTCCGCCCGAGTGACGCGGGCGGTCATACGCAGGCGTTGACGTCTCTTCTGACGCTGTCCCCGTCCAGCATGCAGCCGGAGACGTTGTCCGAGGTGATGTCATCGATCTTGAGAGGTGCGCCGGCGAGTTGCCACAATTCCGGGCCGGCGGGATTCTGTGCCGCGATCTGGATACTCCCACCGCCTTTGCCGCCGATGGTGAAGGCCACTTCGGTGCAGGGTCCGACAGGCAACTCGTAGGTGAGTGTCTTCTGGTTCTCGTCGGCGGGGTTCCATCGAGCGTAGATCGTCGCGGGCGCCGTGTTGGAGTTCCGGACGATGTAGTTCCACCCGTCGGGCTGTTGCTGCTTGGGGGTGGTCCATAACGCGATGTTGGACGGAGGTGAGACGGGTGCGGCGTCCTCGCCGCGGTCGAGCTGCCAGGGCTCTGGTGACGCGGGCGGACGGGCGGGGTGCCGTTCGCGAGAGTGGTGAGCGCCGCGGGGGCTTTCGTCCCATGATCCATTGTGTCGCGCGAGTGTTCTTGATCGCGCGATCGCCTGCCGGGCGGTTCACCGTGGGTGGCCGTTCAGGCGTCGGACCAGAGGGCGGTGAGCAGCGTGTTCAGTCGTTCCGGCGCTTCGACGTGCGGGTAGTGGGCGCTGCCCGGCACCTGTTCGTGCCGGGCGCCGATCCGCTCGGCCGTGACCCGTGCGCAGGCCATGAGGGGGACGCCGCCGCGCTCCCGGTACGGTCCGGGGGCGTCCTCCCAGGTGCCCGAGACGACCAGTTTGGGGAAGGTCGCCGCCCGCAGCGCCGGCAGCGGGAGGCCCGCCTCCCAGCAGACGCGTTCGCGCAGCGCCGTGGCGGCCGCGCGCAACCGCCGATCGCCTGTCCCCGGTTCCGGCATGCCGGCCGATTCGGCGGCGGCGTGCAGCCATTCCTCGGGCGTCAGGTCGGGAAGGGCGGCGTAGGCGGCGCGGTTGGCGCGCAGCGCCTCGGCCACGGCGGGGTGGTCGGCGGCGGCCTGGTAGGAGCCCGGCTCGATGAGGGTGAGCGAGCGCACCGCCTCCGGCCTGCGCGCCGCCGCGATCATGGCTCCGACGGCGCCGTAGGAGTGGCCGACCAGGTGTGCGCCGGCGCCGAGGAGTTCGGCGACGTCGTCGGCGTCGGCCAGGTAGTCGCCGGGGAACCTGTGCCCGGCGTCCGGGCTGCCGCCGCAGCCCCGGCGGTCCATCAGGAGCAGGCGGAAGCGGCCGGCCAGCGGGCGTTGCGCCGCGAACCCGTACACCGGGTCGTCGCCCCAGCTGGTGGAGCCGTGCACGAAGACCACCGGCGGCACGGACTCGGGGCCGAGCGTGGTCACGTGCACGTCGCCCGGCAGCGGGCCGTTCGCGCGGAACAGCGGGGTGGGGACGGACATCCGACTCCTCCTTGAACAGCGTTTAATACTCTTGAACGTTGTATAAGAGATCGGAAGGCGACGTCAAGGCGGGTAGGGTGATCACGTGCCGTCGTCAGAGTCCTCCGGCGGGTCCGTGTGGCTGCGTCCCGAGCGGCCGCCGCGCGACCGCCAGCTCACCCGCGAGCGGATCGTCGACGTGGCGGTCGCCGTCCTCGACGCCGAGGGTCATCGCGGCCTGTCGATGCGCCGCGTCGCCACCGAGCTGGGGGTGACCGCCGGGTCGTTGTACTGGTACGTCCACACCAAGGACGACCTGCTGGAGCTGGCCCTCGACCGCGTGCTGGCCGAGGTGCGCGCCGGCGCGGGCACGTCCGGCTGGCGTGACGGCCTGGCGGCGCTGGCCCGCAGCAACCGGGCCATGCTGCTGCGCCACCGGTGGGCCCTGTCCGAGCTGACCCTCAGGCCCAACCTCGGCCCCAACGCGCTCACCCTGGCCGAGGCCGGGCTGCGCCTGCTGGAGCGCGCCGGGTTCGCCGGCCCCGACCTCGACGCCGCCATGGCCGCCGTCAACGACCACGTGGTCGGCGCGGTCATCGCGGAGGTCGCCTGGCGTGACACGCTGGCCCGTATGGGCGGGACCGGGTCCGGCTGGGCGGAGCAGGCGGCCGAGTACCTGCGCCAGGTCGCCGAACGCCACCCGACGCTGGCCGGCCGGATGGCCGCCACGGGGGAGATCGACGTCGAACGCGAGAGCGAGCGGCGCTTCGCCTTCGGCCTCGACTGCCTCCTGGACGGGCTCGCCAACCGGTGCGCGGCCTCGTCCCCGTCATAGCGCGTGCCACTCGGGGGCAACTGGAGGAGCGGTCGGACGACGGGGCGCAGATGTCGCACCTGCTGGTGATCGACGTCGGGGCAGATTCCGCTGAATGGGGAAATCGCCCGTTCTCCCCGGACCACTTCGAGGACTTTCCTCAAGTGAGGCGAGTCAGGGCAGGAGGGTGCCCACTCGCTTGAGCGTGCGGATCACCGGCGCGGTCTCCAGCTCGCGCACGCCGTGGAGCGGCGCCACCCGCTCGGTGAGGTAGCGGTAGAGGTCCTGCGTGTCACGGCAGGTCACCCCGGCCATGAGGTTGGTGGGGCCGGTGGTGGCCGCCACCACGTCGGCCTCGGGGTGGGCGGCCATGGCTCGGCCGACCGAGGCCAGGGCCGACGGCTCGACCTTCATCCACAGCCAGGCCTCGGCGTGGTAGCCCAGGGCCTGGGAGGGGATTTCGACGTCGAACCGGAGCGCGTCGCCGGATCGCAGTTCGCCGAGGCGACGCCGCACGGTCGTGGGCGACCATCCGGTGGCCGCCGCCAGTTCGCCGTACCGGGCCCGCCCGTCCTGGGCCAGCACGCGCACCAGGGCGTGGTCCTGCGCGCTCAGCGACACCTCCTTCTCGTACGGCAGCGCGGGCCGGATGCGCTCGACCTGCTCGTCGGTGAGCACCGCGACCCGGCTGCGCCATCCGGCGAACAGGTGCAGGGTCGCGTGCGCGGACATGGTCACGATGCGCGGGGTACGCGGCAGCTTCTTCAGCAGCAGGGCGTCGCCGTCCTGGTCGGCCGACTGGACGCCGCAGGCGATCTCGGTGCCGCCGGACAGCAGGCGCACCCAGACGGTGTCGTCGCGCCGGGCGATGGCCTCGGCCACCTGGCCCGCCGCCTCGGGCGTGCACACCAGGCGCACCGACCAGGAGGTGCGGCCGAAGCGCGGGCCGTTGAGAAGGCCGACCACCCGCAGGACGCCGTGCGCGCGCAGCTTCCGGTAGCGGCGGGCGACGGTGTGCTCGGAGACGTCGAGTGCGCCGGCGAGCGTGCGGAAGGAGGCGCGGCCGTCGATCTGGAGCGCGTGCACGAGAGCGTGGTCCATCGCGTCCAGCGCGCTGGTTATCGCCATGTTCACAGTATGGCCTGCTGGTTATCGCCAGAGGGTGGCACTTGGGGGGCGTGGCCGCCGAGGTGACGGGATGGTGGGGTGCATGAGCACTTACCTGGTTTTCGGCGCGACCGGCAACGTGGGCAGGAGGGTGGCCGAGCGGCTGGCCTGGAGCGGCGCCGCCGTACGAGCCACGAGCCGCACCCCTGAGGCGGCGAAGCTGCCCCGAGACGTCGAGGTGATCACTCCGGATCTGGACGCGCCCGGCGCCCTCGACGACGTCGAGGCCGCGTTCCTCATGTGGCCCTTCCACTCGGCCGAACGCGCCCGTCCCCTCGTCGACGCGCTCAGGCGCCGCGTCCGCCGTGTCGTCTTCATGACCGGTGGCGGCACCCTGCCCGCAGTCGCGCCCGAGGAGCAGCCAACCCGGTCGCCTGCTGGCACGCCACCGTCGAGCGGCTGATCGAGCGGTCCGGCATGGGGTGGACGGTGCTGAGCCCCAGCACCTTCATGGCCAACACCCTGTGGTGGAGCGCGCAGATCAGGGCGGGCGACGTCGTCCGCGGGGCCTTCGGCTCGCTGGCGATGACGCCGATCCACGAGGACGACATCGCGGCGGTGGCCGTACACGCGCTGACCGGACCCGGGCACGAAGGACGCCGCCACACCCTCACCGGGCCTGAGGTGCTGACCCGGGCCGAGCAGGTGCGGCTGATCGGCGAGGCCATCGGCCGCCCGCTGCGCTGGCAGGAGCTGACGCCGGAGCAGGAGCGCGCCCGGCTGCTGGCCGATCCCGGCTTCCCCGACGGCTTCGTCGGCGAGCTGCTCGACGGCTGCACCAAGATGGCCGCCGCGCCGCCTCCGGAGGTCACCTCCACGGTGCCCGACATCACGGGGACGCCCGCCACACCGCTGTCGGTGTGGGCCGCCGAGCACGCCGCCGACTTCGGCGGTGACCGGCGATGAAGGTGATCGTGGCCGGGGCCGGCCTCGGCGGGCTGGCCCTGGCCTGCGGGCTGCGCAGGGCCGGGATCGACGTGGCCGTCTACGAGCGCGACCGGTCGCCGCTCGTCCGTCGCCAGGGCTACCGCCTGCACCTCAGTGACGTGGGCATCGACGCGCTGACCAGCGTGATGGTCCCGGAACGGTGGGCGGCCTTCCTTGCCACCGCCCATACGCCCTCGCCCCGCTTCGTCCGCTTCGATCCGACGCTTGAGGAGTTGGACGTCGTCAAACACGGCGGACGCCACCTGTCGATCGACCGTCGGACGCTGCGCGACGCCCTGCTGGCGGACGTGGCGGAGACGGTCACGTACGGCAAGCGGCTGACCGGCTTCCGGGTCGCGGCCGACCAGGTGACGGCGTGCTTCGACGACGGCGCCGCCGTCGCGGGCGACGTCCTGGTCGGCGCGGACGGCATCAACTCCGCGGTTCGCCGCCGGTACCTGCCGCATGCCCGCGTCGTCGGCACCGGGCTCGTCCAGCTCTACGGCAAGATCCCGGCCGGGCGGGCCGAGGGCATGGACAACGTGTTCACCGCGATCAGCGGTCCGGGCCATCGCACGGTGGGCGTCGCGCCCACCCGCGACTACGCCACCTGCTCCTTCGGCGCCCGCGCCGAAGACCTCCCGTCCGGCCTGCACCTGATGACGCAGGAGCAGCTCAGGTCCCTGGTCATGGACATGACGGACGGCTGGCACCCGCTCGTCCGGCGGATGATCGCCCAGTGGCACGAGGTCTTCCCCCTGGAGTTGCGCACCAGCGTCCCGATCCCACCGTGGCGGACCAGCCGCGTCACGCTGCTCGGCGACGCCGTCCATGCCATGAGCCCGGCGGCCGGGGCCGGGGCCAACCTCGCCCTGCGCGACGCGGCGGCGCTCAGCGCGGCACTCGCCCACGGCGGCCCGCTCATGCCGGCGTTGCGCTCCTACGAGCGGGACATGATCGCCTCCGGGTTCGCCGCGGTCCGCGTCTCCGCCGCCAACGGCGCCCGCTTTCTCGGCCAGGACCCCCTGCCCTCCAGTTGACGCGTGCGGCTCTCCGGTGACGACGTCTGACGGGAGGTGATCGTGGCGCCTCTTCAGAGGCCCTGCCACCACGGCCGCGTGCCCTCCACGGCGACGAACTCGTGGAAGTCCATGTTGGCGATCTCCAGGTTGCACGCCATCGACCCGACCACGCGGCAGGGAAGGACGGCGATCCGCCCCGGGCAGTCGTACAGGTCGACGACGGTCAGCGGCCGGCCGGGCTCGGCGAAGGTCCGGGCGTCGGCGAGGACGGCCAGCCTGGGGTTCTCCTCGCCCGGCGGGACCAGCGCCGGGACCTGACCGGGCAGGAGTCCCTCGAAGGCCCGGTCGTCGACGACCGACGCCGTCAGCGGGTAGTGGTCCACGTCGATGTCGTCCGGGTCCAGGTCCGCGCCGACCCAGCCGTCCTCGTCGGCCCCGCCCAGTTCGTCGAGCAGGGCGCGCCAGCCTTCCTCGTCGTCGAAACAGGTGCGGACCAGCAGCTGCCCGGACGGCAGTGCGGGCAAAGGCCGGTGCGGTGGCGCGGTCGGCGTGGGGAAGGCCGGCCGGCCGCCGTCTCCCTGGTATGTGCCGTACACGTCCATGTCGCGCACCAGGTGGTCGAAGGCGAGTGTGCCGTCCAGCAGGGCTGCCAGGATCTCGCCGAGCCGGGCCGGCGGAACCCGGACGCCGCGCCCGGGTGTCGCCGCCAGATCCACCAGCAACAGCCCGCCCCCGTACGCGGCCGGAAGGTCCGCCAGGACGGCGACCGGGCCGCCGCCGGGGTGGACAAGTGCCGGGACGTCTCCGCCGCGCAGGCAGTGCCACCTGCCGTCCTCGACCGGCCGCAGCCGCACCCCGTCGCCGAGGACGAGCACGTCGCCTTCCCGGCGACCGCCGATCTCGTCGAGCGGCCCGCCCCGCCCTTGCGTGCCGCCCTCGGCGTGTGTGCAGAGCAACAACACCTGACCGGGCTCCGGCTGGGGAAGTTCGGGAGAGGACACGGTTCTCCTTCGAAAAGTTGTCGGGGACGAGCGCCTCGTCGGTGTCACAGGCCGCTGAGGGCCTCAGAGGTCGTGCCGGCGATGGCGTAGGAGCGTTCGAGGACGACCGATCCGGTGCCGGCGTCGATGCCGTAGACCTTCACCCGCACCCGTTTGAACCCGGCCTTCCTGACCATCCGCAGCGTGGAGTCGCCGGTCCAGTCGAGCCTGACGTCCGTGTCGGCCTCCGTGACCCTGTCCTCCGCCGGGACCCGCTCCACCTTCTGACCCGACGCCGGCACCGGGAACGTGGCGGTGACCAGCCCGGTCGCCAGGTCGTACAGGGCGATGCGGGGTTTGCGGCCGGCGATGTAGACGGCCACCGTGCGCCCGTCGGCGTGCAGCGCGGCGGTGGCGGCGTTGACCCCGACGAGCCGAGGTGGCACCACACTGGCGGTCCGCCTGCCCTTCAGGTCGTGGACGCTGAGCCTGCCGGCCCTGCCGTCGTCCTTCCGGACGAGGATCTGATCGCCGTCGCCGCTGAAGCTCAAGGCGTCGTCATGCACCGACATCCCCGGCACCTTGGCCAGCAGGGCGGCGGTGGCGGCGTCGTACACCCGGGCGGGATGGTCGGTGTAGCCGGACCAGCAGCAGTCCACCGCCACCAGGGAGCCGTCGTACGACATCGTCACCCGGGTGAGTTCGAGTTCCGACTTCGACGGCCACGCCCTGGCCTTGGACACGCGCGTCCGGCCGTCGAGGTCGCGGACGACGAGCCGGGCGTCCTTGGCCCTGATGTAGGCCAGGCGGCGGCCGTCACCGCTGACGGCGACCGCGTCCTCCCACCGGCCCGCCTCCTTGAGCGGGTGGCGCCTGCCGTCGGTCGTCCGGTACCACCAGGGACCACACCAGGCGGCGTCAAGCCGGCCCTTGTCGCAGTCGGAGGCGGCGGCGTACCGGATGGGGGCGGACGCCGCGCCCGCCGGAACGGCCGCGCGGGCGGTACCCGGGACGGCCACGAGTGCCGAAAGGGCGGCGAGCGCCCCACAAAGGATCTTCACGCGGGGTTGGACCACTCATCGCCGCGCAAGGTTGATTGCGATCCGATAACACACCCTGTCCGGTGCGTCTTCGGCATCGAGTCGCCGCGGCGTGCGCCATCGGCGGGCGAGCCCGATCGAGGCCCGCCCGGGGTGGTCGAGGCGGTCGGGCACGCCGATACTGCTCGTGGACGTTTGCTCTGGACGGCAGGTGGAGTATGTGGCGTTTTCACTTCACGGGTGAGGATCTGGCCCGGTTACGGTTCGAGGCGTCGCCCGGCCCCGTCATGGAGTCCTGGTTCGCGCTCAACGTCATGGCCAGGCGGCGGCCCGGGGCGCTGTTCGAGCCGTGGCGGCGGAGCGTGGTGGTCCGCGAGTCCCTACGCCTGCTGGGCGGGCTGGCCCAAGGCGTTCATCCGCTCGACGTGTACACCCTCGCGGGGGCGGGGGCGCACGTGGAGGAGGGACTGGACAGCCTCCTCGGCGTGGGCGCCGCCCCGGTACGCGCGGAGCTCGACAGCTGGGGGCAGTACGGCGACCTGCCGTCCTGGTCCCGGCTCCTGCCTGACGACGCCGAGACGCGCGGGCACTTCGCGGCGGCCGTACGGGAGACGCACACCGCCCTGCTCGGCCCGTACCGTGATCCGCTGCGCGCGCACCTGGAGGCGGAGGTCACCGCCCGCGCGGGCGTCATGGCGCGGGGAGGCGCCGAGCGGCTGCTGTCGACGCTCCACCCCGACCTGCTCTGGCGGGACATGACCCTGGACGTGACCACCCGGTTCACCTCACGCACGCTCGACGTGCACCTGAACGGGCGGGGGCTGGTGCTGATCCCCTCGGTGTTCTGCCGGCTGCCCCTGTTCAGCTACGACAGCTTCCGCCCCGACGACGCGCCGGTGCTGTTCTATCCCGCCCTGCGGGATCCCGCCCACGCCTTGGCGCTGTGGGGACGGCGGGCCGCGGGCGCCCCGCAGCGGGCCGGCACGCTGGGCGCGCTGCTGGGCGTGACGCGCGCGGCCGTCCTGGAGGAGGTCGGCCAGGGCTGCACGACCACGCACCTGGCCAGGAAGCTGGCCATCTCGGCCGCGACCGCCAGCCATCATGTGGCGATCCTGCGGGACAGCGGTCTGGTCATCTCCCGCCGGCAAGGCGGGTCGGTGCTGCACCTGCCGACGCCGCTCGGCCTGGCCCTGCTGAACGGCACCCTCTCCGGGCCGAACTGAGCGAAGCCGAACCGAGCGGCATCGCCGCCACCGCGGGCTTTCGACCACGGTCGAAACCCTTACCGGCCGCACGGGCGGCGGCCCGACCATCGTCGTAGCAGACATTCCCGACCGAAGGGACACGCTCGATGAACGTCGCAGGAACCGCTCTCAAGACGGCCCTACTCTCGGCGGCCATGGTGGTGATGGCCGCCACGGCCACCACCGGCACCGCTCTGGCCACGGCGGCGGCCCCGCCGGCCTCGTGCCCGGCCATGCGCAACCCGGTCAACGCCACGAACACCGTGACCCGCAAGCAGAAGACCATGCCGAACAGCCAGACCCTGGAGCTGCGATCGGGCACCATCAGCGGCCTCGAGTACGTGTGGGGGCGCATCGTGAACTCCAAGGACGGCGACGTCGTCTGGGTCGACTACTCGATCGACGGCGGAGCCAACTGGCGGCAGTGCGACCTGCGGACGCTCAGCGGCGGCGTGAACTACGGCTACGGGCTGCTGACCAGCTCCAGCTCCAGCGTCTGCATGCGGGCCGGCGCTCGCCCCAAGGCAGGCGCCGTCTCCTACCTGACCGCCTGGTGGTGCTAGGAAGCCGGGTCCGGCCTGGCCACCACGCCCGGCTCCCGGGGAGCTCCCGGCGCCGCCCGGCGTCAGTGGTCGATCAGTGTGGTGGCCAGGCGGCGCAGGCGTTCGCGCAGGTCGGGGGCGTGCGGACCGCGCGTCAGGAGGAGCTGGTGCACCGCGCCGACCAGGGCCAGGGCCAGTGAGGCGGTGTCGGCGTCGGAGGTGAGGCGGCCGAGTCGTCGTTCGGCGTCCAGGTAGGCGGTGAACAGGCGTTCGGCCGCGTCCAGTTCCAGGGTGCCGTCGTCGAGCGCCTCGCCCAGCCGGGTCACCAGCGACGGCCTGGCCAGCACCAGGCCCGCGAGCGCCATGAGGTTGCCGGTGAGCAGCGTCTCGATCGCCGCCATCAGGTTGTCCACGACGGTCGCGGTGCCCGCTCGTGCGGGCAGGTCGCCCATGTTGTCCGTCGCCGCCCGCGCCCGGTCGACGAAGAGCGCGGCCAGGAAGGCGTCGAGGTCGCCGAAGTGGTTGTGGAGCAGGCCGGTGGCCACGCCGGCCTCGCGGGTGATCGCCCTGCCCGTGAGCCCTGAGGGCCCCTCGCGCAGCAGGACCTGTTCGGCGGCGTCGAAGAGCTGCTGCCGTACCTGGGGGATGGTCACGCCGCGTGGGGACATGATTCCGAACCTTACCGCCTTGCCAGGATGAACACTCGCTCATACTGTATGAGCGAGTGTTCATTCTGAGGAGGAGCATGACGAAGGAAGAGTTCGCAGGAGCGCGCGGCGGCAGGACCGCGAGACGGGTGATCGTCGTCGGTGCGGGCATCGCGGGGCTCGCCGCGGCGTTGCGGCTGCGTCAGGCGGGCTGGCGACCCCTGGTCGTCGAACGCGCCCCGGCACGCAGGAAGGGCGGCTACGCGGTCGTCTTCTCCGGCGTCGGCGCCGCCGCCGCCGGACGCATGGGCGTCCTGCCCGCGCTCCAGGCGCGCCACGTCGGCGGGTTCGACCTCGCCTATCTCAGGGCCGACGGGCGGCCCCGCTTCACCGTCCCGCGCCCGACCGTAGGACGGCTGCTCGGGGACGGCGGCCTGGCGCTGCTGCGCGGGGACATCGAGGCCGTCCTGTACGAGGCGGTGCGCGACCAGGCCGAGATCCGGTTCGGCGCCACGGTCACGGGCGTGAGGCAGGACGCCGGGGGAGTGGACGTCACGTTCGGCGACGGTTCGTCGGAGCGGGCGGACCTGCTCGTCGGGGCCGACGGGCTGCATTCGTCCGTACGTGACCTGGTCTTCGGCCCCGAGGAGCACTTCCGCCGCGACCTGAACCACGTGGTGGCCGCCTTCACCCTGGACAGGCTGCCCGACGGCATGCCGGAACGGGCCTTCAGCACGATCACCGCCGTCGGCCGCACGTTCACCGTCGCCGACCTCGGACCCGGCCGGCACGCCGCCTTCTTCACCTACGGCACCGCCGACCCCGGCGCCGAACTGGCCAAGGGGCCGCGCCGGGCGCTCCGGCAGGCGTACCCGGGCTTCGGGTGGACCGTCCCCGACCTGCTCGCGGACCTGCGCGAGGAGGACGTCTACTTCGACAGCGTCAGCCAGATCGTCATGGACCGGTGGAGCCGCGGCCGCGTCGTCCTGCTCGGCGACGCCGCCTGGTGCCTGTCGCTGTTCGCCGGCTACGGCTCCTCGCTCGCCGTGGGCGGCGCCGACCTGCTCGGCGCCGAACTCGAACGCCGCCCGGACGACGTCCCCGCGGCCCTGCGCGCGTGGCAGACCGGCCTGCGGCAGGAGGTGACCGAACGGCAGCGCAAGGGCCGGGCCAACACGGGTGTGCATGCACCCCGGAACCGCCTAGAACTCCTCCTGCGCGACCTGCCCCTGCGTCTGGCCACCTTCCCCCCGGTGACCGGTCTGCTCAGCCGCCACCTCAGCTTCCACGACACCTGACGCGAGCCGGGACCGTCAGCCCGGTAGGCGCCAGTTGCACAGGCCCTCGATACACAGCTCGGTGGTCGTCTTGCGGGCGTCCGGGGCCTTGATCGACACCTTCTCGCCCCACCCGTGGTAGCGGGTGTCGACGGAGAGTGTCCTGCCCGCCAGTTCGTCGAGGACGTCGGGGAAGGTGAACGTGCTCCGCACCCTGTGCCGAGCAGCTCGGTGTGCCAGAGGTGAAGCTGGTGGGAGTCCTTCCACCAGGTCTTGCCCTTCTTCAGCCGCTTTCCTGCTGAGCAGGACGAGGTCGCCCATCCGGCAGGGCTTCTCGACGGCGTGGAACGTGTGGCCTCGTTCGCCGTCCCGGCCCGGGCGGTGTCCGCTCAGTCGAAGGACGGTCTGACGCTCCGGTCGCGGCTTCGCTTGAGCTCGAAGAAGCCTTCGGTTCCGGCGACCAGGACCAGGCCGTCCCAGAGCCGGCCGGCTGCCTCGCCGCGGGGCGCCTGCCTGAGCACCGGGCCGAACAGGGCCGTGCCGCTGATGCGGAGAACGGGGGTCCCGACGTCGAGCCCCACCTCGTTGAAGGCCTCGTCGTGGGAGTCCCTGATGAGCTGGTCGAACTCCTCGCCGGTGGCGGCCTTGACCAGCTCGTCGGGCAGGCCGACCTCCGTGAGGGCCTCGGTGATGACCGTGGGGTCGTCGCGACGTCTTTGGTTGTGGAAGCGGGTGCCGATGGCGGTGTACAACGGGCCGAGGACTCCGCGGCCGGCGTGCTCGGCGGCGGCCGCGCAGACCCGTACCGGCCCCCAGGCCTTCTCCATCTGGTTCCGGTAATCGTCGCTCAGCCCCTCGCCCTTGCGCTGGACGAGGTTCAGGTGGGCCAGCGACATGAGCCGCCAGTCGGCGTGCACCGGCCGGACCCGCTCGACCTCCAGCAGCCAGCGTGAGGTGACCCACGCCCAGGGGCACAGCGGGTCGAACCAGAACGGGACCTCGACGAGCTCCGACTCTTCCGTGATCGTCATGATGCGTTCCTTCCTCTGGTCGCCGGGATCGACACCAGCAGAGGGTAAAGGGAATCGCACGAACCGGCGAGAGGCAGCACAACTCACAGAAAAACGCCACTCCCCATTTCCGACACCTTTACCGGCGAAGCACACTCCGGTTCGGTGTTCGCCCGCAGCGCGACCGATCGGGCGCCGTCCTCGGCTATCCCGCGAAATCGATCTTGTCAAGAGTTGATCATTTTGGGGCAGTACCATACTTTTCGTTCATCCGACCCTGACGGGAGCGACGGATGAATCTGAATGCGGCAGTTGCGACCGGAGCCGCTGCTCAGGTCGTACTTATCGTGGTTTTCCTGATAGCGACACTGTCAAAGACCATAACCCACCGCGAACTCGGCCGGACCATCGCACAACTCGGTCCGGCGGCTCTGGGACGGCAGGCCGCGACCGCGGTGATCGCCGCCGAGATGCTAACCGTGATCGGCTTGGCGGTGGCGCCGTCCGCTTTGTGGCCCCGGGCGCTCATCGTGCTGCTGGCGCTGGCGTTCGCCGGAGCCGGGATCCGCGCGCTGAGCCGCGGCGAGAAGATCAAATGCGGTTGTTTCGGGAACGGCGGCGCGGTGCTCGGCTGGCGCCAGGTGCTGTACCTGCCGCTGTGGTCGGCGCTTGCCATGCTGGCCGAGGTGAACCCGCCGACCTGGACCGCGCAGGAGGGACTGCTCGGCCTGGCCGTGGCGCTGCTGGCCATGGTCGCCTGGAAACTGAGGGCCGAACTACGCCTGTTGCGCCCGCTGCGGGAGGACCGGATGGTGCTTCCCGACCCTACCGAACCCGAAGCGGAGGTGCACGCCGCATGACGACGGTGCTGCTCATCGTGATCTGCCTGCTGGCCGTGGTGCTGTTC
This sequence comes from Nonomuraea sp. NPDC051191, assembly GCF_044455665.1. NCBI lineage: Bacteria > Bacillati > Actinomycetota > Actinomycetes > Streptosporangiales > Streptosporangiaceae > Nonomuraea > Nonomuraea sp. NPDC051191. The sequence continues at coordinate 78,702 of NZ_JBITEZ010000011.1, read as the reverse complement.
GTCCAGATCGGCGCGCAGGTGGAACTCTTCCAACAGGTCAAGCAGATCCGGGCCTACCTCGACATGGAGGACAAGCCCACCCCGGTGGAGCTGGGAACCCTGGAGGGTGCCCCGCCGAGCCGCTTCGGCCTGCCGGCGGCCCTCGACGAGGCCGAGCGGGCCATGGTGCTGTTCCTGTCCAACAAGTGCGAGACCTGCCACAACCTGGCATCAGCGCTGCGTGGGGGAGCGGTGCCGCCTTCGATGTGGGTCGTGGTCGTCCCGGTGTCCGGCGACGGCAACGAGTTCATCGCCGAGTTCGGGCTGTACGGCGAGCGCGTCATCCTCGACGAGGACGAGAGCATCGTCGGCAGCATCGGGCTCGACATCACACCCGCCGCACTCCACGTCACCGAAGGGAAGCTGACACGGGCCCACACGGTGCCGACGGTCAGGCAGATGTACGCCGCCGCCCCTGTCCCCTACAAGCACAACCTGGCCGGCAAGCCCTCCGTACGGCACTGATCCGATTTCACCCCACGGCCAGAGAGGCCAACATGGATCACCTCCACAAAATGTCGGACGGACCCGATGGAAACCGGCGCGGATTCCTCGGCTGGATGGGCAGGGTCGGTGTCGCGGCGATCGGCGCGGTCGCGGGCGCCACCGTGATGACCAAGCCGGCGGCTGCGGCGAACTGGCGCTGCTGCAACCTCGCCCTCCCCAACACGTTCTGCAAGACCAACAGCAGCGGGCAGTACGTCTGCCCGTCCGGTTACAGCATGAAGGTGTGGCAGTGCTGCAGCGGCTCGGCGCCGTACCAGCGCAAGTACGCCTGTGGTGAGTGCACCAAGGGCGCGGACTGCGGTTCGGGTCCGTTCATCTGCTCGGCCGGCTGGACCGTCAACGCCAACGGCTGCTGACAGCGACCGGGTGGCCGGCCGGGCGTCATGGCCTCGGCCGGCCACTCCGGATGGAGGATGTCGTGTCCTTTGACACCTGGCTGACCTTCGCGCTGGTCCTGCTCATCGCGAGCGCGGGCTTCGCGCAGTTGTTCAGCTTTTGAGGCCTTTCCTTCGTCGGATATCTCCGCCCCCTGGTTCAGGGGAGAGTTCCCGGGGAGAAGCCCATGTACCGGCCGATCCTCATGCTCATGCTCGGTTTCAGCATCTCCGCGCTGCTCGCGTACGGGCTCGTGCACCTGCTCGGTTCCGGCCTGTTCGGCTCAGTGCCGGGGACGGGCGCCAAGCTCGCCGCGGCCACGGTGATGCTCGCCTGCCTGGTCATCGACTCCGGGCTGTTCGGGCTGCGCACGCCCATGTGGCGGCGCCAGACTCCGCAGCAGCATTTCTACCGGTTCGGCCCGGCCAGGGGAGCGCTCCTGTGGGGGCTGGACACCGGTCTGGTCCTGACCACGTTCAGGGTCACCTCGCTCACCTGGGCGGCGCTCGGCGTCACCCTGCTCGGGCTGGTGCCGTGGTGGGCGGGACTGGCCTACGCGATCGGCTTCACCTGGCCGGGTTTCGCGCTGGTCGCGATCGTGCCACCGTCGAAGGACCTGGTGGAGATCCCTGAGCCGATGTGGCTGATCGACTGGCTGATGGAGAAGGAGAAGCCGGTCAGGCGGCTGGCGCTGGGCCTTCTCACGGTCACGTTCGTCGGCGTCGTCGCCTCGTCGTTCCTGGGCTGACGCGCCGCCCGCCGCACGTGCGGGCGGCGCGTCACGGGTCAGCAGGCGCCGTTGAAGAAGGAGATCTCACGCCGGACGACGGGCTGGCCCGGCACCCGGAACTCCAGCGCGACGCACCTGGGCTCCTTCACGTAGAAACCGCCCACGAACATCGTGTCGTGGTCGGAGCAGGCGGTGAAGGACACCGAGTGGTCGGCCTCGGCCGGGGTCCGGGCGTTCCTGGACGGCTCGGAGTAGAGCAGGCCCGCGCTGTCGTGGAACTTCGCCGGGATGGACACCGTGATCGTCTTGCCCTTCCTGACCAGCGCGCCGACCTTGAACCTGTGGTCGCTCCCGTACTGCTCGGCCCGGGCCTCGCCCCACGCGAGCAGCCCGGGGATGAGCAGCGGCCCCACCACGAGGTCGTCCGGCGCGGCGGCGCGGCTCGTCGTCTTCTCTCCCTCGAACTCCCCGTTGCGGTTCGCGCAGTTCAGCACCCGCGGGTTCTCCAGGCTTCCTGGCCGGCCGGCGGTCTGCGCCGCCGTTCGCGCGTCGGCCTCCCCGGCGGCACAAGCGGTCAAGGACGGCAGCAGCGCCACCACCGCCGCCCAGATCGATCCCCTGCGTACACCTTTGAAGATCATTATCCAGTTGTACACCGCGTCGCCGGAGGTGGCCAGACGTCAGCGGATCACGACGGCGTGGTGCCCGCGGGGGACCAGCTCACCGATCACCGGGGCCCCCGGGACCTCCCCGGCGACCAGCAGTCCGCCGGAGGTCTGCGCGTCGGCGAGCAGCAGGAGCGTCTCCTCGGCCACCGTCCCGGTGTCGGTGTGCGGGGCCACCCAGTCCAGGTTGCGGCGCGAGCCGCCCGGCACGTAGCCGTCGCGCACGGCCTGCCGGGCGCCCTCGATGAGCGGGACGGCCGCCGCGTCGATCACCGCGGTGACGCCGGAGGCCCGGGCGAGCTTGTACAGGTGGCCCAGCAGGCCGAAGCCGGTGACGTCGGTGACGCAGCGGATGCCGGCCTCCAGCGCGGCCTGGGCGGCGTCGGCGTTGAGCCGGGTCATGACCTCGATCGCCTGCGGGAACACCTCGCCCGTGGCCTTGTGCCGGTTGTTCAGCGTGCCGGAGCCGATGGGCTTGGTCAGCGAGAGCGGCAGCCCGGGGCGGCCCGCGTCGTTGCGCATCAGGTGGGCGGGGTCGGCCAGCCCGGTGACCGCCATGCCGTACATGGGCTCCGGCCCGTTCACGCTGTGCCCGCCCGCCACGTGGCACCCGGCCTGCCGCGCGACGTCCGCGCCGCCCCGCAGCACCTCCCGGGCGATCTCGTACGGCAGGCCGTCCCGGGGCCAGCACAGCACGTTGAGGGCGACGAGCGGCCGGCCGCCCATGGCGTAGACGTCCGAGAGCGCGTTGGCGGCGGCGATCCGGCCCCAGTCGTAGGGGTCGTCGACGACGGGCGTGAAGAAGTCCGCGGTGCTCACGATCGCGGTGCCGCCCTCGATCCGGACGACCGCCGCGTCGTCACCGGTCTCGGTGCCGACCAGCAGTTCGCCCAGCGGATCGGCGGGCTGCTCCTTTCCGAAACCGGCGAGCACGCTCTCCAGTTCGCCCGCCGGGATCTTGCAGGCACAGCCGCCACCCTGCGCGTAGTGCGTCAATCGCTGCATGATCGTAATGTACAGATATGTCGATCATGGTGTAAGTCCGGATGTCATGACCGATCCGCGGCGCCTCATCCCACGCACCGACACCGTACTCGCCGACCCGAGGTTCTCCCAGGCGCTGCTCCGGCTCGGGCACGACCGGGTCAAGGCCGTCGTCAACGAGGCCCAGCGCCTGGCCAGAGAGGGCACGATCGCCCCCGGCGAGGTCGCGGAGGCGGCACTGGCGTCCCTGCCCGCGGACGGCCCGCGCCGGGTCCTCAACGCCACCGGCGTGATCCTGCACACCAACCTGGGCCGCGCCCGCCTGTCGCGGGCCGCGGTGGAGGCGGTGGCCACCGCCGCGGGCAACACCGACATCGAACTCGACCTGGCCACCGGCCGCCGCGGCCGCCGGGGACGCGCAGCGATGGCGGCCCTGGCCGCCGCGGTGCCGGCCGCCCAGGCCGTCCACGTCGTCAACAACAACGCGGCGGCGCTCGTCCTGGCCGCCACTGCGCTGGCCGCGGGCAGGGAGATCATCATCAGCCGGGGCGAACTGGTCGAGATCGGCGACGGCTTCCGCCTCCCGGAGCTGCTCACCTCCACCGGAGCGCGGTTGCGCGAGGTCGGTACGACCAACCGCACGACAGCGGACGACTACGCCGCCGCGATCGGCCCGGACACCGGCTTCGTGCTGAAGGTCCATCCCTCCAACTACCGGATCGAGGGCTTCACCCGGACCCCCGGCGTCGGCGAGCTGGCCGCGCTGTGCGCTCGCCAGGACGTGCCCCTGGTGGCCGACGCGGGCTCGGGCCTGCTGCGTCCCGAGCCGCTGCTGCCGGACGAGCCCGACGCGGCGACCTGGCTCGCGCGCGGCGCCGACCTGGTGACCGCGAGCGGCGACAAGCTCCTGGGCGGGCCCCAGTGCGGGCTGCTGCTGGGCCGGGCCGACCTGGTGGAGCGGCTGCGCCGGCACCCCCTGGCCCGGGCGCTGCGGGTGGACAAGCTCACCCTCGCGGCGCTGGAGGCGACGCTCGGCACCACCGGAACGCCGACGTCCGCCGCCCTGCACGCCGACCCCGCCGGGCTGCGCCTTCGTGCCGAGACGCTCGCCGAACGGCTCACGCAGGCGGGGGTGGCGGCGCAGGCCGTCGCGAGCGCCGCCACGGTCGGCGGCGGGGGCGCGCCCGGGGTCACGCTGCCCAGCGCGGCCGTCGCGGTCGACGTCACGCTCGCCGAGCCGCTGCGCCTGGCGGAGCCGCCCGTGCTCGCCCGGGTGGAGCGCGGCCGCTGCCTCCTGGACCTGCGGGCCGTGGCCGCCGAGGACGACGAGGATCTGTACAACGCCGTGGTCACCGCCTGCAAGTGAACGGCTCCACCCAAGAAGGATCTTCAATTGGAGCGCCGGAGAGGGCTAAGATCACCAACGGAGGCGTCCGGGTGCCTGGTGGCCCTCTCGGTCTTCAAAACCGATGGCGCCGAGCAACTCGGCGCGGCGGGTTCGATTCCCGTCCGCCTCCGCCAGACCTCACCCCTGGAGCCCTTTGAGCATCGACGCGTTACTGGCCCGGGCACGTACCGGGCTGCGCCGCCTGCCGCCCGCCGAAGCCCTCGCCGCGGCAGGCGGTGAAGACACCTTCATCGTCGACACCCGCCCGGAGTTCCAGCGCCGCAGCGGCGGCGAGGTGCCCGGCGCCATCGTCATCGAACGCAACCACCTGGAGTGGCGGCTCGACCCCCGCTGCGAGGCGCGGATCCCCGAGGCCACCTCGGCGCACATCCGCTGGATCATCCTGTGCGACGAGGGATACTCCTCCAGCCTCGCCGCCTCCTCCCTCAGGCAGCTCGGCCTGGCGAACGCCACCGACGTGATCGGCGGCTTCCAGGCGTGGACCGCGGCCGGGCTGCGGGTGAGCCGCCCCGCCGCCCTCACCCGGCCGCGCGGCCCGGGCGAACCCGGCACGGACACGAGGCTGACGGCCGCCGAGCGCGCATGTGGGTGATCGCCACCGCCGGGCACGTCGATCACGGCAAGTCGGCCCTGGTCCGCGCGCTCACCGGGATGGAACCCGACCGCTGGGCCGAGGAACGACGCCGGGGCATGACCATCGACCTCGGCTTCGCCTGGACCACCCTCGGCTCCGGACGGCAGCTGGCCTTCGTCGACGTCCCCGGGCACGAGCGGTTCGTCACCAACATGCTCGCCGGCGTCGGCCCGTGCCCCGCGGTCATGTTCGTGGTGGCGGCCGACGAGGGATGGCGGGCCCAGTCCGCCGAGCACCTGGCCGCCCTGCACGCCCTGGACGTACGGCACGGCCTGCTGGTGGTCACCCGCACCGACCTCGCCGACCCCGGACCGGCACTGGAGGAGGCCCGCCTCCACCTGGAAGGGACGAGCCTGTCGGGAATCGACGCCGTCCCCGTCAGCGCCCGGACCGGGCAGGGCCTGCCCGAGCTGACGGCCGCGCTCGACCGGCTCGCGGCAGGGCTCCCCGAACCACGCCGGGACGGCCCGGTGCGGTTGTGGATCGACCGGACGTTCACCGTCACCGGCGCCGGAACCGTCGTCACCGGCACGCTCACGCACGGCACGCTGCGGGTGGGCGACGAACTGCTCGCCGGGTCCGACCGGCTCCAGGTCCGCGGCCTTCAGACGCTCAACCAGCGGCGGGACGCGGTGTCGGCGACCGCACGCGTCGCCGTCAACGTCAGGGGCGCCGATCGCGACACGCTGCCCCGGGGCACCCCGCTGCTCACCCCGGACGCCTGGATCACCACCCGGTCCGCCGACGTGCGACTGGAGCCCGGCGCGGACGTCGGCCGGGAACTCGTCTTCCACCTGGGCTCGGCCGCCGTTCCGGTGCGGGTGCGCCCGCTGGGCGCGGACACGGCCCGCCTCACCCTCGCCCGGCCCATGCCGCTCAGGGCCGGTGACCACGGCCTGCTCCGAGATCCCGGCCGCCGGACGATCGTGGCCGGGGTGCGCGTCCTGGACGTGCGGCCGGCACCGCTGCGGCGACGGGGAGCCGCGGCGGTCAGGGGGGCCGCGCTCGCCGGGGTGACCGTGCCCACCGCCGCGGACCTGCTGCGCTGGCACGGACTGCTGAGCCGGGCCGAGCTGACCGCGATGGGCGCCGCCCCCGACATGCCGCCGGTGGCGGGCGACTGGTTCACCGACCCCGGCCACTGGTCCGAGCTGCGCCGCAGCCTGACGGAGCAGGTGTCGCGGCGCGACCAGGGGATCACCGTGGAGGCCGCCGCCCGGCTGCTCGGCCTGCCCGACCGGCGGCTGGCCCGGGCGCTCGTCGTCGAGCCCCTGACGACCAGAGCAGGGGTGATCGTCAGCGGCGACCGGGCGCCGATGCCGCCGCAGGTCGAGAAGGCCGTCGACCGGCTGCGCACCGACCTCGACGGCCGTCCCTTCGACGCCCCCACCGCCGAGCGCCTGGCCGAGCTCAAGCTGACCGGCGCCGCCCTCACCGCGGCCGTGCGGGCGGCGGCGTTGCTGCCCATCGGGAGGAACGTCGTCCTCCTGCCGGACGCGCCGGAGCTGGCGGTCGCCGTGCTCAGCACGCTGCCCGCGCCCTTCACCGTCAGCCAGGCCCGCACGGCCCTGGGCACGAGCCGCCGCGTCGCCGTACCGCTCCTGGAGTACCTCGACGCCCAGGGCCACACGCGGCGGGTCGACAACGAGTCCCGAATCTGCGTTCCGTCCGCCGCCGGGCGTGCATGATCACGTCAAGCGGTCGCGTGGCCCACGCCCGGGTGAGGGCGTCGCCGGGGCGGGGTGCCCCCGTACTCGGGGTGGTGCTCGAAATGCCACCACTCGTTGTCGAACATGCGGAACAGGTCGTAGCGGGCGCCGTGCTCCTCCAGCCAGCGGGCGCCCTCGTGGGGACGCACGTCCAGGGCGATGCCCTTGACGTGGTTCGATTCCGACGGCGGCAGGACGAGCATGCGCGCCAGGTCCGGAGAGCCGGTGCGGCGCACCTCCTCGTCGAACATCCGCAGCTGGACGAGCGGGTCGCGGTATCCCGACGTGAGCCCGAGAAGCTGGCCGTGCCGCCAGAGCGCCTCGGTGCGCGCAGCGGTGAACGCCGCCAGGGCGCCGTCGGTGAGCCCGGTGAGGTCCTCGGCGGGGAACCGCATCCGTAACGCCCACCGGCAGGCCAGCTCGCGGGCCCGGCCGGGACGGCGGACGAGCGCCGCGGGCAGCAGGAGCACGGCGAGCACCAGCGTCACCACGGCGAACAGCCGATCGCGGGGACGAGCCGGAACAGTGCGTGGTTCGTTCATGACGAACTACGATTGGCGCCGAATATGTGTGGGTCGTCTGCCGAATGTCACCGTTCATCGACGGCGACCACCCCTGTCCGGCCGTGACACAACGATGACATGGCACAGACGAAGCGAGGACATGGCTGTCCCAGAGTGGACGGAGTTGACCGCGAGCAAGGTTACGGAGCGTGCTGTGGTACTCGGCGGCGTGTCGCGAGTGTTGCTGATCGAGGACGACCCGGCCGTGCGGGAGGGCCTTGAGCTGGCCCTGACCCGGCACGGGCATCGGGTGGGCGCCGTGGAGTCCGGCGAGGAGGGGCTGGACCGGCTGCGGGCCGACCTTCCCGACGTCGTCGTGCTCGACCTCATGCTGCCCGGCATGAACGGGTTCGAGGTCTGCCGCCGCATCCGGGCCATCGGCGAGGTCCCGATCATCATGCTGACCGCGCTCGGCGACGACATCGACGTGGTGGCCGGACTGGAGGCGGGCGCCGACGACTACGTCGTCAAACCGGTGCAGCCCAGAGTGCTGGAGGCGCGCATCCGCGCCGTGCTCCGGCGGATCGGCCGCGACCAGGCGGAGCTGGAACGGCACGGTGACCTGACCGTCGACCGGGCCGGGCTGGTGGTCACCAAGCGCGGCACGCCGGTCAAGCTCACCCCGGCCGAGCTGCGCCTGCTGCTGGAGCTCTCCGGCACGCCGGGCCGGGTGCACAGCCGCCAGCAACTGCTGGACTCGGTGTGGGAGCACGGGTACTTCGGCGACTCCCGGCTGGTCGACGCGTGCGTGCAACGGCTGCGCGCCAAGATCGAGGACGACTCGGCGTCCCCCGTCTACGTGCAGACGGTGCGGGGGTTCGGTTACCGGTTCGGGCCGGTGTGAGCCGCCCGGTGACGTCCGGGCCGAGCCTGGGGCTGCGCGCCCGGCTGTTGTTCGCGTTCGCGCTGCTGTGCGCGGTCACCGCGGCGGCGGTGGCCGGCGGGCTCTACGTCCAGGCCCGCAACGACATCCTGGAACGGACCCAGGACGCCGCGCTGAAGGCGACGAAAGAACGCCTGGAGACGCTCTTCCCCTTGCGGACCCCCGCTCCGGACCGGATCGAGCTCGGCGCCATCGCCGCCACCATGGTCGAGGGCAACAGCTACGCGCTGGCCGTCTACCGCGAGGAGTACGTGGAGGCCGGCCCGCCGCCGGGCCCGCCGCCGACCGCGCCGGGCGGCGGGCGGCCGGACCGGAACGGGCCGCTCCTGAGCTCCGAGACCGTCTCGGCGGACCTGCGGCGGACAGTGGCGGCGGGCGAGATCGCCTGGCAACGGGTGGTGCGGGAGGGCACTCCCTTCCTGATCATCGGCGCGCCGCTGGTGACCGTCGAGCAGGACCGGTCGCGGGTGTCCGGCATCGAGGTCTACACCGCGCGCAGCCTGTATCCCGAACAGCGCAGCATCGACTGGCTCGCCACGCGCGCCTGGCTGATCGGCGGGGCGGCCATGGCGTTCGCGGTCGTCGTGGCGCTGCTGGCGACCCGCAGCGTGCTGCGCCCGGTGCGCGAGCTCGGCCGGGCGGCCCGCCTGCTGGGCGAGGGGGAGCTGCGGACCCGGATCGCGGTCCGCGGCTCCGACGAGCTGGCCGACGTGGCGCGTACCTTCAACGACACCGCCGCGGAGCTGGAACGGCACGTCACGCAGCTGCGCGAGATGGAGGCCGACGCCCGCCGGTTCGTGGCGGACGTGTCCCACGAGCTGCGCACCCCGCTGGCCGCGCTCGCCGCCGTCGCCGAGGTCCTCGACGACGAGGCGGTCCGGCTGCCCGAGCCTGCCGGCAAGGCCGCCAGGCTGGTCACCCAGGAGACGCTCAACCTCACCACGCTGGTGAACGACCTCATCGAGATCAGCAGGTTCGACTCCGGCGTCGCCGCCCTGTCGCTGAACGAGGTCGACGTGACCGAGCTGGTGCCCGCGACCCTGCGCGTGCGGGGCTGGTCGGACGCGGTGCGCACCGAGCTTCCCGCCTCGGCGACGGCAAGGCTGGACCCGCGCCGCGTGGACGTCATCCTCGCCAACCTGGTCGGCAACGCCCTGCGGCACGGCGAGCCCCCGGTGTCGGTGCGGCTCACCGCCGACCCCCACTGGATCACTTTCGAGGTCCGCGACCACGGGCCGGGGCTGGACGCATCAGTGCTGCCGCACGCGTTCGACCGGTTCTACAAGGCCAGCGCGGCCAGGGCCAGATCGGAGGGCAGCGGCTTGGGCCTGGCCATCGCGCTGGAGAACGCGCGCCTGCACCGAGGCGACCTCACCGTCGCCAACGCCCCGGACGGCGGCGCCCTGTTCACGCTGCGCCTGCCACGCTGGGCCGCCGATCCGGACGGAGCCTCCGCGTGAGGGCCGGGCCCGCCCGCCGCCTGCTCGCCGCGGGCCTGGTGACGCTCGCCGCCGTGGCCGGCTGCGGCGTTCGTCCCAGCGACGTCATCTCCGCCGGCGAGCCGCCGAAGGGAACCGTCGCGCCGACCACGACGATCGTCCTCTACCTGGTGAAGGACGGCCGGCTCAGCGCGGTGACGCGGCCGAGCGCCCGTCCGGTGTTCCGGACCGAGAGGCTCGCGCTGCTGGCGGCCGGGCCCACCCTGGAGGAACGGGCGCTCGGGCTCACCACCGAGGTCCCGCCGGAAGCCGGCCCGTTCTCGGTGACGGTCAGGGCGGGCGGCCGCATGGTGCTGACGGCGTCCGTTCCGGGCGGTGACCTGTCCACCCTGGCCGTCCGGCAGGTGGTGTGCACGGCCGCCGCGTTGCCGGAGAGCCCCGCCCGGATCGCCGTCGCCGGGGCACGGGCGAGCGCCGACCCCCGCGACTGCCCGCGGTGACCGATGGCGGAGGTGCGGGTCGCTCTGGCCGAACCTGACGAAGGTCGGGAAGGGCGAGGAGAACGCCTCGAAGTTGCGGGAGCCGTTGGGCGTCGGGATGTTCAGGGTGGTCTCCCGCCCGTTGTCGGCCCGGGTGTAGAAGAACGTGCCTGTGGCGGCATGGGCCGGGACGGGGATCGATGCCGCACGTTCTGCTCGCCCGTGCGCGTGAGGAGTGAAGACGGAGGGGTATGCGCAGGTGGGGGCCGGTGTGATGGCGAACGGGGGATCCATGCTGGGGCTGCCTGAGGGGATTCGGGGGTGCCTGTTCGACATGGACGGTGTGCTGACGCGCACCGCCACCGTGCACGCCAGGGCGTGGAAGTCGATGTTCGACGACTTCCTGCGAGCCTGGAGCGACAGGACCGGGACCGCGTTCGTGCCCTTCGACGCGGGCGCCGACTACGACCGTTACGTGGACGGTAAGAAACGGGTGGACGGCGCCCGCAGCTTCCTGGACGCCCGAGGCATCGCCCTGCCCGAGGGGACGCCGGACGACCCACCCGGCACGATGACCGTGTACGGCCTGAGCAACCGCAAGAACGACCTGGTGCAGGCCATCATCGACCGGGACGGCGTGGACGTGTTCCCCGGCTCCGTCCGCTACCTGGCCGCGGTCCGGGACGCCGGGCTGCGCCGCGCGGTGGTGTCCTCCAGCGCCAACACCGAGCAGGTCCTGGCCGCCGCCGGGCTCGCCGCGCAGTTCGAGGCCCGGATCGACGGCGTCGTGGCCAGGGAGCGGCGGCTCGCGGGCAAGCCGGCTCCGGACATGTACCTGGCGGGCGCCGAGGCCGTGGGGCTGACGGCGTCCGAGGCGGCGGTGTTCGAGGACGCCCTGGCCGGAGTCGCCGCAGGCCGGGCGGGAGGGTTCGGCTTCGTCGTCGGCGTCGACCGGGCCGGGCAGGCGGACGCGTTGCGCGCCCACGGCGCCGACGTCGTGGTCACCGACCTGGCCGACCTGCTGGAGCGGGGCACGCCGTCCCGGGAGGCCGGATGATCCGGCATCCGGCGTTCGCCGTCGAGCCGTGGACGATCCGGGAGCAGCATCTCGACCTGCGGGTGCTGGCGCAGACCGAGTCGGTGTTCGCGCTGTCCAACGGCCACATCGGGCTGCGCGGCAACCTGGACGAGGGCGAGCCGCACGGGGCGCCGGGCACGTACCTCAACGGGTTCTACGAGGTGCGGCCGCTGCCGTACGCGGAGGCGGGCTACGGATACCCCGAATCGGGACAGACGGTAGTGAACGTCACCAACGGCAAGGTGATCCGGTTGCTGGTCGGCGACGAGCCGTTCGACCTGCGGTACGGGACGCTGCACAGCCACGAGCGGGTCCTCGATCTGCGCGCCGGCACCCTGACGCGCACGGTGCACTGGAGCTCCCCGACCGGGAACCCGGTCCGGATCAGGTCCACCCGGCTGGTGTCCTTCACCCACCGCGCGGTCGCCGCGATCCTGTACGAGGTCGAGGCCGTCGACCGGCCGTTGCGGGTCGTCGTCCAGTCGGAGCTCGTCGCCAACGAGACCCAGACGTACGCGGGCGGCGACCCGCGCGCCGCCGCCCCGTTGCACGCGCCGCTGGTGGTGGAGGAGAACGTCCCCTGCAGCGACGGAACGGCCATCATGGTTCACCGCACCCGGGCCAGCGGCCTGCGCGTGGCCGCCGGGATGTGCCACGAGATCGACGGGCCGGACGGCACCCGGAGCGAGGCGCAGCTCAGCGACGACGTCAGCCGGATGACCGTGGCCACCCGCCTGTCGCCCGGCCGGACGCTGCGGCTGGTCAAGTTCTTCTCCTACGGATGGTCGGCGCAGCGCTCCCGGGCCGCGCTGCACGACCAGGTGGCCGCGGCGCTGGCCTCCGCCCGTCTGGACGGATGGGACGGCCTGCACGCCGACCAGCGCCGCTACCTCGACGGCTTCTGGGAAGGCGCCGACGTCGAGGTGGAGGGCGACGCCGAGGTGCAGCAGGCGGTGCGTTTCGGGCTGTTCCATCTGCTGCAGTCGGCCGCCCGCCTGGAGGAGCGCGCCATCCCGGCCAAGGGCCTGACAGGCTCCGGCTACGACGGGCACGCCTTCTGGGACACCGAGATCTTCGTGCTGCCGGTGCTCACCTACACCCATCCGGCAGCCGTCGCGGACGCGCTGTCGTGGCGGCGCACCACGATCCCGCCGGCCCGCGAGCGCGCCAGACAGCTCGGCCTGCACGGCTCCGCCTTCCCCTGGCGGACCATCCACGGCGAGGAGTGCTCCGGCTACTGGCCCGCCGGAGCCGCGGCCTTCCACGTCAACGCCGACATCGCGCACGCGGCGGCCCAGTACGTGGACGCGAGCCAGGACATGTCGTTCGAACAGCAGACCGGCCTGCCGCTGCTGGTCGAGACGGCCCGGCTGTGGTGCGCCCTCGGCCACCACGACGCGGCCGGGCGCTACCGCATCGACGGTGTGACCGGCCCCGACGAGTACACCGCCGTGGTCGACGACAACGTGTACACGAACCTGATGGCCCAGCAGAACCTCCGCGCGGCGGCCGAGGCCGCGTCCCGCCATCCGGGCCCGGCGGAGCGGCTCCAGGTCACCGCCGAGGAGATCCGCCGCTGGCGGGACGCGGCGGAGGCGATGTCCGTGCCCTACGACGAGCGGCTGGGGGTCCATCCGCAGTGCGAGGGCTTCACCCGGCACGCGCCCTGGGACTTCGCGGCCACCGGGCCCGACCAGTACCCGTTGCTGCTGCACTTCCCGTACTTCGATCTCTACCGCAAGCAGGTGGTCAAGCAGGCCGACCTGGTGCTCGCCATGCATCTGCGCGGAGACGCCTTCACGCCGGAGCAGAAGTCCCGCAACTTCGCCTACTACGAGCCTCTGACCGTGCGGGACTCGTCCCTGTCGGCCTGCACCCAGGCGGTGATCGCCGCCGAGGTGGGCCATCTGGAGCTGGCCTATCGCTATCTCGGCGAGGCGGCGCTGATGGACCTGGCGGATCTGGAGAAGAACACCATGGACGGCGTCCACATGGCCTCGCTGGCCGGAGCGTGGATCGCGCTCGTCTCGGGCTTCGGCGGGATGCGCGCGGGTCAGGGACGGATCTGCTTCGCCCCGTCGCTCCCGCCCGGCATCACCCGGCTCGCCTTCCGGCTGCGCTACCGCGGCAGCCTGCTCAGCGTCGGCGTCGTCCCGGAGGCGACGGTCTACCGGCTGCTGCGGGGGCCGTCGATCACGGTGACCCACCACGGCGAGGACATCCTCCTGGACCGGACGGAGGTCACCCGGCCCAACCCGTCGCGGCCGGCGCCGGAGCAGCAGATCCACCAGCCGCCCGGCCGCGAACCGGGCCCGCGCACGGGGCGGGTCTCTCCGTGACCGAAGCCGCCGCCGGAGGCTTTCAGTCGTTGCAGGGGCTCGACGACCAGGTGATGTAGCCGCTGAGCCTGCCCCAGGTCGAGACCGAACGATCGCAGAACTCCGTCCTGACGCCCACCAGGTTGGTGCGCGCGGAGTCGGAGAAGTACTGGGTGTTGCACAGGTAGCCGACCGGGCAGGCAGGGACGGCCTGCGCGGCGGCCGGGATGACGGCGAGCGTGGCGGCGGCCAGGACCGCGACGGCCAGTACGCGACGGATCATGGATCGTCCTTCCTGATTCGCATGGAAACGGGGGGGAATCAGCTACGGAATTTCGGGCCAGTCCTGGCGTACGGTGCGCACGCCCCATTCCTAGAAGGAGTAACGGTCCCTCGGCTTCATGAGCGGCTCAGCCGGTGATCGAAATGATCCGTCCCAAAGGGAGAAAACGCAAGGGGAGCGCATATCGGACCTTCCGCCGCGGCCGGGACCTGATCAGCACCCTTGGGGCCGCGCGGATGTTCCGGAGAGTGTTGTCCCGGTGACGTTCGGTCGGGATGCTGATGTGCATCAGCAGTGGAGGTCGGGGCCGCTGGGTGGTGTCGCCGGTCGCGCTCGCGATGGTGCCGGTCGGGATCGGGCCGGTGGGGAACCTGGCGACCGGCACCGTCGAGGTGCAGGTCTGGTGGTGGGCGCCGGCCACCTGGGTGTTGACCGGTGTGCTGGTCGTGGTCGCCGTCGCGGCGCAGGTCGTGCGGTCGCGCGCCGTGCCGCCGAGCCGGGAGGCGGCGATGCGCGGCGCCGTCGCGGAGTTGCGGCGGCGGGTGCGGGAGCAGTGGGAGCACGAGGCGGTGTTGCGGGGCGTCCGTCAGCCGGTGCCGTTGCGGGTGCGGTGGTCCTCGACCGGCCGGCCGGTCGCGGAGGCGCGCCCGGTGGTGCTGGACGAACCGCAGAGCACGTGGCAGGACCTGCCGCTGGAAGGCGACGTCACGCAGATCGTGGAGAAGTTCCGCGGGCTGCCCCATCGGCAGTTGGTGGTGCTCGGAGAGGCGGGCGCGGGCAAGAGCGTCCTGGCGATGCTGCTCACGCTCGGACTGATCGAGCAGTCGGCGGCGGACGATCCGGTCCCGGTGCTGCTGCCGGCCACGTCCTGGGATCCGCGGGAGGAGTCGGTACGCGAGTTCCAGCGAGCGGTGGACGCCGGCCGCCGGGTCGTCTCCCGGGCCGCGGTCGTGGAGATCATGCTGGTCGACGTGGAACAGGTGATCGCGTTCCTGTCCCACCCCGAGCCGTTCCGGCATCGCTGGGAACCGGTCTTCACCCACCTGCGTGACGCCCCCGACGGGCCGCTCGCGCGGGTGCTGTCCACGGCCTTGACGGTGTCGCTGGCCCGTACCGCCTACACCTCCGCGGAAACCGACCCCACGGCCCTGACTCGCCTCGGCGGCCGGGACGCCGTCACCGCGGCGCTCATGGACACGTTCGTGACGAGTGTCCACGACCCCGACCGGCCGGTCGGGATCATGACCGGCGAGCCGGAGGCGGGAGCGGCCGGTGCGCTGGTCGTCGGGCTGCTCACCCTGGTCGTGCCGTTCCTGCCGTCGCGGACCGGGCCGCGGAGCACCACGCCACGTGCCACGCTGAACGCCAACCACCGCGCCACCGCCGTCGCCGCCGCCCAGCACGGCGGCACCGCCGCACTGGTCTTCGCCGCCTCCGCCGCGGCGCTGGCCCCGGCGGCGATTCCCTGGACCGCCGTCACCGCCGCAGCCGTCTACGGGTGGTTCGCGGCCTGCGGTGCGGGACTGTCGACCTGGATCGACTACAAGATCACCCATGTTCGTCTCGCCGCCAAGGGGCGGCTCCCCTGGAGGTTGTGGGCGTTCCTGGAAGACCAGCACCAGCGCCAAACCCTGCGTCAGTCGGGGACCGCCTGGCAGTTCCGCCACGCCCTGCCGCACGCCGTCCCGGCGGAGCGATCGGTCGAGACGCATGCCGTCCTGCCGTTGCTCAGCCGGCTTCTGACGATGGCAGGGCGGGAGGAGGAGGCCCTCACCATGCTCGTCGCCCACGCCCACCTGGGCGACCCCGTCGCCGTCCGGCTGCTGGCCGAGCGGGCGGAAGCCTGATCGAAGGGGCCGTACGCGGACACCCGCAGCTTCTGCGATGATGTTGCTCTATACATCCAAATATTTAGATCTATGGAGCGATAGATGTCGAAGGTGCTGATCGTCGGGGCCGGGGCGTTGGGGCAGGTGTTCGGGGCGTGGCTGGCCGCGGCCGGGGCCCGGGTCAGCTATCTCGTGAGGCCGGGCCGGGAGGGCTGGGAAGGGGCTTCGCTGTACCGGCTCAGGTGGGGGCGGGCCCCGGTGGGCGAGCGGATCGTGCCGTACGAGGTGAGCAGCGAACCGCCCCGCGAACGGTGGGACATGGTGTGGCTCTGCGTGGACTCGCCCGCGTTGCGCGGCGAGTGGACGAGTGCGCTGCGCGAGGTGACCGGCACGGCCACGGTGGTCACCATCGGCCAGGATCCGGGCGATCTGCACACCCTCGCCCGAGTCTGGCCGCAGGAGCAGATCGTCCAGGTGACCCCGATGCTGCTCGCCTACCAGGCGCCGCTGGAGCGGGAGGTCCCGGGGCCGGGGGTCGCGTACTGGGTGCCGCCGGGTTCGGCGACGGGCGTCACCGGAGCGCGTGCCCCGCAGGTCGTCGCCGCGCTCCGGGCCGGCGGCGTACGGGCCAGGCGGGTGACGCGGGCCGGCGCGGGGGAGCTCACCGCCGCCCGGATGATCCCCTACATCGCCGAGCTGGAGTCCTCCGGCTGGCGGTTGCCCGTGTCGAGCACCGGGTTGCGGCGCGCCGCCGCGGCCGTCCGGGAGGCCGCCGGCGTCGTCTCCGCCCAGCACGGACTGCGCGCTTCCCTCTCCGTCCCGTCCTGGGCGGTGGGGCTGGCGTTGCGCGTGCTGCCCTGGCTGCTCCCCTTCGACCTGCGACGCTACCTGGAGACGCATTTCACGAAGGTGAGCGCGCAGACGCGGCTGATGCTGGACGGCTGGATCGCCGAAGGCGCCGCCAGGTCGCTGCCGGTCGGCCGGCTGTCCGCCCTGCGTGACTCGCTGCCCGCATGAGCGGCTCCATCGACGCCCGGGACGTCCTCGCGCTGTTCGCGCGGACCCGGACGCTGTTCACCGCCCTGGGGGACGAGCGCAGGCAGGAGATCGTCGTCTTCCTGCTGGAGTCGGCGGCCCCGCGCAGCGTCGGCGACATCGCCGCGCACCTGGAGCTGTCCCAGCCCGCCACCTCCCACCATCTCAAGATCCTGCGCGACGCGGATCTGCTGACGGTGCGGCGCAAGGGCACCCTGCGCCTGTACGACCTCAACGCCACGGCCTACCCGGACCTCCTGACCCCGATGCGCGACCTCATCACGACGATCATCTCCTGCGCGTCCGACCTGGGGGACCACCCGAACAGCCAGTAGAACGCCGGCCGCCGCACGGGTCCGCCGCGCTCGGAGCGTCCTCGCCGGGGCAGGAGCCCGGTTCGGCGCCCCGAGACGCCTGCTCCCAGTTGACGAAGATCGCGGACGTCAATACCCTTTTACTAATCTAATAGGAAAAGGGTATTGCGGTGATCAAGTTTCGCCTCGACCCGAGCTCTGGTGTGGCGACCTATCTCCAACTGGTGCATCAGGTCAAACACGCCCTGCGGCTCGGTGTGCTCAAGCCGGATGATCGGCTGCCGACGATCAAGGAGGTCGTCGGCGACCTCGCGATCAACCCGAACACCGTGGCCAAGGCCTACCGCGAACTCGAACACGAGGGCCTCGTCGTCGGCCGGCCCGGGCTGGGCACGTTCGTCCGGCGGTCCCTGGGCAGCGGATCCACGGCCGATCACACCCGGCTCTTCCGCGACCTCGCCCGGTGGGTGCACGACTGCCGCGAAGCCGGGCTCGACCAAGGAGACATGGAGGCGCTGTTCGCCTCGGCGCTCGCCGACTCCGCCCAGGAGGGGATCGCATGACAGCGGATCGGACAGTGAGGATGTTCGGCGGCGGCTCCGGTGAGTTCACCGCCCTCGCGCAGGGCCCGACCGCTCTGGAGGCCATGGGGCTCGCCAAGCGGTATCGGGGCACATGGGCGTTACGCGACTGCACGCTGTCCGTCCCCGCCGGCCGGGTCATCGCGCTCGTCGGGCCGAACGGCGCGGGCAAGTCCACGTTCCTGCATCTGGTCGCCGGGCTGATCACCCCCACCCGGGGCAGCGTGCGCGTCTTCGGCGAACCGGTCGGGCAGCGGGCGGCGGCCCTGGCGCGGGTGGCGTTCCTGGCCCAGGACAAGCCCCTCTACGGCGGCTTCACCGTCGCCGAAATGCTCCGCTTCGGACACCATCTCAATCCGGGATGGGACGACGCCCTGGCCCGGCAACGGCTGGCGGAACTGGACCTCCCGCTGAACCGCAAGGTGGGCAAGCTCTCCGGCGGCCAGCAGGCGCAGGTCGCGCTGACCATCGCCGTGGCCAAACGGCCGGATCTGCTGGTCATGGACGAGCCGCTCGCCAACCTCGACCCCGTGGCCCGGCACGACGTGATGCGCTCCCTGATGACGGCGGTCGCCGAGACCCGGATGACGGTCGTGCTGTCCTCTCACGTGGTCTCCGACCTCACCGACGCCTGCGACTGGCTGGTGGTGCTCAACCGCGGCCAGGTCCAGGTCAGCGGCGAGGTCGACGAACTGCTCGCCACCCACCGGATGTTGTCCGGCCCGGCCGAGCTCGCCGACGGGATGGCGGCCCGGATGCCGGTGATCAGCGACAGCCGCAGCGAACGGCAGGCCGACCTGCTGGCCCGCACCGGCCCGGAATCGCCGTTGCTCGACCCGCGATGGAGATCGTCCGGTGTGAGCCTGGAGGAGCTGGTGCTGGCCTACCTGCGCCGCCCCGACGCCACCTCGCTACCCCGTCCGGCTTTGACCGTTTCCTGACCTGAGGAGAACTGGAAGTGTTGTGGCTCACCTGGCGGCAGCACCGCACACAGCTGCTCGTCACCGTGGCGGCGCTGGCCGTCCTCGGCGCGGTTCTGCTCATCAATGGTCTGGGCGCGGCCGGCTTCGCCGCCCAGCACGCCCCGGCAGCCGACTGCGTGGCCGACACGCCCGAGTGCAGCGCCTACCTCGTGGAGATGAACGAGCGCATCCGGCCGGTGGGCGAACTCCTCAGCTGGCTTCCGCTGCTGGCCCCGGCCATGATCGGCGCCTTCTGGGGTGCTCCGCTGCTGGCCCGGGAGTTCGAGCAGGGCACGCACCAGCTGGCCTGGACGCAGTCGGTGACACGGCGGCGCTGGCTGGCGGCCAAGATCGTCGGGCTCGGTGCGGCGGTCACGCTCGGCGGGCTGGTGCTGGCCTGCGCCGTGAGTCCGTGGCTGGCGGCCTTCGATGTCGCCCCCTTCAACGTCGACCGCTTCGACCCGCGCTGGTTCCGCCTGGTCGGCATCGTGCCGGCGGCCTGGTGGTTGTCCGCGTTCCTGCTCGGCATGGCCGCCGGCGCGCTGTTCCGGCGGACCCTGCCGGCGATGGCGGTGACCCTGGCGGTGTGCGCGCTGGCCTTCTTCGGGCTCCTCAGGGCGCCGTCCTCGTACGCGGCGCCGGTTCGAGCCGTGCAGGCCGAGGTCATCGACGAACTCACGCCGGAGGGCTCCCTGTCCGTGCACGACTACTGGATCGACCGGAGCGGCAGGCAGTACACCTCTCAGGACAGGACGCTCGCGCTCGCCGGCCTCTGTGGGACGGACGAGACGACGAAGAAGTACGCCAAATGCTCATTCCGTCACGGCTTTCGGCAGGTGGCCGAGTTTCACCCGGCGGGCCGGTTTTGGCGGTTCCAGTTGACCGAGGCGGGAATCCTGCTCATCCCCGCTCTCGCGTTGGGCGGCGTCGCCGTCCGGCGCACCCTTCGGCCCCGCATCTGAACCCGGACGAGGCCAGGGCCGGCGCCCATGGCGAGCCCTGCCCTTGCCAGGGCGCGGACGCAGGCCGATCCTGGAGCCGGGCGACGCGACCGGCGGGGGACGAACCATGTCTCGACACACAGCATCCATGGCCGTCACCTGCGTCCTGATCGGCGGCCTGATCTCGGGCTGCGACCAGGGCGACTGCGCCGCGAAGGCGATCGCCGGCGTCTACGAGTCCTATTCGCCCATCGTCCTCGCCGTCCTGCCCGAGGTGGTGCCCAAGGCGATCCCGGGGATCGCGGTCAGTCTCGGCCTGTTCGCGGCGGACGCCCTGGCGCGCTACCTCATCGACCACGCGGTCCCGAAGGACAGGACGTGGCTGCTGATCGAGCAGACCCTCCACGGGCAGCAGCGGACGAGCGTGTTCGAGCTCGGCACCGATCACGAGCTCAAGGTCGGCGTGAACGGCGCGCAGCTCAGGCACGTGGACCTCTACGTCAAGGAGCGGCAGATCAAGGTGGTCGTCCCGCGTGGCACCGCGGCGGAGGTCACCGTCACCGACGCCGGGAACGGCGACGAGGTCGCGGTGCGCGGCACCGTCGCCGGCGACCTGGACGGCTCCCTCGACCTCGACACCGGCCGCACCTCGCCGGACGACTCGCCCGAGGCCCGCGCGGCGGACATCCAGATCGAGACGTTCGGGTTCGACGTGGGTCCGAAACTGGTCAACGGGGCGACGGCCGCACGGTTCGCCGGGACCGGCCGGCCGACGCTGCACGCCTGCATGTCCATGCCCGCGACGGCCTGGACGAGCGAGTTCCAGGACTGGCAGCCGGGAACCCCGGACCGCTCCTGGTGCGTCAGGACCAACGCCGGGCACTACGGCCTCGCCGTCCCGAAGCAGACCGAAGCCTTCTGGATCGGCCCCGCCGAGGACGCCGGTGCCGTCTCCTACCTGCTCTGGGCCCAACCGGGCCTGCCCGCGGCCTCCGCCACCGCCGTGCCCGGAGCGCGGATGGACGGGTGCTGACCCGCACGCCGACGGCCGCCTATTTCTCCACCCCGGTGCTCATGATGCCGCGCACGAACGTGCGCTGGAAACAGATGAAGAGGATCACTGGGACGGCGATCGTCATCATGGCGCCGGCCTGGATGTAGGCGGGTTTCGTCGAGTACAGGCCGTTGAAGGCGGCCAGGCCCACCTGCAGCGGCTGGAGCTCGGGCCGGCCGGAGAGGTAGATGAGCGGGGTGAAGTAGTCGTTCCAGGTGTAGACGAAGTTGAACAGGGTGACGGCGGCGATCGCCGGCCACGCCTGCGGCACGATCACCGAACGCAACGTGCGCAGCGGTCCGGCGCCGTCGATCGAGGCCGCTTCGTCCATCTCGCGGGGGATGGTCAGGAAGTACTGCCGTAGCAGGAAGACGCTGTAGGCGTTGGCGAAGAAGGCCGGCACGAGCAGCGGCAGCCAGGTGCCCACCCATCCGATGTGGGCGAAGATCGCATAGGTCGGGATCAGTGTCACCGCGGTGGGCAGGAAGATCGTGGCGATGAGCAGGGTGAACAGCGGTCCGCGGCCGGGGAAGCGGAAGCGGGCGAAGCCGTAGGCGACCAGCGTGCACGACAGAACGGTCCCGATCGTGCTGATCACCGCGAGGGCGATGGTGTTGAGCAGCAGCCGGGGGAAGTCGATGAGTTTCCAGACCGCGGCGTAGTTCGACCAATGCGGCGCCAGGGTCCAGCTGGGTTCGAGGGTACGCCAGGAACCCCGCCAGGTGACGGTCCCCTTCTCCGGCGCCGCCGGGTCGACGAACTCGCTCTCGGCGCGCCCCTTCTTCACCAGGGCCAGTTCGCGGACCGCGCCGTCGACCGGCACCCGGTACACGTCGTACCGCCGGCCCTCATGGGTGAAGGTGCGCGGGTCGGACGGCAGCAGCGGCGCGTGCGCCTGGCTGACCTGCCGCTCGCTCTTCAGCGACGACAGCGTCATCTGGACGAGCGGCGACAGGAACGCCACGACGATGCCGAACATCACGATCGTCATCAGCGCCGTCCGGATGCGGCGGGCCGGGGTCGGGGTCACCGGGTCACCTCTCGCTCGTGTAGTGGACCCACCGCCTGGACAGCCGGAACAGCACCAGGGTCACGACGAGGGTGATGACGAACAACAACCACGCCAGCGTCGAGCCGTAGGACATCTCCTGATAGGTGAAGAAGGTCTGGTACAGGTAGAGGTTGAAGAAGCGGGTCGCGCCGCCGGGGTCGCCGGTGCCGTTGAAGAGCACCAGCGGGATGAGGAAGTACTGCATGACCTCGACGACCGCGAGGACCAGCGTGTAGAAGATCACCGGCGACATCATCGGGATCGTCACGTGCCACAGCCGGCGCCACCATCCGGCGCCGTCCAGCCGGGCGGCGTCGTACAACTCGGTGGGGATGCCGCGCAGCCCCGCCAGGTTGATGATGATGCCCGAGCCGAGCCCCCACAGGCCGATCATGGCGAGCCCGGGGATCACCCAGGCGGGGTCGCTCAGCCAGCTCGGCGCACCGCCCACGCCCAGCCAGTGCAGCGCGGTGTTGATCCAGCCGTCGTCGACCAGCATGTTCTGCCAGATCAGCGCGCCGGCCACGAACGGCACCACGTACGGCATGAACAGCAGCACCCGCAACAGCCCGGCGCCGCGCAGGTACCTGCTGTTGACCGCGACCGCGAGCAGGAACGGCAGGGCGACGACCAGCGGCAGCCAGAGCAGGGCGAAGCGGGCGGTCACCCACAGCGAGGCCCACGCCTGCTGGTCGGCGAAGAGCCGCCGGTAGTTCGCCAGGCCGACGAACATGAGCGGCTCCTGCTCGGCCAGCGAGATGTTGAGGAAGGTGAAGACGAACGTGGCCGCCATCGGCAGCGCCGTGAACGCGAGGAACCCGATGATCCACGGAAGGACGAACAGGAATCCGTACCGGGCCTCCCGGCGGGCCGGCCGGGACATCGTCTCGCCCCTCATGAGCGGTTCCACGCCGCCTGGATCTCCTCGCGCATCTCCTTGAGCTGGGCGTTCATGTCGAGCCCGCCCTTGGTCATCCAGCGGCTGCGGTAGGTGCCGAGGATGGTGAGCGTCTGGTTGTACTTGGGCGTGTACGACTCCGAGTGCGGGTTGTCGGCGAACGCCACGCTGTCCTTGGCGACCTGCCAGTCGACCTTGTGGGTGAACTGCCCGGCCAGCTTGGCGAAGAAGGCCTCCTGGTCGGCGGTACGGGCGGGCATCGCGCCGTACGCGGAGAGCAGTTCCTGGGAGGCCGGGCCGACCAGGTAGGCCAGGAACTCGAAGGCCTCGGCGGGGTGTTTGCTGCCGGACAGGATCCGGAAGGTGTCCGCGCTGGTGGGCGAGGTGGTCCTGCCCTTGTACGAGGGCATCGCGGCCAGGTCCCAGTCGTCGCCGGCGCCGGCCACGCCGTAGGTGGACCACAGGAAGTTGACGCTCATCGCGACGTGCCCGGAGAAGAAGGAGGCGCCGTCCCCGTTGAACTGCTCGCTCTCGAAGACGGGGCCGGTCATGATGAACCGGTCCTTCCACATGCCGTCGTAGAAGAAGCGCCAGGCGTCGGCCCAGGCGTCGGGGATCTTCACGGTCTTGCCGTCGCCCGTGTCCAGCGATCCGGAGGCGAAGGCGGCGCCCTGGTAGCGCAGGTCGTCGCGGGCCGGTTCGAAGCCGTACTGCACGATCTCGCCGGGGTCGAATCCCGCCTGGGTGGCGTCCTTGCCGTTCTTGTCGACGGTGAGCCTGAGGGCCAGTTCCCTGAGCGTGTCGTAGTTCCACTCGCTCTGGCGGCCGTCGGGCCAGGTGTACTTCTCGCCGTACTTGTGCGGCGGCTCGGCCAGACCGGCCTCCTCGAACATGTCGGCCTTGTAGTACAGGGTCGACGGGTAGATCGCGAAGGGGATTCCCTCCTGCACGGAGCCGATCCGGTAGAGGTCGGCGCTGCCCTTGGCGTACGGGCTGAGGTCGAAGCCGCTGGACCTGATGAGGGGAGCCAGATCGAGCCACTGGCCGTGGAAGGCGGCGGCGCCGCCGACACCGACGGGACCGGCGAGGTCGGGCCCGTTGCCGGAGGCGATCTGGGTGGCGAGCGTGTCGCGGGCGGAGTCGTAGGTGACGACCTCGAGCTTCACCCTGATCCTGCGCTGGGCGGCGTGGAACTTCTCGATCACCTTCTGCTGCACCTTGACCTGCTCGGCCTGCTCGCCGGTGCCTAGGCAGCAGTACCAGCGCAGCTCCACCGTCGCGGCGTCACCGCTCGGCGGGGAGGCGGAGCCGCAGGCGGCCAGTGCCACGGCTGATGCGATCGCGACCAGGGCGTTCGATAACCGATTCACGTGTCTCTCCCGAGGCTGGGGTTCGGGGGGCGGGCGATGGAGAGCTCGAACGAGAGGCGGGCGCGGTCGCCTCTCACGTAACTGCGGGTGAACTCGACGGGCTCGTCGCCGGGGCCGAAGGCGATCCCCTCGACGAGCATGGCGGGGCGTTCCACCGGCTGGTCGAGCAGGCGGGCCTCGTGGGCGCGCAGCCGTACCGGCTCGATGACCTCGCGGGCGCGCACGATCCTGGCCCCGTAGTGCTCGCCCAGCAGGCTGTAGAGGGAGTTGCGTTCGAGGTCGTGGTCGAGCAGCCCGGCGAAGCGATCGGCCGGCAGGTAGACCTGCTCCAGGATCAGCGGCTCGCCGTTGGCGATGCGCAGGCGCTCAAGGTAGACGACCTGCGCGCCGGCGGCCAGGGCCAGTGCGGCGGCGACCATCTCTCCCGGCCTCTCGATCCCCGACTCGATCAGCCTGGTGTCCGGGTCCATGCCGTGCATGTGCATGAGGTCGGCGAAGCTCTGGCTGGTGCCCATGTCGACCTCCAGCCGGGAGTGCAGGACGAACGTGCCGCGTCCGCGGGTGCGCTCCAAGCGGCCCTCGCGGGCCAGCTCGGCCAGGGCCCGCCGGACCGGGATGAGGCTGCATCCGTAGCGGCGGGCCAGCTCTCTTTCCGGTGGCAGGCGGTCTCCGGCCTGCCATTCCCCCTCGTCGAGCGCGGTGCTCAGGTCCAGATAGACCTGGTGGTGGAGGGGGATCGGACCGGCTTCGAGCCGATAGCGGGCCATCGGGCGTTCGCTTCCTTCCGGAATCTGCCAAGCGGTTGTTTGATGACAATGTTGTCAGCAACACCGACACTGATCACAGCCGCTACCTCTGTCAAGGCGGCCCCGACTCAGAGGCAGGTGCAAGGCGTGACGCAGTCACCCCTAACCCGACCGGCGTCCTGGCGAGTGGCGCTGACCTTCGACGTCGAGCACGGCGACCAGCCCGCTCACCCGGACGGCACCCGGCACGTGCTCGATACGCTCACCGAGCGCAAGACCGTGGGGACCATGTTCATCCAAGGACGCTGGGCCCAGGCCAACCCCTCGCTGGCCGAAGAGCTGGCCGCCCGCGGTCACCTCATCGGCAACCACTCCCATCACCACGCGCCGATGAGCTGGTTGTCGCCCAAGGCCTTCAAACTGGACGTACAGCGCGCCGAACGCGCCATCCGCCGCGCCACCGGCCACGACCCGCGTCCCTGGTTCCGCTGCCCGTTCGGCGACGGCAGCGAGGACCCGGCGATCCGGTCCGCACTGGACCGGCTCGGCTACCGGGAGACGAGCTGGCACGTGGACCCGTTGGACTGGCGCGGCAAGGCCACCGGGCCGGGCGTCGCCCGCCTGGTCATCGAGGAGGCCACCGCGCACGGCGACGGCGCCGTGGTGCTGTTCCATCCATGGACCAAGGCCACCGGCCGTGCCCTGCCACTGGTCATCGACGGTCTGCGCGCGGCCGGTGCCCGGTTTGTCCGCATGGACGAACTCGCATGAACCGCCCACCGTGGGAGGGGCCGATGAGGTCGTTGTTCGTGGAGTTCCCGAAGCCGGGCCAGGTGCGAGTGGCGCACGAGGACGTCGCTCCTCCGGGCTTCGGCGAAGTGCTGTGCCGCACCACGCTGTCGCTGATCAGCCCCGGCACCGAGCTGGCCTGTCTGCGCGGCGAGTTCGACCCCGGCACCAACTGGGAGGAGTGGGTGCGTTACCCGTTCCGGCCCGGGTACAGCATGGCCGGGATCGTGGAGGCGGTCGGCGAAGGCGTCACGACGTTACGTCCCGGTGACCGCGTGCAGAGCTACGCGCCCCACCAGGAACTGGTCACACTCACCGAGCGCGAGGCCCGGCTGCTGCCCGGCGGCGTGACGGCCGAGGAAGCGGTGTGGGTCCCCCTCGTCGTCACCGCGGCGGCGGGCACCGCCAGAGCCGCGATCACCCTGGGCGAGACGGTCGTGGTCCTCGGACTCGGCCCGGTGGGTCAGCTGGTCGTCCAGTACGCGGTCGCGCACGGAGCCTCCCGCGTCGTCGCCGTCGACACCGATGCCAGGCGGCTCGACCTGGCGCGGGCGAGCGGCGCGAGCGACCTGCTCGCGGCCACCGCGGCCGACGCCCGCGCCGCCGTCGCCGACCTGACCGGCGGCCGGCTCGCCGAGGTGGTCTTCGACGTCACCGGCAACCCCGCCGTGCTCTCCCAGGCGGTACGGCTGGCCCGGACGCTGGGCCGGGTCGTCCTTCTCGGCGACACGCCCACGCCGTCCCGGCAGATGCTCGGCCCCGGCGTGGTCAGCAACTCGCTGACCATCCTCGGGGCGCACGCCGACCTCGTCTCCGACGACCCGTCGGCCGGCCCGCTCAACCGCGACGCGGTGACCGGGTTGTACTTCCGCCGCCTCGCCTCCGGCACGTTCCGCACCGCCGGGATGATCTCCGAGCGGGTGTCCCCCATGGACGCGGCAGCCACCTACGCACGCCTGCGGGACGGCGGCGCACCGGCCGGAGCACTCTGCTTCGACTGGACCGACGCGAAAGGGGAACAGTGACCCGGCCCTGGCCCGCAAGCGCGGAGATCGCCCGGTCCGTCCTGCCTTGATGTGCTCGCCTGCCGCCCGGCTCGCTCGTCGAGGCCCGCGGCGCCGGAGTAAGCCTTTTGTGGCTGTCATCCGGTTTCGTTCGGGTAGCGTCGCCGGTTGCCGTCGGCGATGATCGACGCGACGTGACCGCGCTGCGAAGGGGTCGGACATGACGTGGCACCCGTGGAGACGGACGTTCCTCGCGACGGGGGCGGCCGTGGTCGGCTTCGACCCGTCCACGCGCACGTGGGTCACCGACGCCGCCCGGTCTCAGGGGATGGTCGACCTGCCGCTGCTGAAGGGCAAGGTGATGACCGATCCCGCCTCCCGCGGCCAGGCGGCCGACGACTTCGGGCACCTGGTCCATCGGACCCCCAGGGCCGTGCTGGAGCCCGGCGACGTCACGGACATCATGCTGATGATGAGGTACTGCCGGACGCACGGCCTCCAGGTGGCCGCGCGCGGTCAGGGACACGCCACCTTCGGCCAGGGCCAGGTAGAGGGCGGTCTGATCGTCGACATGACCCCGCTCAACGCGGTCGAGGTGCGGGAGGACACGGCCGTCGTGGAGGCGGGCGCGCTCTGGAGCAGCTTGGCGCAGGCAACCCTGGCCCATGGCCTGACCCCTCCGGTCTTCACCGACTACCTGGAGCTCTCGGTCGGCGGCACGCTCTCGGTGGGCGGTCTCGGCGGCCAGACCCACCACCACGGATCCCAGGCGGACAACGTCGTGGAACTGGAGGTCGTCACGGGGGACGCCGCCCTGAGGAGATGTTCCGCGCAACTGCGCCGCGACCTCTTTCATGCGGTGCTGGCCGGCAGAGGACAGTGCGGCATCATCACCAAGGTCACCATGCGCCTGCGGCCCGCCCCCGCGACGGTCCGCCACTACCTGCTCTCCTACCCGAGCGTGGCCGCGCTGACCGCCGACCAGCGGCGCGTGGTCCACGACGGCCGCTTCGCCTACGTGGAGGGAGAGCTCGGGCTGCCCACCGGCTCCGCCGGCTGGAGTCACCAGCTTGAAGCGGTCGCCTTCTTCGACGGTACGACCCCGCCCGACGACGCCGAACTGCTCGACGGCCTGGGCGACCAGCCCGGCGACCGGCAGATCCAGGACATGTCCTACTTCGACTTCCTCAACCGGCTCGCCGCGGGCGTCGCCGATCTGAAGTCCGCAGGCGAGTGGTACCGCCCGCACCCCTGGTGGAACATGTTCCTGCCGGCGAGCCGCACCGACGCCTTCGTGGAGGACGTCATCAAGGACCTGACCGAGACCGAGGTCGGCGCCAGCGGCGTGGTCCTGCTTTATCCCTTCCCCCGCGCCCGCCTGCGCCTGCCCCTGCTGCGCGTGCCCGACGAGGAGACGGTCTTCCTCTTCACCCTGCTCAGAACCGCCTCGCACGGAGCCGAGAGCCCGGAGGACATGGTGGAGGCCAACCGTTCCCTCTACCTGCGCGCCCGAGCCGCCGGGGGTTACCAGTACCCGGTCGGCTCCATACCCACCACGCCCGAGGAGTGGCGCACCCACTACGGCCCCGCATGGGCCGCCTTCGAGGCGGCCCATGAACGCTACGACCCCGACGGAATCCTCACCCCGGGCCAGGGCGTCTTCCCTCCGGGACCGTGACGTCCCCGCCCGCCGACCCGGCCTCAGGGGTTCTGGAAGGTCACTTCCGGGTTGGCGGGTGACGGGCCGTTCAGCAGGGGCTGGTTCTTGCCGCGGAGGTGCTGGTCGAAGAAGGCGCCG
This sequence comes from Nonomuraea sp. NPDC051191, assembly GCF_044455665.1. NCBI lineage: Bacteria > Bacillati > Actinomycetota > Actinomycetes > Streptosporangiales > Streptosporangiaceae > Nonomuraea > Nonomuraea sp. NPDC051191. The sequence continues at coordinate 50,236 of NZ_JBITEZ010000011.1, read as the reverse complement.
ACGTACGCCGTGGTGATCTCGCCCGATCGCTTGCCCGACAGGGGCGCGGAAGGGTCCACGATCCCGACCTGGGCGCCCAGGATGGGCAGGTCGATGAAGGTGAAGTGGCCGGAGTCGGCCACGGTCAGCCAGCGCTTCCAGCCGTCCAGGCGTGGCCAGTCCCGTCCCCAGGTGGTGTCGGCGGAGCCGGGTGAGTGCTGGACCTTGGTGCCGAGCATGAGGAACGGCCGCCCGTCGAGCCCGGCGACCGGGACCGGGGCGAAGAACGAGCCGTCCAAGTTCGCCCCGGCGCGGACCCGCTGGTCGGCGGCCATGACGCTCGCCGCGGCGTTGCCGCCGAGCGAGTGGCCCGCGGCGCCGATCCGGCGCGGGTCGATCATCTGCCAGTGCCTCCAGGCGGGCGCGGACCGTACGGGGCGGGTCAGCCGGTCGATCACGAAGGACAGGTCGGCTGCCCGGCTGACCGCGGCCTTGGCCATCAGCTCCTTCTCCGCCTCGTCGGTGGGGGCGCTCTCCACCGTCTCGCATGCGACGCAGGTCAGGGTACGACCGCCGGGGAAGGTCGCGCCGAACGACTCGTAGGCGTGATCCACAAGGGCGACGACGTAGCCCTTGGAGGCGAGGTCCTCGGCGAGGGTGGTCAGGGTGGCCCGGTTGAGGGTGAACCCCGGGGAGAGCACCACCAAGGGGTGCCTGCCGCCGACGGGACGAGCGTTCAGGTGCGCGTTCGTGCTGACCTCGGCGAGCTGCTCCGCCTTGAAGACGGTGTCGAGCCTCTGCCCCTTGAGAAGCAGCCGAGCCTCGTCGACGGTCATGTACGGCGCGGCGCTCCCGCCGGTGCGCGCCGGGAAGTACACCGACACCATCAGCTCGCGTGCGGCCGCGGGCATCCACGGGTCGCGGCGGCCGGCGTCGACGAGATGCAGGGTGTCGCGCCCCACTTCGTACTGGCCGGTGGGCCGCGGGATCGCGACGCGTACGTCGGAGGTGTCCGCGGTGGAGGCGGCGGCGGGCGATGCGGCCGCCGCCGGGAGGGCCAGCGCCAGGGCGAGGAGGAAAGGTGCGGGATTACGGCGAGTTCTGATCATGCACAGAACTGTAGAAACGACGCCACCACCCCTCACATGCCCGAAAGACAACTTCGGCCCCTTACTTTCGTCAGGGAGTGGAGCCCGTCGGGTGGCGGCCGATAATGAGCGAATGATCAACGTGGGTCGCGTCGGCGGGGTTGCGATGGTCCGGGCTGCCAGGTTCTCCGGTCGGAGCGCCGACGGCGCGATCGCGGCGTTCACCACCGCGGCCACCCTCGGCCCGCTGCTGGTGGACGGTCCCAAGGCGTGGTGGATCGTCGCCCTGGGCACGCTCGCCTCCGCACCCGTCTACTGGCGCAGGCGCGCGCCCATGGCCGTGGCGCTGGTCGTCGGCGCCGCGATGACCGCCATGGTCTTCTGGGAGAAGCCGTTCCTCCCGTTCGGCCCCCTGGTCGCCGTCCACACCATCGCCGACGTCAGCCCCACGTGGAAGCGCCTGGCAGCGATCCCGGCGATCGCCGCCATCGTCGGCGTCTCCCTGGCGCTGCCGGGGGAGGACAGCGAGACCTTCCGCCTGATCGGCACCGCCTTCGTGGCCGCCTACGCGCTGGGCACCAGCGCCCGGGCGAACCGGTCACGTACCGCGGAACTGGCCGAACGGGCCCGTCGCCGTGAACAGGAGCACATCGCCGCGGTGGCGGAGGAACGGGCGCGGATCGCTCGTGACATGCACGACATCATCACGCACGCCGTCGGGCTGATGGTCGTCCAGGCGGAGGCCGGGCCCGTGGTCGTACGGAGCGACGCGCCCAGGGCCGAGGCCGTCTTCGACGCGATCGCCGACACCGGCAGGGAAGCGCTCACCGAGCTGCGCGGCCTGCTCACGGCGCTGCGCACGTCGGCCGTTCCGGCCGGGGAGGACCTCGGGCCCGCCCAGCCGACCCTGGACGGACTCGCCTCACTGGCCGAACGCAGCGGCCTGGACGTGGTCATGACCGTGGACGGCGAGCGGCGGCGGATCTCCGGCAGCCTGGAAGCCGCCGTCTACCGGATCGTCCAGGAAGCCCTCACCAACGTGCGCAAACACGCCGGGGCGCGCAACGTACGGCTGCGACTGCGCTGGACCGCGCGGGAACTGCTCGTCGAGATCGCCGACGACGGCGGCGGACCACGTCGCGACGGCGGCGGCTACGGCCTGACAGGCATGCGGGAACGAGCGACCACCTACGGCGGGACACTCACCACGGGACCGGGACAGGACGGCGGATTCCTTGTCAGGGCCGTCTTTCCGCTTGAATAGCGCGCATGCTGCGCGTGCTCATCGCCGACGACCAGGATCTCTTCCGTGCCGGGTTCGGCCTGATCCTGGGTGCTCAGCCGGACATGCTGGTGGTGGGCGAGGCGTCCGACGGTGACGAGGCGATCGCGCTGGCTGGGCGGCTGCGTCCGGACGTGGTCCTGATGGACGTGCGGATGCCGAACAGGAACGGCATCGAGGCCACCAGGGAGATCTGCGCGACCACCTCCGCCAAGGTGCTTGTCCTGACCATGTTCGACCTGGACGAATACGTCTACGACGCCGTCCGCGCGGGCGCCAGCGGCTTCCTGCTCAAGGACATCCGCCGCGACGAGCTGGCGCACGCGGTGCGCACCGTGGCCGCCGGTGAGGCGTTGCTGGCGCCCGCCGCCACCCGCAGGCTGCTGGAGAACCTGGTCAGACGGCCGGCTCACGGCCCGATGCCACGGCTGGCCGGACGGCTGGAGGCGCTCACCGAGCGGGAACGCGAAACGCTCAGGCTGGTCGCCCGCGGACTGTCCAACGCCGAGATCGCCGCCGCGCTCGTGGTCACCGAGCACACGGTCAAGACGCACGTCAGCCGCATCCTGACCAAGCTGGACCTGCGGGACCGGGTGCAGGCGGCGGTGTTCGCCTACGAATGCGGCCTCGTGGTCGCCGGTGAGAGTGACATCGGAGATCACACTCACGACTGACGCGCCACCAGGGTGGCCGCGAGCAGCATCGTCGGCATGAAACGTGTCCTGATCGCGCTCGCCGCGGCCCTCGCCTCGGCTGTCCTGCTGCACTTCGGCACCGGGCTGCACCCCGTGGCCTGGCTGACGTGGCTCGCTCCCTTGCCCGTGCTGCTCGCCGCCCCCCGGGTCAGGGGCGGCTCGGCCTTCGCCGCGGGCGCCCTCGCCTGGCTCGGCGGGCAACTGCAGTGGTGGTCGTACTTCACCGGGACGATCGAGACGCCCGTCCCGGTGGCGGCCGGTCTTCTCGCCGGGCCGGCGCTGCTGTACGGCCTCGGCGTGCTGCTTCACCGTTCGCTGCTGGCCAGGCGGCGGCCGCTGTCGGCCGTGCTCGCCGTACCGGCGCTGTGGGTCGGCGTCGAATACCTGATGGCGCTGGCCGGACCGCACGGCGCCTGGTGGAGCCTGGCATACACGCAGGCCGACGTGCTGCCCGTCGTGCAGACGGCCTCCGTCGCCGGCGTCTGGGGGATCACCTTCCTGCTCCTGCTCGTGCCCGCCGCCGTGGCCGCGCTTCTCGCACCGGGCGCGACCCGCCGGCTCCCTGTCGCGGTGACCGCGGGCGCGCTGGTGGCGCCGGCCCTGGCGTACGGCCTCGTGCGGCTCGGCACCGGCCAGGACGGCGGGCAGCACCGCGAAGTCGCGCTGATCTCCACCGACAACCCGCTCGACACCGCGGAACTGGACACCCCGCAGGGACGCGACCTGCTCCGGCGCTACGGCCGGGCCGTCGAGGCGGCCGCCGCCCGCGGTGCCGGGATCGCGGTGCTGCCGGAGAAGACGTTCGGGGCGGCCACCGCCCGCCTGCCGCTGGCCAGGCCGGGAGTGACGGTCGTCGCCGGCGTCGCGCTCGGCACCGGCGCGACGCGGACCAACAGCGCGCTGGTCTACCCGTCCGGCGCCCGCTACGACAAGCACCACATGATTCCCGGGCTGGAGTCGGAGTTCACGTCCGGCAGCACGCTGACCATGCTCGGCCCGACGACGGGCCTGATCATCTGCAAGGACCTCGACTTCCCCTGGCTGGTACGCCAGTACCGCCAGGCCGGCGCGACGGCGCTGCTCGCCCCCGCCTGGGACTTCGACGACGACGCCTGGCTGCACAGCCGCATGGCGATGGTCCGCGGGGTGGAGAGCGGGTTGTCGGTGGTCCGCGCGGCCCGCCAGGGCTTCCTCACGGTGAGCGACACCCGGGGACGGGTGCTGGCCGAAGGCCGCAGCGGCGAATCCGGCGTGGAGACGGTGTTCGCGGCGCTGCCGCAGCAGGGCGCCTCGACCGTCTACACCAGCCTGGGCGACTGGGCCGCCTGGTCCTCGGTCGCGATGCTGCTCGTCGCACTCGCCAGACTCCGCATCGCCGCCCCGCACAGGATGCCGGATCAGCAGCCTTTGGCGGGCTGAACCCCGTGCGAGGCACGATCTTCCCACGGACGGGAGGCGCCCTGTCACGACCGGGGATCTGATCAGGACACCGAGGTCAGGTGGCCGTATCTGGACAGGGCCGTGGCCAGGTCGCCGGATTCGCCACGGAGAACCGCGTCCAGGAAGGCGATGGTGGCCTCCGCGGTGATGCGCGGCCCGGCGGTCCGGCCGAGCGAGCCGACGAGCGCGGGCAGGGGCGGCAGGAAGAGCGGGGCGTCGGTGAAGGTGAGGTGCGCCGTGCCGGGGACGGTGAGCCGGTAGCTCGTCGCCGTACTGAGCTGAAGCACCCGCGTGAGGCGCGGGATGTATTCCGGCGTCTCGCCCGGTTCGACGTCGTGGGTGAGCGCGAGCACGGGCTGGTGGAACGGTCGCGTCACGGGGTCGCGGGGGAAGCCGTCCAGGTCGATGACGGCTGCGAACCGGGGGTCCTGGCGGGCGGCCTGCAGGGCGGCGGCGCCTCCGAGGGAGTGGCCGGTCGCCGCGGCGCGGCGGGTGTCGAGCCGCCCGGTCAGGAGGCCGGGGATCTCTCCACGGTCCAGGCGGCCGAGCTGGGTGAGCACGAAGCTGAGATCGGCGGCCCGGACCGCCGTCCACCCGGCCGCGCGCCTGTCGTCCTCCGCCTGGTCACCGGTGGCCGCGACCCGGGTGCGGATCGTCCGGCCGTCGGTGAGGGTGACGACGGCCGAGTCGTACGGGTGGTCGAGGGCCGCCACGACGTACCCGCGGCCGGCCAGTTCCTCGGCCCAGGCGGTGTTCTGGGTGCGCACGCCGCCGAGCCCGGGCGAGAACAGCACCACGGGGAACCGGCCGCCTCCGCCGGCCACCGGCGCATCGGGCACCGAGCTCGTGCGGGCGCGTGGCGGCTCGTCGAGGATGAAGCCCGGAAGGCCCAGGTAGTCGGCCTCACCACGGGCGACGAGCTGTGCTTCTCGCATGGTGCGGCCGAGGTACCGGGCCCGCTGGGCGGCCGGGGGAGCGTCCTGCGCGGGATACCAGAGCTGGACGACGACCGTCCGCTTGTCATCGGTCCGGGACGTGGCGATCTCCGCGCGATCAGGGTCGCTCCATTGCACGACGGTGGTGCCGACGGCGTAGGCGCCCGACGGCTCGGGGAACACGGGCACGGGCAGCGCCCACGCCGCCACCGCGCCCGCGAGGATCAGGGCCAGGCAGGCCGCCGATCCCGGCAGGGCCAGCCACCATCGAGCCCGCCGTACGGGCCGTCCGGCACGCCATCGCAGCAGTGAAGGAGCAGCGAACGCCAGCGCGATGGCCCCTCCCGCGAGGACGGGGAGGAGTTGCCAGCGGATCCCGAGCACGGCCAGCACGGTCGCGGACACCGCGAGGAGCGCCGCGCCGGCCAGTGTCGAGAGGTGGCGCGCCCTGGGCGGCAGCCAGCGGGCCGGCACCAGTGCGACTGCGGATGCCAAGGCCACGAGCTCTACGGGGGAGAGCCCGAACACGGTCACGTTCATGTGATCACCGTGGCGGAACGACCCCGACCGGACATCGGGCCCAGTACCGAGAGTCGCCTGCGACCCCGGTATGACCCTTCGCGCCCCGTCTGCGACTGTTGGCTGATCTCTGCCCCGACCACGCGAAACCTCGGCGGAACGGGTTCCGGCCCTCATGCGATTTCCTCACCCGAAGATGTGGATGTTCTCCCGGACCCAGTCGTGAAGGGTCAGCGGCGGCTGGCCGGTGAGCCTTTCGACGGTGTCGAAGATCTGCCGGTCCCAGGCGGTCGATTGGCGCTTGAGCTCCAGCAGCGCCTCCAGCCGAGGCCCCGACCAGCCGAGGCGGTCGAATTCCGCTGGTGGACAGCTTGACCAGATGGGACGCCCCCGCCCGGGCCGCCGCGGCGACCAGGTTGCGTTCCTGGACGGGGCCGTCGGGACCGTAGCCGGGCGGCAGGACGAAGACCTTGTCGACGCCGTCGAGTGCGGCGTCGAGGGTGTCGGGCCGGTCGAAGTCACCGGTGGCGACTCGACGCCGGTGGGGAACGTGGCCTTGGCGGGATCGCGGGTCATGGCCCGGACGGGGACGTTCCGGTCGGCGAGCAGGGCGAGAAGGAACAGGGACAGGGCCGGCCCGATCGACGCGATCGCGATGGAGCACCGGGCCGGCGTCGATCACCGCGCACAGCAGCCCGATCAGCGCGAACAGGACCATGCTCGCGAGGGGACGGTGGCGCCGGCGGGCGCGGTCACGGCAGGTGCGGAAGAACGGGAAGTCACGAAGATCCTGGCGATCAGAGAAGCAAACTCCGGCGGAGCCTGCGAACGAACGGAAGAACATCGGCCCTGAACGGGCGACGGAGATGGGATCGGTCAGGCGTGAACCTGACGCGAACCGGCCTGCTCGGCCCTCTCAACCCTGATCCACCCGCTCGCGGGCTTGTCGATCAAGGTCCTTCATGTGTTCGTCTGGTCTCGAGGCTCCCGATCGATCGCCAGGATGCGGAAAGTCCGGAGTTGATCAACCGGACGGCGGCGACGCCAACACTCCAGGCCAGGGCGCTGCAACTTCGGACCGGCCGGTGAACGTCCGCAGACCCGCCGGGCCGCCCTGGACGGCGGGGTGGCCGATGGCGTCCAGGGAACGGCGTGCGCGGGTGGCTAGTGCGGTGACCGCTAACGTTCACCGGGTTCAGTGACCTGCGGCCGGTCAGTCGTCGTTGACCAGCCACTGCCGTCCGTCGATCAGCTCCCGGACCGCGTCGAGCTGTCCGGCGTGCGTCGCAGTGTCGACGATCACGTGCATCAGCACTTCGCGCAAGGACCCCAGCCGCCATGACCCCGAACCGAACATCTTCGTCGGCCACCAGGCCGGCACGGCATCGATCGCCGTCGCCCCGATGACCATGTTCGACTGCTCGATCGTCCGTCGATACCGCGCGAGCACGTCCGCACCGGAGAACTCCTCGGGGACCTTCCAACCGAACTCGCCGACCACGAGCGTGTCGATGACCTGGCGATCGGCGGTCATCGCGCCGCGAAACCAAAGCGCCTCGGACCAGGTCAAATGGTGCACCAGGTCGCGGGGCGACCAACCGGACGGCAGCACCACCTGGCGTAGTTGCTCCTCGCCAAGGCCGTCCAGGATGCCCAGGACGTGCTTGCGCTGCGAGTCCAGGTAACCGACCAGTGTTTCGCGCTCCACGGCCTTGCCCTCCCCACGATATTTGCCGACGTCAGACCATACAACAACGAGATCGGCAACCGCGTGGATCAACGTGAGCGCGGTCAAGCCGGTGCGTTGTCCACCCGGTGAACGTTCATGGTCACCGCACTAGCCGAGGAACGCCGTCCGGTTCTCCTCGGCCCAGGAGGCGAACGTCCGCGCGGGCGTCCCGGTCAGTTCCTCCACGAGCGAGGTGAGCTCGATCGGCCGGCCGTCGCAGCCCTTCCAGTAGTCCAGCAGGGCGTCCGCGAGGGTCGCGTCCATGTACTGCGCCATTTCGGCCTTCCACTCCTGCCTGGTGACGGGTGTGATCGCGATGTCCCGTCCGGTGACGCGCGAGAGGGTCTGGACCTGGTCGGTGAACGTGAGCGACTGCGGTCCGGTCAGTCTGTACGTCCTGCCGCCGAGGGCGGGGTCGGCCAGGACGGCAGCCGCCACCGCCGCGATGTCCGCCTCGTGGATGGCGTCGACGTGCGCGTGCGGGTAGGGCAGGGTGATCGGCCTCCCCGACTTGATCGCCCAGGACCACGCCATCGCGTTGCCGCAGAAGGTGCCGGGCCGCAGAACGGTGCTCGGCACGGGTGAGGCGGCCAGGGCGCGTTCGGAGACGAGATGCGTGGCGGCCAAGGGGCTGCTGTCGGGGTCGGGCGTGAGCACGGCAGCAGAGGACAGCAGCACGACGTGCTCGACCCCGGCGGCCTCGGCCGCCGCGGCGAACTCCTGCGCGTGTGACGGTTCGGCGTAGAGGAAGACCGAGGTCACGCCTGCGAGCGCGGGAGCGAAGGTGGTCGGGTCGCCCAGGTCGCACCTGACGACGGACGGGTCGGCAGGGGCCTTGGAGGCCGGTCGTACGGGCAGGCCCTGCTCGCGCAGGAGGCCGATAAGCGCGGTCGCGACAGCGCCGCGAGCGCCCGTGACAAGAGTGGTCATGTCAGTACAGATCCCCTCACAGGCTCGCGCCACCTTGAGCGCGGCGCCTGTCGATAGAATGAAGGCGTGACACAGAAGTTGTGTCGCGCAAGTATTGCGTGACGCACATTATGAGGAGGATGGAGCCGCCCGTGTCAAATCGAGCCGAGACGCTCAAGCGCATCAGCGACGAGAGTCAGCGCCACTACGCGGCCTACACGCTGTTCAACCAGGCCATGGCCGACCGGCTCGGCCTCCATCCCACCGACCTGCAATGCGTGGCCCTGCTGGATCTGGAGGACGGGCCGATCAGCACCGGTGAGATCGCCCGCCTGGCCGGTCTCACCCCGGGATCGGCCACCCGCCTGGTCGACCGCCTGGACAAAGCAGGTCTCGTCGTACGGCACGCCGACCCGGCCGACCGCAGGCGCGCCCTGGTCGCCCTGTCCCCGGAGGCCCGCGCCCGGATCGGTTCGGCCTGGGACGTCCCGGGCAGGGCGTTCGTCGAGATGCTCGACCACTACGACGACGACGCGCTGGCCCTGATCGCCGACTACCTCCACCGGGCCGCTTCGGTGGGCCGCGCGCAGGCGCAGCGCCTCACGGCCTCCAGCTAAGGCATGCTTCGGGCACCCGGACGCCCCCGAGCCCCCGTTCGGCAGGACGGTGAAAGCATGGTCTAGCGTGATCGCCATGAAGGCGGCTGCTCGGTATCTGTACTGGTTGGCGTGGGCGCAGAAGGGCCGGGTCGCGCTGGGTGCGACACTGGGCACCCTGTGGACGGTCGGCCTCACGCTCCCGCCGTACCTGCTGTCCAGGGCGATCGACGACAACCTGGCGCCCGGCTGGGTCCTGGCGCTGCTCGGCTCCGGCCTCGCCAACGCCTGGCTGGCGATGATGCGGCACCGCACGATGACCAAGATCCGGATGGACGCCAACTTCCGCACGGTGCGCGCCCTGGTGGAGCAGATCAACACTCTCGGCGCGGACCTGACCAAGCGCACCTCGGCAGGCGAGGTCGTGACGATCGGTATCGGCGACGTCATCACGATCGCCGCCGCGCTGACGGTGACCGGTCCCGGGGTGGGCGCGGTGATCAGCTACGGGGTGGTGGCGGCGCTGCTGCTCCAGGTCTCCGTGGTGCTGGCCGTGGTGGTGCTGCTCGGCGTGCCGGTGCTGGCGATCGTGCTCGGGCCGCTGCTCGGGCGGCTGATGAAGGTGCAGAACGGCTACCGCGAGAGCCAGGGCAGACTGACCACCCGGCTGGTGGACCTGATCGAGGGGCTGCGGGTGCTCAACGCGTTCGGCGGCAAGGACGCCTACGCCGAGCGTTACCTCGCCGACTCGGCGCGCCTGCGCGAGCAGGGTTACCGGGTGGCGTCGCTGACGAGCTGGATCGGCGCGCTGGGCGTCGGGCTGCCCGCGCTGTTCCTGGCAGCGGTGACGTGGCTGGGCGCCAGGCTGGCCGCAGACGGCGCGATCACGGTGGGCGAGCTGGTCGGCGTCTACGGATACATCGCCATGCTGGTGGTCCCCGTTTCGTTCTTCATCGAGGGCAGCTTCCAGATCAGCCACGGCCTGGTCGCCGCCCGGCAGGTCACCCGCTTCCTCGCGCTACGGCCCGGCGACCGCCCCCGCTCCCTCGGGACGCTGGAGATCGCGCCGGGAAGCCTTGTGGGGCTGGTCAGCGCCCGCCCCGAGGAGAGCGTGGCGCTGCTGGAGAGCCTCGGCGGCTTCGACGGCACCTCGTTGATCGCCGACCACGACGCCGCGCTGTTCGCCGGCACGCTGCGCGAGGTGCTGCAGGGCCGGGGCGCGGCCGACGACGAGACCATCCGTCGCGCCGTCACCGTCGCCGCCGCCCAGGACGTGGTCGCCGGACTGCGCCACGGGCTGGACTCCATGATCGAACCGGCCGGGCGCAACCTGTCGGGCGGCCAGCGGCAGCGGGTGCGCCTGGCCAGGGCACTGGTGGCCGATCCCGAGGTGCTGCTGGCGGTGGAGCCCACCTCCGCGCTGGACGCGCACACCGAATCCCTGCTCGCGCAGCGCCTTCGTGCGGCGCGCACCGGCCGTACGACGGTCGTCGCCACCACGTCGCCGCTGCTGCTCGCCCATACCGACCAGGTCGTCCTGATCGAGGACGGCCGGGTGTCCGCGACCGGCACCCACCGCGACCTGCTGGAATCCAGCGACGAGTACCGGACGGTGGTGTCATGATCCGCGCCCTCCCCGTCGCCGACCGCAAGCACGTGCGGCAGGCGGCCCTGCGACTGATCCGCCGCGACGTCCCCGGGTTCACCGCCACCCTCCTCCTCAACGGCCTGGCGGCGTCCGCGGCCCTGGTCAGCCCGTGGCTGCTGGGCCGCATCGTCGACACCATCTCCGCCGGCGGCGCCATCGACGTCCTGGCCGCGGTCGCCGTGGGCGGGGCGCTGCTGCAGCTCATCCTGTCCCGGTACGCCGAGAAGGTCGGCACCCGCTTCAGCGAGCGCACCCAGGAGCACATCCGCCAGGAGTTCCTCGACCGGGTGCTCGCCCTGCCCGCCGCCACGGTCGAGCACATCCGCACCGGAGACCTGACCGCCCGTGGCACCACGGACGTCGGCGTGGTCGGGCGCACCCTGCGCGACGCCGCCCCGGCCGTGCTGATCTCCTCCCTGCAGGCACTCTTCCTCGTCGTGGCCGTCTTCCTGGTCGACCCGCTGATGGGAGCCTGCGGTCTGGTCGCGCTCGCCGGCGTCGCGGCCGCCTCCCGCTGGTACCTGCGCCGCGCCCGCGACGCCTACCTGGAGGAGGGCGCCGCCCGCTCGGAACTGGCCGAACACCTGGCCGCCAACGCCGCCGGCGCCCGCACCATCGAAGCACTCGGCCTCCAGGACCGGCGGACCAGCGCCGCCGAGCGGGTGATCGAGCGCGGGCGGGTCGCCCAGCTCAGAACCCTCTTCCTGCGCGGCGTCCTCTGGCCGTCGGTGGAGGTCTCCGCTCTGCTCCCTCCGGTCCTGGTCCTGCTGCTCGGCGGAGTCCTGCTGGACAGCGGCCAGGTCACCCTCGGCGCCGTGGTCTCCTCCGCGCTCTACCTTCGCCAGCTCCAGCAGCCCGTCGAGACCATCCTCATCTGGATGGAACAGCTGCAGAGCAGCGGCGCCTCCTTCGCCCGGCTCGAAGGACTCCGGACCCCGGCGGCGCGGGCCGACGTGACCGCCCCTGACCCCCAGGACGACCACATCGTGGCGACCGGCGTGCACTTCGCCTACGAATCCACCGACGACGTCGTCACCGGCGTGGACCTGACCGTGCGGCCCGGCGAGCGCCTGGCCGTCGTCGGCCCTTCGGGAGCCGGCAAGTCCACGTTCGGCAAGCTGCTGGCCGGCATCGACCGCCCCCGCCTCGGCACGGTCACCGTCGGCTCGGTCCCCGTCGCCGACCTGTCTCCCGCCCAGCTCCGCAAGCACGTCGTGCTGGTCACCCAGGAGCAGCACCTGTTCCTCGGCACCGTCCGCGACAACCTGCAGCCGGCCGACCCCAATGCCGACGACAACCAGATGGAGAAGGCCCTGGCGGTCGTCGGCGCGGACTGGGTCACCTCACTGGACGACGAGCTCGGTTCGCAGTCCTCCGGCACCGAACTCGGCCCCGACCGGGTGCAGCAGCTCGCCCTGGCCCGGGTCGTCCTGGCCGACCCGCACACCGTCATCCTCGACGAGGCCACCGCCATGCTCGACCCGCGTACGGCCCGTCGCGCCGAACGGTCGCTGGCGGCGGTGCTGGACGGACGTACGGTGATCGCGATCGCGCACCGGCTGCACACGGCGCGGGACGCGGACAGGGTGGTGGTGATGGAGGCCGGACGCGTCGTGGAGGTCGGCGCGCACGACGAGCTGGTCGCGGCCGGTGGGGTCTATCAGTCGTTGTGGAGGGCTCACGCCCCTGAGTCATCGCTCTGACCTGCGAGATCGGTGAATCCGCGTGCACGGCACAGAGCGTGTGCGAACGAGAGCAGCCGGTGTGTCCGTCTCGCGTCTTTCTGCCGGTACGTCGGGACAGGAAACTGCGGACGGCGGCCAGGGCCGCCGTCACGCGAGCGGAGGAGGGGCCACACGCCGACGCCGGGCCGGTCCCGCGCTCCCCGGAGCCTGAGTGGCCGCCCCTCGCGCACCGGGATCGAGGGTGCTGACCCGGCGCACCGGTCCCCGCCAGATGGGCAGCGGCGCGAATCGCTACTGGGTGGTGGAGCAGACGCGCAACGAGGAATGGACCGCGCCCGACGGCAAGGCCTGATTCGGGTACCGGACGGCGGGGGCGTCCCCGAAGATCGGCCACCCGAAGGTCGTTCAGCAGAACGGACTGACGATCAAGGGCAAGACCGACCTGATCGTGGACACCGGCACGATGCTTCTGCTGTCCGAGAGCCAGACGACCGCGATCAGGGGCAAGCCGTCCCTCAACGAGACCAGCACCCACACCATGCTCGCGGCCGGCTGGACCAACACCGCGCCGGCCGTCCCCGCCCTGCCGTAGCGGGGTGACGGCCAAGCGCAACGAGCCTCGCTCGTTCAGCCGGAATGTCATCCAGAGGATCGTTAATGGAGAAAGGTGCCTCCGACCTGCGATGATCGGAGTGCCTAGATTGCCTCGGAGTGAACTTCCTGGTCAAGCAGGGCGTTGATCATCTCCTGGAGTCGGTCGCGTCCGATGGTGCCGAGTGCGCCGGACAGGGCCTGGGCGAGCTTGTCGAACGGGTCGTCCATCGGCAGCTCCTTCACCTTCTCGGCCAGTTCCTGCACGCCCCACAGCCCGTCTTTGTGAATGTGGCCGCCGAGGGACCAGCCATGATTGACCGTGACCGTTCCGCCTCGTACCGACAGCACCTGGCCGGTGAGCGGGCAGGCTGCGCCGGCCAGGTAGGCGGCAACAGGTGCGCAGGCGGCCGGGTGCAGTGGGTCGAACCGGCCCGCCGGCGGTTCCTCGCTCATACCTGGAACGGCGAGAGTGAGGCGGGTCCGGGCCATCGAGGGCGAGATGCAGTTGACCCGCACGCCGTACCGGCCGAGTTCGAGGGCGGCCACGGTGGTCAGCGCCGCGACCCCGGCGTTGCCTGCCGCATAGGAGACCTGCGCGGGCAGCGGGTTGAGCAGCCCGGAGCCGGAGGAGGTGTTGACCACGGCGCGGTCGGCGTGGACCCCTGCCTGATGCCGGTCGCGCCAGTGGCGGGCCGCCCAGTGCGTTACCGCGAAGGTGCCCTTCAGCTTGACGGCCACGACGTCGTCGAAGTCCTCCGCCGACAGGTCGGTCAGGCCCATGTTCCGTTCGATGGTCGCGTTGTTGACCACGACGTGCAGGTCGCCGAAGGACTCCAGAGCCGTCTCCACCATGCGGCGGGCGCCGTCCCAGTCGGTGACGCTGTCGGTGTTGCCCACGGCCTGTCCGCCGTGGGCAGTGATCTCTTCGACGACCTTCGCGGCTACGCCGGCGTCGCCGCCCCTGCCGTCGATGGCGACGCCGGGGTCGTTGACAACGACCTTGGCCCCTTCGGCGGCGAAGAACAGCGCCTCTTCCCGCCCGATGCCGCGCCCTGCTCCGGTGATGAGGACGACGCGTCCGTCCAGACTTCCCATGAACGATCTCCTTCACTGACTGCAGTCTATGTACTGATTCACAGTATGCATTAATTCAGAAGATGTAATAAACTGCCCTGCGTGATGGAGAAGCACGGACTGCGAGAGCGCAAGAAGCAGCGCACCCGGCAGGCCCTCATCGAGGCGGCGGTGCGCCTGTTCGAGGACAAGGGCTACGACCACGTGACGGTGGCCGAGATCGCCGACGCCGCGGAGGTGTCCCCCCGCACCTTCTTCCTCCACTTCCAGACCAGGGAGGATGTGCTTCTGGCCAATGCCGACGTGCGCGTCGATCTGGCGCTGCAGGCGATCGCCGAGCGCCGCGCCGGGGAACAGCTGTCCGAGGTGCTGGTGCGGGCGATGGACCAGATGATCGCCGATACCTGGGACAGCGACCTCCCCAGCGGGCTCGCGGCACTGCGGGCACGGCTCGCGGCCTCGGTGCCGGCGCTACAGGCCCGGCTGCTTCAGCGATACCTCACTGCGCAGGCCGAACTGGCCCAGGCTCTGCAGCGGGCATTCCCCGACAGGCTCGACACGATCACCGCCTCCGCCTTGGTCGGCGCGATGGTGGGCGCGATCAGCGCAGCCGCACTGACCGCGCTGCAGCGCGGCGACGGACCTGGCGAGGTACGGAACGCCATGCGGCAGGCCATGGCTTTGGTGGCGCAATCCGTCACCTGACCCCGTCCATCCGGCCATGTGCGGAAGCCGTAACCAGCTCGCGTGGGGGAGGCGAGTCACCCGCACCGCCTACGCGCTTCCCTGGCTGCTGCTCCCCACGTGCCTGTGGAGGTTGCCGTTCGCCTTTCACTTCGACATGGGCCAGCTCGACGACGCGCCTGTGGCACCGTTGTGGATCAGCATCCCCTATGTCTTCGGGCTCAGCGTGCTCACCGAGCTGGCGGCGCTGCTCAGCATCGGTCTGGTGCGCGGCCGGGGCGAGGTGGTCCCGAGCTGGATCCCGGTCATCGGCGGCAGACGTGTGCCGCCCATGGCAGCGGTCGTCCCTGCCGTGGCCGGTGGGCTGCTCTTGACTGCGGTGTCGGTCTGGATGACGCTCTCCTGGGTCGGCGTCTCCGACAGCATCGCGTACGAGAATGGCTGGTGGCGGGCGCTCACCGGGATCAAGGCCGTGGCGGCCGGCGCCCACGGCCACACCGAGAACGAACTGCGCGACGTCCGAGATTTGTGCAGGCTCTACGCCGTCCAGATCGCGAACGCCACCTTCGCCGGCCGCAGCGCCAGGCATGCCTTCCCGGACGTGCCCGAGATCGATCGCCTCGCCGAAGAGGAGCCGCGGCCGACCGGCCATGTGTGGAGGAGGCTGCCGGGTCGGGTCCCGGCTCGTCGGCGCGGTCGTTGAGGACGGCTTCGCGCGGTTGGAGCTGAGCAGCATCTTGAGTGCGGGAGCCGAGGTGGAAAGGTCATGAGCATTCCACCAGGAGGTAGCTCACCAGCGCGTTCGCGGCCGTGACCGTCGTCCCCGACCCGTTGTAGTCATTGTCCTGGAGTCCCTGCTCGGAGACGGCGGTCACCTCCCCGACGTCCGGCTCGTTAAGCATCACCGACGTCGGGGAGACACCGAAGCAGATCTGCGAGAGGTCCGGCGTGGGATCGAGCGTGGGGTCGAACTGGGGCCAGAACGACTGCAGGAGGTAGGCCGCCGAGGCCACGCTCGCGCCACCGAGGGCGGGCAGCGGCCCGACGGTCTGGGTCACGGGGGCGACGTTGGGCAGGTAGGCGAGGCCGAGCCCGAGGCCGGTTCCCTCGGGGGTCATCGCGATGACGGCGGCGTCGACCGTGCCCGAGAAGGCCGAGTCGCCGGTCCAGATGCCGCCGGCGACCGCCGACACCGCGGGCGTGCGCGACGTGAGCGGGTACGTGACGCCCACTCCGACGCCGAGGCTCAGGAAGTCGGAGTCGTCCTCGGCGAACGTGTACGAGAAGCCGGAGATGGCCGCGACCGCGTACACCGGCGGATACGACGTCGGCAGCGGCTCCTGCGCCACCTGCGACGACATCTGGTCGACCGGGATTCCATGCTGGTTCTGCATGACGAGCCCGGACGGGTCGTCCGAGCCGATCCAGGCGACGACCGTGACGTAGGTGTAGGACGAGGAGGTGTCGATGTCGTCCATGAGCAGGGTCTGGTTGATGATGACGGTCGTCGAATCCGCTTCGGCGTCGCTGCCCACCTGCAGGGACACGCCGATGTTCTGGATCTGCGCGTTGGGCGGCTGCGTCTGCCAGTTCAGGTAGCTCAGCGCGTAGACGAAGGGCCCCACGGTGCCGGTGAAGGCGAAGGTTCCCGAGCCGCTGCCGGTGATCTTCTGCGTCTGGATGGCGATCGGCATGGTGGCGCTCCTGTCAGGCGAACTGGGCGATGACGGCCATCGTGGCGGTGCTGTCTGAGGTGATGTAGGTTCCGGCGCCCCAGTCCGGGTTGTAGATGTTGAGGGTGAAATTTCCGGATACTTGGGCGCCGGAAATGGTCAGGTCGGACGACTGCATCGCCCCGATGAGCTCCAGAGTGGTGGTGTCCCCGTAGACGATCGTGACGTCCTGGAGCAGGATGGCCGCGTTCGCGATCTGCGAGTAACCGTCGGGGATGGTGAACGTCGCCTGGAACGTTCCCGTCATGCCGTTCTCCTTGTCGGGAGCGGCCCAGGTCACGTCCACCGTCCGCACCACGTCGAACCCCGTCAGGTCGGGAAGGTAGGACAGCAGGCCGACGTCGACGGTGCCGCCGGACTGGAAGTCCGTCAGGGCGGTGGTGCCGTTGACCTGCACCTGGTCGTTCAGCGGCGAGGAGACGCCCGAGCTCAGCGTGAGGCCGCCGATGTAGCCGCGCGAGCCGGTGGCGCTGGCGACGGAGAACCCGGAGAGGAACGCCAGATTCTCGGCGCCGTCGGGGACGTAGATCGGCGGCGAGTCCGCGCCGGACTTCAGGCCGAAGGTCGTCCCGCAGACCGCGGTCGTGACGGAGGTGCCGATCACGGCCAGCGCGGTCACCTGCACCACGCTGGCGGGGTCCGACTCCCCGTCCCAGAAGCAGCGCGCGGTGTCGCCGTTGTAGTCGGTGAGCATGACGTTGCCGCCCACGGCGAGGGTGTCGCCGAACAGGTTGGGCGTCAGGGACGCGCCGACGGCTCCCACCGGTTCGGCCCAGTACACCGAGTTGGTCACGTAGTTGAGCAGGAAGCCGCTCAGCGCGACGGCATAGGCGAGGATCTGCTCGCCCTGGCCGACGTCGCCGCTGAAGTCGAACACGACCGGCGAGGCGAAGGCGTTGCCCGAGGGCATCTTCTGCGTACGGACGCTGAGATGAGCCATGACTCCTCCTAGAAGCCGAACCGGAGATTCGTGTAGCACAGGTACCCGCCGCCGAGGAGCACCAGCGGCAGGGCGGAGATCGCGACGGTCGCCCACGGGTCGTTGGTCCAGGCCGTCTTGAGGGTGCCGGCGTTGATGTCCCCCCACTCGGCGCCGCCCTGGGCCACCACGCCCAGCAGCGACGTCCCCATGCCGAAGCCCAGGTAGGACAGACTCTCCATGCCGACGCCCTGGCGCAGCGGCCGGTCCTCGGCCACGTTGCACATCACCTGCTTCACCGCTCCCTGCACCGCCCCGCCCGGCCCGCCGGACGCCGCCGCGATCAGGCCGCGGACCAGCGCCGGCTTCGCGTACTGCAGGGCGCGCGTGGCGGCGGAGGCGGGCCGGGCGGGCGCCGGCGCCCGCTCCTGCGCCGCGCCGGCCGGTGGTTGCTCCCCGGGCGGCTCGGCTCCGGCGGACGGCGCGACCTGGTCGATGGCGCCGCCGCCTTCCTGCGTCACCTGCGCCAGCGGCGGCCCCGCGGCCTCGACGACTCCGGCCTCGGCGGACTCGGCACCCGGCGCCGCGGCCGCCCCGGCGGCCGCCGCCGGCTCCAGCAAGGACGACAGCCCCCCGCTGATGCCGCCGGTCACCAGCCCTCCGGCGGCGCCGGCGGCCAGACCGATGCCGAAGTCCAGGCCGAACGCCTTACCGCTCCAGTTGCCCGGAGGAGTGGTCACGGCGTATTCGAGCCCGCTGCCGGCCGCGCCCATGATGCCGCCACCGGCGGCGCCGATGCCGGCTCCCGTCGCCACCGCGCCGGCCAGGCCGCCGAAGATGCCCTCGGCCGCGAACGCCGCCGGCACCAGCGCGGCGGTCGCCCCGGCGGTGGCGATCGCGCTGGCCAGGATGAGCAGGGTGAGTGCGGCCTCGATGCCGGCCTCGCCCATCGCGGTCATCGCGCCGGTCGGGTCCGTCAGCAGCGCCGGCTGGTTGCCCGCGTAGACGTACGGGCTGGCGTACTGGCCGGCCGGGTCGGGGTTGAGGAACCGGGCGATCGACGGGTCGTACAGGCGGGCCGGGAACGCGTACAGGCCGGTCTCGGCGTCGAGTTCCTGCCCGGTGAACGACATCGGCACGAAGCCCGGCGACGGCTCGTGGGCCAGCACCTGACGGCCGAACACGTCGAAGGAGTAGGCCGCGACGAGCGCGCCGTCATCGTCGAGGACCAGCCGGGGAGTACGCAGGTGGTCGGTCACGATCGTGTGGCGCAGGCCGCCGCGCATCATCGCGACCAGCCCGCAGGGACCGTACACCCAGGCGGTCGGGGTGCCGGACGCGTCGACGGTGAGCAGCGGGCCCGGTGTCCCGGCGTGCACGTAGAGCGCGGGCGCGTCGTCGCCGGCGACCTGTTTGACCCGGCGGTAGCCGTTGACGTCGTAGGCGAAGGTCAGCGTCGTGCCGCCCGTGCCGGTGATCGTGGCGGGCAGGGCGGTGGCGTCGAGGTAGGTCAGCGTGAGGTCGTCGCCGCGCTGGGTGAGCAGGCCGTTGGCCTGGTAGGAGCAGGTCGCCGGGGTGCCGTTCGCAGGGGTCACCGAGGTGAGCCGGTTGGTGCCCGCCGCGTAACCGAAGCGGGCCGGGTCGCCGCCGCCGCGCGCGAGCGTCTGGATGTTGCCGTTCTGGTCGATCAGCCCCGCGGTGGTGGTGTAGCCGACGCCGACCGTACGGGTCCCGTCGGCGTCGTCGGCGCTCAGCAGCCGCTGCAGCGGGTCGTGGCTGTAGCGCACGGCCGCCGTGTCCTTGACGCCGTCGCCGCTGACCGACTCGACGAGCGTCTGCGGGTTTCCGGCGACGTCGTAGGTGAGTTCGAGCGCGAACGCCGTGTCTCCGGACGCGACCGCGAGCGAGCTCAGCCGGCCGAGCGGGTCGAAGGCGGCCGATCCGGCGCAGCCGCCGGGGTAGGCGTGCTTGACGGGCCGCCCCCGGGGGTCGTAGGCGTAGGTCGCCAGCGGAGTGCCGTCGTCGTCGGCGACGCTCACGACGTTGTCCCGGCCGTCGTAGGTGTAGCGCACGGCCGTGAGCCCGGTTCCGGACGCGCACGGGTAGCCGACGCGGGTGGCTCGGCCCTGGTTGTCGAACTCGTAGGTGGTGGTGAACGTGCCGAGCGTGCTCCCGTCCTGGCTCATCCGCACCGTCCTGCTCGCGAGCGTGCCGTCCGGCGCCCAGCCGAAACTCTCGGCGACCTCGTACGACGACGCGCCCGAGCCGGTGACCGCCACCGTGCCGACGACGTGGTCCAGCGCCGCGAGATCGCCGCCGTCGCCGTCGTACGTCCAGCGCCGCGTCACCTGGTACGGCGTCTCCGTCTGGTCCTCCGGCCAGCACGGCTCGTCGGCGTACTGCTGGAGCGAGCCGGAGTCCCAGCCGAGGGTGACGGTGCCCGACGACAGCCGCCGGCCCAGGACGTCCCACGTGTGGTAGGCGAACAGACCGGCGGCCTGCGCGGCCGCGTCCTGGACGAAGCGCACCCGCCCGCCGCGGTCGAACAGGTAGTGGGTGGCTCCGGTGTCCGGAGAGAGGTCCTCGACCACCTGCCCGACGGCGTTCTCCCGGTGGGTGAGCGACTGCGCCGGCTCGCCGTAGGTGTAGGAGTCGGGCAGCGCCGTGACGGTGTCGGCCATGCCGTTCGCGTACTGCGGCGTGACCGTGTCGAGCGCCGCGTCCGCGCCCGCCGGGGTGTAGCGTGCGGCGGGCCGGCCGCTCGCGTCGCGCAGCGTGGTCATCGCGGTCTTCGTCTGGCTCGTGCGGGTGGTGAGCTGGAACGTCGCGTCCGGCGGGTTCAGCCCGTACGGCAGCGCCTCCTCGTTCGCGTCGTACCCGAACTGGACGGTGGCCCGGGCGGCCGGCGTGGTCGATCCGCGGTCGATGACGGCGTGGTCGATGCCGGGGAAGCCGAGTTCGACCGGGCGGGCGTGCCGCGCCGGTTCGAGGACGGCGCGCGTGTACGGGTAACCGCCGTCGTCGGAGTCGTGGGTCCCGTCATACCAGTCGGCGACGTCCCCGGTCATCGTCGCGTCGCTGTCGAGCCCGGCGAGGAAGGCCGGTACGTCGACCAGCCCGCCGCGGTAGGCCAGGACCGGCAGGGACGCGCCGCCGCCGAACAGTCCCGGCGCCGGTTCGGTGCGCGCGATCTTTCGGGCGCACCCGTCGCGGATGGTCTGCGACACCAGGTAGTCCTCGTTCGTCAGGACGTGATCCTGGCAGGCCGCTCCCGTCGCGTCGCTGTGCCTGAGCCGTAGCGCCGGGCCGTCGAGGAGCACGAGGTTGGCGATGGCGAGCCCGTTGCGGCCGACGACGACGGTCGGCGCGCCGCCCGCCTGCGTCTGCTCGGCGAACAGCTGCCGGCCGTCGGCGTAGAAGATCAGCCGTCCGCCGATCAGGACGAGCAGGCACCACGTGGGCGGGCCCGCGACGGAGGCCGGTGAGCCGGTCGGCGTGCCGTCGAGTGCGAGCCGCCACTGCGCGGTGGCGGGGTCGAAGGTGACGGCGGCGTCGTCGCCGGCCGTGATCGCGAAGTCGTCGGTGAGCTGGAGCGGGCCGTCGCCGAGCGGGGCGAGCTCGACGTAGAGCGCGTACGACGGCCCGGGCGAGGCCGCGTAGCCGAGCGAGTCGCTCTGCGCGGACGGCTGGTGGGCGAGCACGCCACCGGTGGCGGTGAACGCCGTGGCGGCCGACGGCGTCCAGTCGGCCTGCCATCCGGTCCCGTCCCGGAACGTCTGGTGGCTGCCGCCGGAGAAGCACTTCACCGCCAGCGACCCGTTGGGGTCGGCGCCGTCGAAGCCGTCCGGATTGCCCTGCCGGGACAGGTATTTGAGCTGCAGGGACGACGGCGCCCCTGCCGAGGTGGTGCCGCCGATCACGCGCAGGAAGGTGTCGCGGATCAGGTGCCAGGTGTGCCCGGCGCGGTCGATGCGGGCCAGCGGCAGGCGGCTCGCGGCGTCGTAGGACCGGGCGGTGAACTGCGCGGTCAGCGGCACCACGGTGACGTCGTCGGCGTGCACCGCCGCCGTGGTGGTGTTGGCGGCGGCGACGGCGAGCGTGACGTCGCCGCCCGCCGGCACGGCGATCGCCGCCGACTGGGGCGACCAGGCGCCACCGGTGTCGGGGAACGGCAGGAACCGGGAAGTTGGCGTGCCGTCCGCGGTGACGGTGAACGTCCAGCCCGAGGTGCCCGGGGTGAAGCCCGCGCCGGTCTTGCACCAGCCGGTGAAGACGTAGGTCTGGCCGGTCTTCGGCGACAGGGCCGCGCGGGTGGCCGTCGCGCCCGCGCCCGGCAGCGCCAGGCTGCTCGAACCGGTGTGCGCGTCGGTGTCGTCCCATTTCGCCCCGCCGGTGAGCGTCCACCCCGTCAGGTCCTCGTAGGTCTCGAACCCGGTGTAGGCCGCCTGACCGGCGGTGAAGCTCGCGTTGGCGACATGTGCGAGGTCGAGCAGCCCGTCGGCGGAGGCCAGCGTAGCGTGGACCGTCCCGGCCGGGTCGGCGGACTCGGAGACCGCGCCCCGGGCGCTCACGGCCGTCGCGGTGCTGGTGGTCACCCAGTACGCCGGGTCCGGAGCGCCGTCGAACGGGAAGCTCCCGTCGTCGCCGCCCGACGGGTCGCCGGTCCACGCCCACTGCCGGGCGGCGGCCATGACGCTCACCTGCTTGCCCGGCTGCGACCAGGACGACCAAGTCGTCGCCGTGGAGCCGACGGTGACCGCCGCGGCGCCGTCGACGCTCACGGTGTGCAGCGAGGCGACCACCGGCTTCAGCAGGTTCGCCGCGAGCAGCCCGGGATACTGCTCGTACCCGTACGTGAGCCGCTCGGCGTGCGCCTCGACGCTTCCGGTGACCGTGGCGAGCTGCCAGCTACGACCCACGACGCCGCCGGAGAACGGAGCCGGGACGAGGAACGGGCGCATCGGGTCGATCGGGGCGTAGTCCAGCGTCGTCGTCATCGGCACGCCGTCCCGGCGCTCGACGACCTCGGTCGGACGCACGTAGGTGCCATAGATCGGCTGCGGGACGGGGTCCTGCGGCGACCGGCCGCGCTGATCGAACAGCGTCCACGTGGTCGTGCGGCTGTGCACCGGCGTCCCCGTGAACACGCGCACCGCGTCGGACGCGCCGGGGTCGCCGGTGTAGTCGATGTTGTAGGCCAGGCCCGACGCCGGGTCGGCCACCGCCCAATAGCAGTACGCGCCGTCGATCTGCAGGTACTGCACCGTGGCGCCGCTGCCCAGGGTGCTGCCCGCGGCGGCGAAGGCCCGCGCGAGGCCGTCGGGGACGGGCTGCGGCGAGCCGGGCGCGGCGTCCGGGTCGAGTCCGAGCGCGCTCGACATGGCTGTCGCGAACGTGAACGCGCCCGCGAACGCGGCCGTCTGCCGCAGCAGCCCGTCGAAACACAGATCGCTCGCCCCGGGCAGGGTGCCGTTGAGGTAGGAGTAGACCGTGCGCCCGAAGACCGAGGTACCGGCGTCGGCGGCGCCGTCGTACACCGCTGCCCGGTAGTACTTGACGACCTGCCCCGTCGGATCGCACGCCGCCGTCGCCGCGTCGAACTCGTACCCGGTCGTGTACGTGCCGCCGAAGCCGTCGCCGATGACCAGCGTGCTGACCGGGTAGCCGGTTACCGGGCCGCTCATCGCCTGACCGGCGTACCGGTACACCCGGTAGGACGGCGCCTGGCTGAACCCGCCCTCCGTGGCGGCGTAGACGACCAGCGAGAACGGCCCCGCGGGCCACTGGCCGGCCGTGACGCCCGGCGACACGCCCGGGACGTAGTACGCCGAGCTCCCCAGCGGGTCCGGCAGCGGCTGGAGCACGCCCCCGTTGCGCAGCACGAGCAGCTGGACCGCGTCGTCCGCAGCCACCGCGGCGTCGCTGACGAGGTAGGCGAGGAAGGCCGGCGCCTGGTTGACGATGCTGCGCGAGTCGACGTCGGTGGCCAGCTCCGAGGTCGACGTCAGCGCGAGCACCGGCTGCCGCACCGGCTCTGCCCAGGTCGTCGACGTGCCTCGGTAGAAGACGGAGTTGCGGGCGACGATGAAGTCCCCGCCCGACGCGGACGGCCAGCCCTGGGTCTCGATGCTGCCCCCTTGCGGCAGCGCGGTCGTGATCGGCGTCGGCTGGGCGGCGAACCCGTCGCCGTCCGGGTCGTAGGCCATCAGCTCGGTGGCCGCGTCGGTGTAGTCGTTGACGACCTGGACCGCGACGTCGTCGCCGTAGGCGAACGCGAGCCAGCCGGCCCCCTGGCTGGAGGTGGCGAAACTCGTGCTGTGCCAGGTTCCCGCGTCGAAGCGGAACAGGTTCTGGCGGACGGCGACGAACGCGCCGTCCACCACCTCCGGCTGGGGCGGCCACGTCACCGGCTGGTAGGCGTCGATCGGCTCCGACTGCAGCCCTCCGGCGTAGGCGGTGTCGGTGAAGTGGTAGTCCAGGTCCCAGCGCAGCAGCTGCAACCCGTACGTCATGCCGGGCCGGCCCTCCGCGAACGACAGCGCGGCTGCCGACGGGCCGGCGTCCCAGAGCAGCTGATGGTCGTCGCTGTCGCCGACCGTGTGTCCCTGCAACGTGATCGTGTCGCCGTCGTGCCAGGTCGCGAACCCGTCCAGCCAGGCCAGCGACACGTCGGTGCCGTCGAGGGAGGTCTCGGCCACCAGCAGGCACTCCGCGGCGCCGAGTGCGAACAGCGGCGACGATCCGCTCTGCACCGGTTCGTCCGTCCCGGACCAGCCGCCGCGCCAGTCCCACGCCCAGCGATACAGGTCATAGGACGAACCGTCGGCCAGCACGGCGGCGACGAAGGCGCTGCCGGCGGTGATCGTCGCCACGCCGGTCAGCGCCGGCACGCCGGTCGCCGCCCACTGGTCCGGCCGCGTCGGAGTGCGGCTGAAGAGCGTGACGTGGCTCCGGCTGTCGTCCTGGGCGACCAGCGCCAGCGCGAACGTGTCGTCGCCCGTGACGACCTGGGTGTCGCCGGCGTCGAGCGGGTTGTCCTGGTCGTCATAGATCGTGCCGCCGGACCAGTGCGACCAGCGGCCCAGCCACGTGTACACGTCCAGCGTCGCCATCGTCCGCTCGGCGTTGAGCCAGACCGACACGACATAGTCCGCGCCGCTCCAGACCAGCGGGGTCGCGCCCGCGCCGAGCACGTCCGCCGGCGCGATGACGGGCGTGGCGCGGTCACAGACCTCCAGGCCGGACTCGGCGTAGGACCAGGTGGCGACGGCGCCCTGCGGGTAGGTGACCGACTGCAGCGCGCCGAGGTTCGGGCCGTCGGCGGCGTCGACGTAGTAGTCGAAGGCGTAGCCGGGCAGCGTCGCCCCGGCGGCGTTGCGCTCGCTCACCCCGGCGAGATACCGCTTGACGGCCGTCGCCGACAGTTCCGCCGGCGTCGTCGACACCACCTGCGGCGCGGTGTAGTCCAGGTCGACCGCGAACAGCAGCGCACCGGTCGAGGCGCTCACGTCGAGACCGCTCAGGTAGAGGGTCTCGTAGCGGTCCTGATAGGCGTTCGCCGCGCAGAGGTTCGTCGGCGGCGTCTCCGGCGCCTCTGCCGGTTGCAGCTCCTTGTGCGGGTCGAGGTACTCCTGCACGTCGGCGGTGAACGTCTTGTCACCGTAGCGGAACGTCACGACCTGGCCGGCGACGCTGGTGACGCTCGTCGGATAGATGGCCTTGGTGTACGGCAGGCCGGTGCCGACCAGCTGCTCGGCGTTGTTCCCGAGCAGGCCGTCCGTGCCCCTGGGGAACTCGTTGTACGCGTACGAGACCGACGATCCCCAGCGGTCCCGGCGCGCGCTCAGGTTCCAGGCCCGCGCGTACTGCTGCTGACCCGCGGCCACGGTCGACGGGCCGGTCCACGTGCCCGACGGCCCGCCCCATTTGACCGCCCACTCGACGCTGTTGCCCGCGCTGGTCGCGTACTGCTCCGCCGTCCTGCCGAGCCCGCCGCCGAACGTCCGCACCTCGCCGGAGTCGGTCGTGATCTCCCATTTCTGGTAACCGGCGTAGTAGGAGATCTGCCAGAACTCGTAGTCCTGCAGTTGGAAGCGCGAACCCCCGTCGCACACCTCGGCGCCGGTGCCGGTCGCCACCACCGAGAACACGCGTTCCCAGGTGTCGTCGCTGATCGTCCAGTCCGTGCCGCCGCCGGCGACCGTCGCCGCCGCGTCGAGTGGCACGCCTTGCGCGGCGAAGGCGGCCACGACCTCCGCCGACACCGTGCCTTGGGCGAGCGTGGCCGTGGCGGCGGCGTCCAGGCTCACCCGCGGCCACGGCGTCGCGTCCGGGACCAGCGTGTTGGAGACGCCGGCCGACCAGTAGACGTACCGGGTGGCGGCGCTCACGGACCCGGTGGCGGCGGCCTCGATCCTGTCCCAGGCCAGGTACCAGCCCAGACCGGCGATCCCGGTGGGGGCGTCCAGGTTCCATTGGGTGACCTGGTCGCTGACGTTGCTGCGGTAGTGCAGCGCGACGCCGACCGAGAGCGTGTCGTCACCCGGCACACCAGGCAGCTGCACGAGCTTCTGCGGATAGTTGACGTCGCCGCGGAACAGGTTCACGTCCCGGGAGAGCCTGCCGATGTCGCCGGTCTCGAACTGCCCTGGTCCGATCGCCGGAGTCGCGTTGCTCATGAGTTCCCATCCACACGTACACACAGCGGCGGCCCGCGATCCAGGCAGCTGCACGCGTTATGCCCCATGCGATCTTCCTGGACGCTGCCGCCGGGTAACGTTCGCGGACCGACACGCCAGGACAGCGCAAACCGCAGGGTTCGCGCGCGGCGAGGAAGGCCGGTGAGGGATGGGCGAGCCTACTGAGCTGCCCGATCACAGCCGACCCGGGCCGGGTGAGGGATCAGGTGCGCGTCTTCGCGGCGGCCTCCGGCTACCGAGATTGCTCGCCGACCGCAGTAAGGGGCCGGTGTTCCTCACCGAGCGGCGCGCCCCCGTCGCCCTCGCCGCCGGCGACCCGGACCCGGTCACCGGCCGGCCATCGCGCCGGTGCGTATGGCCGGCTCGCCGGGGTTGACGCCTGCGGCCTTGACCCGTACGAGGACCTGCCCGCTCTCGGGCACTGGCCGGTCGACCTCGTCGACCCGCAACACCTCGATTCCACCGAACTCGTCGTATCTGACTGCCTTTGGCATTGTCTTGCTTCTCCTGCGGTGGCGTGCTGGTGTGGCTGTCACCAGGGCACCGTTCCGGCGTCGTCGAAGAACTGGCCGGTCGGCCCGTCGTCAGGCAGGGTTGCGAGGCGGATCGCGATGGCCGCGCCCTGTTGTGGTGTGCGGACGCCTTGGAAGCCGTTGAGGTCGGTGGCGGTGAAGCCGGGGCAGCCGGAGTTGATCAGGATGTTGGTGCCGCTCAGTTCCTTGACGTACTGGATGGTGAGCGCGTTGAGGAAGGTCTTCGAGGCCAAGTAGGCGGCGGGAACCTGGCCCATGTCGATGCCCGGTGTGGTGTGCAGGGTGAGCGAGCCGACGCTGCTGGACATGTTGACGATCCGCGGTGACGCCGAGTCGCGCAGCATCGGCAGCATCGCGTTGGTGACCCGGATGACGCCGATCACGTTGGTTTCCACGACAGCTCGCACGGTCGCGGGCTCGACCGTGGTCGGCGTCTGTGGCATCCCGCCGGTGATCGCGGCATTGTTGACCAGGACGTCGAGCCCTCCGGCATGGCCGGCGATCAGCTCGGCCGCGGCGGCGACACTTTCGTCGTCGGTGACGTCGAGCGGCACGCCGAACGCATCGGTCCCGGCCGCGCGCAGCTTCTCGACCGCGGTGTCGCGGCGTTGTCGATCCCTCGCGCCCACACCGACTCGCCAGCCAAGGGCGCCCAGGCCCGCGGCGATCTCGTATCCGATCCCCTTGTTCGCGCCGGTCACCAGCGCGATCGTCCGTTCACTCATGCCGTCGATCATGTTGCGGACTCGGGTGGGGCGTCCAAGACCGGTCAGGTGGGCGACGATACCGCACGGGTATTGGTCAAGGTCAGCGCCGGATACGATGAGCCGGTGGAGACGCGGGAGTTGCGATACTTCGTCGCGGTAGCCGAGGAGTTGCACTTCGGGCGGGCGGCACAACGGCTCGCGATGGCGCAGCCACCCCTGTCGCGGGCGATCCAGCAGTTGGAACGGCGGCTCGGAGTCGTTCTGCTGCACCGTACCGCTCGCGCGGTCGCCTTGACCGAGGCCGGGTCGGTGCTGCTCCGGGAGGCCCGGCTCGCGCTCGACGCGGTCGAAGCCGCCGAGCGCCGCACCCGCCGCGCCGCGGCCGACCGGCCCGGTGTGGTCCTGGCCACCAAGGCCGGAGCGTCCAGGGAACTCTTGTCGAAGCTGCTGCACGCCTACGCCGCTGAACCAGGCGCCGTGGCCGTCGAGGTGATGCTGTGCGGGCCGGGCGAGCCGGAACCGCTGCTGCGCACCGGGCGTGCCGACGTTGCTCTGCTCCACCGGCCCTACGAGACGACAGCCGGATTCGACACCGAGGATCTGCACACCGAACAGCAGGTCGTGGTCCTGCCCAAGGGGCATCCCCTCGCCAACCGGGCGTATCTGTCGTTGGACGAGGTCAAGGCCCAGACGGACCTGCCCCTGCCGCGCTGGCCTGGACCGGATGGCGGTCATCCGGACGGCCCCGGCCCGCAGGTGCGCGACCATACCCAACTGTTTCAGCTGATCGCCCTCAGGCTGGCCTGCGCCGTCGTGCCCGAGTCGCTCCGCGACCAGCTACGCGACGACTACGCCGTCGTGCCGGTGCCGGACGCCCCGGCGGTCACGACCGTCATCGCGTGGCCGCCGCACAGCAGATCCAGAGCCGTCGCCGACCTCGTCCGCACCGCGACACGCGGATAGCCGAGTCAGGTCGGTGACCGGCGACAAGATCCGACCGTTCATGCCGGATTGACGAAGTTCAGCCGTGACCGCCACCGACGACGTCATGGCCGGCGACATCCAGATGTGTGCAAGGGGCCACGGATGATTCCCGGCAGCGGTGTTCCGGTTCGCTTCGGAGACTCACGCAAGCGTTCGAGCGCGAGACTGCATGGAGCGAATGACGGCGACGTCGAGGCCGATCTGCTCGGCGAATGCCCCGGTGTCCCAATAGGAGCGCACCCGCGTGATCAGGCCTTCACGGTTGAAGGAGAAGAACGCGGCGATGTCCATCCTGTACGGACGACCACGCGTCGGACCGGTGACAAGGGCGTCGGCCAACCCCGGCGGGACAGTGAGGGTGCCGGTCTCGACGAACTCGCAGGCGACCGTTTCGCCCTCGACCACGGTCCTGACCACCTCCTCGTGGATGTCAGGGGTGACCTTGGCGAAGAGCATCGACCACACTGGCCGGAGGTTCTCCTTGCCCTGGATCGGCTCTGGGGTGGTGGGGAACTGGATGATCACGTCGTCCGACATGAGCGCGAGAACGGCATCCACATCGTGGCCGTTGTATGCCTCCCAGTAGTGATTCATGACGTCTTCAAGGCTCATATCCGCCTTCTCCCGCTTGGTGGTGTGCGGGCGATCGCCGCATGCGGACACTAATGGCAGATGTGTTACTATGGCAACCCTGTCATTTGGCAGATATGTCAGGCCGTGCTACGGTCTCGACCGTGACAGCCCGTGATGCCGAGTCCAACCTGCGAGAGCGCCGAAAGCGGCGTACGCAGAACGCGATCATCGACGCGGCCCTGCAACTGTTCGAGGAGAAGGGGTACGACGCCGTATCGGTGGAGGAGATCGCGGCGGCGGCCGACGTGTCGCCGCGGACCTTCTACCGTTACTTTCCCGCCAAAGAAGACGTTCTCGTGGTCGACCCTGAGGTGGAGACCGCGATGAGGGCGGCCCTCGCCGAGCGCCGCCCTCACGAAACAGACGTGGACCTCGTGGCGCGGTCGATGATCACTGCACTGGCCGCCCGCCGCCCCGAACGCGCACGCGGCGCATATCACCTGTTCGACGCCACACCGGCACTTCAAGCTCGCATCCACCAGTTGGTGTGGCGCGACCAGGAGCACGTCGTCGAAGCCCTGCTGGCCGGAGTGCCCCGGACTCCCGAGGCCGAGTTCCGCGCGCGTGTCATCACCCACGCCGTCACCGGGACGATCCGCGTGGCGGTTGTCGCCTGGATCCAGTCCGGCCAGCGCAGCACCGTCGTCGCACATTGCGAACAAGCACTGACGTTCTTGCGCGAAGAGTTCGCTCACTGACGGCAAGGCCGTCCGGCGCCGCGAGAGGCGGTGGCGTTCGTCGCCGACCTGCAACGCCGCCCTGGACGGCGGGGTGACGATCACGCGAAGAAGGGCGAGCCGTGGATCGGCGTGCCGCCGCTGGACAAGCAGGAGGAGTCGGCCGCCCTGAAGGCGGAGATCTCCTGCCGGTGGGGCGATCGATCCGCTGGACGTGCTCAAGGACGTCGCCCACGTCACCGGCTGCACCGCCGCGTTCACGTCGGCGGCCGGCTGCTGTCGCGCGGCTCAGAGCCGGTCCATCGCGTCGTCCAGCTCAACAAGGAACTTGTCGACGGCGCTCCTGTCCAGGCATGGAGAGGTGATCGAGAAGCTGGGGGAGATCCTGATCCCGTTCGAGGAGGCCCCCGCGCGGACAGTGGGGCCCGGCCCCTCCAGGCCCGCGATGATCTGGTTGATCAGGGCGTCGACCTGTCGCGCGCTGTAGCCCTGGGGAACGACGGGAACGTGGGTGCCGCGGATCTTCCGTACGAGCCTCGCTCGGGGGGTGCGCGCCGCGCCTCTGGTCCGGCGCCATGCGCGCAGGCGTGTCATGGGGACGTCCAGGCTGTCGCGCAACAGGCCGCCGGCCAGCAGGAGCACGCCGCCCCCGGTGAGGGTCCCGCCGACCAGCAGCATTCCGGACGCTACGGCCGCAGAGTCACTCTTGGACTCCTCGTAGCTGTTCGGCCCCGACTTTCTGCTGGAGCAGTAGTCACCTGGGCTCATCCGGTCGAAACCGCACCGGGGCTCTTCCGCGTCCTTGGCCACCACCAGCCAGACCAGTAGGACAACTGCCCCGATGGCCAGCATCCAGGCGCCCGCCTTGATCATGTCCACCCCCTTTTGGGTGGGCAAGATCGTATCGCGTGCCACCGAAACACGGCTCCGCATGCGCCGAACGGTGACTCTGATGATGGTCTCATCGTGGAAGCCGCGACTTCTGGCGATCTCCCCGGGAGCAAGGAGCCCGGTCGGGTATGTGCGAGCATGTCCGAAATGGACGCTCGTTTCGTTGGTATTGCCGATCTGGTCGAAGTCCCGCCCGTGGCGGTCGTGGTCGACGTCATGCGTGCCTTCACCGTGGCCGCTTGGGCCTTCGCCCAGGGGGCGGAAAAGATCGTTCTTGCTGAGTCGCTGGACGAAGCCCTCGCGCTCAAGGCTCGCCACCCGGATTGGGTGGCACTCAAAGACGGTCCGCCGGCGCCCGGGTTCGACACCGTCAACTCACCGGGCCTGCTGCGGTCTCTTGACCTGGGCGGACGGACCGTTGTGCAGAAGACCACGGCGGGAACGGTCGGCGCCCTTGCGGTCAAGAAGGCGTCGCTGGTGCTGTGCGCCGCCTTCGTGGTGGCGGAGGCGACGGCTCGGCTCTTGCGGACACGCGCGAGTGACAGGGTCACGTTCGTGATCACCGGCGAAGACGGGCAGGCTGACGAAGATCTGGCGTGTGCTCAATACATCGCCCGGAGGGTCACCGAGGCTGGGACGGATGCTGCTGAGTTCCTCCGCCGCGCTGCCGAGTCGCGCGCCGCCGCCGAACTGGCGCAGGGGGTACGTCAAGGAGTCCATCCCGATGACGTTGCGCTCTGTCTAGAGGTCGACCGGTTCCCCACTGCCATGGTGGCGACCTTGGAAGGCTCGCTCATGGTCCTGCGTCCACACGCGATGGCTTCGCTGGTCGACGAGGACGCGGTCTGATCACTGGGTGGGACGCCGGATGACGGGCCGACCGTGTCGTATGAGTTCTCGATCGCGGTGGCGAGGGTTCACTTGGGCGCCTCCAGTACACGGTCTGCGAGGCGCCACCTCCGCCATTTCCCGCGGCAGCGGGTCGCGCTCGCCGTGAATCCGCTCCCCGAGCGGCGACATGCCGCCTCCCGGCCCCGGGACGGGCCGGGAGGCGGCGCGCTACAGCGGGCGCGAGCAGGGGACGCCGCCGCCTGCGTGGTTGATCAGATCCTGGTAGACGACGCTCTTGACGATCGGGGTGTCACTCTTGACCGTCTGGACGACCTTGCCGTTGCGCTTCAGCTCGAAGACGGGGGTCGTCCCGGGCACCATCGGCGCCTTGAAGGACACCATGCCCGGCCCGGTCACCTCCTTGGTCTGGACGTCCGTGCCCTGCTTGATGGTCAGGGTGCCGGCCTCCTTGACGAAGGCGAGCAGTTCGACGTTGTTGGTGGCCGCGTCACCGTAGGGGATGGAGATGGCGCCGATGGTCTGCCTGGAGGCGTCGAACGGCGCGTCGGTGCGGTGGCTGCGGTGGAAGTAGTACAGGGCGTCGCGCTTGACGCTGGGCTCCTTGCCGGTCTTGAACCAGGTCGTGTAGTAGGCGACGACGTCGGCGGGCGCGTAGCCACGCTCGACCGACGGCGCCAGCCACGACTCGGCGTAGTCGTTCCAGGTGAGCAGGTTGACGATGTCGGCGTCGCCCTCCATGGCCTTGACGAACGACTGCCGCAGGGTGCCGCTGTTGGACGGTTCCCAGTAGCGCTTGTCACGCGGGCGGACGTCCTCCAGGGCGGCCGGGGCCATGTAGAACTTGCCGCGCTTGGCCGCCTCGATGCCGGACTTGCGGTAGCCGTCCGTGGAGCTCTGCCAGCGGACGCCCCAGGAGGAGTAGCCGGCGACGGAGTCGTTCCACTCGGTCTTGCCCGAGCCGCTCCAGTCCAGGAAGATCGGCACCAGCACCGTCTTCATGCCCTGGGCGGCCAGCTTCTCGCGCACGGTGTCCCACCAGGCCGGGCTCTGACGCTCGGGGTAGAACGGCGCCAGCGGGATCGTCCCGTCGGGCAGCTTGTACAGCGACGGGTGCCCCTTGGCCATCAGGACGTCGGAGATCACCTTGTCGGGCGCGGCGCCCTTGGTGGTCGGGAAGTCCGGGCTGAGCATGATCCGGAAGCCGGGGTCCACCGCCTTGGCGGCCGCCAGCATCTTGGGGAACTGGTTGAAGCGCTGGTCGCTGGTCGAGGTGTGGTGCTCGTAGACGAAGCCGTCCAGGCCCATGGCGATGGCCTGACGCACCTCGACCTCGAAGTCCGCCTGCCGCCAGTCGCCGGAGCGCACCGGACGGGTCAGCGGCCGGTCGCGGGAGTGGCCGCCCTGCCCAGCGTACATGCCGTTGGAGCCGGCGGGGTCCAGCCAGGAGGCGTACTGGTCCTTGGCCGGGTCCTTGTTGTCGATGGACAGCGGATAGGGCGGGAAGTAGAAGGCGAACACCTTCTTGTCGTAGGAGCGCAGCGTCGAGGCGGCCGGCTTGTCGAACGGCAGGCAGGGCACGCTGCCCGTCGCCGTCGGGGAGGCCGTGGGGGAGGCCGTCGGAGATGTGGTCGGAGACGCCGTGGGGGTGGGGCTGGTGGTCGGGGTAGCCGTCGGGGTGGCGGCGGGCGTGTAGGTGACCTTGAGGTTCGGTCCCTTGCCGGTCGTGCGCGAGGAGTACAGCACCGCCACCGGGCCCTTGGACGCGGTCAGGCCGAAGGAGTAGCTGCCGTTGCCGGCGTAGGCCTCGCTGACGTCCAGTTCCGCCAACGTGTCGGCGGTGAAGCCGGTGCGGGTGGTCAGCGCCGTGCCGAACGCCGGTCTGCTGGTCCAGGACGTGGTGGTCTGCGACCACGTGCCGGTGACCTTGTGCGCGCTGACGGTGGTGTCCGTGGTGCGGGTCGAACGCACCTGGAGCGTCAGCTTGACGTTCCGGGCGTCGGCCGGGACGCCGGAGACCTTGAACTGCATGAGAGCTCGGCGCTCGGCGTTGGTGGCGTCGTTGCAGGTCTTGACGCAGACCGACATCCACTCGGCGCTGCCGTAAACGGTTTCCGGCGCGGCCTGGCTGATGAACACGTCGTTGGTCGAGGGCACCACGACGCTCACCGGCGCCGCCGAAGCCGACGCGTCCGCCGCGCCCGCGCTCAGTGCGCAGGCCACGGCGACGAGGACGGCGGGCACCGCCCGTCGATGGGTTGACAAAGGGCCTCCAGTCGGGGGGTTCCCTGGGGTGAATGTGGATCACCTTAGCCGCGCCTTACAAACCTCCGGCGATAAAATCCACCTTTTTGTCAGCTCCATAAATAGCCGTTTGCGCTGTAAATCCGATTGGACCGGGCCATGTTCCGACATGTGATCGTCCCGTCACACGAGCAGAGCCGCCACCAGGAGCGCGGAAGGGTGAAGTGGGCCTGACCATGTCGGCAGGGCCTGCCAAGATCGCGACATGACGATCGAAGGACTGACGCCGTTCCGGTGGCAGCTGTCGCCGTACGGCGACCGAGGCAACCCCCTCGGCGAGATCTACTGCGTGACCTTGCTGCGCGAAGTCGACCCGAGCGCCCGTACGCTGAACCAAGCCGGATCTTCGGTGGCCGTAGAATCGCCGCGGCAGCCTTCACGGGAAGCGAGAAGCCGCGGATGAGAGTCGGAATCTCCGGCGCGCACGGGACCGGGAAGACGACGCTGGCCGAGGCGCTGTGCGAGCAACTGCCGGGCCACGTGGTGGTCGACGAGCCGTACTACCTGCTTGAGGAGGAGGGGTTACGAGTTCGGGTTCCCCCCGTCCTTGGAGGACTACCGGGCCATGCTCGCGCGCTCGGTGCAGAGTATGACCTCGCCGCTGTCGGCAGCCGGGGTCGTCTTTGACCGGACACCACTGGACTACCTCGCGTACCTGGCCGCGATCGGCGCCGATCCCTCGGGCGAGGCCGGAACCGCAGGGCTCCGGGCCGCCTTTGCGGGCCTTGACCTGCTGATCGTCACGCCGGTCACAGCGGAGATAGAGCGGGTGTTGCCGGCTGCGGAGATGCACGTGCTCCGCTCGCGGGTGAATGACGCGCTGCTGGACCTGGTCTATGACGACCCGCTGAGCGCCTGGGAGTCCATCCCGGTGCTGGAGCTCAGCGGGTCGCTGGATGGCCGACTGGCCGCGGTCCTCGCCGCGCTGGGCCAGGCGGTGTCCTGGCCGGGCGTGAATGCGCGAATGAGCTGTCGGGAAGCCTTCTGAACCTGACACCCACTCACCGGCGACCGGAGTCCCCGGATGGGACTGCGAAGATCAGCCGAGCGTGAACGTCCTGGCGCGGATGCGGCGCCGGCTGGGAGGGTGGGCCTCATGATGGAGGACTTGAGGGACGCCGAGCGCCGGCTCCAGGCCGCGCAGCTCGCTGGAGATGTAGAGGCGCTGGATCGGCTGCTGGATGATCGGCTGATCTTCACCTTCGGTGCGAACGTTGCCACCAAGGCGGACGATCTGGAGCTGCACCGCACTCGGACGCAGGTGGTGACGAGGGTGGCCGAGGAGGAGTTGACCGTGCTCGTCGATGGGCGCACCGGGGTGACGTGGTTTCTCGGCACCATCGAAGGCACCGTCTCCGGGGCGCCGTTCGCGGCCAGGATGCGCTACACCCGTACTTGGCTGTACGACGACACGCACGGCTGGCGAATCATCGCCGTGCACGCCGGCACGACCGATTGACATAGCCGACACGTTGTCCGACGACCGGCCGGCCGGCCGGTCGTCGGCGAGATTCGACCGAAGGGAGCTCGCGCAGTAGCGGGCACAGGCTCGCACGCCGCCGCTACGCGCCAATCACCACTCACCTTCGACCTGCGAGGCGGGAACAGCGCCCCGGACGTGCACTGGTTCAGTTCAGAGTGACTCGAACCATGTCGAGGCCACGGAGATGTGCGGGCGAACACCCTGAAAGTCGAGGACGACGTTCCCTGACGGACACACCGTGACCTGCGGTGATGCCGCCCGTTCGGGCCGAGGTCGGCATCATGCGGGACGGCGGCACAGGCCGCTCCCGGAGCTACGGCTTCGTGACGATGAACAGGTCGCCATCGACGGCCTTCACGGGCGAGAACCCGACGGGCGCGCCATCGGCGTCGACGTGGCCGACAGGAGGTCCGCGGGCAGAGGATCGGATCCGAGGACCCGGCAGACAGCCGTCGACGCCGATCACGAGATGAAGCACCTTCGCCGGCGACGACTCCGACAGCCTCGGCGTCACGCGTGCCCGCTCACGTCACGCACGCCCGCGATGCCGGTGGTCGCGACGCGGAATCTGGACCGGCGACTCGGCCCCGACAAAAGGTGCGAAACGTGCATCGTGCACGTTCGTGCAGGTCTGTTGACCATCCGTTCACAGGCACGTCACAGTGGCGCGACACCCCAGCACTGACTGAAGGAGTGCCTGTGACTACCCTCCGCTTTACGCGTGACATCCCGATCAGTGATGCCACCGACGTGCTCGTCGTGGGCGGCGGCCCCGCCGGGATCGCCGCGGCCGTCGCCGCCGCGCGCGCCGGCGCCTCCGTACGGCTCGTCGAGCGGTTCGGCTTCCTCGGCGGCAACCTGACAGCAGGGCTCGTCGGCCCGTGCATGACGTCGTTCTCCCTGGACGGCGGCACGCAACTGGTCCGCGGGATCTTCGACGAG
This sequence comes from Nonomuraea sp. NPDC051191, assembly GCF_044455665.1. Taxonomy (NCBI): domain Bacteria; kingdom Bacillati; phylum Actinomycetota; class Actinomycetes; order Streptosporangiales; family Streptosporangiaceae; genus Nonomuraea; species Nonomuraea sp. NPDC051191. The sequence continues at coordinate 14,025 of NZ_JBITEZ010000011.1, read as the reverse complement.
TTCGTCCGCAGGATGGAGGACGCCGGCGGCGCGGTCCACCCCTCGCGGACGAAGTCCGGGAGCGAGTACTCCGGGTTCATGGTGTTCGGGCACGAGGCGGTCACGCCGTTCGATCCCGAGGCGGCCAAGCAGGCCGCGATGGAGATGTGCCTGGAGGCGGGGGTCGAGCTGCTGCTGCACAGCTTCGTCGCCGACACCGTCGTGGCCGACGGCCGGGTCACCGGCGTCGTCGTCGCGAACAAGAGCGGCCTCGCGCTCCTGCCCGCCACCGTCACCGTCGACTGCTCGGGCGACGGCGACGTGGCCGCCCGCGGCGGCGCCGCCTTCGAGTACGGCCGCGCGGCCGACGGCGAGGTGCAGCCGATGACGGTGTTCTTCCGGGTCTCGAACGTCGACGACGCCAAGGTACGGGCCTACCAGGACGCCCACCCCGACGAGCTGTTCCCCTACCAGGGCATCGTCGAGCGGGCCCGGCAGGAGGGCCGGTTCCCGATCCCGCGCCGCGGCGTCCAGCTGTTCAGGACGCTGGAGCCCGGCGTCTGGCGGATCAACACGACACGCGTGCTCGGCATGAACGGCACCGACGCCGGCGACCTGACCCGCGCCGAGGTGCTCGGCCGGCGGCAGGTGAGCCGGCTCATGACCTTCTTCCACGAGAACCTGCCGGGCCTTGAGGAGGCCAAGCTGCTCGACACCGCCGCCACCGTCGGGGTGCGCGAGAGCCGGCGTATCGTCGGCGAGTACGTCCTGACCTTGGAGGATCTCATCGACGGCAGACACTTCGAGGACGTCATCGCGGTGGCCGGCTACCCCGTCGACATCCACAGCCCGGTCGGCGGCGACGGGCCGTTCGAGGACGGCATCCCGCCCACCGCCAACATCTACGAGATCCCGTTCCGCAGCCTGGTCCCGGCGGAGCTCGACGGCGTGCTCGTGGCCGGGCGCTGCGTCTCGGCGACGCACGAGGCGCTGGCCGCCGTACGGGTGATGCCGCCGTCGTTCGCGATGGGCGAGGCCGCCGGGCTCGGCGCGGCGATGGCCGTCGCCGCCGGCACCGCGCCGCGGCTCGTGGACGTGCCCGGCCTCCAGCGGCGGCTGCTGGAGCAGGGCGCCTACCTCGGCCCGCAGGCCGAGCGGCTCGCCGTCGCGGGCGACCGGTCAGGGGCGGCCCGATGATCCGCCGCGTGGTCTCCGCGAGCACGATCGGGACCGCGCTGGAATGGTACGACTTCATGTTGTACGGCACCGCGGCCGCGCTCGTCTTCGGCGGCGTGTTCTTCCCCAAGGGCGACCCGCTCGCGGCGACGCTGGCCTCGCTCGGCACGTTCGCGGTCGGCTTCCTCGCCCGTCCGGTCGGCGGCCTGCTGTTCGGCCACCTCGGCGACCGGTACGGCCGCAGGTTCGTGCTGGTCGTGACGCGTCGCGGGCTGTTCGCCGCCATCCCGCCCACGGGCAACGCGCTCGGCGTCATCCTCGCCACCCTGGTGTTCACCCCGTTCACCTGGCTGGCGCAGGACGCGTTCCTGAGCTGGGGGTGGCGGGTGCCGTTCCTGCTCAGCATCCTCATCCTGCCGATCGGCCTCTACATCAGGTCGCGGGTCGACGAGACGCCGGCGTTCACCGAGTCGGTCGAGGCGGGTGAGCGCAGCGCGGCGCCCGTCGTCGCGGTCCTGCGGGAGGCTCCGGGGTCGCTGCTGAAGGGTTTCCTGGTCAGCGTCGGGCCGAACGTCGCGACGTACATCCCGAGCGTCTACGCCCTCTCCTACGTGACCGGGAACGTCGGGCTGGCGGCGGCGGTCGCCACCGGCGGCCTGCTCGTGGCCAACACCGTCAAGCTTGTCACGCTGCCCCTGTCCGGCGCGTTGTCCGACCGGTTCGGCCGCAGACCGGTGTTCATCGCCGGGGCCACGCTGTGCGCCGCCGCGGCGTTCCCGTTCTTCTGGCTGCTCGACACCGGGAACCCGATGCTGGTGTGGCTGGCTATGGTCCTCGTGCTGACGTTCGCGAACGACCTGATGCTGGGGGCGCAGGCGTCCATGTTGCCGGAGCAGTTCCCGACCAGGATGCGCTTCACGGGCGTGGCGGCCAGCCGGGAACTGGCCGCGGCGGCGGCGGGCGGCACGCTGCCGTTCATCGCGGCCTTCCTGACCGCGCGCACTCAGGGCACCTGGGCGATCTCGTCGCTGATGGTGGTGATGTGCGCCATCGCGATCGTCGGCGCGCTGGGCGTCAAGGACGGCCGCGACGTCCCCCTCGGCGGCGGGGACGCCGAGGGCGGCGAGGCGTCGTCCGCGCTCACGGATGGCGCTCCAGCAGAACGTGCGCGGTGATCTCGTCGATGACGAGGTCGGTGACGTAACCGCCGGCGAGGGCCGCGTGCAGGGCGTCGACCTTGTGGTCGCCCGACACCGCGCAGATCCGGTGCTTCACCTGCCGGAGCTGGTCGAGGTCGGGTCCACTCGTCCGGGCGTTGAAGCTGACGCCCTCGTGCGATCCGTCCAGGCGGTAGAACGAGGTGGCGATGTCGCCCACGGCGCCGTCCTGCCTGAGTGAGGCGAAGTCGGCCTCGTCGAGGAAGTAGCCGCTCAGGTAGGGGCTGCTGGGCACGCCGTCCGTCACGGTGCCGACGCTGAACAGCACGGCGTCGGCGCTCTGCTGCAGCTCGACGACCCGCCGCACGCTCCGCTCCGCCAGCAGCAGTTCCTTGGTACGCGCCGAGTCGAAGAACAGCGGCAACGGGAACTGCTGGACGTACGCGCCGAACGCCGCCCCGAACGCGGTCAGCACGGCGCCCGCGTAGTGCATGCCCGTCGTGCGGGCGTTGCCGAGGCCGTTGAGCTGCACGATCTGGCAGTTGGCGGTCTGCTTGGGGACCAGGCAGCGGCTGATCGCGTTGACCATCGTGCCCCACGACAGGCCGATGATCATGTCGGAGTCGAACACCGACGTGAGCAGCCGTGCCGTGTGGACGGCACAACGTTCCAGCCGCTCGACCGTCGAGGCCGTGGCGGGCACCGGCACCACGTGCGCGTGCACGCCGTAGCGGCCGGCGAGATCCGCCTCGCTGCGCGTGGAGCGCGAGCGCGGCGGCATCACGCGGATCTCGACCAGGCCCACGTCCCGCGCGTACGCGAGCAGCCGGGACACCGTCGACCGGGAGGCGCCGAGCTCCCGGGCGATCGTGTCCATGGTGACACCGTGCAGGTAGTACTTGCGGGCCGCCCACAGGGCGTCCTCCACCCTGTGGCCGGCGGCCGGGCGCTCGCCTTCGACGGACATATCGCCTTCCTACAGCCGGGCGCCGCGGATCAGCAAGCGTCCTCCCAGGTGAGAGAGCCCCGGCGGCGCAGCCGGAAGGCGCCGCCAACCGCGACATCGCCTACGTCGTGGCGGCCCGGACACCGAGGGCGACCAGCACCACCGCCGTCACCTTGCCGACCGCACGCCTGAAGCGGGCCTTGTGCAGCATGGACGCCCCTTGGCGAACAAGGGCCGTCCAGGTCAGCAGCCACACCGCCATCAGCAGGGCATGGGCGGTGGCCAGGGTGAGGATCTGCCCGTTGAGAGGACGGCCGGGCACGATGAACTGCGGGACCAGGGTCAGGTAGATGGAGGCCGCCTTGGGGTTGAGCACGTTCGCGAGCAGGGCCTGGGTGTAGACGGAGCCGGTACGCCTCGGCCGTTCCGTCAGCGGGGGAGGCGGGGGCAGGGTGGTGGAGCGCCAGGTCCACAGGCCGAGGCCGACGAGGTAGGCCACCCCGAGGAGCTTGACGATGGTGAAGGCCTGGCTGGAGTGCATGACCAGGGCCGACAGTCCGGCGATGGCCAGGGTCGCGTGGGCGTACAGGCCGCTGACCGTACCGAGGATGATCGGGAGGGCCTGCCGGTGACCACCGGCCGTGACGTGCTGGATGAGCAGGGTCAGGCTGGCGCCCGGAGTGGCGATGACGGGCAGGATCGCCAGGAGGAACGCCGTGACCGCGTACGTGTGCGTCATGCCTGGAGCACGACGCGGAAGTGGGTGGTGAGGCGGTGGTCGTCGTCCAGGATGTGGAAGGCGAGGCCGGGCGGCTGGTCGCGGTCGGCGGGCTGGTCGCCCTCCCACGGCAGGCGCAGGGTCCAGGTGACGGCCGGCGCGACGATCAAGGGACGACCGGCGAAGGTGGAGGCGGCCGCGGTGTGAGCGTGGCCGGTGAGCACGGCGACGACCTGCGGATGGGCGTCGAGCAGCGCGGCCAGGTCGCCGGGCGCCTCCAGCCGCCCTGAGTCGGGCAGCGGGTGGTGGAGTACGACGGGCGGCTGATGGAAGGCGATCAGCGCGGGCGTGCCCGGGGCGAGTCCGTCGAGGGTGGCGTGCATCCAGGCGACGGTTTCGGCGTCGAGCCGGCCCTCGTCGCGCCCGGGAATGGTGGAGTCGCACATCAGGATGGCGGTGCCGGCGACGTGGTGCACCCGGTTGACGGGGCCGGGCGCGGACGGCTGTCGCAGCAGCGCCTTGCGGTAGGCCGGGCGGACGTCGTGGTTGCCGGGGCAGGTGAGCACCGGGAAGGGGGCGGCCAGGATCTGGGCGGCCTGCTCGTACTCGGCCTCCTCGCCGTGGTCGGCGATGTCACCGGTGACCAGCAGGGCGTCGACCGGGCGGGGCAGCGCCCTCAGGTGGTCCATGACCTGGGTGGCGCGCCGGGTCGCCCTCTCGGTGCCGTCAAGGTGCAGGTCGCTGATCTGGGCCAAGAGCAACGTCATCGTGCGATCCCCCAAGCTGTCTAATGGTTAAATGGGATTTAGCGTTAGGGACCATAGAGTACGGAAGAGGCCGTGAGCAACCGGGAGGTTCGAGTGGAGCGCTGGCCGGCACTGGAACTGGCGAGCACGATCCGCCACGACGGCAACGGCGGTGTCGCCGACGACCTGGCGACGGCGCAGAGCACGACCCGCTGGATCCATCAGCAGGCCGAGTTGCTGGCCGGCCGCGTCGACGTCGCGGAGCTCACGGTGGGCGAGGAGCTCAGGGGCGAGATCGTCGGGCTCCGCCGGGCCGTGCGGGCGCTGTTCGCGCAAGCGGTCAGCCCGGCGCCCCCGAGCCGGGCCGACGCCCACCGGCTGATGCCGGTCGAGCAGGCGCTGGCGCACCTCAACGCGGCTGCCGCCCGTGAGGCGATCGTCCCGCAACTCGACTGGCCCGCGAGCGGAACACCCCGTACGGCGGTGTTGTCGACCGAGCGCGATGCGAGCGTCCAGCTGATCGCGGCCCTGGCGCGGGCCGCCATCGATTTCCTGAGCGGTCCGCAGCGTGAGCAGTTGCGGGCCTGCAACGCGCCGCGCTGCGTACGCTACTTCGTCAAGAGCCACGGGCGGCAGGAGTGGTGCAAGCCGTCATGCGGCAACCGCGCCCGAGCCGCACGCCACTACCAGCGCCACAACACCACGACCGCCCCAGAGCTGCCCGGGTCCTGAGCACGCGGTCGTTGAACAGGCTGAGGCGATCAGGCAGGTGAGCGATCGGCGTGCGGCCTCCTCCCCGTGGAGGCCGATTCGGCGGGGGTGTGGGATGTTCAGTTCCGCTTGGGCATCTGCTGGGTGGCGCAGTGGATGCCGCCGCCGTTGCCCGCGGCGATCACGAAGAGGGTGCCGTACTGGTCGCTGAGGGCTTCGACCGCCTGCTCCAGGGGGTCCTGCTCGGGTGTGCCCGGCATGCCGAGGCTCATGTTCCCCACCCGGGCGCCCTGCTCCGCCGCCCACTGCATGCCGGCCAGGATCGCCGAGTCGGTGCAGAAGCGCGACGCGCACACCCTGCCGTCCAGCAGCGTGACGCCCGCGGCCACGCCACGGTAGCGCCCACCGGACGCCGCACCGCTCCCGGCGATGGCGGAGGCCACGTGAGTGCCGTGCCCGACAAGGTCACGCTCGTCGGGCTCATCCGTGAAGTCCTGCCGGCCGCTCACCTTGCCAGCCAGGTCAGGATGGGTGGCGTGGATCCCGGTGTCCAGTACCGCGACCTTGACCCCTTCCCCGGTGAAGCCCTTCGCCCAGGCCGCGGGCGCCCCGATCTGCGGGAGCCCTCCGGTGAGGTCCTTCCAGAAACGGGAGGCGTGCGCCCGCTCCTCCCGCACCGCGAACCCGCCGACCGCGGCCAGCGCCGTTCCGTTCGAGGCTCCGGCCGGCGTCCGGGGCTGAGCGGCCCCGGTGACGACGAGTGGGAGATCCCTTCGCCGATCGTCGTAGCCGTACTCCAGCAGGGTGGTCACGTCGAACAGCCGCGCGTCCAGCCGCCCGGCGTTCAGCAGCGGCATCGCGTCACTCGGCACGACGCGCAACCGCCCGCCGCTCTCGTCGGTGATGAAGGTGACCCCCTTCCTCCCCTCACCGGCTCGATCACCGCGCCGCGCTGCCCGGTGACTGTGACACGGTCACCGCTGATCAGCGTGACGGTCCGTGGGGCCGGGGCGGGTGGCTGCGTTCCGGCAGGTGGGGACACGGCGACGGCCGGGCCGGGGGCGAGCAGAGCGGCGGTGAGCGGTAACGCCCCAGCCGCACCGACTCTCGTTCTCAAACGCATGGATGCTCCGGATCGACGAGAAGTGGATCAGTACTTCTCAGCCGGTCGGGAAATTTCTTTCACGCCTTGCCCCGCGGCCTCGTGCGGAAGGCGCGGCCCGCCAGGATGTCCGCCGGGCCGGTTGCTGTATGAATGATCGCAGCAAGGGGCAGGTGAGCGGAGGCGATCTCGATGGCCAACGGCGACACGGTCGAGGGACGGGTGATCTCCCCGGTCCTGGTCGGCCGCGAGGAGGAGCTTCGCCGCCTGGCCGCGGCGGTGAGCCGGCCGCCCGCCGTGGTGGTCCTCGAAGGCGAGGCCGGGATCGGCAAGAGCAGGCTGCTGGCGGAGCTGGCGGCGCGGCCCGGGACGGCCGATCGGCTGCTGCTGTGCGGGGGTGCCCGGCGTATCCGGGAGCCGTTCCCCCTGGGCCCGCTGGTGGAGGCGCTGCGCGGGGCCGAGGAGCCGCTGGCGCGGGCCGAGCTGTCGCCGGTGGCGGGCGCGCTGCGCGGCCTGCTGCCCGAGCTGGCGCCGGTGCTACCGCCCGCGCTGGAGCCGCTGGACGATCGCGCCGCCGAACGGCACCGGCTGTTCCGCGGGCTCGCCGACGTGCTGCGGGCGCTCGGCCCGGTGGTGCTGGTCGTGGAGGACCTGCACTGGGCCGACGAGCAGACCGTCGAGTTCCTCGCCTACGTGCTGGCGGCGCCGCCTCCGGGATTGTCGGTCGTGCTCACCTACCGGGGTGAGGAGGCTGGCACGGAGGTCAGGGAGGTGACCGGGCGGCCCGCCGACGCGGTGTTCCACGATCACATCCTGCTGAAGGCGCTGGACGTCGCGCAGACCGGCGACCTGGCGGCGGCGATCCTCGGGGAGCCGGGCGTCACCGACGACTTCGGCGCGCATCTGCACGAGCTGTCGTCGGGGTTGCCGCTGGCCGTGCAGGAGCTGATGGCGCTGCTGCGCGCGCGGGGCGCACTGATCAGGCTGCGCAGCGGACGGTGGGCGCGCAAAGCGGTGGCGGAGCTGGACGTGCCGCCGGGCGTGCGGGACTCGGTGCGCGAGCGGGTCGCGCGGCTGCCGGAGGCGGGGCGTGCCGTGGCGGAGGCGGCGGCGGTGTTACAGGCGCCGGCGCGTCCGGCGGACCTGGCCCGGGTGTCCGGGCTGCCCAGGGCCGAGACCGTGGCCGGGGTGGACGAGCTGCTGGTGTCCGGGCTGCTGGCCGAGCAGGCGGGCGCGGTGGCGTTCCGGCACGTCCTGGCCGCGCAGGCGATCTACGGCGCGATCCCGCTCGGACGGCGGCAGGAGCTGCACGCGCGGGCGGCGGCGGCCGTACGGATGCTGAGCCCGGTGCCGCTCGGCCAGGAGGCCCACCATCTGCGCCAGGCCGGACGGCTGGCCGACTGGGTCGGGGCCGCCGAGCGGGCGGCCGAGCTGGCCTCCCGCCTCGGCGACGACGCCGAGGCGGTGCGGATACTGGAGGACGTGCTGCGCCACGCGCCGCACGCCCCGGACCGCCGGGGCCGCCTGGCCGCACGCCTGGGCTGGGCCGCCGCCCAGGTGCTGCGCCCTCCGCAGATCATCGACCTGCTGTCGCAGGCGCTGGAGACGGAGCAGCCTGGCCCGCTGCGCGGAGAGCTGAACTTCCTCGTCGGCACCCTTCAGGAGAGGCTCGGGGTGGACCCGGACGTGCAGCGCCGCACGATCGCCGCCGCCGTCGGCGACCTCGCCGACCGGCCCGACCTCGCGGCGTGGGCGATGGCGACGCTCGGCAGGCCGATGGACCCGGGCGTGCCGCTGGCCGAGCACGTCGTGTGGCTGGAACGGGCCCTGGAGACGGCGCCGCGCATCGGCGACCCGGTCGAGGAGGTGTTCGTCCTCGGCAAGGTCGCGACCTCCTTCAGCGGGTACGGCGATCCGCGCTGGCTGGCGCTGACCGAGGAGGTGCGCCGCAGGACCGGCGGCCGGCCACGGCATCGGCAGGAGGTGGGCGCCTACCGGTCCATCGCGGAGAACGCCTGCCTCGCGGGCGGCTACGAGGTCGCCGCCGAGCTGCTGGACGCGGCGATGCGGGGCGCCGCCGGCGAGGAGTCGTCACGCGAGCCGCTGTCACGCTGCCGGCTGATCGCCCTGCTGCTGGCCTGCTGCCGTGGCCGCTGGGACGGCCTGGAGGAGGAGACCGCGCTGCTGCTCGACGAGTACGGCGGGCGGCCGTACGACCGCCTGGGCGCCGAGATCGTCGCGGCCTGCCTGGCGCTGGCGCGCGGCGAGGTCGACACCGCCAGGCGCGAGCTGCCCGAGGTCACCGGGAACGCTCTGGCCCATGGCGCCTACGAGCTGCTCACGCTGTCGGCGGCGGCGTTCCTGCGGCTGTCCACGGCGAGCGGCGAGGCCGGGACCGCACTCGCGGCGACCGAGGCGGCCGTCGAGGTGTGGGAGACCAAGGGCCTCTGGCCGCTGGCGGTGCGCGCGCTGCCCGCACTGGCCGAGGCGATGGCGGCGGCGGGACGGCGGGACGAAGCGGTCGCGCTGGTGGAACGCCTGTCGGCGAAGCTCGGCGGCCTCGACGCGCCGATGGCTCCGGCGGCGCTGGGGCACGCGCGCGGCCATCTCATCGGGGACGACACGGAGGCCGCGGCGGAGTTCCGCGCGGCGGCGACCGGCTACGACCTGCTGGGGGCGCCGTACGAGGCGGCCCAGGCCCGCGAGCTGGCGGCCGGACGGCTGTTCGCGGCCGGGGCCGCCGAGGCGGAGGAGCTGCTGGTGGAGGCGATGGCGGCGTTCCGCGACCTGGCCGCCCGATGGGACCTCGACCGCGCCGCGCAGCTCGCCCGCAGGCACGGCGTGACGGTCAAGGGCCGCTACCCCGGCGGTCCGCAGGGCTACGGCGACGACCTGTCGCCTCGGGAGCGGGAGATAGCCGAAATGGCCGCCGCCGGGCTGACCAACCGGGAGATCGGCCGACGGCTGTTCGTCTCGCCCAGGACGGTGGAGAAGCACCTCGGCGCCGCGCTGCGCAAGCTCGGCCTGCGCTCCCGTACCGCGCTCGGCGCGCGTCTCGGGGACCCCCGTAGTGACCCACCCGGTACGGGCACCGCGAATGGGGTGGCCTACCCATAGTCCCCGCCGGGTGACGCGAACGAGGCTTGTGGCATGTCCGAAACCGATTCCCCCGATGGCGAACCGGCCGGCGCCGACCCAGCGCCGGAAGGACCGGCGGCCCCGCCGGAGAAGCCGGCCGTCGAACCCCTTGAGGACGCCCCCGAAGGGTTCGAGCCCGTCTGAATCACCCCCCAGCAGCCGAAAGGGCAGTTCCGCATGTCACCACGCAGATCACCGCATGATCCCCCCTCCCTCAGGCCCCGCCGCGCCGGCGCGCTCCTCGCGGCCTCGGCCCTCGTCCTCGGCACGCTCGCCGTCCCCGGCGTCCCCGCCCTGGCCGCCCAGGAACCCGGGCCCGCCGCCCCGGCGACCGGCCAGGTCACCGGCCCGATCGCGCTGACCGGGCTCGGCAAGGGCGACCGCACGGTCACCCTGATCACCGGCGACCGGGTGCGCCTCAGCGACGCGGGTGGCGGCACGTACTCCGTCCGGCCCGAGTCGAGCGGGCGCCCCGATGGAACCACCGCCCAGCTCTCCACGCTCGCCACCCCGAAGGGGGTCTACGTCACCCCGAGCGACGCCGTGCCCGCCATCAACGCGGGCCGCCTGGACCCGGAGCTGTTCAACGTCACCTACCTGGCCGAGAACGGCTACACCGACGACCAGACCAAGCAGTTGCCCGTCATCGTGCAGTATCCCGGGCAGTACACCGACAGGGCCGTCGCCTCGGCGGCCGAGGCCATCCCCGCCAGCGAGCCCGTGCTCACGCTGGAAAGCCTCAACGCCTCGGCGCTCCAGGTCACCAAGGCCGAGGCGGGCGCCTTCTGGACCGCGGTGCGGGCCGTACCCGACGGGAACGGGCTCGCCGGGCGGTCGGCGCTGCGCGGCGGGATCGCCAAGGTGTGGCTGGACGGCAAGGTCGAGGCCGACCTCGCCGAGAGCGTCCCGATGATCGGCGCGCCGCAGGCGTGGGCGGGCGGCCATGACGGCACCGGCGTGAAGGTCGCGGTCCTCGACACCGGGATCGACGCCACGCACCCCGACCTGGCCGACCGGATCGCCGACAGCAAGTCCTTCATCCCCGGCGAGGAGGTGCGGGACGGCCACGGCCACGGCACCCACGTCGCCTCCACCATCGCCGGTTCCGGCGCGGGCGGAGGCGGCAGGCACAAGGGCGTCGCGCCCGGCGCCCGGCTGGTCGTCGGCAAGGTGCTGTCCGACGAGGGACAGGGCCAGGACTCCCAGATCATCGAGGGCATGGAGTGGGCCGCCGCCTCCGGAGCCAAGGTGATCAGCATGAGCCTGGGCGGAGGTCCCAGTGACGGGAGCGACCCGATGAGCCAGGCGGTCGACGCCCTCAGCGCGTCGGCCGGGGCACTGTTCGTGATCGCCGCGGGCAACGAGGGCGGGGGAGGGGCCGGGACCGTCGCCACCCCTGGCACCGCCGACGCCGCGCTCACCGTGGCCGCCGTGGACAAGAACGACGCGTGGGCCCCCTTCTCCAGCCAGGGACCGCGCGTCGGCGGCGGACTGAAGCCGGACATCGCCGCTCCCGGCGTGGCCATCACCGCGGCGCGCGCCGCCGGCACGAGCCTGGGGAGCCCGCTCGACGAGCACTACACCACCGCGAACGGCACCTCGATGGCCACCCCGCACGTCGCCGGAGCCGCCGCGATCATGGCGCAGCGCCACCCCGGGTGGACGGGACCGCAGCTCAAGGCCGCGCTCATGTCGACCGCCAAGGACGACGCGCTCAGCGTGTACAAGCAGGGCGCCGGCCGGGTCGACCTGGCCAGGGCGTACACGCAGCAGGTCTTCGCCACCACCGGCGGGATCGACTTCGGCGCGGTCGAGAGCGGCGCCGAACCCGCCACCCGGGAGGTGACCTACACCAACCTGGGCGGCGCGCCCGTCACGCTGACGCTCGCCGCGGACCTGCGCGGGTCGGCGGGCGGCGCGGTCGAGGGCGGGCTGCGCCTCGGCGGGACGACGCTCACCGTGCCCGCCGGAGGCACCGCCACCGCCGCCGTCACCGTCGACCCCAAGACCCTGACCGGCCTGGACAACTACACCGGCGCCGTCACCGCGACCGCCGACGGCGTCCGGCTGCGCACCCCCGTGGGCGTCGTCCGCGAGGCGCCCAAGGCCACGCTCACCATCCACACCCTGGGCCGCGACGGCAAGCCGCTGACCCCCTGGGCCCAGGACACCATCGACGTCTCCGGCGACAAGGGCGTCATCGGCGGCGTCTCCGTGACCGCCGAGGGCACCACGGTCGTCCGCGTCCCGCAGGGCGTCATCAGCGTGGCGCAGTTCGTCGAGTGGGTCGGCGACGACGACCGGTTCAACCTGGCGATGCTCTCCGTGCCGGAGCTCAACGTCACGGGGGACACCGAGATCACGCTCGACGGCCGGAGGCTGAGCGAGGTGCGGTTCGACACCCCGGAGCCCGCCGAGCCACTGAGCAACTTCCCCAACCTGGCGTATCAGCGGACCGTGGTCAACGGAGGCTCCTACATGGGGTTCACCTGGCCGCGCGCGCCCTATGGAGGGTTCGCCCGGCTGTGGGCGCTGCCCACCGAGAAGGTCACCAAGGGCGCCTTCCGCTTCCACACCCGCTTCACCCTCGGACAGGCCGAGGTCGCCATGAGCGTGCGCGGGCGCGACAAGCTCACTCTGCACCCGGTCCCCGCGCTGCACGGTTTCAACACGTCCGGGGTGCACGAGCAGAGTGACGGATTCCCCGACTTCCGGCCGTTCACCGGGACGCGGGACCTGGAGGTCGCCGACGTCGGCGAGGGCAGGCCCGAGGACCTCGCGGGCCGTGACCTGCGCGGCAAGCTCGTCCTGCTGGAGGCGCCGATGTCGAGCGGCGTGTTCGGCGACGCCTGCGGCGTCCAGATCGAGCGGATCGGCCCGATCCGTGACGCCGGCGCAGCGGCGGTCGCGTCCTTCCCGAAGGCCGGGACCGGCTGCGCGATCCCGCTGGGCTTCACGCAGATCCCGTTCACCGGGGAGGCCAGACCCATCGGCGTGCCGACGGTGTCCCTGCCCTCCCGGGAAGGGCTCGCCCTGCGCGACCGGCTCACCCGCGGCAGGCAGGTGACCGTACGGGTGACCGGCACCGAGGAGTCGCCCTACACCTACACCTTCGCCCCCTACGAGGAGGGCCGGGTTTCGCGCTCACTGCACTACACGTTCAAGGAGCGCGACCTGGCCAGGGTCGATCTGGACGCCCACGTCGTGTCCCCGCACCGCTACGACGACTGGCGGTACGCGGCCAGGCCCGACGACGTCCTGCCGCTGTCGGCGAGCCTCGCCGGGTGGGGTGGCCCCAGGCTCACCCGGCAGGAACGCCGCGACTGGGTCGGGCCACTCGACGGCGGACTCCTCTGGTCGCACGGCATGGAGGAGATGCGCGGCGCACCGGCGGACTTCCGCGTCCCGCAGTGGGCGCTGGAGGTGTTCGACCAGCCGGTACGCGTCCGGCGGACCTGGATGGCCACGCCGCTCACTCCCGGCGCCGCGACCGGCTCGGCCAAGGTTTACGGGCTGGCCCGGCCGGGCGCCAATCTGGGTGCGTTCTTCCGGTGCATGATGTGCGTCCAGGGCGACAAGCTGTGGGCGGAGTTCGAGCCCAGCTACGGCTCCCCGGGCACCAGGCAGTACAGCGGCGGCTACTGGCCGGTTAACGACCTGACCAAACCGGGCTTCGACGTGCGTCTCTACAGGGACGGCCGGGAGATCCCGCGCGCCGAGGCCGGCGGCTCGACCATCCTGCCGGTCTTCACCCTGCCGAAGCAGTCGGGCAGCTACCGGGTGACCGCCAGGAATGACCGGCACGACACCGAGTGGACCTTCACCGTCCCGGTCGGGACCGAGCGCCTGCCCGGCTCGTTCTGCTCGCTGGAAGCGCTGTACGGGACGGCCCAGCCCTGCCGGCCGGCTCCGGTCGTGTTCGTCGGCTACGACCTGGGCGACACGCTGGACGCCGCCAACAGCGTGCGCGCCGGGCGTACGCACTCCTTCACGGTGTCCGCCTACCACTCGCCGTCCGCGTCGAAGATGGCCGGCATCGCCGGTCTGAAGTTGTGGGCCAGCACCGACGACGGCGCCACGTACACGCCGGTCGCCGTGCAGCGCGGCAAGGACGGCGTTTACACCGCGAGGACCCGCTATCCGGAACTCGGCGCCACCAAGGGCGCCGTGACCCTCAAGGTCGAGGCGTGGGACGAGGCGGGCAACACCGTCAAGCAGACCACCGTCCGGGCTTTCGACCTGCGTTGACGATCTCCCGGGGGGGGGGGGGGGGGGGGGGGGGGGGGGGGGGGGGGGGGGGGGGGGGGGGGGGGGGGGGGGGGGGGGGGGGGGGGGGGGGGGGGGGGGGGGGG
>NZ_JBITEZ010000010.1:0-450110 GCF_044455665.1 Nonomuraea sp. NPDC051191 | reverse complement strand
TCTCTGCCGCCGGCAGTTCGTACCAGCCGTCCCACACCGGCTCGTCGTCCTCGTCGAGCGGAGGTTCCCAGCCCGCGATCGTCGCGTTCGGGAACCACTCGTCCGCCGAGTACGACAACACCACCGGCTCGTCGTCGCGCTCCCGCAGCAGGGCCAGCACGTCCTTTCAGCCCAGCTCGACCGTCCGCTTCGGCCCCTGCGGCACGGCCTGGGAGATGAGCTGCTTCCGGAACGGCCCGGCCGCCAAGCCCTGGTCGATGAGGTCAGCCGCCCATGCCCGGTCCGGGCCCTCGATGAAGGCGTGCTGCGAACCCCATCCGGCGATCTTCGTCGCGAGCCGCATCGGGTCGCTGCCGACGGCCAGCACCGTGTTCAGGTCCACGTTGCCGGTGTTTAACCGGACCCCGGCCACCTCCAGTTCCAGCCCGGACAGGCGCATCCTGACCTGTAGCGTCTGCACCAGACGCTGCCGCAGGGCGGCGTCGTCCGGGTGCGCCTTAGCCTCGGCCAGCAGCTTGCGCAGATCGGCGATCCCGTCCCCGTCGGCCGCTCTCACCCAGCCGAGGATCAGCTCTACCCGGTCCAGCGAGCCGGTCCGGTCCAACGCCCACGCCGCTTCGGCAGACCCTCCGGCCAGGTTGTGCAGCCACGCGTACTCCGCCCCCAGGAGCTCGGCGGTCCGGGTCGGGGTGTGCCAGTACAGACGGCTCACCGGCGCCTCCATTCACGCGCGGGCAGGGCTTGTCCCGGCCACTGACGTCCGGGACAAGCTACGCCAATCCGGGCCCCATCGTGCCGCCCGTCGTCCTCATTCGATCGAGGCGGCAACCAAGTCGGACGGGTCGTCCTCCAGTCGCCGGGCGGCCGTCAGGTAGATGTCCGTGGTTGAGGACTGGGCGTGGTCCAGCGCCTCCTGGATCTTCTTCACGCTGACGCCCGCCTCCTCGGCGAGCGTCGCGAACGTGTGCCGCAGCTTGTGCGGGTGCAGCCCCTCAATCCCGGCCTGACGGCCGACACGCCGGACCAGCTCGTACACGTCCTTGCGGTCGAGGCGCCGGCCTGTGGCGGACGCGAACAGCGGGCCGGTCAGCTCCGCCACCGCCACCCCGGCCCGCTCGGCGCGGTCGGCCAGGTACACGTCGATCGCGTGCGCCGCCGCCGGCGGGACCTTGCGCGTCTTCGGCTTGTCGCCCTTGCCGACGATGCGCAAAGTGCGGTGGCCGCGCTCGTACCCGAGGTCGTCGATCTGGGCGGCCAGGGCCTCGGTCTCCCGGATGCCGGTCTGCAGGAGCAGCCGGATCAGCGCCGCGGTGCGCAGGCGTTCCCGGCCGTGGTCGTTGTCGGCCGCATGGAGCACGTCGCGGGCTTCGGCGCGGGTGAGACCGACCGTCTCGGAGTGCTGCCGGTTGACCTTCGGGCGCTTCACCCTGTCGAACGGGTTGAAGTCGGCCGCCTCCTCCTCGACCAGGTAGCGGTACCAGGACGACACGGTGGCGAGCCGCCGCGCGAGCGTCTTCGCTGGCAGGGGCTTGTGAGCTTGGAGGTCGAGCCACCGCTTGTAGACGTCGCCGTGCGGGCGCCGCACCTCGGCGACGTCGAGGCCGTGTTCGGTGAGGAAGTCGAACCACATCTCGATGTCGCGCCTGTAGGCGGCGCGGGTGTTCGCGGAGTTGTAGCTGAGCAGCCACGCCTTCGTCAGGTCCTGGACGTACCCGAGCAGGCCCGGCGGGAAGGCGAGGTCCGCGGCCGGGCGCGCTGCCAGCTCGGCGGTCATGATCCGTCCTGATCGTCGAGGAGCCTTGCGAGCATCTCCTCCGTCTCCGCCTCGACGATGATGCCGTCGATGAACACCGCCCGGTAGTGCAGCTCGGCCGCCCGCCAGATCACCTCGTCGTCGTAGCCGGCCGCGGCCCACTGCCGGACGAGGTCGAACGCGGGCACGCTGGACCCGGCGTAGAAGCACAGGCCGGGGAGAAACGGGCAGTCGTCGTGCATGGCTTCGTCGGAGCGGAACGACGTGGGCGAGTGGACGCCGAGGTCGCGGCCTGTCCAGCCGCCCGGGAACGTGCCGTCGTCCAGCGTCTGCCACTGCGTGGGCGGCTGCTGGGCGAAGGCGACCTGTACGGCGCCCTCCGGGCCCTTGACGACCCAGTACAGCATGTCGTGCTGCTTGGCGGTGATTCGCGTCAGCTCGTTCATCGGCCGGTCCCGTTGGGGTGCTGGAACGACGGCGCTGGCCGTCCGTCCCGGACGAGCAGTGTCAGCGGGCGGGTGGGGTAGCCTTCCTCGACCGAGCCGTCAGGGGCGACCGGGCCGCCGTCGTACGCGCGGGCGTGCTCGGTGGGATAGCCCCACGGCCAGCCAGCTTCCTCGCCCTGCGGCGTGGCGCGGACGAACAGGCGGCCGTCATTGTCGATCACGAGGTCTCCGGGTTGCCACTCTTCCGGCGTCGGCACGACGACGGGCGCGGAGACGTGCTCCAACTCGTTCATGTGTCGCTCGCCGACGCTGCCGGGCCGGGCGATCTCGGCCAGCGCGGCGATGTTCGTCTCGTACTGGTCGAGCGGCAGGTCGAGCAGGTCCATCGCTGCCACGTAGTCGGGGAAGCCGAGGCCGAGGCGGCGCCGGTTGCCTGGGTCAGCGGCTTTGATGAGGTGCATCAACTTGCGGGTGAAGTTGCCGGGCTCCTTGCCGGTCAGGGTGGCCGCGTCGAAGCCGCGGTAAAGCCACAGCACATGGTCGGCCGCGGTGGGGGTGACCTGCTTGAGCAGGTCCTGGCGATGGATCTCGGCGTAGGTGTTGGGCAGACCGGTGTCCATCAGGTGTCCTTGTCGTTGTTGGGGCGGAGGTCGGTGACGATCACGCGGCGGTGCCACACGTGCACGGCATGGACCTCGATGTCGGTGCGCGCCAGGTACGCCTGGGCGATGAAGTCAGCTGCCTCCCGCGAAGGGGCCCAGCACACCGTCTCCCAAGCCAGGGCGCCGTCTTCCCCCGCGGTCAGCACGGCCACCTCGGGCAGGTCCTGGCCGGTGACGGGTTGTCGTGGGGTGTGGAGCGGGATCGGCCTTATCGCCCGCATGGCCAGCCGGACCAGGTCCTGAACGTCGGCCTCCGCGTACGGCACGTGCTCGAACTCGCCGACCTGCTTACCCTCGCGGTAGACGGCGTAGGCGCCGGCGCGTGCGGGATCGTCGACGCCGAGGTGCACGATCGCGTAGGTGTCGGCGAGGTTCCAGTCCACGAAGGTGACGAGCTCGCGTGTGTCCGGGCCGGACTCGGTGGCCAGTTCCCGCAGGGTGGCGATGTCGGAGAGGGCTTCGCGCAGTACCGGGTTTTCACTGGCGAGCTGCTCCAGTTCCGGGCCGGCGACCTCGTACAGGGCGGCTAGCTCCGGGCCGCGGGTCTGCAGCACGGCGGCGATGCTTTCCAGCGTTGCCTCGGGCCAGCGCGTGCGGGCGCGACGGAGCACCGCGGCGTACAGCTTGTCATCGGGACTCATCACCGCGTGACCTCCTGCAGCGCCTCGCGCAGCGGCTCGACCACGTCGTAGCCGAGCTCGATCGAGTTGTACGGCGAGGTGTCGTTGGTGCTGGTGTAGAGGGCGGCGGGACCCGACATGGTGACGAGGTGGCCGTCCGTCATGGCCGGGTAGTCGCCGGTCACCTCGGGGACGACGCCGGTGACCGGGCGGCCGTTCGTCACCCACGCGCTGTAGCCCTGGTGAGGTGGGCCGACTACCTGGTCGAGCGCGGCCAGGACGCTCGGCACGTCCGTTGCTGGGATGCTCCACGTTGTCGCGGTGTTCGTCAGCCGGTCCTTCGGAGCGGTGAGGTAGAACGACTGGCTGCGGGTCTCGACGCGGTAGGGGCCCATGGCGGGGGTCGGCTGCTGGATCGCGCCCATCAGATGCCGCCTCCGATGGTGCCGCCCCGTCGGATGGCAGGGGACGGCCGGTCCTCGTCCATGTGCTCGGTCACTTCGGCACGGGCCCGTGCAACCTCGTCGGCCGGGCGAGTCAGCAGCTCGGTGACGATGCGTTCGGCGGTGCCGCTGCGGTCGAACCATGCGGGGTAGTGCCCGTTGCGGAAGAGCCGGTCGAGGGCGACCAAGTCGCTGGTGGGGGCGGCGGCGTAGGGCCGCTCAGGTGGGGCGCTATCGCGAGCGGTGCTCATGATCAGTCGCTTTCGGGTGGGAGGTGACGACCCCGGAGGGGTCCGGGGAGATCACCACCCTACACCCCCATAACCTGGATTATGAGGGGTTATAAGTGATCATGGGAAACCACTCCCGCCCGCGACATCCACGCCCAATCAGGCGCCCAACTCCCGACCCAACTCACCCAGCTCATCAGCAGCCGCACGCCTCACCGCATCATCACGACGCTGATACTCCCGAAGATCCTCACGCGCCACCAGCCGCTCTCCATCAACCACCGAAGAGGCGATCACCCCTTCATCCAGCAGCCTGACCACATACTCGCGCGACACGTTCAACATGTCCGCCGCCTGCTGCACCGACAACTCGCCACGCACATCCGCCACCACAACACCCCCTCCCCCGCAGCGTCCCCCAAGACACGAGGCCAACGCAACCACCCCGCCCGCCACCCGAACGTGGCAGACTGGATGGCACAGCACCAAACACCAAGGGCCAACGCCGTCCCTTCCAGAACCTGGAAGGGACCAGCATGCCCTCCGCTGTTCAGGCCACCCGCGAAACCATCGACCAGCTCATGCTGCTCATCATCGCCATCGGCGGCCTCATCGCGATCACCCTCGTCATCACCCACCTCACAATCGGCACCTACCGCGCCCTCTTCCCCACCGGCCGCGCACCCCGATTGCACCGCCGCGCCCGCATCACCCGCTCCACCTGTAACAGCCGATCAACACGCACCACCCGCCGGCCCGACGCATCCAACCCCGTCGTCGGCCCACGCTCATCCGGCACAAACCACCCCTCCCCCACCCACCGCCGAACCGACCCCACCGACACCCCACACCGCGCAGCCGCGCCCACAAGATCCACCCACATACCACCAGCATGAACCAAAAACCCGACACCAACTCCAGGCGCCCGTCAGGCCGGCTGCCGGGGGGTGGGGGGCTTGCCGACACGCGAAAGCCGCGCGGCCAATGACCGCGCGGCTTCCGGTTGGCACAGCTAGTCGGCGTAGCGCTTCACGCGTTGGACGGCGCGCTGTTGCGCGATTCCCTCGCGGCGGACAGCGAAGCGAGCCAGCGTGCCGACAATCCCGGCGATCTCCGATGGTGGCGTCTCGTGGTCCTCGCACATGCCGATGAACTCGCCGAACACGGCCAGCGCCGCCACGGCCACGTCGCGGGCGTGCGCGTCGGGGATGGCGAGCGCGGTCAGGAGGACAGAGCGGCTGTGCTCGTACCACGCGGCGGGCGGCGCGCCGACGAGATCGGTCGGCACGTCGTCGTGGCGGAGGATCGCGACCAGGGCGTCTTGCGCGTCGGTGATCATGTCATGGCGGTCAGGGCTGGCGTTCATGGTTGCTCCGTTCGGTAGGTGCCGCGCGGCGGGGTAGGCCACGCGGCACGGGGGTTAGGCCGTTGCGGCGGCGGTGGTCCAGGCGGCGCGGTCGTTCACGTCGGCCAGCGCTTCGGCGAGCGTGTGAAGGTCCCGGAGGCTGGCGTTGTGCTCCCACAGGTGGACGAACTCGCCCCACACCGCCACGGCGGTGACAGCGGCGGTGCGGGCGTTGCCGTCGGCGAGCCGGTACGCGGCGTTGTTCGCCGCCTGCTCGCCGATGCGGAGAAGCCGGATGTTCCCGGCGTACTGGGCGGCGCGCACGTTCGGCGGGGTGATGCCGACGGCGGTGAGCGTACCCAGGTAGGCGGCGATCGCGCGGTCGGCGACTTGGCGGGCGGTGAGCCTGCTCATGGTGCTCCGTTCGGGGAGGGTGCCCGCTGGCGGGGAAGTGCCAGCGGGCAGGCGCGGGGGTTAGGGGCGGTGGTGGTGGCCGCGCGGGGTGGCAGCCTGGGCGAGTCCCTGGCGCATGGCGGTTTCGACGACCGCCACGGCGGTTGCGCCTTCGATCATGTGCGCGTGATCGGTGAGGGCGGTCAGGTACACGCGGAGGACATCGGGGCGTGTGTGCTCGCCGCGTCCGGACTCGTAGAGGACTTCGGCGAAGACGGCCCACGCGCTTACGGCGAGCGTGCGTGCCATTCCGTCAGGCATGGCGAGGATGGCGGAGCTGATGCGGTGGCGGGCACGGCCGTCCACCTCTATGGCTCCGGTGAGGGTGCGCACGGGGAAGGGTTCGATGCGTGAGCTGTGGAGTATGCGGTTAAGGGTGTGTGCAGCGTCGGCTACCTGCTGCATGACGCCGTCGGGTGTTGGCATGGTGATCTCCGTTCGGGAGGGGTCGCGCCCCCGTGGGTAGGCGGGGGCGCGACGGTGACGGTTACTTGCCAGCGTTTCCGCTAGCGGACTTGGTGGGTGCCTTGGGGGCGGGCTTCGGGTTGTTGAGCGCGGTCTGAGCGGCACTGAGCTCCTCCGTGAGCCGAAGGATCTCCTCCTGCTGGGTGGCGTTGATGTTCTCCAGGCGGGCGACCTGGGCGCGGAGGTTCATGACCTCTTCGGCGCGGGCGATCTCCGCGCGCATCTCCTTGAGCTTGTCCGACGTCGGCGCGGGGGCGGCGGCCAGCGGGTCATCGGCCTTGAGTCCGCCTAGGGCGAGCATGCCGATCGTGGATCGGAACACCTTCGGCTTGTCTCCGTCGCGGCGGTCGATCACGTCCGCTTCCATGTCGTCGGGGCAGGCGATCATGTCGTCGGCGTAGTCGAGCTGCCCTTTGCCGAGCTTGAAGGTCTGCGCGATGACGTGCGACGCGATGACGGGCAGACCCGCCTTACGGACGTCGCGGTCCCACGTGCCGCCGCTGCCCTTCTGTCGAGGGTCGGCGTCGATCTCGGCGAGGATCTTGTCCAGGATCGCGGTGGGGCTGAGCTTGAATTCCATGATCATTCTTCCTGTGGTTGGCGGGCCGCCCGCCCGTTGCGGGCGGCCCTGTTGGTTACTTGGTTTCGGGCTGATCGATAACGGTCGTGTCGTCGCTGGTCTGCGACGACTCGACGGGGACGCGCTCGGGGGCGCGCTCCGGGGTGCGCTCCGTGGACGGGGCAACCGGCTGACGCTGCTTACGCGCCTTCCGGTTGCGCCGAACCGCGTAGATCAACGCGCCGATGACGGCCAGGGCGAGCACTCCCGCGCCGCCCCCTCCCACTGCCATGCCTGTGGGCATGCTGGTGGTGGCCGCGCTCTGTGCTGCTAGCTGGCTCGCTAGCGCATTGAACGCGGACGCCATGCCGGGGTCGTCTCCTGCGACTGACGGCATCTGTACCGGCGGTTCGGCAGGCTTGCGGCGCGTGCTTGACGCGCTTACGGGCACGGTCGGGGTGGGTAGCGCTGCCGCCGATGGGGTCGGCGGTGCGGTGACCGTGGCCGTGGGCGCGACTGTGAGCGTGACCGTAGGCGCTGCCGATGCGCTCGCCGTGACCGTGGCCGTAGTCGTGGCCGTAGTCGTGGCCGTCGTGGTGGCCGTCGTGGTGACGGTGGCCGTAGTCGTGGGCGTGCGCTCCGGGCTGGCCGTAGTCGTCACGGTGGCTGTGGTCGTTGCGGTTGCTGTGGTGGTGACCTCCTGCGTGATGGTCGTGACCGCGCCCGTGGGGGTGGGGTCGGGGGTGACTGGACTGCCCTTAGCGGGCGCTGTGAGCGCACAGAGCAGCAGCGCGGCGGGGACGATGGCCCCCGCTGCTGCTGCGACGGTGCGAGTTGGTTGGTTGCTCACGTCGAGTACTTCGTGAGTCAGTGCAGAGTCGTTACGACTAAGTTTGTAACAGTGAGATAACAGCAATGAAATCCCAGGTCAGAGTGCATTAAGTGATCTGTAACGCGCTCTGAAGCTGTAACGCTCCCGTGCTCACAGAGGTCCGGTGGACGCGTCTCGGAGCACTCTCAAGAGCGCACCCCGCACCCTTCCTGATCCCATCGCCTCACCCCCGCACCGATCCCTACTCACCCCTCATTGCAGCATCGATTAGCGACGCTAAAAGTCTGCTACCAAATCGTCAGCAGCACCGATAATCAGTCCGCCGGATGTTGTGGCCTGGCGTTGTCGTATGTCGTACGTCGGTGTTCGGTTTGTTGTTGATCTTCGCGTTCCGGTGCAGCTCTGTAGTGGTCGCTGAGCGCTCTTTCTCGACCTTTTGGTATGTGGTCACGCAAAACCCCCCTGTCGCGTCTCTGTGGTGCTCTACGGACGCATACAGGGGGGGTGTGCGAGTTGAGTCGTCAGCTAGCTTTCTCGCTAGCTGCTACAGAATCGGATGATTGGTTAGAGAAATCGGTCAGCGGCGAGTCGTGGTGCTGAGCGCGGGCACGGGCGGCATCGACAGCCGGGGCGTGAGGTTGCGGATGCGGTCGCGGAGCCGCTTGCGCTTCTGGCGGGGCTTGGTCGGCTGGGAGTGGTCGGGGCAGTGGTCGTGTTCGTGGCCGTGTGCCTGGTGGTGGTAGCTGGTCCAGCCGCGGGTGGAGGCTTCGCGCCTTGCGTCGCTTGGGTCGGTTGCGCCGACGAGGACGGCGTGGGTGTAGCAGTCGTGGTGGTTACAGATGAGGGTGATGGTGGGGATGGCGCTCACTTCGGGCCTTCCGGGGTGTCGGCGGCACGGATGTTGGTGCAGGGGCGGCAGTAGTCGAGGTCGTCCTGGCTGCTCCATCCGGCGTCGGCTGCTTGGCCGCGGGCGAGTTCGGGGTCGGCGGCGTGGACGCGGATGGCGGCCATGCATCGGCTGGTGTTGCATGTGATCTCGGTGGAGGTGCGGGCGGTCATCGGCGTCTCGTTCGGTAGAGGGCCTTGACGCGGCTGGCTGTCGGCCAGGTGGTGCGGCGAAGTGCGCGGGTGAGGTGTTGGGTGAGGCGGCGCCAGTCGGTGTCGGTGAGGTGCGTGGTTTCGTCGATCCACATGTTGGTGAGGGTGACGCCTCGCCAGCGGTGGGGTTGGGGGTGGTGGGTCATCGGCGTTTCCGGTGGTAGGTGATCTTCGTGTGGGTGGCTCGGGGCCAGCGGGCGTTGCGCTGGGCGCGGGCGCGCTGGTCCAGGTCCTTGAGGTGGGCGCGCCGCTGGCGGGGGCTGATGGTGTGCCAGGTGCCGTTGATGAGGAGGGTTGCGCGGAGGGCGGGGCCGAGTTTTTGGAACGCGGCGCCGAGCTGTTCGGCTGCGGCGCTGAGTTGTCTCAGCATGGGGGCGAGCTGGGCCCGCATCTGGGCGTGGAGTTCGCGCAAGTTGTGGGTCACTGCGGCTCCTTGCGGGCGGCGTGGTCGCGGGCGGCGCGGCCGGCGGCGATGATTGGGTCGAGTTTGCGGAGTGGGGGCTTCCAGCCGTTGGCGTTGAGCCAGTCGGCGATGGCGGTGACGTCGTCTTCGAGGAGAGCGGCTTGGATGTGGGGTTGGAGGATGGCGCGGACTGCGGCGCGCATGGTTTTCCAGGTGGCTTCGATGTCAGGGTCGGCGGCCATGCGGGTCCTTTCTGCTGGCGGTTTCGCTAGCTCTTATGGAGTGGTGGTGGTTCGGCCTCTTGGAGGGGAATCGTCCACGTGTTGATCTTGGTGGTGGCGGGCTCGATTCTCCTCCTTCCACCTCAGCGCCGTACGGAGGGTCATGCGCGTCATTGGTAGGTAGTGGGGAGGTGCTTGGTAGGTGGGCGGATGCTGCATCCGGTGTTCTTGGTAGCAGCATCCGGTGATCCGGTAGCAGCATCCGGTGATTACTCGCCGGTACGCCCCGGAACACCGGATGCTGCATCACCTGATCAAGGGTTATCCACAGGCCCATCACCGGGGGCAGCATCCGGTGATCGCGGCCGCCTGGTCCGCTTCGGCGGTGGCGGCTCCACCCCCTCCGGGACGGTCAGATCTCGCTCACCTGGGTCGAGCATCGATACCCGCTCCAACAGGTCGTCAGGGATCGCGAGCCGGTACTCGTCCGCCAACGCGCGACGACCCTGCGACGACCCCTGAACTACCCGCACGAGCAGCCCAACATCGCGTAACCGCCCCAAGCTCAGCCGCACCGTCCGCTCACTCAACCGCGTCACCCGGGCCAGCCTCTCTGCCGACGGCCGAACCCTCGTTCCGTCCGGATTGCCGTACGTGGCGGCGACCAGCGCAACATGCTGCACGGTTGCCGAGTTGATCCGCTTCTTCCCCTCACCGAACCCCAACTCGGCTCGCCGTACCACGGCAATCCATGTCCAGTAGATCGGCTTGCCAGCCACCCCGCTCCCCTCGACACGCTCGAACCGCGCCCTGAGGGAAGGGCATGATGCTGATCACGGTACGACCCGCGCCTATCCACGCAGAACCACCAACTTCCCGTCCTCACCCAGCTCACCCAGCGCGGCCACGACGCAGCGATGCCCGTCGACGTCGAAGCACCGCACGCACGCGCCCCGCCGCTCGGCCACGTCCTGGACGTGGTACTGGCACGCGGCGGCAAGCAGCACATGCTCATGGATGCATCCGACGACCAGGCGCACCACCACCTCGCCGCCGCACGCTTCCCCATGAGGGCTACGCCGAGCTCGGCAGCCGGCCTCCGACGGGCCCGTCATCGAGCCCCCGGCAGTTCGCGCCGGTTCCCCGCCTGGTCGATCTCCGCGATAGGCCACGACCGGCACAGGTGACCGCGCCGGCCGCATGGCGAGCACCACAGCGCGCCTCCGCTGGCGAGATCATGCACGTGGTGGTGGCAGTACTCGTCGGCCTCCAGATGCCGGTGCGCGCACGTCATGATGAACCGGCGCATCATCGGCTCCCCGCACGCAGGACCGTCCGGCCCCCACGTGCGCACGTCGCACGCCACCGCTACGCCTCCCCCGCGACATCCACCGCGGCGACCCCGACCAACCGGCAGTCGTGCCCCTCCCACACACACGGGACGCACAACACCAGGCCATCACGGGCCTGGTGCAGATGCGCCTCACACAGGCGGCCCTGCCGGACATGCCCGTGAACGCACACCGCCGCGTAGACGGCCGCCCGGCCCCCGCCGCACTCCGTCCACGCCAGGCCCGGCACCGGCCGGGCCCCGCACCCGAATGCACCGCCAGATTGCGTGCTAGCTCTCTCGCTAGCCACTACGCAGCTCACGAACGGCTCGACGGCCGGGCAGCCCCGGCCGCCGCCCGCCGGGCGATCATCTCCACGACACCGTACGGGCGGCGCTGGACATCAGTCAGGTCGTCCAGCAGACGCACGATCCCGGCATCGCGCACCACCGGCACCCACCTGGCCAGCAGATCCCACACGTCCGGCAGCCGGTCCACGAACACCCGCTCGTACCCGTCGCCGTCGGACAGGATCAGAACGTAGCGGGGCTCCTTCTCCGGCCGGAACCACACCTCGATCGCCGGATACGCCGACTCCCAGCTCCCCATCTCCATTCGCGGCTCATAGCCGAGCCGCACCAGCAGCTTCCGCTCTTCCTCACCCGGCCTCGCCTGAGCCGCGACGAGGTCTTCGCCCTCGATCCACTCCCCCGCCGTGTAGTACCACGCGAGCTGCTTCACAGATTCGTCTCCTTCACTGCCTTGATGAACTGCTTGAACGGCTCCAACTTCGCCAGCTCGCCCCTGAGCCTGCCGTTCTCGCCCCGCAACGCCTCCACATCGGCGCGCAGCTCCGCCCGCACCGACAGGAGCATCGCGTTCTTCTCCTCGACCTCGCGCCGCAGGCCGGCGTTCTCGGTCTCCAACCGGTCGATCGTGGCGGCCGCCGTCCGCCCCGCCTCCAGCAGCTTCATGAGCTGCGCGTACTCATCCACCGCAGGCGGTGCCGGCTCCGGCGCAGAACGCGGCGCGGGGGATCTGCGTGCGGGCACGTCGGCGGGCGTCGGCTTACGCGTCACGGTCAGATTGCCGTCGTGCCAGGTGTCGCGGATCCACCACAGCGACGGGTTGCCTCGCCTCTGGCATCGGATGTGCTGGGTGTCGCGCAGGTACCGCGACACCTCCTCCTGGTAGACGAGATCCCAGTCGGCGCCCACGCTGCGCATCACCGACGTGAGCGTGCCCCGCCACAACACCCCCTTCACGCGGGCGTTCGCCTCCGTCTCGTCGCCCTGCTTGGCGGCCTCCTCACGCAGCAGGTCATACAGGACCTTGGCATCGACGGCGAGGTCCTCCTTGCGCGACGGCCCCTCGACCCGGGCGACGTCGCCGATCTTCGGCATGCGGTCATCAGCTCCTTGCGGCGTTACAGGTAGTGGTGCTGGCTGCGGTACAGGGTCACCGCCGGGTTGCTGGTGGCGGGCGAGCTCGCCGAGCAGGAAGGCCAGTACCTCGGTCTCCCGCCTTCGCAGCACGTCCACCCACGACTGGTTGTCCAGGTCAGCGGCGATGCGCAGGCGGCCGTTGACGACGTCGAAGGTCACTCCGGACCGGTAGGCGGCGGCCACAAGGTCCTGCACTAGCCACTCGTCGCCCGCTCGCCTTCCCTGGGACGATTCGCCCACCGCGGCCTGCATCGGGGTGCGCGTGGCGAGCTGCCGGATCCGTGATCGCGCGTTGGACAACTGGCTGCCGACCGCGCGGTCCGGCACGGACTGCGACCGCTTCGTGTCCGGGTTCGTCACCCTCCACTCAGGCCCCACCTTCTCCACGACGAAGCCGTGCGCCTTGGCCTCGCGGCGGACCATCTTCTCCATGTCGCTGCGGCGGCTCACGCGGGCCTCCGCCAGACCGCCACGCCGACGTGCCGGGCGAACGCGGCAGCCCCCGCGGACCCCGTCGAACCGTCGAAGAGGTGCGCGAGCATGCCGTACCGGCCTCCCCGGCCCTGGACCAGACCGACCATGTAGCCGTTGCGAGCCGGCCCGGCAGCTCTCGCCAGCTCCGGGAGGTGCCACGGCGCAGGATGGAGCTCGACCGTCACATCAGGGACGGCCGCCGCCCACTCGTACGCGTATCGGTCTCCGCCGGACGGCCGGTCCTTGTCGCGGTCGTAGCCGATCAAGATGCGGAACCCGCCGAACCGGTCGTACAGGCCGGACAGGTCGGCGCGGACCTTGGCCCGGTCGGCGAGCCGTGATCCGGTGTAGACGATCGTCAGCGGGTCGTCCCGGTCGGCCCAGCGGTCGACGTCGGCGGCGAAGTTGGCCATGACGTGCTTCACCACGTCCGGGTTGATGGGGTAGTCGCCGAGGATGCGTTCCAGGATGCCTTCGAGCTCCTGCTGCTGCGCCGTGGTGAGGATCGGCCCCGCTGTGCGGCTCATCCACCACCTCCGGTGCCGCGACCGCCGAATCCGCCACGGGAGATCACCCGGCCCGACCTGGAGGTGATCGACATGTCGCCCTGCGGCCGGACGATCGTTCCGCCGCGCACGTACCCGCCGCTGCTCGTGCCGCCGTACACCCACCGCACGTACGCGGCATGGCTGTCACAGAAGCTGTCGTCCATGATGCGGTAGGTGCCGTCCGGCTCGGCAGTGACCATGACGCAGTCGGCGACGACCTCCTCTTCCGAGGCGGCATGCAGCAGTCCCGCGAGCGCCGCGATCGACGTCACCGCGCCGAGCGCCACCTTCGCCGTCGCAAGGCGGCGCTCCCGCCTCTCGCGCTCCCGTCTCCTGTGCTCATACATCGGCGCCACCGTCCTCACCCAGAACCTTGTCCAGCTCCGCCAGGACCTGACGCGTCAGCGACGCGACGCGGCTGTCCATCTCCTCACGGCGGAACTGCTCGAACAGGTCGGCGTGGACGGCAATCACCCGTTCCGCTGCCGCCCGGCGTGCTCTCAAGCCCATCGACACCGTCCCAGGCGACCAGGGCAGATGAAGTGGACAGGAGGCGTGGCGCGAAGTCGTGGGGTAGCTGCGCGTGATCTTCATGATCGTGAGCACCGTCGCCACCGGCGGTTCACACGGGGTATTGCGGACCTTGGTCGCCTCGGCGCATGCCTCCAGGTCGCCCTCACGCCAGCGACGCACGTACGTTCTACGCCGCGGGGTCTGCTCATACAGGACGAATCCTTCGTCCTCGGGACGGATACGGTCAGCCATCGCCGTGCTCCAGGGCGGTCAAGGCGACTTCGGCGAGCTGGTCGACGTGGGTGGGATCGCCGGCGAGGTCGGGCCACGCGGCCGTCAGCGCGCGCCGGATCGTGCGGCGGCGTGCGTCGCGGTCCTGGTCGGGCAACAGGTCATGCAACGCCTGGGGCCAGCTCGTGAACCGCACGGCCCGGTCGTCGAGGTAGACGGACGCGGGCAGCTTGCGGTTGGTCACCAGCAGCACGCCGCGCTCCACCCAGAAGCGCAGGTCGTCCGACGGGTCGGTGGCCACCAGCAGTTCGTGCGCGGCGAGCCAGTCGGCGACGTCGGCCGGAGTCCGGCTGGTGTGGATGAACACGCTGTAGTGCTCCATCAGCGTACGCAGCCCATCGAGCGCGCCGTCCATCGGCGGGTCGTAGATGGTGCCGTCTGCCCAGCCGCGGCTGTAGCGGTGCACGACTCTGTCGAAGTCGACCGCCACGGTTCTGATCACGGTGCGCCTTTCATGTTGGCCAGCGGTGAAGGGCTGGCGTGTGGGGTGGGTCGAACGAGGGCCCGGCACCTCGTCGGGTGCCGGGCCCTCACGAACGGGGTCGCGGTGGAAGGCCGCGCCGTCTGCGGCGCGCGTCGTCCAGCCGGGTCACGTTGTCCGGCAGGACGATGTGCACGCCCTTCGTGCACGACGCGACGTGCGGATAGAAGACCTGCTCGAACAGCGCCTTCGGCCGGTCCCGGGACGGGCGGCGAGACCGCCACACGCCGAGCCCGTCCCGGATGGCTACGGTGTTGCCGTCGGGGTTCGGTTTCGGATCCACGGCGAACGGCCGCCCGGCCTCGGTGATGGTCCACAGGACCGGCTGCTCACACTCGTCGCATCGGGACAGCTCATGCCGGGTTGGTGCGAGGGTCGATCCCCCCGGGCAGGCCGTGCCGGTGGAGGGCGCGGGCGGCAGCAACATCGTCGGCTCCAACACCCCATCCCTCGATAACGCAGAGGGCGTTGCCGTACTCGTCGGTGACGGCAGTGCGAGGGAGCTGGAGGCGGGGGCGCTTGCGGCGCCGCTGTCCGGGCTTGAGTCTCGGGGGCCGGTCGTCGGGGTCGAACATGAGATTTCTCCTTGCTGGTCGGGCGGGCAGTAGCAGCGCAGCGGCGCGCAGTACCCGGGCGGGGGCGGCGGAGGCGCGTGGTCGGCGCACCGTCTGCCGAAGGTGTAGAGACGGGTGGGCGTCTTACCGCACGGGCCAGGGCCGAAGGTGCACGGCGCGGTCGACGGCGACGCCCCCGTCACTCGCTGTCGTCCTTCTTCTCCGGCGGGCCTGCCTGTCCGCTGTCGATGATCTTGTAGAAGGCGGGGGTGATGATGAGGACGCCGATGGCGAGGATGAGCACGCCGAGGCCCTGATCGACCTGGAAGACGTACCAGCTGGAGGCGAGCATCGCCGCGATGACGACGAGGAACGCGGCCAGCCGGATCACGCGGCCACGTCCAGCCCCGACCACAGCCGGATCACCGCGCCGGGCACGCGCAGCGCGTCCGGCTCGTCCACCTGGCCGACGTACACCTTGGCCAGCTCCCGGTAGCGGACCACGCGGGCATCGTCCTTCCACACTCCGGCCTGCGTGAGGGCGTCTTCCGTGGACCGCAGGAGCTTCGAGAGATCAGGCGCGCTGGCGGGATGCCACCACAGGGCCTTTGACCAGCGGACGCCGGACGGCCACCACGTCGGGCGGCCGGACGGCTTGTCGCCCATCGTGAACACCATCTCGGCGATGATCGGCCCGTCCAGCCGCGCGAACGGTTCGTCGGCCGCAGCGCGGCGGTCGATCTCGTCCATCGCGGCCTGGCGAACGTCCTGCCGCCACGGCTTGACGGTGGCGTTCTGCTCGATCATCCGGTTCTTGCCGACAGGCCTTTTGGAGCCCTGCGAGCCGGGTGTGCCGTACACCATGATCGTGATCAGCGGTGGTGTCACTGTGCCCTCCTCAGGCGTTGAGAGATCTCGACCACCAGCCCGTCCAGCGACGGATCGGGGTCGAGATCGGGTTGATGATCCGTACCGGCGAGCCGCTCCAACTCGATGCGGCGCCGGTCACGGCGGACGTCCAGCGCGACGCCGGCGGCGACGACCAGGCCGACGATGGCCGCGGCCAGGCCAACGAGAGCGAGCAGGCCAACGAGCACGTACACGGCGATCACCTGCGGGGCCCCTTGCCTCGTGCGTGCCAGCCGATGAGCAGCCCGATGGTGGCCGACAGGACGCCCCACCCGGCCATGAGCCATGCGAACAGGCCCATCGCCGGGAGGGACGCGAACAGCGGTCCGTTCACTGGGGCGCGACCGCCAGCTCGGCCAGGCGCACGTTGTCCGCCGTCAGTTCCTGGATGTCGCGTTCGGCCTGCTCCAGCGCCTCTTGCGCGGCCCGCAACCTGCCGGGGTAGGCGCTCGTTTCGAGAGCCTGCTTGGCAATGGCGACGACTTCCGCGACGCGAGCGATTTCGCTAGCAAACGGCCGGATGTCCGCCCAATCGGCCAGGTCCACGATGTCGTTGAGCGCGTCTCCGAAGGCGATGGCCTCCCTCCCAACGTCGGCCATATGCGCCTGCACCGCGTAGATCTGTGCCCACAGCTCGACCTCGCGCATGTCCTGCATCCGCTGGGTCAGATGCCAGGTGATGAGACAGGCGACGCCGGTCAGAACGACCCATCCGACCAGCCACGGCAGCGCCGCGATCACCACGTGCCGCCTTCCGCGCAGGCCGGGTACGTCGCCCGTTCGGGACAGGCGTCCCACGCCGTCCGGCTGACGACTCGCTCGCCCTCGTGC
Source organism: Nonomuraea sp. NPDC051191 (assembly GCF_044455665.1). Lineage (NCBI taxonomy): Bacteria > Bacillati > Actinomycetota > Actinomycetes > Streptosporangiales > Streptosporangiaceae > Nonomuraea > Nonomuraea sp. NPDC051191. The sequence goes on along the minus strand of NZ_JBITEZ010000010.1, from coordinate 433,203 downwards.
TCGCCGTCGCGCAGGCCCAGGTACCACTCCGGCAGGGTCCGATGCACGTTCACGTAGCGGGCGACGCACGTGCGTGCCGTGCGTCGCCGCGTGCCGGTGCCGTACGTGGTCGTCTTCCAGGCACCGCAACTCGTGGTCGTCCACGCGCGCGGCGGCTCGTATCGCCGGTGTGTCACCTGTCCCTGCGCCGGTGCCGTCGCACAACTTGCGGCGAGCAGAAAGACGCTGGCGAACGCCAGTGGAGCCTTCGTGTTGATGTTCATGACGATCTCTCATTCATCGGGCCAGGTCGCCCACACGGCGGCCAGCTCGGCGGCGAACACGATCAGGACGAGGGACGCCAGGACGCGCGGCTCGCGTCCACGTGCCTCTCGGCCTTTGGCGGCGGTGCTCTGCGGTGTATGGCCCCGCCAGAGGATGGCGCCAGCCAGAGTGACGGCGAAGACGAACGCGATGAGGGCGAACGTGAGCTGTCCCAGGATGCGGCTCATGTGCGGCTCGCTGTCGGGCAGATCGTCATCACAGCGCCCACACGAGAGCGACGAGACCCTGCGTGACGGCCCAGAGCACGGCCCAGCCGAACGCGATGGTCATCAGCGTTCCCAGCGACTCGTACACCCAGGCCATCACGGCCAGGAGGGAGGCGATGCCTCTCATTGGCCACCTCGAGTGCAGCGGCTGGCGGTCCAGCTAGCGCGCTGCCGGGAGATGTCCATGTCGTGCAGGAGGCTTGCGGCGTCGACCGCGTGCAGGCTGACGCGGTGCCCGCACAGCACCGCGCGGAGCTGCGCAAGGGTCGGCATGCCGTTGGCGTACTCCCACACGCGTCTGCCGGCCGTGTTGGTGCCGCGCGCGTAGAAGGTGTCGTTGTCGGCGTCCCAGCCGACCGTCACGCTGCCGCAGTGGACAGGGAAGGTACGGAAGATCACCTCTCCTCCCGTGGCGTCGCGGCGGGCTGCGCCGGCCTCGGCATCACGCTGGTCAGGTCACGGGTCTCCTCCCCCGGCGCCGGTCCGCCGTGCGCCGGGCAGGGGCTGTGCTCACTGCACCCGCACTCGCGCGGCTGGAGCGGCGGCGCGCTGGCCGCGCGCGTGGGGGTGCTGATCGGGGTGACGGCGGGCACGTACGGGCGCACCGCGTGGGTGGTCTCGCGGACCAGATGCACGGGGGTGCTGGCCCTGGCGACGACGTCCTGGTTGCCCGTGCCCACGCACTCCGGGCAGCCACCCCCCTGGCAGGTGAAGCAGGGGGTGATGCTCTCGGCATGGCACGGCAGGTCCAGACGGTGAACCGTCTGGGGCATGTCCGGCGTCCCGCACGAGCACGTCCGCTGCGCCGCGAGTCCCGCAGCGGCGCGAACGCGTTCCTGCTCCGCGCGCTTGTGCCGGGTGAGAGCGGCCTCGATGTCGCGGCGCACGGCCGGCAGAACGGCCTGCAGCCGGTCCAGGACGAGGGCGCCGTCGATCAGGTCTCGGGGGTCCTTGGCGTCGACGCTGTACCGGTACTCGCCGATCACGAGGGTGACGGCGTGCTCCGTCGTGTCATGAAACACGTCGGCCGGGCTGGGCTGGCCCTTGTTGACGGTGATGGACATGGGCATGAGCGGATCTCCTTGAGGGGTAGGTGCCCGGCCCGCGCTGCGCGGGCCGGGCGCGGAGCATGGGGGTCAGGACGCGGGCTGGTCCCCGCGTGCGGCCTGCGCGGCCTGGAGGGCCTCGTCCCATGCGTGGGTCTGGCCCTTGCAGGCGGTCAGGACGTCGATGACGTCCTGGAGATGGTCGAAGGCGATCTGGTGCGGTCGCAGGACCGTGTAGCCGAGCAGCGCCGACAGGTCGCGCAGCCGGTCCTCCTCGGGAATCGGCTTGTCGAGCCCGTCGAACAGGGCCGTGATGGAGCTGAGGAAGCGCTTGCGCTCCTGCTGCCGGGGCAGGTGCTTGCCGTCGCGGAGCTGCTGGAGGAACGCGTTCAGCTCGTTCGGTGCGGCTTCGCGGGCACCGACGTTCATAGCCTTGCGGAATGCTCCCGCCAGGGCCTGCGGCTGGCCGCCCGCTTCGGCCCACTCGGCGCGGATCAGCTCTCTGATCTGCTCCGGAGTCAGCTCGTCCGAACCCGGCGCGGGCGGGACGGGGGCAGCGGCGCCTGCGGGGGCTTCGAGACGATCAAGGATCTGAGACGCCTGGTCGAAGGTCAGGTCCTTGCGGGACTCGACCTTCACGCCGAGGATGCGGCCGAGCTCGGCGCGCAACGCCTCATCGTCGGTGATGCCCCGGTCGGCCAGCGCGGCGTGGATCATGTTCATCATCGCCTTGGTCGGCTTCCGCTTCGCCGGGGCCGGCTGGTCCGGCTCGGCCGACGAGCGGCTGGGCGGGAAGACCTCGCCCTCCATCGTGGGCAGCGGGATCTTCTTCAGCTCTTCGATCAGCTCGGCGGCCTGCTCCTCGCTGAGCTGCCGGGCCGACTTGCGCTCCTTGAACAGCCTTTCCACGAGATCGAGCGCCTGCTCCTTGCTCATCTTGCGGTCGCGCACGAGCCCGGCGATCTCGCGGTCCTGGTCCCCGGTCAGGCCGCCGCTGGGGAACGACTCGCGGATGGTGACGGACTCGCGGACGGACTGAGCGGGGTTCTCCGCGTCCGCCTCGTCGGCGCGGTCCGGGTGAGTGGTCACCTCGGCCGGGTTGGCGGTCGGGTCGAAGTCGAGCCGTACGCCCTCGTCCACGGACATGCCGATGGCCATATCGAGCGCGGTCGGGATGGCCTTGACCAGCCGGGCCCGGATCATGGTGTTGTGCGTCGGCACCATCTCGATACCTGCCGCGTAGGTGCTGGTCTCACAGTCGACTTCGATGCAGCGCGTCGGCACCGAAGGGATCGGCTGGATGGACTTGACGCTGCGGTAAGGCCGCAACGCGCGGGCACGGAAGCGGTCGGCCTTGGCGGAAACCGTGGCCGGGCACACTGACGGACGCCATTGCACCGTGTAGGCCCTCACCGTCTTGCCGTAGCCGACGGCGTCACGCTCGGAGCGATTAACGACCTCTCCGAGGCTGCGCGCCAGCTCGGCCACAGCATCCGCCAGCCCCTTGTCGACACTCGCAAAGTGCACGCGGCCCCGTTCGGCGTCGATTGATCCGTCGCTGTCGATGAGCCCTCGGAGCAGTGCTATCCGCTGCTCGGCCGAGGCTCGGAGGTATGCGGCGGGGACGTGCTTGTGGCCAAGCACTCCCGCCGACCGCAGATCCCTGATCAGGCCACGTACGCCGATTCCGGCGGCTTTGCTGCGGGGGTCTGGTCGCACCGCGCCCACGGTGTAGCCGGATCGTGTGATGGCCGCTTTGATCTCTTCCAGATGATTAGCGTGGCAGGTGACGTGAGCATTGTCCTTCGCGCCGTTGCCCAGCCAGTAGCCCAACATCCAGGGATCGATCGGCAGGTCAACCGGCTCGGTGTCCAGCGGTCCGACGACGGGCATGACGACGGCCTTACCCGCCTGCTTGGCCGCGTGGAGGTCGGCGATCTGGTGGACGGCCCAGCCCTTGGTGGCCTTGTCACGGGAAGCGTTAGTGCCGATGCTGGCGAGCCAGTAATGCTCGGCGTCGCACACGATGGAAGCCCCATTGGCGAAGGTCACCCGGTAGCAGTCGATGTGCTTGACCTCGGAGACGGCGCGGACGGCGGCCGGGTTGCCGTACATGTCGAACACCTGGTCACCGACCTTGAGCTCGCCCATCGTGGACCATCCGCCGACGGTCGGTATCGGGGTGTCAACGGCGAGACCCTTGCGTGCCATCTCGTCGAAGTGGTCACGCCAGGGGCCGACGATTCCTCGATCTCTGCTCTTGGCCATCGCGAACTTGTCGCGATGCTCCTCCATCTCGCGGCGCGACATGGGCTCGGTGATGATGCTGTGGCCGCGCACCCGGGCGATGGCGTAGTACAGGACTGCCTCGCCGCGAGGACCGCCGTCGGCGGGCGGCTCGTGCTCCAGCGTGTCGCCGTCCAGCCCGTAGATGAGCTTGAACCTGTCGTTGGCGTAGCGAATGCGTGAGACGACGCCTTGCACGGCCGGGTGGCGATAGGCCAGGTCCACGTAGCCGCGGTAGCCGATGATGAGCTGGGCTTCGAGGCGGTTGTTCTCCCTGTAGTTCTTGAACGGCAGCAGCCAGGCGTGGCCAAGACCAGAGACACCGGGACGCAGTCCGAGCTGTGCGCACGTCATCAGCGCGCCGAGCACGGTCGGCGCGTGCGCCTGGGCCAGCTTCGGGGTCGCACGCAGGCTGTTCAGGGCGTCCTGCTTGAGCTGGGCGACCGTCACGCCCTTCGGCAGCGCCGCCTCGAACTCGGCGGTGTGCTTGCCGATGCGGGCGTTCATCTCTTCGATCAGAGCGGGCAAGGTGTCGCTCACGCGGCCTCCTCCGTGGTGTCGTCAGGGAGATCAGGCGGTGGCACCTGATCCAGCTTGTTGTCGGGCTTCACGTACGGCAGGCCCTTGCTCGACAACTGGCGCAGCGCGTAGTCGTAGCCGCCGTGCATCGCGCGGCGGGCGGTGCCCATGAACGCGCCGACCTTGGACAGCGCCAGCCGCTTACGGCTCTCAGCCGCGTCCATGCCGATGACGGCCGCGTGCAGCTCGGCCGCCAGTTCGGCGGGCAACTGCACGGTGGCCTCGCGGTCGATCTTCGGATGCAACTTGCGGACCGTGGCGTATGTGGCCGGGTGCTCGTCGAGCTCCGGCATCTCGTCCCAGAACACCGATGCCAGGAAGTCCTCGGCCGCGTCCCGCAGCACCTGCGCCTCAGCCGGGTCGTACTCGACGACGTACTCGCGGAACTGCAGGCGGCCGTCGAGCAGGACGAACCGCCACCGCTTCACTCCGAAGGCGTCCATGTACCAGACGACCTGCACTCGGTAGTAGATCGGCACCTCGTCTGTTCCCGGGCGGCCCCAGCCGGAGCCGTCCGCGTCCGCGTCGGTCTTGGCCTCGACTCCCTCGACCAGCACGCCGTCCTGGAAGCACAGGCCGTCCGGGCTGGCCAGGTGGTAGTCCCGATCGACGTGCACGTACGTGCCGCCCCGCCGCACCCGGAACTCCGGATGCTGGTCGGCGTACCACTTCAGCAGGGCGGGCTCCAGGTAGTTGCCCCGGCTCTGCGCGGCCGTGGTCGGGTCCGGCTGGACGAGCCCCTTCTGCAAGGCCCACTCCGAGTACGGCGACGACCACGGCGATTTCCCGATCACCGCGGCGATCGAGGAGCCGCCCAGCCGGCCGCGCCGGATCCGGCGTCCGCGGCGGCTGTCCGGGCGGTACCGGCCCAGACGGCGGGCGGTTCCCGCCATCTGGGTCAGCACGGCCGCTCCTGGCCGCGCCGCGGACTCGGCTTCTCCAGCGTGAACGGGCCGTAGTAGCGGTGCGCTTGCGCGATCTGAAGGTTGCCCGGGTAGTAGGCGCCGAACTCCGACCTCAGCGCGACGTAGCCGTCCTCGCATTCGCGGCCGTCAGCAGTGCAATCGAGGCAGTCGATTTCGCTGGCCTCCCACTGCTTGCCGTTCCGGTCGCGCCATGTGTCTTCCGGTACCGGCGGCCACTCGGCGGTGATCGATAGCCGGTGACGCACCTCGGCTTTGTCGGCGCGGAACCACGCATCGACCATCCGGCTGCCGGGCTGACCGATGCCGAACCGGTGCGGGTCCTTTGGGTCAACGTGGACGATCACGCCCCAGCGGACGATTTCGACGTGGTCGCCCTTGCGGTAGCGGGGGCCGCTCACTGGCTGCTCCCCTGTTCGAGGCGCTGCTTGCCGGGCGTCTTGAGGCGGAACGGTCCATACAGCTCGTCCGCTCTCTTGAGCCCGTCCTTGTCCTCGAAGCGGGCACCGAACTCGGACGTGAGGGCGAGGCCGTGCCCGTCATCCTCGGCCGCGTGGGCGAACCAGTCCTTGCCTGTGCCGTCCGTCCAGGTGTCGCCGGGCAGTGGCGGCCACTGCACGGCGGTCACCAGCGTGTGCCGGACACTGTCGTCGTCTGTCCGGAACCAGGCATCGACTGTCGCGCTGCCGCGCTGGCCAACGCCGAACCAGGCAGGATCGGCCTGATCGACGGCGGTGATCACCCCGCGACGCACGAACTCGACCTCGTCGCCGATCGAGTAGAGGCTGTCGCTCATCGCCCGGCCTCCCTTTCGAGTCGGACGCGGCCGGGGATTTCCAGGTGGAAGGTGCCGTGCTCCTGGATCGCCTTAAGCAGGCGGTCCTCGCCGGTGTAGCAGGCCCCGAACTCGCTGACCAGGATGATGAGATCAGGCCGGTCGGGGTCGGTCTCGACCTGGCCGAACCAGCGCTTGCGATTGCGGTCGAGCCACACGTCGCCGGGCAGCGGCGGCCAGTCCGCTGTAGCCACCAGGGCCTGGTGGATGCTGCGGTCGTCGGTGCGGAAGGACACCAGGCCCCGCTCACCGTGGCGGAGCTGGTAGCGGGCGGGGTCCTCCGGGTCGGCGCTGTCGATGACACCGGCGATGGTGAGCGTGACGTGGTCGCCCACGCGGTAGACGATCATCCGGCGCTCCCCCACGTGGTCCAGGGCGTGGAGGCCGGGTAGGGGGCCGGTTCCCAGCCCTTCGCCTCGGACTCCTCGTGCAGCGCGCCGAGCCACTCCAGGTGAGCGGCCAGGCCGTCGTCGTCCGACAGGAGCGGCGAGCCCATCACCGGGACACCTCCTGCTTCCTGGCCTCGACCTCGGACTGTCGGTAGAGCCAGCGGCCGTCGGGCTGCCGGTGCGGGTGCAGGCCGGCGAGGGCCAGGCGGCGCACCTGGCGGGGGGTGAGGTCGAGCATGGCGGCGGCCTGGGCGCGGGTGAGAAGCGTGGTCGTCACGCTCCCTCCCGGGCGGCGTTGAGGCGCTCCAGCAGCTCGGCGCGTAGCGTGTCCATGACCAGGTGGGACACGGGGCTGAGCCGCAGGCCCTCCTCGTACATGGCGAGCAGTTCGTCGCCGGACAGGGCGGCGGCCTGGGCTTTCATGTTGTCGGCGAAGGTGGCGCCGAAGGAGGAAGCGGGGGCGCCCGGGCGCCCCCGCTCCGGACGCGCTTCGGCTACACGATCGCTGTGAGGGGCGGTGCACTCCGGTGAGCGCGCGTCATGGCTAGCGAGTTCGCTAGCGGCTTGGAGGACGCTGGTCATGCGGTTCTCGTTTCGAGGTCGGCGGGGGCGGGGGTAGACGCCTCCGCATCGGTGCTGGAGGGGTAGGTCAGTCGGCTGGCCAGGTGCTCCACGGCCGCGCCCGCGGGGATGCGCAGAGCGCGGGCATGGATGCGGAAGTGGGCGATGTCGCCGCGCGCGACGAGGGCGTGGACGGTGCGGTCGCTGACGGCCATGAGCTCGGCGGCCTCGGCGACGGTCAGCAGATTCAGATCGGCGACTTCGTCGAGGGTGACGGGGACGCCCGCCTTGAGCTTGGCCAGGGTGTCGCGGTAAGGCCAGCTCAGCGCGGCATATAGAGACTCGCCCGAGAGTCCCGCGCCTGAGGGGCGGATCTTAGGGGCGGCAGTTCTCGCGGGCTGAGAGAGGATGACGAGTCCTGCCGCAACGAGCGCGGTGAGTACGTCCGGAGGGATGGTTCCTTTCGACTCGCGGAGGGCGTGCAGCACGGCCTCTCGTCGTTCCCGTCGTTCCCGTCGGGAGATCTCCGTTCGCTTCTTGCGCACGTGCGCACCCCCTCTCACGTGTTGTTGATCTTGGTTGAACTATGGTCACGCACTCGTCGAACATAGTGTGACTTGTGTGAGAAGGTCAACGCTTTTGCGCTCCTGTGTTCACACAAACCCACACACACGCGGGCGTACGTGTGAGTTCGTGTAGCAGATCGGCACACGTGTAGGCCAAAAGCCACACGCCTTGATACGGTGGCCGTCGGCGCGAAAAAACCGCAGTCAGATGACGAAGGGAGGGCGGCCGTGGCCACCAGCACACGCGGCGAGACCCTGCCGTACGCACAACAAGGCGCATTTCTCAAAGCCAAGCGAACGGCACGACTCGACGGCCTCAAAGTCGCCGAAGTCGCACGGCTTTTCGCCGAGATGACTCGCAGGAAGTTCAGCCGCAACAACATCGACCACTGGGAGTCCGGCCGGCGCGAAGCCGACGACCACCAGGTGGTCGTCCTCGCCCTCATCTACCGCAACATCGAGCCGAACGAACTCGAGCACGACATGGGCCGCCCCGGTGCCGCCCGCCTGCTGGAACGCGTACGAGAGCACGGAGCGCCGGAACTCGGCATCCCAGCGCCCCATGCCGTACCCGCCATGCACCCAGCGCTCGATCTAGACCAGCTCACCGATCGTCAGCGCCGCCAGATCCAGCAGATCCGCGCCATGCGCGACACCACCCCCACAGAGCAGGACCGCATGATCGCCTCACTGCTCAAGCACTACGAATCCACCGCCGACCTCGTCGACGTCCAGCTCGGCATCGACACCGCCTGAGGTCAGGCGTCGACTACCTTCGACAGCCACCCGGCGCGCGCCGCGTGCAGAGCGAGCTGAAAGCGCGTGTCCACGCCGGCCCGATCCATGAGCTGCTGGATTCGGCGAATCACCGTGCGCTTGGAGATGGTGAGCGTCGTGGCGATCTGCTGCTCAGTGGCTCCCCTGGCCAGATGCCGCAGGATCGTAATCTCCTGCTGAGTGGGCCTGGTGTCATCCGTTCCGTTGTTGCGCCAGGCCGTCCTGCGCGGCAGGGCCCGCTCCCAGAACACGTCGAACGTCGCCACCAGCGCGTCCAGCACCGTACCCGCGTGGACCAGCAGCACCGGCATCGTCTCCCCAGGGGCCTGAGGCACCAGCGCCTGGCGCCGGTCGCCGATGATCAGCTTGAACGGCAGCCTGTCGATGACGCGGACCTCGCACCCGCTGTCGGCCGAGTGCTGCGCGGCCGCGACGGCGGCCTCGTCCGTGAACGCCTCTTCCTCCACCAGAATCCGGCACCGCGGGTGATCGCTGGGGTCCACCACATGCCGATCCCCCGTGACGACCTGAAAGGGGGCTGTCACGAACGACAGCAGCTCGCTGCGGGCCGAGCCCTCGATGTGGCTGAAGGTCCGCCGGATGTGCGCTGGGTCGGTCAGCACTTCGACCGGCACGCCGTCGCTGTAGTGACGGCTGTTCGACTGGTAGAGCGCTTCATACTCGGACATCAGCGCCTCGGCCGCGTTGATGGCACGCTGCCGTTCCAGCAGCCGGCCCTTCAAAGCTAGGCCGGGGCGGGCTGCGGTGAGCACGTCTTCCCCGTAGATCAACCCATCATCGCGTAGCCGCTCGATGATGGCGCCCTCTGCCGGGTTGAGCGCGAAGGAGTCCGCACGCAGGGGCCCTTCGCGTAACAACAGACGGTAGAGCGCCTCGGCGTCGTCGTCGAGGCCGAAAATCTGGTACATGCCTTCCCCATGGCCTGGGCCCCGTCAGGCCGGGACCTGTTTCTACGTTCTGGCCGCCCTGCCAGATCTGTCAGCGGCGGCCTCTCGTCCATGCATGTGTCCCATGCGATACGCCCGATACGCCTTGGCCGCCCGACGCTGGGCGGGGTGGAGCCGGACCGCCAGCAACGTGAGAGGCAGCGCCACCGCGGCGACCCATCCAGCGAACAGCAGCATCTCGTCCCCGCCGAGGTGGCCACCCCCGGTGAGGGTGGCCGGACAGGCGATCCAGCTTGTGCCCGCCCCGATCGCGGATGTCAGCCAGGCACGATCGAATCGGCGTGGCCGGACATCCGCTGGGCGCACCGTCCCGATCACCAGCCGCCCATGTGCGCCTGCAGCGCAGCGGGCACCTCGTTAGCCTTGGCGTAGGTGACGCTCTGACTTGTCGTGGTAATACGCGTCGTGGTGATCGTCACCGACCCGTCACGGTTGACGACCTTGGTATAGGTGGTGCTGGTTGTGGTGACGGGCGCGCCAGACGGAGCGGTCGTCACAGGTGAACCCGCAGGACTCTCCGACGCGGCCGGCTCGGGGCTTACCGTAGGCCCCTGCGTGAGAACCGGCTCGCTGGCGCCGGTTGTAGCGGGAGCAGGCTCGTCATCGGCATAGGCCGCGGTCGCGGTGGCCAGTAGTACGGCCGCCCCTGCCGTGGCGAGCAGGGTCCGTGCGGTGCGGGACAGTCGAGGCAGCATGGTGGTGCCTTTCTCAGTTCGAGGGATTGTCCACATACAGCGGTTCACCTGCTGACGAACGCCAAGCCTGGATGTCAGCGATGTTTGTTACCGCTCGTGGAGGAATATGCAAATGGCCCACCCGTGTTCCTGTCCAGCCTTTCTGGCGGCACGTTCCAACCATGGCACCAAAGTGCCATATGGGACGCTACCAAAACTGTGTGTGATCGGTGCAGATTGTGAAAGAACGTAACGATCGACGCCAGAGGCGTGACGATGAAATTCATGCGTGACACAGTGTGGTGGTTCAAAGCTCAACATCCCTAAGATGAGGGACTGCCGTCATGATCGAATCCACCAGGGTGCTCGGCATGAGCACCCTGCTCACTTTCCTGCTCGCCGCCGCAGGCGAGCCGCCCCTGCCCATCGCCGGCACAAGCGTCGCCGTCATGGCCCTGCTCACCAGCGCATTCACAAAAAGGGTCGAGTCCTGGCCATCGCCGCCCCCCGTGCCCACTGAGATTGCCTACGAGGCGGGCCTGCGCGATGGCCATCGCAGCGCGCAGCGCCAACGCTGAGAATGGCACGCTCCAGGCCCGCGGCACGCCGACCTGGAGCGTGTTCCTACACAGAGCCGTCGGGAAGGTCGAAGCGCTGGCTCCCCCTGACGCCGGCGAGGAACACGCGCCACTCGTGCGGGGTGAACTGGTTGATCGGCCCGGCCAGATCAGGGCCCTCTCCGGCGGGAGACGATCCTGCTACCTCGATGCGGTTCCCCGACAACCGCACCCACACACAGCCCCCGGACTCCGACTGTGTGGCCTTACGCCATGCCTCCGTCAAATGCTCCTTGCTCGGCACGCTGCTCGTCATGCTGCTCGGCACGCACAAACTCCTCGCGGATCGAATCGATCAGATCGGCCGACGCCTCCGGCGTCAGCGCGACGCGGGTCAGATGCTCGAAGCGTCGCTCGTACTCCTGCGCAACGCCCGCGCCGAGATCAACGATCTCATCCACGCCACCCTCTCGATACAGCACGGTCCGTGCATCCTGCATTTGAAACAGCACGAAGGAGCAGGTCAGGCCCGCGTGTGCGCCGACCGAACGCGGCACCACGCGCAACTGCACCGTCGGCCAGCCGCCGACCTCAAGGAGATGGGCGAGCTGTTCCACCATCACCGCGGAGCGTCCGACTGGCCGATGCAGCGCGTCCTCGCTCACGATGGCGTCCACCATCAGTGGATCAGACTCATGGCTGAGGACCCATCGCCGGGCGATTCTCGCCCTTGCCCGCAACCGCACGAGGTCCTCCCCCTCCCATGGCCGGTCGGCGCTGATGACCTCGCAGGCGTAAGAGAACGTCTGGAGCAGCCCAGGAATCACCTGGGCCTGCCAGTAGCACAGGCGTCTGGCCTCGGTCTCATAGACGATGAACGGGCCGAGAACCTGACGGAATTCGCCGCGTCTCCACCAGGGCGTGCGCCGGGCATCGGTGATCAGCTGCAGGCAGAGCTCGCGGGTTCCCTCGTCCGCCTGGCAGAGGTCCAGGACGTCGCGTACATACCCAGGCGTGACTAGGGTCAGGCCGTTCTCGACCTGCGAGACCTTGCCGCTCGCGCACCCCAACCTCTGGGCGACCTGAGTAATGGTGAGGCCCCGCGCCAGCCGCAGAGCCCGCAGCTCACGGCCTAGCTTCTCCTGTTGTAAGGGCGGACTCATGCGCGGCATGCGGCGATTGTCCCGGAGCATCCGTTCGACGTTCCATGCCTGCACTTAATCGCGTTGAATTCGTAATCAGAAAAACTGGATTACTGTAAACCTTCTTGCCATCTCGCGCGTCTGCCCCAGCCTGGAGTGACGTACAAGAAAACCCCAGCACCTTCATGCCGGGGTTTTCGTGAGCAACGCAACCGCTGCGACCCTACGATGCCTCGCCCTCGTTGACAATGCGCTGGACCACCCGAACCGGGATACCCGTGATCTCGGAGATACGGTTCCGCGTCACCAGGCTCTTCTTCTCGGCGGCCGGAACGCCCTCAGGCGGGGCCGCCGCAACACGGATCGCGGCGTGCAGGCGAGTCGTCGGCTCGGCCATCGCCCGCTGGTACGCCTCGTCGGCAGCTTGTTTGGCCTTCGCGTACTCCTCTGCCACCGTCTGTAGATCCCGTTCCGCTTCCGCGCGCTGCTCTGCCGGGGGGAGCCGCCCGGGGTGTCGCCTGGCCATGGTCAGCATGGTAGTCGCCTGGTGCTCGTCGGCGATCTCCTTCACACGGCGGTGATATTCCTGCCCGGTCCAGAGGCTGTTGCAGCCGCCGGCCCGTAGGTCGCACTCGATGTACGTCTCCCCGGCCACCTGGATCAAGGCCCGCAGGTCGCAGGACGGGCATGGGCCCGTCAGGTAGTCCACCTGCACCCGCCAGGGAGCGAGTGCGTGCGCGGTCCGGCGCAGCCCGGCGAACTCGTCGCACATGTCGCCGACCCACGGCCTGCTGGCCGGCCATTCCAGGTCCTGGCCCAGCCACAGCGCGAGGGCGGTGATCGACATGCGGGTCGGGTACAGCAGCCCGCGGTGCTCGGCGGTGAGCCACACCCAGGACTTCAGGATGTGCTCGATGTGAGCGACGTGATCGAGGACGTCCAGCCTGATCGGCACTGGGGCCTCGCGGCTACCGGAGACTTTCGGCCCTCCCCCGCTGCCGGGTACGACGTGATAGGACAGCCACCGCTCAAGCGTGGGCGTGATCCGCACGTCGCGCTCCAGTCGCGTCTGGCAGGACGTGCAGATGAGCCAGCCCGATTCGGCCTGGCGGGGGCCCCGCTGTCCGCCGCAGCGGGGGGCAACACACAGCGGGGCCTCGCTCAACTCTCACGCTCTCTTTCCAGGCCACAGGAGGGGAGCGGCCTGAGTGATAGCGTAACCGCTAGCGCATACTAGTGGCGGCGGCCCGCATCACGCGGGCGATACTGGCTGCCGTCTGGCCCGGACGGTCCGCCCAGTTCGTGCCGACCACAGGCAGAGGGCCCTCCTCGGACGGGGCTGCCAGACGGCGCTCGATGAGGTAGGCGGCAAGCAGCTCCGCCGCCTGCCGGGCCATGCTTGCGCCGGGGAATCCGGACATGATCTCGTTGGGGAACAGGCCCGCCGCCGTGGCGATGGCACCGAGCGCGCACACCCGGCACTTGCGCATGTCGAGCAGTTCGTGTGCGGCCTGACGCCGGTCGTAGTATCCGCCCTGGTGGAGCCCGTTCAACTCCTGAACATCGGCGGCCTTGAGCAGCAGCATCCGTGCCTGTTCGTTCATGATCCCTTCCGGTAGTTGCCGGTGGCGGTCGCCACCTTCGTGTGGGTGACCTCGAAGCTGGCCAGCCAGGACGGCCCCCACCCTTCGTCGGGCTCTTGCTGCCAGCGCAACGTGTAGAGGATCTTGCAGGCGTTGCAGAACACCGCAACCCCCTCCCCTCCCCCCTTCTCTTCGTCGCCAGGCGGGTCCGGCAGTCGTGCCGCCCGGCCGCAGCACGGCATGACCGATATCCACCGGCCACCGCGGCTGCGTTCGGGGTAACGCTGGACGATCCGCCCCGGCTTCAGCAGCTCGGGCGTGACGTCCGCGCCCGGCCACAGCACCGGCAGCGGCGCCGGTCTGGCCACGTCCGGTTCGTCCGCCCGGGTGATGAGGTCGAACCCGGCGCCGCGCAGATGGTCGAGGATCTGCCCGGCCGCCAGCAGCGCGCCCTCCTCGTCCGGCACGAGGCACAGGAAGCGCAGGTGAGCCGCAATGGCGTACACATGCAGGCTGTAGTTCGGCACGGTGGCCACGCCGCTGCCGGCGAACCGGTGCCGGGCCTCGACAGCCAGCTTGCGGACGATGGCGGCGATCTCGATGTGGCTGCCGCAGACCACGGCCTCGTCGTCGTGGCCGGTGAGCGTGATCACGTACCCGTCCGGCGGGGAACCGTCGAACAGGTCGCCCAGGGCGGGATCGTCGGCCTTGAGCACGCGGACGTTGGTGGCATTCGCGCCCATCGTCACGGTGTGCAGGCCCATCACGCTCCTCCCGGCTGGGTGGCGAGCCAGGCGAGGATGTCCGCACGGGACATCCGCCACTCGGCACCCCACTGGGCCACGAACGCGAACTTGAACGCCTGATAGAGGGCGGGCCCGATCCGGTAGCCGTCCCCGCACACACACCGGAAGATCAGGTCCGGATCGTAGGTGGCGGCCTTGTCAGGCTCATACGGCAGCTCCTTGCCCGTGCCGGGGTCGAACACCACCTTGACCGTCCCTATGCAGGTACGGCAGGCCGCGTCCGCGCCGAGCGCGGCGATCAGGAGGCTGCGAGCGCAATCAGCCGCCCCGGAGCCGTTGTAGCCCCACCCCAGGCCGGTCGGTGAGTGGTGCGGCAGTTGCCCGACCACACCGACCTGCTCGCCGGCAGGGGTCTCAACGGCGATGAATGAGCCGCCCGTCTTGCGCCGGAAGCCGTGATAGATCACCTCGGGCGCGGTCATGCGATGACCTGATACGGGTCGGCCAACTTGTGCCAGGTGGCATCACCCAGCCGGACGAGGGCGTCGGGGTCGGCGAAGAAGTCGAGCGCCCAGTGGAGCGGGTTCCCGTCCTCCGAAGCGGCGCACACGGCCAGGCCCAGCCTGACGAGGTCGGCCACCTGGTCGCTGGTCAGGCCGAGCTTGGCGTACCGGTCGCCGTCGAGGTTGAACCGCTCGGTGAGCTCGGTCACGATCTCGCGGGCTGTCTGCCGGTCGGCGTCGGGGTCGTGCTCCTCGACCGGCTTGACGGCGACGACCTTCCCCTCGTCATCGCCCTCGAAGGAGTAGGTGACGGCGAATAGCCCCTGGCGGGCGCCGTAGTCGATCTCCTCTCGGGCAACCAGTTCCCCGCACATCAGAGCCGCGCGATAGACGGAGACGGGGTTCTCCTCCTCGCCGCTGACGGCCGTGGGGATGATGTCCACGTTGACGTAGGGATCGTCTGGCGCGGCACCGAGCAGGCCGACGACCTGCTTGATGCCCTCGCGGGAGATGTAGGCGCTGATGCTCATTGGCAGCAATCTCCTTCCAGGAGGCAGCCGTACCGGTCACACCGGTCGTGGGGGCAGTTCGGGCCGTGCGCGGACAGGCACCCTCGGGGATCGTTGAGGGCGATCGTCGCCGTCTCCCCTGAGGTCGGCTCGTCCTCGGGCTGTTGGGCGACTTCTCCGGACTCGTCAGGCGTGAGGTGGTCCGGCGCGGTCGGAGCAGCTACGGCGCGGAGGCGGAGCAAAGCGTGGGCGACCGCGCCCACAGGGCCGCGATGCTGGCCGCCTGCACGGAGGTACTCCGCGGCAGAGTCGC
This sequence comes from Nonomuraea sp. NPDC051191, assembly GCF_044455665.1. Classification (NCBI taxonomy): domain Bacteria; kingdom Bacillati; phylum Actinomycetota; class Actinomycetes; order Streptosporangiales; family Streptosporangiaceae; genus Nonomuraea; species Nonomuraea sp. NPDC051191. The sequence continues at coordinate 417,716 of NZ_JBITEZ010000010.1, read as the reverse complement.
GCAGGAACGCGTATGACAGGGTGCCGTCAGCGTTGACGCTCTGCGCGACGGAGCTGTCGGTGAGGCGGGTGGCCATCTTGCGCACGATGGGATCGGTGGTGAGTTCGTCCACGGCGCGCAGGTAGTGGGCGGGTGCGCCGGTCACCGCTCCTCCCCTCGGTGGAGCGCAGCCTTGAGCATGTCCAGGCGGCGCTGGCCGAACTGGGGGATCTCCAGCAGTTCGGCTTCGCTCCGGGCGCGCAGCTCACCGATGGTCGTGATGCCCGCTCTCTTCAGGGGGGTGGTGACATGCCAGGTCAGGCCCGGCAGTGTCGCCGTGATGTCCGCGTCGGCGGGCAGGCCGGTCTGGGCGATGAGGTCCGCGATGGTCACAGCACCTCCCACTGGCCGGTCTCGGTGTTGAGGTAGCGGATCTCTGCCGAGCCGGCATCGGCCTTGGCCCAGTCAAGGGGCGCGAACCACAGCTCGCCGCCCTCCTCCCCCGGCGGGACGATGATCCGGCCGGCGTAGTCGAGGTTGCCGTCGCCGTCGTAGAGCCGCCACGGCGTGCCTTCGCCCGCCTTCAGACGGCGGGTGAGCTGGTAGTGCGTGGTGAGATCGGCGTTCGCCGAAGCGATGAACCTGTTGGCCCGGGACTCTTCGGGCCTGGTCGCGATGCGATCTTCGGTGATGATCCAGGCGTGGGGATCGGCCATCTCGTCATCTCCTTCGGTGGGTGGGGTGGTGCAGGAAGTGCGGCTGCTTGTCGCCGCCATGGATGCGGATCGCGTACTCCTCTTCGGCGCTGAGCACGATCGCCCGCAGGTACTCGATGCCTTCGAACAGGGCACGACGGATGCGGTGCCAGCCGTCGATCGGGAAGTGGCCCGCGTCAGCGATGAGAACGACGATCAGAGGCTCGTCCAGGTCCACAGCGTTCGCGTGGTCCCTGTCAGTCGCGATGAGGCTCAGGATGCCCGCCCAGTCGGCCGGGGCCAGCCTGCCGTTCGGCTCGCGTCCGGCGGCCAGCGCCTTGGCGGCGGTAACGTCCCAGGCGTAGGCCAGCATGTGGAACGTCTCGTCAGGTAGTGCGCCGGTCACCGCGCCGGGCCCGGCGGGTCGATCTCGCACTGCTCGGGACCGCCCGCCTGACGGATGGCGTCGGCGAGCTGGGCGTGCAGGTGGTGCGCCTCTTCGGCGCTGAGGGCGTGCCTGGGCAGGTTCAGGACGATGCTGGCGCCGGTCCAGCGGGCCATTACGTCGGTGCTGTCCCTGTCTTCCGTGCCGGGCGGCCGGTCCGTGCAGCAGATCAGCCAGTCCTGCACCATGGGGGTGGGGATGGCGTCTCGGATGAACAGGGTGAGCTTGCCGTTGTCGTCGCGGTCGAGCCCGATGAACCGGACGAGCATGCGCCGCGTGTACTCCTCGCGGTCGCCCCAGGTGATGGCGACCCGGCCGGTGTCGAGGTGGCTGGTCAGGTGGTGGATGGCGGAGATCATGCCCGCCGTGGTGGTGAGGTTGAAGCGAACTGCCACGATGCTCCTCTCATAGGGGGGCGGCCCCGCTTGCAGCAGGGCCGCCTGCGGTTTCGCTAGCGAATAGATGCCTTGGGGGTGGTGTCCAGGCGGGCGCCGCCCACGTCGGCGCGGCGGCCGGCCTCGGCGCCGCTGTGCCAGGCGTCGTTGTTGACCTTGACCTGGCGGGCTTGACGCAGCTTCGGGTAGAGCTTGGCGAACAGCGTGTCGACGACCTCGTCGTTCTTGAGGAGGACGAGCGCAGTGCTGGCCTCGCCGGGCTTGTCCTGGGCGGCCTGCTCGTCGGCGGCGTGCTTCTCGGCCGCTTCGAGCTTGGCGGTCGCTTCGACGATGAAGCCGAACGCCCACGAGCGGAGGTAGACGGTCTTCGACTCCCCCTGAGGGATGCGCTGCTGGGCCATGCCGCCGAGCATCTGCAGCAGCAGGCTCGGGTAGAGCAGCTCCAGGCGGTCCAGGTCGTAGGCGAAACCGACCAGCTCGACGGTGGCGTCCTTGCTTCGGGGGACGCGCATGGTGACACTGCGGCACCGCAGGGCCTTGGCGACGTTGTGGAGCAGGACGGTCTGTTCTTTGCTAAACGGATCGGGGCACGCGACCTCGCGGAGCTGGGGCTTCTCCCGCCCGGAGGAGAGGTAGCCGAGGCGGGCCTGGTCGATGCCGTACTTGGCCATGAGACCGCGGGCCGCGGCCATGAACGTCTCGCGTTCGTGCTCGTTGGTGGTGCCCTCGGCCTTGGTGAGTAGCTTGCGGATGCGGTTGAAGGTCTTCTTGCTGGCTTCGGTGGTCATGGGTCTCCGGTCTTCGGGAGTCGAGGCGTCCCCGCCGGGGGTAGAGGGTGGGACGCCGGGGTGATCAGTGACGGGTGGCGTTGCGGTCGTCGTCGGTGAACTCGCCCCCGCGAGAGACCATCCGTCCGGCGCGGGTCAGTGTCTCGGCGGTGCGGTGGGAGGAATACGACAGGGTGGTGTCCGCTCCGATCCCGATGTCGTCGGCTGCGGCGAACGCGTCCTGGTCCGCGCCGAGGAAGATGAACGTCCAGCCCTTCTTGCGCAGGTCCTCGATCATGCGGCGGATCTGGCGGCGGGAGCGCCACTCGCGGGAGGCGTTCTCCTCGCCGTCGGTCAGGATGACGACCGAGATGTTGCCGGGCACGTCGCCCTCGGGCATGGCGTCGAACTGGGCGCGCATGCTGGTGAGGGTCTTGCCGATAGCGTCGAGAAGCGCGGTCCTGCCGCGCGGCTGCAGGCGGTAGTCGGGGACGTCGGCCAGCGCGCGGTACTCGTACACCGCCTCGCACGTGTCATCGAAGTGGTAGAGCGACAGGAGGGTCTCGCCCGCGTTGGTGACCTGCTCGGCGAGGAACGCCTTCAAGCCCCCTTCGGTGTCGGCCTTGACGGTCTGCATGCTGCCGGAGCGGTCGAGGATGATCGTGATGTGGCGGCGGTCGGGGTTGGGCACGGTGGTTCCTTTCGTGGGTGAAGGTGAGGGGGCCCGGAGGCCGGGCCGGGGGTGTGTGGCCTGGTTAGTCGGTGAACAGCGTGCGACCGTCGAGGGTTTCGACGGTGGTGTTCGTCTCGGCGGCCAGGTCGTCGAAGGTGGCACGGTTGGTGTCCCACCATGCGGCGTCGACGGCCCGGTAGCCAGCGTGGGCGCCGTTGTTGTCGCGCAGGGTGAAGGCGACGGCCTGGCGGACATCCAGGACGACGCCGGTCTTGGGGCAGGTGATCTGCTGGGTGACGAGGTGCTTGAGGCTCATGCGGTCGGCGGCGGTGGCCGCTGGGAGTTCGCCGAGGAGGGTGCGCATGACGTCGTTCATGTGGCTCCGTTCCGGATGTGCTAGCGGTCACGCTAGCGGTCGTTGTGGGGTGCGTCGGAGGGTGGGGTGATCACTATGTCAAGAGTCGGTGCGAGGTTGCAATGACTCTGAGAGTGTTTGAGAGGTGCGTGTGAGCGCGGTTCTCCCGCGATGGGGGGGTGATCCTTCGGGGGTGGGGAGTTTGCGCGTGAGTGACGCTCTGAGAGGTTCTGGGGGTGTTGGGTTCTGACCAGGGGTTTTGATTGCGGTTCCGCTAGCGCAAGGTGTGCCGCAGTTGCGAAAACTCCGCATCGGCAGAAGACTGGAGCCGACCGTGACCCGCGACCCGACGGAGGCGACACCCCTCGATGGCCAGGAAAGCCGCGAAGTCTCAGCAAGAGCCGGACGCTCGCCAGCTCGCCGTCGTTGACGCTCCCAGACGCAAGCCGGTCATATCCAACGCGCAAGCGAAAACGCCAGTCGCGCGGCGCACGGCCCCGAAGGACCTGTACCGGCTCACGGTGCGCACCACACCCGAGATGAATGACAGGCTCACCGCCGCCCATCAGCGCTATCAGCTGGGGCCGCAGCCGATCGTGATCCAGGCCATCAACGCCTACGCTGACGCCCTCGACGTCCCCCGCGACCTCCCGATCCCCCGCCCGGAGGACCGGCCCCGCCGCGCGGCTCCCACGACGCAGGACCGCAGAAGCCGCAGCCCGAGAGGAGTCAGGCGGGAAGAGCCGCCGAAAATCGGCACTAGGCTCGACCCGCTGACCGATGCCCGTCTCACCGCGGTGTGGGAGCTCACCGGCGACGGCCCCGAGCGCATCGTCAACACCGCGCTCAATGTCTGGATGAGCCGCAGGGGAATCCGAGGGTCGGGCACCGCCTCGGCCTCGATCAGCGCGTAACGGCAAGCGGCAGGTCGGCCGCCTGCATGTCCACCAGGTGCACGACCATTTGCTTGGCGAGCGCGACCGGGTGCCTGGCGAACTCGTCCCAGCCGACGAACACGTTCTTGGCCTCCCTCACCGGGCCGAGCACGCCGGGCCGGAACAGATCCGCCAGAACGCCGGCGGGCTCCGTCCGGGCCACGGTGTAGGCCGTGCTGGAGTTCTGGAGCTGGGGGCACCACTCCAGAGACAGGCTGATGCAGTCGCGGCAGGTGGGCGGCGCGTTGGTCAGTCGATCGACCTCGCTGGCGACGAAGTTGGTCTTCGTGACCACGTAGGAGATCCTGCCCGTCTCCGGGATCACCGCTGATCTCCGGCACACCTGGCAGAGGTTCTTCCGCATCATCGTCCACTGCCGCTTGTGGTTGAGCATGCGCCAGATCGGGTCTCCGCGCATCGTGTCGTGAACGCGGCCCAGGAGGATGCCGCGCCGCCAGTCCGTGCGGGGATTGACGTTGATGTGCTCCAGGCGCATTCCGCCTTCGGATCCTGCGTGCCGCCTGAAGATCAGCTGCTGATAGACCGCCTCCGCCGTCCTGGCGAGAATCGCCGGGACCGGCATGCCCGCGGCGGTGCGGTCAATCACTGCACCTCCAGCTCTTCGCTGAGGCGCACGCCCTGCGGATCCACCTCCCCCGCCTCCAGGAGCATGCATAGCCGCTGCCTGTTGCCGATCTCGGCCAGCGCGTCTTCCAGGCGGATGAGTTCTTCTTCTGGTCCCCAGCCGTATGCCATCTTTTCGTCCTCGTCACGCTGGGGGCGCCCACGGGTAGATGGGCCCCCGGGTTTCGGAAAGCCATTAAATCGCAACCTTAGCGCTTAAGCGCTAAGACGCTAAGGGGGAACGGCGCTATAGCCCTGATGTCATCGCGATGTGACCTTGGACCACACAGCTGATCGCCCGCTGTTCAAGCAGCTCGCCGACGCACTGCGCCAGAAGATCCGTGCAGGCGCTCTCGCGCCGGGCGACAAGCTGCAATCCCTGCACCGCATGGCGGCCGAGTACGGCGTGGGCGTCGCCACGGTGGAGGACGCTCTCGCCGAACTGCGCGGCGAAGGGCTCATCGAGTCCCGCAAGGGCGTCGGCAGCTTCGTCTCGGCGCAGGTCGAGCGCCAGACCGTCGTCTTGGAGGGCCCGGCCTTCGTCCACGCGCGCATGCCGACGCCGGACGAGCGGCGCGACCTCGGACTGCCCGCGCAAGGCGTGCCCGTCCTGGTGGTCGAGGAGGACGGCCAAGAGCGCGTGCTCCCAGCCAACCGAACGAGGCTGGAGATCCCGCCCCGCTAACTACCTGGGGCGGCGCAGGCCCTCCCGGCTCGCGATACGTGCGAGCTCCTCCACCTTGATGCCGAGTCTGCGGGCGATGTCCACCGTAGACTCGGCGGTCGGGTACGAGGCGCGCAGGTCCGCCATCTGCTCGTCCGTCAGCCTGACCTTCGGCAATCGGCCCTGGCCCCGCCGGTTGGGCCGGTGGACGCCGGCGTCGGACGCGAGCCGGTAGACGGTGGCCCTGCTCACGTCGAAGTCGGCCGCGATTTCGGCCACGGCGCTGTCCAGGTCCTCGGTGTAGCGGCGCAGCAGCTCCGAGCGTTCTTCCTGCGCCAGCGGCGGCTTGAGCCCCGCGTCCGCATCCTGTTCGGAAACTGGCCGCGACTGCTGGTCCTGCCATCGGCCGTGCAGGTCGGCGATCAGGTCCTGCACGGCCTCTCCCTGCACACGCGCGTACCGAGTGGACGCGCGGGGAACCGTCAAACCGGACAGCCTGCGGGCCTTCCAGCCGACAACGGCGCCGGTCGCATCGCTGCGGATAGGCTCGATGCTGCCGATCCGCTCCCCTGCCACGAGCACCGTCTTGCGCACCGAGCCGCGCCGGGGGTCGAGCTGGTAGGCGTCAAGCTGCGCCGAGCTGTACCACTCGGGACGCCGTACAGGGTCGGTCATGGCGGGGCCTTCGCTCGGGAGGGGTATCCCGATGATCGTAGACCTATCCGCTGGCCGCCTGGCCGCCTTGACGCGGAGTGGAGGGCAGCCGTGTGGGGCGGCGGACGAACTCCCGATACGCCCGGCGGAACTCGGCGTCGGCGAACCGCTGCTGCAGCTGGCGTCGGCGCTGCTCGATCACGTCGGCGTCGGCCGCGCCGAGGGCCAGTGACTCATACAGGAGCATGGAGCCGTGCCCGTCGGATAGCAGTCCGCCTTCAGGCCGGCAGCCGTGGGGGCAGGCCATTGCTTCGGCGGCCCCCCACAGGCGGCAGATCATCGGGCGGTCGGCGTAGACGGAGCAGCGCTCATCCTTGAGGGCGGGGCAGGTGTAATCGCCTTCACGCGCCGCCTGGTCTAGCTGGTCGTCATGGTGCGGGATGGTGACGCCGCGGGCGCGGATGCGCTGCCGCTCGCGCGCGTTCATGTCGATCGGGCCGCACGAGTCAGCGCACAGCCCTTTGCAGTTGGGCTGCGGTACCTGCGCGTACAGGTCGGCCAGCCTGGCGTCCATGTCGGAACGTCTCATCAGGTTCTCCGGGAGGGGGAAGCGGGCGTGGGCCGGGCGGCGTCGCCCCGCCCACGCTGCTCGGGGCTGCTACGGCTTGCGTGAGGCGGCCGCGGTCTCCAGCTCGCTGCCGACCTTCACCTTCACGCTCCACCGGGCCTGCCGCTGGACCTCGTCGCCCGTTTTGGGGTTGCGGAAGGTGCGCGCAGGCAGCAGGTGCGGCTTGATGCTGAGAAGCCCGGTGATCCGCACCTCGCGGCCAGCGGCGGCCTGCTGGGTGATGACGCCGATGAGGGCGGCGACCGCGTCGGCGGCCATCTCCCGGTTGCCGAGCAGTTCGCCGATGGCGGCGATCAGCTCGGTCTTGCCCATGGGCTTGTTCGTGGTGGTGGCCATGTGTGATCCCTTCACGTTGTTGATCGGTAATACGCTAGCGGTGCCGCTAGCGATTAGCGCCAGACCTCAGCCCAGCGTTCGACGGAGTCGAGCGCGGCGCGATGTCTGGCGGGTACGGGGGCGACGGGGTGGCCAAGGTGGTCGGCGCCCATCGCGGCGCGGATCAGGGCCGCGGCCTGGCCGCTGGTCAGCCTGCGCTCTTGGCCGTAGCGGTCGGTCAACCGCGCCAAGACGGTGTCCTCGAAGGGCAGCGGGTCTGTGGCCCGGTTGACGCCGGTGGCGTACGTGAACGCCGTGTCGTCGTCGATCACCGAGATCGGCCGCAGGTCGCCGACCAGGTCCTTGACGACGTGCCACCACAGGCCGTGGCTGTCCCACCGATTGCTGCCGTCCTGCTCGCCGGGCTGGTTGACCACGACGAGGACGGGGTTGAACTGGGCGACGGTGAGCCCGATGTCGCGCGCCATCCAGTGATGGCGACGGATCAGCTCAGGCGTCGACGGACCGTAGCCCGCCGAGGGGGTGCAGCGGTGGACGGTGATGCCGTAGTCGGTGGTGATGGCGACGTGGGAGGTCGGCAGGCCGAGGTGCATGCCGATCACGTGGCCTCTCACGGCCGCTCCTGGGCGGCGAACAGGCGCTCGGCGAAGTCGGGCAGTTCGCTCCACGGGGTGCCGCGGTGGTTGGCCTGGTGCAGGCGCTTGAGCAGCCAGCGCGCGCCGGGCGTGAACATGTGCCTGACACGGTTGGGTGCGTTCTGGATGTCGCAGCCGGACGGCAGGTCCTCGACGGTGAGGCCCCGCGTCTGCAGCAGGGCGACCGCGATGCAGGCGTGCGGTTCCTGCTGCCTGCGGTGGGGGGAGGCGCCGGTGCGGCCGGGATGCTCGGCGGCGATCCCGACGAGGGCCCGGATCAGCATGCCGTGGCTGATGGGGTTGTTCCTGCGTCGCCGGCGTCGCGCCGGAGGAGGGCTGTCAGGCAGCGTGGAGTCGGGCATGAGGGGTTCTCCCTTCGAGGGCGGGGATGAGGGGCGAGGCTGTGGGTGAGGGGGCGGGGGTGGCGGGCACGGACGCGTGCGCGGGAGGGAGAGCGGGCAGGTCGTATCCGTGGCCGCCGGGCGCCCTGTGGGGCAGCGGCATGCGGTCGGCGCGGTCGGCGCGGATGGTCAGGATCGGACCGCCGCGGGCGAACCAGCCTGCCGGGTAGGCGGCTGTGACCTGTCTGATCCACTGCTTGGCAGGCCCTGACTTCGGGCGGGGGTGCACGGCGGGCAGCGCCCGCCACCCGGGGTGGGTGTGATCGTGGGCGGCCTCGACGGCCAGGAGCACGTGCCCGAATTCCCGCTCGCTCTCCCAAGTGCAGCCCAGGCACGCTCCGAGGAAGCGGCGCGGAGAGACGCCGGACTGGAACAGCACGGTCGGCAGGTGCTCCTCGGCGGGGATCAGCGGCGCGTGGGCTTGGCCGAGCACGTTGCCGGGATGGGTGATGTAGATCGCCCAGACCCCGGTGGGCCGGTGGGTGAGGGAGCGGTAGTGCAGGTGGCGGGCGATCGCGCCGCGTGGCTCGCTGTCGTGGTCGGTCACGCTGGGCCGTCCGGAACGGTGTGCTGACGGTCCTGCGCGGCGGTCGCCCACGGGTCGTCGGGGAAAGGCGGCTCGTCGGCGAACAGCCCGCCATGGTCCGCGTTCTCCTCGGCCGGTGGCGGCGTGTACCGGTCATCCGGGAAGGACTGGCAGGCCGGGGTACAGCCCACCCCGGCCGGGTTTCCGCAGTCCATCAGGCACTCGTACGGGTACAGCGTCTGCGAGCAGATCCAGGTGACGGCCTCGCCTACGTGGTGGGTAACGCGGGACGGGCCGGCGTCGCGGCCGGGCAGCGGCGGCGGCGCGATCACGTACGCGGGCCCCCGCAGGCTGGCCTCGATGATGACGTGCGTGATCGGCCCCGAGGGGAACTCTCTCGCCCGGCCGGACCGCACGTCGAGGCTGCTGCCGTCGGCGTGGAGGCGGGTGAACAGCTCTTCGCGGTCCAGGAGGCCACGCAGCGTGTGAGCCGCTTCCTGCGGGGTGACCAGGGACGGCAGGATGCGGCCGAGCGCCTGCTTGACGGCCTCCAACGCGACGGCACCGAACTGGGGAATCTCGGCTAGGACCGTTTCTCCCCGGTCGAGCAGGTCGCCGAGGGTGTGCACGCCGTTGGCGCGGAGCAGGCCGTGAACCTTGACGGGCAGGCCAGGGAGAACCTCCTCGACGAGAGACTCACGCGGTCGGCCGGTGAGCTGGCCGAGGTCGGCGAGCGAGTGCTGCGAGGTCATCGGTGTCCTTCCACGGAGGTAGGCGAAGGGCTGGTCAGGATGTGGCGGTTGGCGTCCAGCCAGTCCGTGGCGCGGAAGCGCTGCGCGGTGCTGGGGATGATGGCGACGAGGTAGGCCAGGACGCCTCCGGAGATCGCGCCGAGGAGGGGCGGCAGCATGTGGCGGATGAGTGTCCGGTCAGGGTTCACGCCGAGGATGCGGTCTTCCATGAGGGTGTAGCGGTCCATGACCACGAGCCCGGCCCGGCCGCCCGCATGCGCGAGTCTTGGGCAGGCCAGCAGGGAGAAGACCGCGCAGTCGAGGTGCAGGCCCGGTTCGACGCTGTAGGGCATGTCGCGCGTGCCGACCATGGCCATGGGGCCGATGATCGCTGTGCCGCAGGTGCCGCACAGGCGGTCACGCATGGCTTCGCGCTGCCGGACGGCACAGTTCACGCCGAGGGTGGCTCGTCCCTGGCCTGGGGCGCAGTCGCAGGCCAGCATCCGGCCGAACTGCTCGTCGACGGCGACGGTTTCGGTGCGGCTGTTCCACTCGGCGACCCACGGGACAGGGAAGCCGCGATCTTGGGGCAGTGCCGCGATCTGTGGCGGTATGGGAGGCAGGTTGCGCTCCATTGGTCTCCTCGAAGGGTGAGGGGGCGCGGGGGGGGGGGGGGGGCGGCCCCCCCCCGGGGGGGGGCGGGCGGGCGGGGGGGGGGGCCCGCCCCCGGGGGGGGGGGGGGGGGGGTGGGGGGGGGGGGCGGGCGGGGGGGGGGGGGGGGCGGGGGGGGCCCGCCCCCCCCCCCCCCCCCCCCCCCCCACGCCGGTGGTCAACGGTCAGACAGGGGTGGGCAGCCCGAGCCGGTCGATGAGGTTCAGGTCGTCGGGTCCGGGCCTGCCGGGGGTGACGAGCCGGATGCGTGGGTTGCGCGGGTAGGTGAGCGACACGCCGGTCATGACGGCCCCGCCCGGGAGCGCGATGGTGTCCACGCGGTAGTCCGCCATCGGGAACTGCACCGCGTACCAGGGGTCGGCCGGTTGGCCAGCTCGCAGCGCCATCGGCAGCGGATCCCAGGTGGCGCAGTGGCAGCGCGGGTCCCCGCACCGATCCCGATCGGAGCGTGCCGTGGTCCGGTACTGGTCGAGGCGGCCTGACAGCATCGGGCACACCTGGACGCTGTAGTCGGCGCACCACCGATGCTGGGCGGGCTCGTTGACCAGGCCCCGGTCGAGGTCCCCCGGGCGTGCCATCACCACGGCGGTGCCGCGCGGACTGCTGATCTCCTTGCCGCAGAGCTGGCACTGCTGGCTTGCGAGGAAGTCGCCCACGATGCTCTGGTCGACCTCGCCGAGGATCGGCGTGCCGTCGAGATGGCACAAGGTGATCTTGGGGACGATGACACCTCGCCACAGCGGCTCGTCAGCGAGCTGCGGGGGCCGGGCCACGTTCATGCCCCCTCCCCCGCGGCCTTGACGAGCGCGGCCTGGACGGCGGCGGCTTCCTCCTGCTCGGCCAGCTCGGCTGCGAGCTGGCCGACCTGCTCACGCAGCCGCTCCACGCGACGGTCGTGGCCAGCCTTGCGCGAGGGGGCGTGATGCCGGTCGTGCGCGGCGCGCAGCTCGTCCAGGCCGGGCTGCCTCAGCCAGTGCTGGGTCAGGTTGTAGACGATGCGGCGGACGGCCTGCTCGGTTTTCTCGGGCACCCTGCCCGAGGAGTAGCGGCCGGGGCGGCCAACCCAGGGGCCCGACGTGCCGTCCTTGGTGATGTCGTCGGCGTTGTAGGTGCCGTCACCGGCCAGGGTGACGCCGTTGACGGTGGGGGCGCCGGGCCTGGCCCGGCTGCCATCCCGGTTGTGGTAGTCCTCGCCGTCGCGGGCGTCGCCGTACTGGACGCGCAGGGCGTTGCGGCGGCGGTTCCCCCCGTAGGTGGCGCGGTCGTATTCCAGGCTGTCGAGGCCGATCCAGAAGACGCCGACGCGGACGACGGCGTAGCGGGTGCGGCCCCGCTCGTCGTGGGAGACGTGTGCCCGCAACGACCGGGTGCCCTTGCCGCGGAGCCGGGGGACGCTGAAGACGAAGCTGTTGGTGCCGTGGACGTGGTCGCCGTCACGGTAGGGGTCGGTGCCGAGCTGGCTGAGGACTTCCTCGATGTCGAGGCCGCCGATCTCCTTCAGCTGGGTGGCCGCCTCGACGAGGACGTCGCTGCGTGAGGGGATGCGCCCGGACTCCGGGAGATAGACGGGGCAGGTGGGCGGGCAGTCCTGCGGCCCTTCGGTGCGGCACAGGATGCAGGTGACGCCGTCCTTGGGGACGGTCTGGGAGACGTCGTAGACGGCCGTGCCGACCATCGCGCGACGGCGGCGGCGGGTGACCTCCTCGGTTTCGCCGGTGTCCGGGTTCTCCCGCTGCTCGCGGCGGGTGCCCTGGTAGAGGGATTCGATCCAGAGCGGGACGGCGCCCTCACGCAGTTGGCGGCCTTCGCCGCTCCACCACTTCTCGCCCTGCACGCGGGTCGCGCCCGGGTCTTGGGCGTACAGACGCATCGCGTTGGCGAAGGTGTGCCGGTTGTAGTGGGGGAACTGGGCGGCGTACAGCCGGAACTCGTCCAGGACGGCCGGGTTGTCGCGGATCTCGGCGGCGGTCACCTGGCAGGAGGCGGCGGCCCAGGAGTTGCCCATGAGCTGCTGGCCGCGCCAGGCGGCCCATTCCTCATCGGTCATGTCGGCGGCGCGGCCGGTCTTGGGCCGGTCGATCGGGGGAAGGATCATGCGTGGTGCCTTTCGTGCTGTGTTTCGGGATTGGCCGGGCTGGCCCGGCGGTGCTGGGACAGCCCGCACGCAGGGTGCTGGCGGTTTCGCTAGCGGAGAATGGCGATCACGTCGGGGTGGCGGGTGATCACCCGGTGGTCATGAGGGCACTCGTCGTGCCGCAGGATGCGATCCCGGGCCCGAACGGCGCTCTGCCAGGTCGTGCACGGCAGCTCCACATGGCCGCCGTCGCAGACGACGTGCCACCAGTTGGGCAGCGGCCGTCCGGCCGGGTCGGCGCTGGAGCGGCCTCCGCGGCGCAGCTCGATCACGACGACGTCGCTGCCCAGGACCGAGGCGACGTTCGAGGGTGGCACGGTGAACAGGCCGGGCAGAGGGGTGACCTCCAGATCGTCGCCGGTCGGCCCGTACGGGCGGACATCGGCGAGGCGGTAGCCGATGATCTTCGATCCGGCGTTCACGGCTTCGCCTCATCGAGCAGGGTCTGGGGGCAGCCGCTCTCGCGGGCGCTGGCCTCGCACAACCCGTACCGCCAGTCGGGGTTGTGGCTGATGAGGGCCACGACGGACGGGTGGGGGCAGTTCGGGGCGCAGCCGCACGCCCAGTTCTTCTCGCGTGGCAGGACAAGTGGTCCCCACGCCCACGTCTGCTGCTCGGCCGTGGGCGGGCTATGCGGGGGCGAGATTTCGGGGAGGCTCATGCGGCATGCGCCTTCGCGATGTTCTTCGCGCACTTGGGCCCGATCGCCCTGGCGATCGACGTCTCGGCGGTGAGCTGTCTGCCGCACATGCAGCAGAAGTGGTGCTTCTCGCCGAAGGCGACGGCGTCCTCCAGGGTGATGTGGAGGTCGGGCGTGAGCCGGTCGATCGTGGTGGGGGTGACCGGGCGGCGGTGCAGCTTGCCGTTGCGGACTTCGAGCCGCTTGACGTCCTGTTTGTCGCTGTAGCGGCGGCTGTCCTTGACCGCGTACAGGCGGCCGTCGAGCTTGTAGACGCCAGGGGTGAGCGTCGTGGACGCGATGGTCAACGGTGGTGCCTCTCTGTGGAAGGGCGCGGCCCGCTGGGGCGAGCCGCGCGGTGTCGGGTGTCAGGCCGCCGGGGCGGCGGCGCGGTGGGCCTTGTAGGTGCCGAGCGCGTCCACGACGGGCCAGGGCGCGTCGATGCCGCGCCAGTCCGGGTGCCGCCGGAAGGCGGACACCCACTGCTCGAACGGCTCGGGCACGAAGTGGCCGTCCGTCATCGACAGCCCGTGGCAGACGTAGCCCAGGTAGGCGTGCCGCTCGAACGCATCGGGGTCGAAGGCGACGGCCGGGCGCTCGCGGGTGCCGTCGAGCCGGACCAGCGTGACGGGCCGGTGCTGGGCTGAGGCCAGGTCGAGCGCCGCGGCCTCGCTGTAGTAGAGGTGCCGGCCTCGCAGGTCGGTGCGGATCTCCTCGATGACGAACTGGCTGGCGCCCGCGGCGATGGTGCAGACGATCGTGGACATGACGATCCCTTTCTGTGGGGTGGCCCGGGTCAGCGGGGTTGGATGGTGAGCGTGCAGGCGTTGACGGCCTCGACGCGGACGCCGGGCGGCAGATCGCACGCCGGGATCGTCCAGTCGGACTCGGCGAAAGGGCCACCCTCGGGCACGTAGCAGGTCCACTCGTGCGGGCCGTCCCAGTAGATCGACCACTGGCGGCCGTCCCACCACTCCTCCATCAGCTTCGGCTCGTCGGCGGGCACTCCGAACTGGCGGGCGATCGCGGCGGCCACCTGTTCGGCCTGGGCGCGAGACACGGTCGTGGGGCGGACGGTGCCCTCCTGGTGGTCGAGCAGCGCGCGGCCGAGAGTGCAGTCGCTGAGACGAGCGGCGGCGATCGCGTCCGCGGCCTGTGCGGGGCCCCAGCCTTGCGTGCCCAGCAGCGCGATCAGCGCGGCGTGCAGATGGTCGGCCACGGTGTCGCCGCCGCCGCTGATGTGAGGGTCAGGGTGCGTGTCGGCGCGCCGGAGGAGAGTGAGGAGTCCCTCGCCGAGTTCGACGGGGGTGGCGGTCGTTGTGATGACGGCTCCAGGTGAGTTGGTTCGGTTGCGGGGGCGAGGGGCCGCCACCTCGGGGAGAAGGGGGCGGGCGGTGCGGTCAGAGCTTCAGATCACGGAGGTCCACGCGAGCCTTGCAAGACTGCGTCGTCGCTAGCGGTTAGTGGCTGGTGTTCGCGCAGGTCGGCAGACCGTCGAGAGTGCGGGAAACGGCGCGGGCGTCGCAGGTGCGGCAGGTCTTCCGCTCCCGGATGATGTCGAGCGCGTTGCCGATCGCGTCGCACGCGATCATGAACAATCGCTGCTTGCACGCGGTGTCGGCAGTGTCGAGGCCATGTCCCTCGGCGGTGAGCCTGTCGTCCACGGCGGCGCGGACGGCAGAGATCAGGAGCAGTTCGATACCGGTGACGTCGAGGCCGTGCGCGGCGCCTTCGGCCTGGGCGGCGGCGAAGGAGGCGACGAGGAGCGCCGGACGCAGCGAGCCGTTCTCGTCGAGTCGCGCCCGGCCGGCGAGGTAGTACGGCAGCGGGCTCCCGTTCCGGTAGGTGACCGCGGGCGGCGCGGCGTCCGGGTCGGCCGGGACGACCTCGTGTACTTCGTGCCTGGCGCCGTCTTCGCCCAGGCCGCTGTCGCCGGTCAACTTCCAGCCGTGGCGGTCCAGCAGGTCGTCCAGGTCCGGGCCTTTGTCATCGAGCGGCACGCCGGTGTCGATGACGGCGACGACGCGAGGCACCGCCACGAGGATGGTCGTCTCCTCGTCCTCGGCGTGCTCCTGCGCTTCGGCGACGACGACCAGGTGGTTCGGGGGCAGGGGGGCGCCGTCGAGGCCGCGCTCGAAGGTGGTGGAGTCATCGACGGCGATCGCCTGGTAGCGGATGCTCATGTGGTCCTCTTTTCGGGAAGCGGTATGGCTAGCGGGTAGCGTGCTGGGCCAGCTCGTAGGAACGGGCGATAATCCGGGAGGCGGTCTCGCTCACCCCGAAGTCGTGAGGGAGCAGCACCCAGCCCTGGTCGGTCATGTACTGGTGCTCGGCTTCGAGGAACGCCTCTAGGGTCTGACCTGGTGCCGGGGCCTGGTCGCCCTCGTGCAGGTCGTTCTCGCCGTAGACGTCGAAGGCGTCAGGGGCAAAGACGACTTTGTCGGCGCGGTCACCGCTGAAGTGCACGACCCAGATGTCGCCTGTGCTGGTGATGTCGCCCATGTGGTTCGTCTGGCCGGGCAGGTGGATGGTGAGGTGGTAGACCTCGATGCCGACTGCGAGTTGGGGTGCGTTGCGGGTGTAGAGCCGAGTGATCATAGCCGCTCCTCGGTAGGCGTTTCCGCTGGTCAGCGGGTTTCATGGGTGGTGCGGTGATCAGATTCGCAGACTCATTGCGGGAGTGCAATGAGTCTGAGAGAGATTCCGGGAACGACACGGGGACGCGTCGCAGAACGAACACAGAGCACTTGAACCGACCAACCGACATCATGGGGTGCAACACGCATCCTCACGCGCTCAGCAACCGCTACAGACGCAGCTAGCTATGCGTGAGCGGTTCCGCTAGCGGTGATGCTGCGCGAGTTGGTAACGGGTTCGTTTTCCCTTACCTCCGCGCCCGATGAGACCGTCCGCCTGCAAGGCGGCCAGCGCCCGGCCAACGGTGGCAGCAGAGGACCCCACAGCGAGTCTCATCTCGCGAGCGCCGACCGGCTCCCCCTCCCGCTCGGTCAGCATGCGCAGGATGGCATCCTTCACGCGTTCCGCTTCAGCGTGAGCGCCCAAGAGAACGCCGGGACGCTTAACGAGCCGGTAGCGGGTGCTGCTGGTTTTGCCTTCCCGCGTCACCATGCCGTCAGCGAGCAACTGCCCAAGAGCACGACCGAGAGTCGGATGGGACGTCGGCACGACCCGCAGCAGCTCCGAGGCCCCCATCGACGCCTCTCCTCTGGCCCGCATCGCCGCCAGAATGCCGTCCTTGACCTCATCGAGCCGCAGACGGCTCTGCAATGGAACTCGCTTCGGCTTCGCCTCGAACAGCGGATGCACCCACAGCCACGCCGGCGCGTACGGAGGCTTCTCGATCTCCAGCTTGGCGACAATCTGCATGAGCAGGGCGCGACGATCCAGCACGGCGAGCGTCGGCCACTCCTCGATGAGCCCTCGCATCACCGGAACGGCCTCGCGCGGGTCCATCCTCGCCTCATCCGCCGGTTCCGGCTCCAAGGCACTTATCAGCCGATCCCGTTCGGCCAGCAACTCGTCGCGCACTCGTATGTAGGAGTCCTCAGGCAGCAGACCCTTCGCGAACTGCATCGTCTGCCGGTCCAAGTCCTCGTTGATGCGCACCAGTTCCTTCTTGAGCCATTCCAGGTTCGCTTCCGGCCGCGGAGGTTCCGGTTCGATCGCGAACGACTCGGCCGCCGCCTCGATCTCGGGGGCCCACTCGGCGAGCAGTTGCAGCAGGGCTTCTTCCACCGCCGCCAAGAGCGCGAACCTCGACCCGCACACCACCTCGTCATGCCGAGCTCTTGAGCCGCAGATAAAGCCCTTTTGATGCCTGTTCAGGTGCATCCCGCCGCCGCAGTGCCAGCAGCTGATGAAACCGGTGAACTGGTGCATGGAGTGCGACGGCCGTGTGACCTTGGCAGCTCTCAGCGCGAGGTACCGCTTCCACAACTCGTCGCTGATGAGAGGCGCGTGCACGCCCGGACGAAACACTCTCCGCTGGCAGCGGGACGCCTTGGCGCACCTGCATTCGGGATCGTGAATCTGCAGCAGGCCGGCCGCGAAGCCGCGGTCCATGACCTGGCGGATGGTCTCGGCACTCCACGGCAGACCACCCTCGGTGGTGAACCCGTGCCGATTCAGCCGCGTGGCGAGCGCGGCAAAATTCTGATCGGCCACGTACGACTCGTAGCAGCCTGCGAACACCAGGGCGGCGCCGGACTGCACATCAGGCTCGTAGCGTTCCTCGCCATCGGAAGGGTCACGCAACGTCCGATTCGGATCGAGCGGGTGCGGCTGCCGGCCCCGCCGCACGTACCCGAAGTACTCTCCACCGAACGGCGGGAGCCCCCGCGCCAGACGGTTCTGAAACGCCTCCGCCCACTGCTCGCCCGCCCGGTCACTCTCGAAGGCGGCCAGCTCCATCAGCATGCCGCGGGTGAACTTGCCGACCGCGGTGGTGGCATCCACCTCTTCCGTGGCAGACACCAGGTCGCCACCCGCCGTCTCCAACCGTGCGAGGTTGAGCTGGTTGCCCATGCGGTTACGGCCGAACCGGGAGTACTTCCACACGAGGATCGCCTTGGCTGCCCCCTTCTCCACCTGAGAGATGGCCGCCATGATCGTCCGCTGGAAGTTCCTCCCGGACACGTCAAGATCTTCTATCCAGCCGCCGTCCGGCCAAGCGCCCGGCGGGATGTAGTAACCCCGCCGGGCGGCTAACGCCTCGATGGCATCACGCTGGATTGCTGGCGAGATCTTTTCCTCCAGCATCATCGACACTCTCACGTACGCGATGGCTGGGGTTAACGTGGCGCGGTCCTCGATCACGCTTCCGAGTTATAGCAACAACAAGGCTGGGGACCAGCACCAGCGTCAGAAGCGTCGACGACACCAGGCCGCCGATCACCACGATCGCCAGCGGCTGCGAGATGAACCCGCCCGACCCGGTCACCCCCAGCGCCATCGGCGTCAGCGCGCAGATCGTGGCCACCGCCGTCATCAGGATCGGCCGCAACCTGCGCCGGCCGCCCTCGATCACCGCCTCCACCACGCCCAGCCCCTGCTCCCGGTACTGGTTGATCAGGTCGATCAGCACGATCGCGTTCGTCACCACGATGCCGATCAGCATCAGCATGCCGATCAACGCCGGCACGCCCAACGCGGTGTCGGTCGCCACCAGCAGCCCCACCGCGCCGGTCGCCGCGAACGGCACCGACACCAGCAGGATCAGCGGCTGGACGAAGCTCCGGAACGTCGCCACCATGATCATGAACACGATCGCGATCGCCGCCAGCATCGCCATGCCCAGATCGGAGAACGCGTCCGCCTGGTCCGCCGACGCGCCGCCGATCTCGTACCGGGCGCCGGCGGCCAGCGCCACCGAGTCCAGCTTCGTCGTCAGCTCCTGCGTCACGGTGCCCAGATCGGCCGCTTCCACCTTGCCCGACACCGTCGCGGAACGCTCACCGTCGATCCTGGTCACCTGCGTCGGACCGGCCACCTGCTTCACCTCGGCCACCGACGACAACTTCACCAGACCCGCCGCCGTCGGCAGCTTCAGGCCCTCGATCGCCTTGAGGTCGTCGGGAGCGTCACCACCGCGCAGCACCAGGTCGCTGCTGCGGCCGTCCAGGGTGATCTGGCCCAGCGGCGCGCCACGGAACGCCTGCGCCACCGCCTGACCCACCTGCGCCTCCGACAGCCCCTTGGCCGCCGCCTTCTCCCGGTCGACCGCGACCTCGATGCGCGGCGCGCTGGCCTCCAGGTTCGACGACAGGTCACGCAGACCCTTCACCTGACCCATCGCGCTCTTGACCGAGTCGGTCGCCGTGCGCAGCGTCTCGGCGTCGGGCGCCTGCACGATCACGCTCACCGTGTCGGAGGAGAACCCGCCCCCACCGGCGCCGCCGACGGTGACCTCACCGACCCCGGACAGGCCCGTGATCTTCTCCCGGAGCTGCTGCTCCACGGTCGCCGGCTCGACGCCGTCCTTGACCGTCACCGAGTACGACGCCCGGTCCGCGCCGCCGCCCACGCCACCCTGCATGGCGTTGCCGCCGCCCACGTTCACCTGGTACGTCTCCACACCGGCCAACCCCGACAGCACGCCCTCCACCTTCTCGGCGGCCTGGTCCGTCGTGGCCAGATCGGTGCCGACCGGCATCTTCTGCGTCAGCGAGATCGTGTTCTGCCCGGAGGAGTCCAGGAAGTTCGTCCGCAGACCGCCCGCCAGGCCCATCGTCCCGACGAACACCGCCACCCCGATCAGCACCGTCACCAGCTTGAACCGCGTGGCGAACCGCAGCACCGGCAGGTACGCCCGCTGCAACGGGCTGCGCAGCTCCTTGGCCTCGGCCTCCTCACGCTGGGCCCGCGCCTGCTCCGGCGACAACGCCGGCGCCTTGAGGAACCAGTACGCCAGCACCGGCACCACCGTCAGCGACACCACCAGCGAGGCCAGCAACGCCACCGCCACCGTCACCGCGAACGGCCGGAACAGCTCGCCCACCATGCCGCCCACGATCGCGATGGGCGCGAACACCGCCACCGTCGTCAGCGTCGAGGCCGTCACCGCCCCCGACACCTCCCGCACCGCGGTCAGGATCGCCTGCAGCTTGGCCTCGCCGTAACCCAGATGGCGCTTGATGTTCTCCAGCACCACGATCGAGTCGTCGACCACCCGGCCCACCGCGATCGTCAGCGCGCCCAGCGTCAGCATGTTGAGCGAGTAGTCACCCGCCCACAGCGCGAGCAGCGCGATCACCACCGACAGCGGGATCGACACCGCCGTCACCAGCGTCGAACGCACCGACAGCAGGAACACCAGGATGACCAGCACCGCGAACGCCAGCCCCAGCAGGCCCTCGGTGGTGAGGTTCTCGATCGACTCCTCCACGTACGGCGCCTGGTCGAACACCACCGACACCTGCGTGTCGGAGGAGTCGCCCAGCGACCGCGTCAGCTCCGGCAGCTTCTCGCGGATCTCACGCGAGATCGTCACCGCGTTGCCGTCGGGCGTCATCGTCACCGACACGCCGAGGCTCGTCTTACCGTCGGTACGGGTGATCGTCGAGGCGTCGGCCAGGCCACGCTTGATCTCGGCCACCTCGCCCAGCTTGACCGGCTTGAGCGGCTTGGGACGCACCGCCTGCTGCGGCACCGCCGTCCGGCCCGTCTGCGCCGGCTGCCCGGCCTGCGGGCGGCCCTGCGTCTGAGGCTGCTGAGGCTGCGAGGGCTGGGCGACCTGCGGCTGCGCGGGCGTCAGGTAGAGGTTCTTCAGCTTCTCCAGCGAGTCGACCCGCGAACCCACCTGCACGGTCAGCGACCTGCCGTCGGCGGTCAGCGACCCGGCCGGGATCGGCGTGCCGTTCGCCTTGAGCACCTCGGGGATCTGCGCCGCCGACACCCCGGCCAGCGCCATCTTCTTCATGTCCGGCTCGATCGTGACGACCTCGTCGCGGGTACCGGTGACCGCCGCCTCGCGCACCCCCTCGACGCTCTGCAACTCCGGCACCATGATCCGGCGCAGCTTGTCGGCCATCGCCCGCTCGTCACCGCCGTCGCCCACCGCCAGCACCAGCACCGGGATGTCATCGGTGTTGCCCGCCACCACCTGCGGATCGACGCCCTGCGGGAGCGTGATCCTGGCGACGGCCTGCTGCATCTTGTTCAGCGACGCCTCGATGTCGGTGCCGTACTCGAAGGCCACCTGGATCTGGGCCAGGCCCTCCTTCGACGTGGAGGTCATCTGCTCCATGCCGGGAATCCCCTGGAAGGAGTCCTCGATCGGCTTCGTCACCTGATCTTCGACGATCTCCGGCGAGGCGCCGGGGAAGGGCGCGATGACGAACGCGCCCGGGAACGCCAACGACGGCAGGAGCTGCTGCTTCAACTGCGGAATCGTGAACGCGCCGAACGCGGTGATCACGACCGCCACCAAGATCACAAGACTGCGGTTGACCAGACTCAACCGGGCGAAAGCGGTCATAGGCTCCCCTCCAAGAGTTCGCCCCAGACTAACACTTTGCCTAATACGAATATTTAGCGTGACCTGACTTTCCTGATAACCTTCTCAGGAAGCGAGAGGTGAGCGTGGACGACGAACGCGAAGACCTGATCCGACGGATCACCGAGACACAGCGAGACCTGGGAAAACTGTTCACACAACAGCAGTCCCCCCTGTTCAGCTCCAATCTCACCATCCGCCAGCTCCACGTCGTCATGCAGCTGTCCACGCACGGCTCCGCCTCGGGCCAGGACCTCGCCCACACCCTCGGCGTCAGCCTGGCCACCGTCACCGGCATCGTCGACCGCCTGGTCGCCCAGGGCCTGGTCAGCAGGCATGAAGACCCCAACGACCGCCGGGTGCGCCGGGTCGAGCTCACCCCCGCCGGCGTCACCCTGATCGCCGAGATCAACGACGCCGGCCTCAGACACTACAAGCGCATCATGTCCCACCTGGACACCGAGGCCCTGCGCGCCCTCGACCACGCCACCCGCCGCATCCGCGAGGTCGCGGACAAGCTCTACAACGAATGACCCGCGCGGCGCGCTCCCGGTAGTCGCTGGTTTTTTGGGCGTGTTCGAGGTGAATTTTCACCGACCCAGCGGCTTTACATTGTAGATTTTCAGGCCAGGCGGGACAACATCGCCGGAAGGTCGCCCTCGTAGGCCACCGTCAGCCGCCGCGTCGCCCGCGTCACCGCCACGTACAGGTCGTGGCCGCCCATCGGCGACTGCGCCAGGATCCCGGCCGGGTCGACCACCACCACCCCGTCGAACTCCAGCCCCTTGGCCTGCGTCACCGTCAGCACCACCAGCGGCGCGTCCAGATCCTCCGCCCCCGGGAACAGCGCCGCCACCCGCGCGTGCAGCCCGTCGGACGTGACGATCCCCAACCGGCCGCCCTCGCCCGGCCCGGACAGCTCGGCCAGCTCCGCCGCCACCAGCGCCGGCAGCTCCGCCACCGGCACCCGCACCGCGCGCGGCTCGTCGCCCCCGTCGCGCACCGACTCCGGCGGCTCCTGCCCCGGCGCCACCGCCGCCAGCACGTCGGCCGCCACCCGCATGATCTCCAGTGGCGTCCGGTAGTTGACCAGCAGCCGCTCCTCCCGCCAGCGCCCCTCCAGATACGGGTCGAGCACCTCGGCCCACGACCGCGCCCCCGCCGCCGACCCCGTCTGGGCCAGGTCGCCCACCACGGTCAGCGACCGCGCCGGAACCCGCCGCACCACCATCCGCCAGGCCATCGGCGACAGCTCCTGCGCCTCGTCCACGATCACGTGCCCGTAGGCCCACGTGCGGTCGGCCGCCGCCCGCTCGGCCGTCGTCAGCCCCGTGCCGTCGTCGGCCTGCCGCTCGGCCAGCACGTCGGCCCGGTCGAAGACGCCGCCCTCCAGCAGGCCCGTGGTCTCCAGCACCTCGCGCGCGTACAGCTCCTGCTCGGCCCACTCCTCCCTCGCCCGCCGCGCCGCCACCCGGTCGGCCGAGTCGTCGTGGCCCAGCAGCTCGGCCGCCTCGTCCAGCAGCGGCACGTCGCCGACCGTCCAGGGCGACTCGCGGGGGCGTACCAGCGACGTCCAGTCCAGGCCCGGCGGGCACACCGACCACAACGTGTCCGGCGCCGAGAGGAGATCGGCGACCAGCTCCTGCGGCGTCAGCTCCGGCCACAGCTCCGCCACCGCCCGCCGCACCGGCTCCTCGCCCCACAGCCGTCCGGCCGCCAGCGCGATGTCCGTCTCGTCCAGGTCGCCCTCCAGGTCCAGCGGCTCGGCCAGCTCCGGGTCGTCGGCCGCCAGCTCCTCCAGGTGCAGCGACTCCTCCAGCGCCCGCGCCTCCGCCCTGGCCAGCTCCTTCAGCAGCTCGGTGACGTACAGCTTGCGCGCCATGTTGTGGGGCAGGCGCACCGCCCGCGCTCGCTCGCGCAGCCGGGCGCACACCGCGTGCGGCACACGCAGCCGCAGGCCGTCGAGCTCCACCTCCAGATCCCCCACCGGCACCCGCTGACGGTCGGCCACCGCCGCGGCCACCACCTCGGCCATCCGCAGGTCGCCCTTGACCACCGCGACCTCCGGCGGATCGGCGGCCACCGCCCGCACCCCCGGGAACAGCTCGCCCACCGTGGCCATCACCACCTGCGTCTCCCCCAGCGCCGGCAGCACCTGCCCGATGTAGCGCAGGAACATCGGATTGGGCCCCACCACCAGCACCCCGCGCCGCTCCAGCGTGTCGCGGTGGGTGTAGAGCAGGTAGGCGGCCCGGTGCAGCGCCGCGACGGTCTTGCCGGTGCCCGGCCCGCCCTGCACCACCAGCGCCCCCTGCAACCCCGCCCTGATCACCCGGTCCTGCTCGATCTGGATCGTGGCCACCACGTCGCCCATCCGGCCGGTACGGCCCCGCCGCAGCGCCGCCAGCAGCGCCGCCTCGCCCACCAGCGTGCGCCGGTCGCCGTCGGACATGCCGTCCAGGTCGAACACCTCGTCGTCGATGCCGACCACCGTGCGGTCCTTCAGGTGCAGGTGCCGGCGCCGCACCAGGCCGCCCGGGTCGGTCGCGGTGGCCACGTAGAACGGGCGAGCCGCCGGGGCCCGCCAGTCGATCAGCACCGACTCGTGGTCCTCGTCCCGCAGCCCGATCCGGCCGACGTACGTGCTGAGGCCGCCGGAGTCGTCGATCCGGCCGAAGCACAGGCCGCGCTCGACCGCGTTGAGCTGGGCCAGCCTGCGCGCCTGCTCGGAGGCGGTCACCTCGCGCTCGACCCTGGCCTGCCGGCTGCCCATCGCGCCTCCCCCGGCGTACACCTGGCGCAGCGTGGCCTGCGCCCGCTCCCTGGCCGCGTCGAGCCTGGCGTACAGCCACTGGACCGTACGCTGCTCGCTGTCAAGGGCTTCCGCGAGACCATCTTGACGATTAGCCATTAGCTGCTATACTCCTTTACGGGAGCTCTGTGGAGCCGCTTGCAGAATGTGGAGCTCACGAGCTTAGCCCTCCTTCGCCTGTCCGGCAACCGGCACCGCCCGTCCGGCCCTGCACGGGTGCTGCTAGCTTGAACGGTCGTGTCGGACTATCTGCGTGACCTGTTCTCCCTGCACGGCCGCCGCGCCCTCGTCACCGGCGGCAGCTCCGGGATCGGCCTGGCCATGGCCGAGGCGATCGGCCGGGCCGGGGCCGAGATCGTGCTCGCCGCCCGCCGCCCCGCCGAGCTCGAACAGGCCGCCGACCGGCTGCGCGCCCACGGCGTCACCACCTCCGCCGTCAGCGCCGACCTGCACGACCGCGACGACCTCGCCCGCCTGTGTGCCGCCGCCGGCGAGATCGACATCCTGGTCAACGCCGCCGGCAACAACATCCGCAAACCCATGGCCGAGCTCACCCCCGGCGACTACGAGCAGACCATCGCCGTGCACCTGACCGCCCCCTACCTGCTCGGCCAGCACTTCGGCCCCCGCATGGCCGCCCGCGGCTGGGGACGCGTCATCAACATCGGCTCCCAGCAGACCTTCAGCGCCTTCGGCCACAGCGGCGTGTACGGCGCCGCCAAGGCCGCCGTCGCCGGCCTCACCCGCTCCCAGGCCGAGGCGTGGTCGGCGCACGGCGTCTGCGTCAACACGATCATCCCCGGATTCGTGCTCACTCCGCTGACCGAACCCGCCCAGGCCGTCCCGGGCCGCGTCGAGGAGCTGGCCGCCCGCCACATGGCCGGCCGCAACGGCCTGCCGGCCGACTTCGCGGGCGCGGCGGTGTTCCTGGCCGGTGACGCCTGCGCGTTCGTCACCGGCCAGATGCTCTTCGTCGACGGCGGGTTCTCCGTGCACTGACGGTCCTGATCGCGAAGGCCCAGCGCCTTTACGTTGTAGATCAGGTGCGGCGGCGGGCGCGGTAGGCGCTGGCCTTGGCGCGGTTCTGGCAGGACAGGCCGCAGAACCGGCGCGAGGCGTTGCGGGTGACGTCGAAGAAGACCACGTCGCAGGACGCCGC
Organism: Nonomuraea sp. NPDC051191; assembly: GCF_044455665.1. Lineage (NCBI taxonomy): Bacteria > Bacillati > Actinomycetota > Actinomycetes > Streptosporangiales > Streptosporangiaceae > Nonomuraea > Nonomuraea sp. NPDC051191. The sequence goes on along the minus strand of NZ_JBITEZ010000010.1, from coordinate 392,803 downwards.
CTCGCACGAGCGCAGCCGCACCCCCTGGCCGACGCCGATCACCATGGCCAGGGCCGTGCCCGTGTCGGCCGCCCAGGCGTCCACCAGGTCGGCGTCCGGGCTGTGGAAGGCCAGGACGGGCGGGTCGCCGTGCAGGTTGGGGACGGCGCCGTGCCGTATCAGAGCCTGGTTCAGCACGGCCGGAGCGGCGGGACCGGCGGCGAAGGCGGGGTGCAGCTCGGCGGCCACTCCGGCCAGCCGGTCGGCGTCGGCGCCCGTCAGCGCCCTGCTGGGAACCCACCCGTGCTGGACGAACGCGGCGTCGAGCGCGGCACGCCGGTCGGCGGGCGGCGCGACGGGACGGCCGCGCGCCTGGGTGACGGCCAGTTCGTTGACCAGCACGACGGCCAGATCCACCCACCTTCCGACATAACTGTCTATTTGCGATTGACCAGTGATGCGCCACGCGTCTATCGTCACTGGCATAGCTTATCTAGACAGTGAGGTGTTCCGCCGTGAGCGCATGGTCCCGACTTTCCCGCCGCATGTGGCACCAGATCGAGCCGCTGCACGCCGTGCTGTACTTCGCGCCCGAGGCGTTCGCCGAGGCCGCCGCGCTGGGCTACGACGTCGAGTCGCGCTGGCCGAGCTATTTCGCCTACCGCACCGCGCCGCTCGGCCGGGCGGGGACGCACCTGGCGACGGCCGCGTACCACAGCTTCAGCCCGCGGACGGTCGGCGAGCACGTGCCGGGCGTGTGGCAGACCGCCTCCCCGGAGCAGGTGCTGCGGGCGCGGCTGGTGGCGATCGACCGCGTCTGCCGCGGGCTGCTGGGTGACCGGCTGGACGGTCCGGAGCTCGCCGAGGCGGCCGGGCTGGCCCGGCGGGCCGCCGAGAGCGTGACGGTGGCGGGACGGCCGTTCGCCGCCGCCAACCTCGACCTGCCCTGGCCCGACGAGCCGCACCTGGTGCTGTGGCAGGCCGCGACCGTGCTGCGCGAGCACCGCGGCGACGGGCACGTGGCGGCGCTGCTGACGGCCGGGCTGGACCCGTGCGAGTCGCTGGTGTCCTTCGCCGCCATCGGGGCCGCGCCGCCGGAGAACTTCGCCGGACGCGGCTGGAGCGGCCAGGAGTGGGCCGAGGCCGCCGAACGGCTGGCCGCGCGCGGCCTGCTGGACGCCGCCGGTCAGGCCACCGAGCGCGGCCGGGCACTGCGCGACCAGGTCGAACGCCTGACCGACGAACTGGCCGCGCAGCCCTGGCAGCAACTCGGCGAGGAACGCGCGCAGCGGCTGGCCGACCTGTGCGCGCCGCTGCTGGGCGCGGTGTTCGGGGCCGGCCTGCTGCCCATGACCAGCACGCTCGGCATCACCACGGTCAAGGCCCCCGACTGATCCCGTGAGCGCGCGGGGGTCTCACTCGAAGCCTGGCGCGGGCTGCCACAGGCTGATCTCGGTGCCCTGGTCGTCGGTGCAGGTGCAGCCGCGTCCGGACTTGCTGTCGTAGACCTCGCCGGTCGTGCCGCCGAGCTCGCGCACCCGCTCCACCGCGGCGTCGATGTCCTCGACGTGGTAGTAGAGGTTGGGCTGCGAGGACGGGCCGAAGGCATTCAGGCCCATGGGCACGGAGGTGTTGGTGACGTGCAGGTAGCGCTCGTGCTCGCGCCTGAACCCCCAGCCGAACAGCGGCCCGTAGAAGGCCGCCGCCCGCTCCAGATCCCGTACGGACAGGGTGTAGTAGCCCAGCTGGACACTCATGTACGCCCCCTCGCAATAATTGCCTCTACCGTTAAGGATCAACACCTTAACGGAAGGAGGCAAAGATTAACAATAACGTTAACGACCTGGACGCCACGCTGGCCGCCCTCGCCGACCCGACCAGACGCAAGGTGATCGACCTGCTGCGCGAGGGCCCGCGCCCGGCCGGCGAGCTGGCCCAGGCCGTGCAGATGAGCGCCCCCGCGCTCAGCAGGCACCTGCGCGTCCTGCGGGCAGGCGGCCTGGTCCAGGCGGAGGCGGGCGGAACCGACGCCCGGCTGCGGCTCTACACCCTGCGCCAGGAGCCGTTCGCGGCCCTGCAGGCGTGGCTGGACCAGGTGCAGGCGTTCTGGGCCGAGCAGCTCGGCTCGTTCAAGGACCATGTGGAGCGCAACCGGTGAACGCCGTACGGGCGGCGGTCGTCGTGCCGGTCGATCCGGCGACCGCGTTCCGCATGTTCACCGACGAGATCGACCAGTGGTACGTGCGCGGCCGCCACAGCTGGGTCGACCCCGACCGCGCGGTGGCCATCCGCTTCCAGGACGGCTACCTGCGCGAGCTGTGGGACGACGGCGGCCACGCGGACATGGGCCGGATCGTGCGCTGGGAGCCGCCCCGCCGCCTGGTCTGGGCCGACCTGCTCAACCCGGGCGGCCGGATGGAGATCGAGGTGGCCTTCACCGCGGTCGAGGACGGCACCGAGGTGCTGCTCGAACACCGCGGCCTGGACACCCTGCCGCCCGAGGTGGCCGGGCGCATCCGCCGCGGCTACTCCTGGAACCTCGTGCTGGGCTGGTTCGCCGCACGGTGGCCGCGGGGGTGATCAGCGCCGGCCGTACTTCTTGTGCACGGCCTGCTTGCTGACGCCGATCGCGTCGGCGATCTGCGCCCAGGGCAGGCCCGCCACCCGGGCCCGCCGAACCTGGACGGCCTCCAGGCGCTCGATCTCGCGCCGCAGGGCGGTGGTGGCGTGCAGGGCGAGCAGCGGGTCGTCGTCCTGCGCCTGCCTCATCAGGGACGCCAGGTCGTTGGTCATGCCCTAAAGGTAGTCCACGATCTCCCGTCCGCTCAGTGGGTCATCGTGCGTCCAGGACCAGGCGCACGCCCAGGCCGATGAGCACGACGCCGGAGATCTGCTCCAGGCGGCGCCTGACGGCCGGGCGGCCGAGGAAGTCCCTGGCCTTGGCGACCGTCCAGATGAGCAGGCCGTACCAGACGGTGTCCACCAGCACCCACACGACGGCGAGGGTCACCAGCGTCAGGGGCACGTTCTGCCCGGACGGCACGAACTGCGGCAGGAACGACATCGCGAACACCGCGGCCTTGGGGTTGGCCAGGCAGGTGCCCAGCCCCGACAGGTACGACCCGCGCAGCCCGGCCACCGCCTCGCCCTCCGCCGGCGGCGACCCCTTGCGCGCCTGCCACAGCGCCTGGACGCCCATGACGACCAGCACGACGGCGCCCGTCACGCGCATGACGTCGTAGGCGACCTGCGAGGCCACCAGCAGCGCCGACAGGCCGAACGCGGCGGCCAGCGCCCACAGCAGGATGCCGGTCTCGTTGCCCAGGGTGGCCGCCAGGCCGGAGCCGCGGCCGGAGCGGAGCGTCTGACGCAGGATGATGGCGGTGCTCACGCCGGGGACCATGGCCACCAGGAAGCAAGCGCCGACGAAAGCCAGAAGGTACATGGTCGGCATGTTGACAGAGAAGACGCCGGGCTTTCCGCTGATTTATCGGGAGAGCTTGCGGAGGGCGTCATCCGTACAGCTTGCCGAGGCCGGCCACCGCCTCGGCCATCAGCACCCGCAGCTCGGCCGGCTCCAGCACCTCGACGTCGGCGCCCATGCGCAGCAGCAGCCAGCGGGCGTGCGTGAGCGACTCGACCGGCACGGTGAGCACCCGCCACCCCTCGGGGTCGGGCCCGCCCGCCGCGGCCAGCGCCGCGGCGACGACGTCGGACCCCATCGTGTACGCCAGCAGGTCCTCCCGGCCCGGAGCCAGCCTGATGACGGCCTCGGCGGTGTACATGCGCTCGCGGAACTCCTTGGCGTACGCCCGCCAGAACGCCGCCAGGTCGAAGTCTTCCGGCCTGAGGAACCGGCCGGGAAGCTGCTCGACGGTCAGGATGCGCGAGACCCTGTAGGTGCGCGGGGAGCCGTCGGGCGGCGCGGCGACGAGGTACCACGAGCCGCCCTTGAGCACCAGCCCGTACGGGTGGATCACCCGGTCGACCACCTGCTGGCCCCACCGGCGGTAGGTCATGCGCAGCGGTCGCCGCTCCCACACCCCGTCGGCCACGTCGCTCAGGTGCGGCACGTCGTCGGCCGAGCGGTACCAGCCGGGCACGTCCAGCAGGAAACGCTCGCGCATCCGGGAGGCGTGCGAGCGCGGCTCGGGCGGCAGCGCGGCCAGCAGCTTCAGCTCTGCGGCGGCCGCGACCTCGCCCAGTCCCAGCTCGGCGGCGGGCCCCGGCAGCCCGGCCAGGAACAGCGAGGACGCCTCCTCGGCCGTCAGCCCGGTGAGGCGGGTGCGGTAGCCGTCCAGGAGCTGGTAGCCGCCCGCCGGTCCGCGGTCGGCGTACACCGGGACGCCGGCCGCCGACAGGGCCTCCACGTCGCGGTAGACCGTGCGGATCGACACCTCCAGTTCGGCGGCCAGCTCGGGCGCGGTCATGCGGCCGCGCGCCTGCAGCAGCAGGAGGAGGGAGAGCAGACGGCTGGCGCGCATATCCGTCATTGTATTGCGCACATTATCCGTGTTTGTATGAACACGTGGAACGTTTGACAGCCATCATGAACGCCCTGCGCGCCCACGACAGCGTCTCGGTGGCCGAGCTGGCCGAGGAACACGGCGTGTCGGAGATGACGATCCGGCGCGACCTGGACGAGCTGGCCCAGCAGGGCGTGGTCCGCCGGGTCAGGGGCGGGGCGCTGTCCCTGCTGCTGCGCGGCGAGGAGCCGCCGTTCGGGGTGCGCGAGCGGGAGGCGGTGGAGGCCAAGAGGCGGATCGGCCTCCAGGTCGCGGCCCTGATCGCCGACGGGGAGGCGGTCGTGCTGGACGGCGGCACCACCGTGCTGGAGGTGGCCCGCGCCCTGACCGGACGGCGGCTGACCGTGCTGCCGCTGGCGTTGCAGGCGGTCTCGCTGCTGGCCGCCGCGCCGCGGGTGCGCCTGGTCCTGCCCGGCGGCGAGGTCCGCAAGGGCGAGCTGAACGTCATGGGCCCGCTCGCCGAGAGCTCCATCGCGGCGCTGCGCTTCGACACCGCGGTGATCGGCTGCTGCGGGCTGTCGGCCGAGCACGGCCTGACCGCGCACGACCTTCCCGAGGTCGCGGTCAAGCGGGCGGCCATCGCCGCCGCCCGGCGGGTGATCGTGGCCTGCGACTCGGGCAAGTTCTCCCGTACGGCCTTCGGCGCGGTCTGCCCGATCTCCCGCCTGGACGTCGTGGTGACCGACGAGGGTGTGCCGCCCGAGCAGCGTGACGCGCTCGTCGCGGCCGGGGTGAGCGTCAAGGAGGCCCGGTGAGACGCGAACGGACGGCCGTCTACCTGCTGTTCTTCCTGGCCGGCATGGCCATCGGCACCTGGACGGCCCGCATCCCCGCCATCAAGGAGGGCCTCGGCCTCGACGCGGGACGGCTCAGCCTGGCGCTGCTGGCCATCGCCGCGGGCGCCGTCGCGGGCATGACGACCGTCGGCCGCCTGGTGGACCGCTACGGCAGCAGCCGCGTCATGATCCCGGCCGCCCTGCTCCAGGGCGTGGTGCTGGTCCCGCCCGCCCACGCCCCGAACCTGGGCCTGCTGGCCGCCGCGCTGCTGGTCTTCGGCGTCGTCCACGGCATCCTGGACGTGTCCATGAACGCCAACGCCGTCGAGGTGGAACGCGCCTACGGGCGGCCGGTCATGTCGTCCTTCCACGCCGTCTACAGCATCGGCGGGTTCGTCGGGGCCACGACGGGCGGGGCGTTCGCGCAGGCCGGGCTGCCGCCGTCGGTGACGTTCGGATGCGTGGGGGCGGTGATCGTCGTGCTGGCGGTGTGGGCGTGGCGGTGGGCGCTTCGGTCGGTGCCCGCTCCCCTTCCGGCCGGCGGCACGGGGTCAGGCCGGCCCAAGGGCATCCTGTTCCTCGGCGTGCTGGCCTTCTGCTGCCTGGTGGGCGAGGGGGCGGCGGCCGACTGGAGCTCGGTCTACCTGCGCGAGAACCTGGCCTCCTCGGCGGGGTTCGCCGCCGCCGGATACGCCGCGTTCTCGATCATGATGACCGCGGGACGGCTGGCGGGGGATCGGCTGGCCGCCCGGTTCGGGCCTGTGGCGCTGGTGCGGTGCTGCGGGCTGCTGGCGGCGGCGGGGCTCGGGCTGGCGCTGCTCGGCGGGGGGCCGGTGGCCGGGGTGGTCGGGTTCGGCTGCTTCGGGGCGGGGTTGTCGTGCATCGTGCCGCAGGTGTTCTCGGCCGCGGGGCACCGGGACCCGGCCTTCGCGGGACGGGCGCTGGCGCGGGTGGCGTCCATCGGTTACCTGGGGTTCCTGTCGGGGCCGGTGATCATCGGAGGGGTGGCCCAGCTCGCCGGGTTGCCGCGGGCGCTGGCCGTACCGGCGCTGATGGCGGCGTTCGTCGCGATCACGGCCCCCGCCCTGCGCACCCCCGAGCCCGCCTGACCGCGCTGCGTGTTCACGCACCGGCCGCCTGATCCCTGGCCGCCTCTTGCGGTGGCGGTGTGGCGGGGTGGCGGGGGTCAGCCGAACTGCTGCCAGCCTAGCCTGACCACCATGGCCACCACCACGCACAACAGCACGACCCGGACGAACGCCGTGCCGCGCCTGATCGCCATCCTGGCGCCGAGCTGGGCGCCCGCCACGTTGCACAGCGCCATGCCGAGCCCGAGCGCCCACTGCACGTGCCCCTGCAGCCCGAACACCGCCAGCGCCCCGAGGTTCGTCCCCACGTTGATGATCTTCGCTGAGGCGGAGGCGGAGACGAAGTCCAGGCCGAGGATGGTGGTGAAGGCGATGATGAGGAACGTGCCGGTGCCCGGCCCCATGATGCCGTCGTAGAAGGCGATGCCCACGCCCGCCACGGCCACGGCCGTCACCACCCGGGCGTTCGTCCGCAGATGCGGCTGGGGCAGCGCGCCCATCGAAGGTCGCAACGTGACGAACGCCGCCACGCCGAGCAGCACCACCATCACGACCGGGCGCAACACGTCGGCCGAGATCGCCGCGGCCGCCCACGCGCCCAGCCCGGCGCTCACCGCGGCCAGCGCCGCCCCCGGCAACGCCACCTGACGGTCGATCTTGGTGGAACGCGCGTACGCCACCGCTGCGGAGGCCGTGCCGAACACCGAGGAGAACTTGTTGGTCGCCATGGCCTGGACGGGCGGCATGCCGGTCATCAGCAACGCCGGCAGTTGCACCAGTCCGCCACCGCCGACGACGGCGTCCACCCACCCGGCGCCGGCCGCCGCCGCCAGCAAAACCACAACCTGCTCCAGCGGCACGCCAACCCCCTATTTCCCCCAAGAAACGCCCAGAAGACTACAACCCCTCCCCCACCCACCACCGCACCCCCACCCGATCGCCATGCCACAACGGCAGCGGGACGACAGCGGGACAGGGCCGCGACAGCCGCAGCCGGACAACCGCCCCGGAGCCGAACGAGGTCGGCGGCGAGGAGGTCAGGTGGCCAGGAGGCGGAGGAGGAGGTTGCGGGGTCCCTGGAGGTGGTGGCCGGCCACGCGGGTCATCAGGCGGGACATGGCGACCACCCGTTGCGCCGGTCTCCTGCGCAGCCCGTCGTACCGGCGCAGCGCGGAGCCCAGGTCGCGAGCCTCCCCCAGGCAGGAGGTGAGGGCGGCGGCGTCCAGGAGGGCCTGGCAGGCGCCCTGCCCGAGCGAGGGCGTCATGGCGTGCGCGGCGTCGCCCACCAGAACCGCGTTCCCGCTGACGAACGACCGCAGGCGCGGCGACAGGTCGTATATCTCGTGCCGCAGCACGCTCCCGTCGTCGGCCTCGGCCAGGACGCGGACGACACCGGAGTGCCAGCCGGAGAAGCGGGCCCGCAGTTCCTCCAGAGACTCGCGATGCCCTTCCGGGGTGGCGACGGCGGCGTACCAGTTGGTCGAGCCGGGCTCCTGGGGCGTGATGCCGAACACCTGTCCGGCGCCCCACGTCTCGCCGTAGACCGGCGGCTCGAACCCGGCGACACCGCGCCAGGCCACGATCCCGGAGTAGCGCGGACGGGCGGCGGCGCCGAAGAACGCCTCGCGAACCGTGCTGCGCAGCCCGTCCGCGCCCACGACCAGGTCGTACCGGCTGCGCAGGGCCTCGGGGACGGTGATGTCCGCGCCGGTCTCGACCGTCGAACCGCCCACGGCGTCGAGCAGCATCTCCATCAGCGAGACCCGGGACAACATCAGGACGGGCGCGCCGCCCTTGCGTTCGATGCGCTCCAGGGGCAGGTCGGTCAGTCGGCGCCCGTCCGGCCTGCGGATCTGTGCCGAACGGTAGGGCACGGTACGGCGCCGCAACTCCCCGCCCAGACCGAGCCGGTCGAGGGCGGCCTGGGCGACCGGCCGTATGCCGAGCGCCGTGCCCTCCGGACGGATCTCCGGCCAGCGTTCGAGCACGCTCACCTCCCAGCCGGCCCGCCGCAGGCCGACGGCCGTCGCCAGCCCTCCGATCCCGGCACCGACGATCACCGCGGTTCCCCTCATGGCTGCGCCTCCTTCTCGTTTCACCACAACTGTGGTACCACTGCTGTGGTGGTTCGGCAAGCTGGAAGGATGGCGGCCATGGCGGAGAACCGGGACCGGCGCGACCAGCTTCGCGACGCGGCGATCGAGGTGCTGGCCCGGGAGGGCGGCAGGGGCCTGACCCACCGGGCGCTCGACCGCGAGGCGGGCCTGCCGGAGGGCACGGCCAAGAACTACTTCGCCAGCCGCGACGCCCTGCTGCGGGCCGCCGCCGAACGTTGTGTCGAGCGCTACTGGGCCGATCTCCAGGCGGCGCCGGCGCTGGAGATCCGGGGGCGCGACGGGCTGGCCGCGTTCCTGCGGCGCCTGGTCGACCAGGCGGTCACGGCCAACAGGTCGAGGGTCCTGGCCTACGTCGAGCTGCACGCCGAGGCCGCGCGCAGGCCGGAGCTGCGCGAGACGCTGGCCGGGCTCACCCGGGCCGACCTGGCCCTGCATCTGCGCACCCACGAGGCGGCCGGCCTGCCGGCGACCCGGCGCAGCGCCGCGACGGTGACGATGGCCCTGAACACGGCCCTGATCTACCTGCTCACCCAACCCCCCGAAACACTGGCCGACTACGGCCTCGACAACCTCGACGCCTTCCTGCGCGACCTCGTCCACACCGTCTACCCACCGCAGGCATGAGCGACGAGGGCACGCCCGGCTTCCGGCGGACCGCGTGACTGAGCGGCCCCCGAGGTCCGGCTCACCTCGCGCGGACGAAGACCGGCGGGCCGCGCGCCCTTGACACCCGTGCCGTACGGCAGAGGCGGCAAGGGCGGGCAGCCCGCCGGCAGAGCCCCCGCGATCAGCGGGCGGGCACCAGGGAGCGCTTCCTGGAGGCGTAGATGTCGTCGATCAGCCGGTAGCTGCGCGCCTGCTCCGCGGTGAAGATGCGGTCGCGCTCGATGTCCTTCCTGATCTCCAGCACCCCGCGCCCGGTGTGGCGGGCCAGGATCTCCTCCTGCTGGTCGCGCATCCGCATGATCTCCCTGGCGTGGATCTCCAGGTCGCTCGACTGCCCCCGGCCGCCCTCGGTGGCCGGCTGGTGGAGCAGGACGCGCGCGTGCGGCAGGGCAGCCCGCTTGCCCGGCGTGCCCGCCGCCAGCAGGACGGCCGCCGCCGACGACGCCTCGCCGATGCAGACCGTGTGGATCTCCGGCCGGACGAACTGCATCGTGTCGTAGATGGCCGTCATCGCCGTGAACGACCCGCCCGGCGAGTTGATGTACATGTTGATGTCCTGATCGGGATCGAGCGACTCCAGCGTGAGGAGCTGGGCCATCACGTCATTGGCCACCGTGTCGTCGATCGGGGCCCCGATGAACACCACCCGGTCCTCGAACAGCTTGTTGTACGGGTTCATCTCCCGCACCCCGTACGAGGTGCGCTCGGTGAAGGAGGGCAGCACGTAACGACCGCTCATGGTCAGTTCATCCCTTCGGCGATGTGGTCGACGAACCCGTACTCCAGCGCCTCCTTGGCGGTGAACCACCGGTCGCGGTCGGAGTCGGCCTGGATGCGCTCCAGCGGCTGGCCCGTGTGGTGGGCGATGATCTCGGCCATCCTGCGCTTGGTGTAGAGCATGTTGTCGGCCTGGATCTGGATGTCGCTGGCCGAGCCGCCGATGCCGCCCAGCGGCTGGTGCATGACGACGCGGGCGTTGGGCAGGGCGTAGCGCTTGCCCGGCGCGCCCGCGGTCAGCAGCAGCTGGCCCATGGAGGCGGCGAAGCCCATCGCCACCGTCGCCACGTCGCACGGGACGAACTGCATCATGTCGTAGAGCGCCATGCCGGCCGTCACCGAGCCGCCCGGAGAATTGATGTACAGGGTTATGTCCCGCTTGGGGTCTTCGGCCGCCAGCAAAAGCAGCTCGCCGCAGAGCCGGTTGCAAATCTCGTCGTCGACCTCCTGGCCGAGAACCACGATGCGTTCCTTCAGCAGGCGCTGACTGAGCTGTTCAGGCCAGGCCGCGCGCTGGGTCTCCGTCATTGACGTCGCCTTTCTGTCGAAACTAATTCCGGGAAAAACGCTAGACCCGGCGACGGCGAATTCCGGCCCTTTTTCGCTGGGGGCGCATTTCACTCACGGCGCATTACTCCCAGCGCGAAAAAGCATCGACATACAATCCCGGATGTGAGAAGGAACCTCCCCCGCCGATGGGCATGCCTCATCCTGGGCGGCGCGCTGCTGATGCCGTACATGATGGCCGGGGTGCTGGTCGCCGGGGTGTGGAGCGGGGTGTCGGCCGACCTGCTGATGCCGATCCAGATCGGGGTGTTCGTCGCGGTGCTGCCGGTGGTGGCGGTGACCGGGCTGTTCCTGCCGGTGCGCGGCCTGGAGGTGAACGCCGCCCAGGGGCTGCTCGGGGCGCGCGTGGAGACGCCGCCGCGGCAGGCCCGCAGGTCCTGGCAGGAGCGGCGGCGCACCGCGGCGTGGTTCACGTTGCATCTGGCGGTCGGCGGCGTGGTGAGCGGGTTCACGCTGGCCGTGGTGCCGTTCACGGCGTTCACGCTGGCGTTGCCGTTCGTCGGGGAGCCGATGCCGGTGCTGGGTCTGACGGCCGAGCCGGGGTGGCCGTCCCTGCTGTGGGCGGCGGCGGGCGTGGCGGCGCTGGCGCTGCTGGTGGCGGGCGCGGCGGGCGCGGGCGCGTTGCTGGCCGCCCTGGCTCCCCCGCTGCTCGGCCCCACCCCCGCCGAACGGCTCGCCGCCGCCGAGGAGCACGCCCGTACGCTGGCCGAACGCAACCGGCTGGCCCGCGAGCTGCACGACTCGGTCGGGCACGCGCTCAGCGTCGTCACCCTGCAGGCCGCCGCGGCCGGACGCGTGCTCGACCGCGACCCGGCCACCGCCAGGACCGCCCTGGCGGCCATCGAGCAGTCGGCGCGCGCCGCGCTGGAGGACCTCGACCACGTGCTCGGCGTCCTGCGCGAGGACCGCCGCGAAAGCCACCATGAGGACGACCAGGAGGTGGAGGCGCGGCGGGCGCCGCAGGCGACGCTGGCCGACCTCGGCGCGCTGGTGGCCGCCTCCGGCGCCGACGTGCGGCAGGAGGTGGGCGACCTGTCCGGGGTGCCGGCCGTGGTCTCCAGGGAGGCGTACCGCATCGTGCAGGAGGCGCTCACCAACGCGATCAGGCACGGCGGCGGCCCGGTGCGGCTGGCCGCCGCCGTGCAGGGGGACGACCTGCGGCTGGAGGTCAGCAACCCCGGCTCGGGACGCGGCGGGCGCCGCCCTCAGGGCGGTGGCCGGGGCGTGGACGGCATGCGCGAACGCGTGCGCCTGCTCCGCGGCGACCTGTGCACCGGCCCCGACGAAGGCGGCTGGACGGTGTCGGTCCGCCTCCCGCTACGGCCGAGCCCGTGACACCCGCACCGCAGCCGATCTCCTGACACGAGAAACCCCGCCGGTCCCCTCCCGCCAGGATCGAGCCCGTGACACCCGCAACCCCCGGCCGGGCCGGCCACCTCTAAGGTCGTGCGCATGACACTCAAGGTCGTGATCGCCGACGACGAGGACCTCATCCGCGCCGGTCTGCGCGTCATCATCGACGCCGAGCCCGGCCTGGCGGTGGTCGGCGAGGCCGGGGACGGCGCCGCGGTCCTGCCGGTCGTGCGCCGCGAGCGCCCCGACGTCGTGCTGATGGACGTCCGCATGCCCGCCGTGGACGGCATCCAGGCCACCCGCCGGCTGCTGGAGCTCGACGACCCGCCCAAGGTCGTGGTCGTGACCACGTTCGAGAACGACGACCACGTCTACGACGCCCTGCGCGCCGGCGCCAGCGGCTTCCTGCTCAAACGCACCAGGCCGGACGACCTGATCCAGGCGATCAGGCTGGTGGCGGCCGGCGAGTCGCTGCTGTTCCCGGCCGCGATCCGCACCCTGGCCGGCCGCCGCCCGCGCGGCCACGTGCCGGGCATCGACCGGCTCACCGGCCGCGAGGGCGACGTGCTGCGGCTGATGACCAAGGGCATGTCCAACACCGAGATCGCCGCCGAGCTGGTCGTCAGCCAGGAGACCGTCAAGACGCACGTCGGCAACGTGCTGGCCAAGCTGGGCGCGCGCGACCGCACCCAGGCCGTGATCGCCGCCTACGAGTCCGGATTCGTCTCCCCCGGCTGAGAACGGCCCAGCAGCCGCGCGGCCGGCAGCAGGGTGGCCTCGGCGGCGCTCAGCCCGGTCTCGGCCAGGGCCCGGTCCACCAGCCGCAGCCCCACCGCGTAACCGGCCATGTCGGGAATGCCGCGGGGCTGCTGGCCGAAGAGCCGCATGGCGCTGTCGCCCAGCACGTACGCCGGCGTGTTCCCCATGCCCCGCACGTCGAACGCCTCCATGATCAGCTCGTGGGCGCGCTCCAGCTCCGCCCCGGTCACCATCCGCGACCAGGGGCCCATGGCCTGCGGCCCCGACAGCTCCCGGACGAACGCCTCGGCCAGCCCCTCGGCCACCACGTGCTCGCCCACGGTCACCGACCCGGGGTCCCACTCGACGTTGGCGTAACGCACGTTGTGGTGGAACTCGTGCACCGCGCAGTGCGCGATCCTGCCGATGACCTCCTCCGACGGCCAGCCCAGCAGGTAGAGCCAGCCGGGCGAGCCGCCCATCCCGTAGTAGCCGCCGCTGACCTTCATCAGGTGCTCGTTGCCCGGGTCGCCGAGCACGAACATCACCTGCAGCGAAGAGGCCTGCCTGGCCTCCTTCAGCGCGTGGGAGGCGCGTTCCAGCTCCCGGCGCACCTGGCCGAGCACGTCGGCCTCGATCATCGCCCGTACGGCGGGCAGATAGCGGGGGTCGTCGGCGTCGACGCGGAAGCCGCCGCCCTGGTGGTGGATGTCGACGATGTCGCCGGGCATCGGGATCGCCGGCCGGATCGGCGCCAGCATCTCCCGCAGCGCCTCGGGCCGGTCGGCGAGCGGCCGGGCGAGCAGGTCGGCCATGGCCGTGAGGGTGTCGTGAACGATGAACTCCATGACGCGGACGCTAAAGCCTCACGTAACGTCAGGCTCAACCGCATGTCAGAGCGGCGACTCGCCCAGTTCGTCACCCGGCGACCGCCCCGGCGTGCCGGGACCGGTACGCGTCGGCGAGGAGGACTGCGACGGCGAGGGCTCCGGCACCGTCGTGGCGGGAGTGGGCGGCGGCGTGGGCACGAACACCGTCGGCGGGAGCTGCCGGGGCATCTGCTCGCTGTCGCGCCTGCCGAACAGCAGCAACAGCAGGATCGTCGTGACCAGCACCAGCAGCAGCGCCAGCGCCAGCGCGGCCAGCAGCACCCGCCGGCGCGTCTCGGTCAGCGGCAGCCGCCGCAGCAGCGGCCCCGGCAGCGCGGGCGCGCGGTCGGTCAGCCAGTACGGCACGAAGTCCGGCCCGTGCGCCTGCCCGATGAACGTCCCGCCCACCATGACCGGGTCCAGGAAGCGTTCGGCCCCCGGCTGCCCCGGCGCGTACGGCACCGCCACCCACGGCGCCGGCCCGTCGTGCACGTCGAGCACCTCGGGCGTCCCGTCGAGCACCGACGCGCGCGCCCGGCCGAGCCCCAGCCACCCGCGCCCGCCCGAACGCCCCGACGCCTCCTTGATCGCGGTCATGAACCGGTCGCGCGCGGCGGCGTCCAGGGCCGCGCCCCGCGTGAGCACGGCCAGCGACACCGCGCGCCCGTCGGGCCCCTGGCCCAGGTAGACGAACCCGGCCGGAGCCGTGTGCAGGCGGGCCTGCACGACGTAGCGCCCCAGCCGGGGCGGATCACCGTACTGCAGGGGACTTGCCACGTTTGCCATGAAAGCACAGACGTGGCGTCGTGCACGTTCGCGGCGCGTTTGGTGGAATGGCGTCATGAGCGTCGCCGAAGAGTTGCCAGGCGGAAACGACGTGGCACTGCTGCGTCAAAGTCTCGACGAGGTCCGGCGTGTCATCGTGGGACAGGAGCACATGGTCGAGCGGCTGCTCGTGGCCCTGCTCGCCCGCGGTCACTGCCTGCTCGAAGGCGTGCCGGGCGTCGCCAAGACCCTCGCCGCCTCCACCCTGGCCACCGTCGTGGGCGGCACGTTCGCCCGGATCCAGTTCACCCCCGACCTCGTGCCGAGCGACATCGTCGGCACCCGCGTCTTCCACCCCTCCAACGAGAAGTTCGACGTCGAGCTCGGCCCGGTGTTCGTCAACTTCCTGCTGGCCGACGAGATCAACCGCGCCCCGGCCAAGGTCCAGTCCGCGCTGCTGGAGGTGATGGCCGAGCGCCAGGTCACGCTGGCCGGCGTCACCCATCCGCTGCCCCGGCCGTTCATCGTGCTGGCCACCCAGAACCCGATCGAGTCCGAGGGCGTCTACCCGCTGCCCGAGGTGCAGCGCGACCGCTTCCTGTTCCGCGTCCGGGTGCCCCATCCCAGCGCGCACGAGGAGCTGGAGATCCTCCACCGCATGAGCGTCACGCCGCCCGTGGCCGACCGCGTGCTCGACCCCGGCCGGCTGCTGGCCCTGCAGCAGGCCGCCGAGCAGGTCTCGGTGCACCAGCTCGTGGCCGACTACGTGGTGCGCCTGGTCATGTCCACCCGCGCGCCCGCCGACTACGGGCTGGGCGACCTGACCGAGACCATCGAGATCGGCGTCAGCCCCCGCGCCACGCTCGGCCTGGTCTCGGCCGGGCGCGCGCTGGCCCTGCTGCGCGGCCGCGACTACCTGCTGCCCGACGACGTGCGCGACGTGGCGGTCGACGTCATGTCCCACCGGCTCATGCTGACCTTCGACGCGCTGGCCGACGGCGTCGATCCCGAGCAGGTGGTCAAGCAGATCCTGCACGCCGTGCCGCCGCCCCTCGTCGTCTGGAACCAGAACCGTTGAACACCGCCGAGCAGGCGCTGCGGCGGCTGGAGCTGACCGTCACCCGGCGGCTCGACGGCCTGCTGCACGGCGCCCACCAGGGCCTGCTGCCCGGCACCGGCAGCGAGGCCGGCGACAGCCGCCTGTACGTGCCCGGCGAGGACGACGTGCGCCGCATGGACTGGGCCGTCACCGCCCGCACGACCGTCCCCCACGTCCGCGACCTGATCGCCGACCGGGAGCTGGAGACGTGGGCGCTGGCCGACCTGTCGGCCAGCATGGACTTCGGCACCGCAGACACCGACAAGCGCGACCTGGTCGTGGCCGCCGTCGGCGCGATCGGCTTCCTGGCCAGCCGCATGGGCGACCGGTTCGGCGCGCTGGTGCTGCACGAGGAGTACATCCACCGCATGCCCGCCCGCACCGGCCGCCCGGCCCTGTACGGCCTGCTCAACTCCCTCATGGACGCCCCGCGCGGCCGGGTCGTGCCGGACGCCCCCGACCTGGCCGAGGGCATCGACGTGCTGGCGGCCACCCGGCGTCGCAGGGGCCTGCGCCTGGTCGTCTCCGACTTCCTCGACGCCCGGCCCGAGCTCGACCCCGACGCCGAACGCCCCTGGGAGCGCCCGATCAGGCGGCTGGCCTCCCGCCACCAGGTGCTGGCCGTGGAGGTCATCGACCCCCGCGAGCTGGAGCTGCCGGACGTCGGCCGGGTGGCGTTCACCGATCCCGAGACCGGGAACGTACGTGAAGTGCACCTTTCTCCCAAAGTCCGGCAAGCATATGCAGAAGCCGCCGCCCTCCAGCGTGAGGGCACCCGGCTGGCCCTACGCCGCGCCGGGATCGCCCACCTGGTGCTGCGGACCGACAGGGACTGGGTGTTCGACGTGGCGCAGTTCGTCCTGCGCCAGCGCCGCATGAGCCACCTCGCCCACCGGAGACCCGTATGACGTTTCTCGCCCCCGGCTGGTTGTGGCTGCTCGTGCTGGTGGCGCTGCTGGTGGCCGGATACGTCGTGGCGCAGTTCGCCCGCCGCCGCTACACCGTGCGCTTCACCAACCTGGCACTGCTCGACCTCGTGGCCCCCGCCGGGCCCAGCTGGCGCCGGCACGTGCCCCCCGCGCTGTTCCTCGGCATGATGTCGCTGCTGGTCGTCGGCGCCGCCAAGCCCGCCGACCAGGTACGCGTCCCCCGCGACCGGGCCACCATCATGATCGCCCTCGACGTCTCCCTGTCCATGGACGCCGGCGACGTCCAGCCCAACCGGATCAGCGCCGCCAAGGCCGCCGCCCAGGCGTTCGCCCGGGAGCTGCCCGACCGCTTCAACGTCGGCGTGGTCTCCTTCGCCCGCTCGGCCAACGTCGTCATCTCCCCCACCACCGACCACCAGGCCGTCGTCACCGCCATCGGCAACCTGACCACCCGCCCCGGCACCGCGATCGGCGAGGCCGTCTTCAACTCCCTCGACTCGGTGCGCTCCTTCGACCAGCAGGCCGCCACCGACCCGCCGCCCGCCGCGATCGTGCTGCTGTCCGACGGCGACAACACCTCCGGCCGGTCGGTGAACGAGGCCATCGACGCCGCCCAGCAGGCCCGCGTCCCGGTCTCCACCATCGCGTACGGCACCCAGGAGGGCACTGTCGACATCGACGGCAGGCCCGTGAACGTCCCGGTCAACAAGCAGACGTTGCAGTCGCTGTCCGACGGCACCAGCGGCCGCGCCTACACCGCCGAGTCCGGCAGCGAACTGCGCGACGTCTACGAGCAGATCGGCACCTCGCTCGGGTTCAAGCTGGTCAGCCAGGAGATCACCCAGTGGTTCATCGTGGCCGCGATCGTGATCGGGCTGCTGGTGGCCGGCGCCGCGGTCTTGTTCGGCACGCGCATCCCGTAACGTTTTCCCACGTGGCCCACTACTTCTCCGAACAACCCGAGACCGCGAGCAGGCCGGGCACGGTCGACCTGGTCCTGCCCGACCTGCATCTGCGGCTGGAGACCGACAGGGGCGTGTTCTCACCCGACCGGGTCGACGTCGGCACGCGCGCGCTGCTGGAGTCCGTCCCGCCGCCGCCGCAGGAGGGCGACCTGCTCGACCTGGGCTGCGGCTACGGGCCCATCGCGTTGACGATGGCCTCGCGGGCCCCTGAGGCGACGGTGTGGGCCGTCGACGTGAACCGGCGCAGCCTGGAGCTGACCGAGCGGAACGCCCAGGCCGCCCGCCTTTACAAAGTAAGACCAGTTCATATCGATGAAGTGCCGGATGACGTGAAATTTCGGGCCATCTGGTCCAATCCCGCCATCCGGATTGGCAAGCCGGCTCTGCACGAGATGCTCACCAGGTGGCTCACCCGGCTGACGCCCGACGGCGTCGCCTACCTGGTCGTCCAGAAACACCTCGGCTCGGACTCCCTGCAGCGCTGGCTCGGCGAGCAGGGCTGGCAGGCCTCCCGAGAGGCCTCCCGAGCCGCCTACCGCATATTGAAGGTGGCCCGATGAGAAGGCAGCTGCGCCCCACCGACGTCAAGCGGCTCAACCGCACCTGGCGCAGGAACACCGACAACCGGCTCGCGCTGATCCTTGAGTCGGTGACGGGCCCGTTCAACGTCGGCTCGATCTTCCGCAGCGCCGCGGCGTTCGGCGTCGACCAGATCTGGCTGGCGGGCAACGCCACGCCCCCCACCAACCCCAAGGCGGGCAAGACGGCGCTCGGCACCGAACGCCTGGTCACCTGGCACGAGCCGGTCCCGGCCACCGACGCGGTCAAGGCCGCCAAGGAGGACGGCTACACCGTGCTGGCCATCGAGCTGACCGGCGAGGCCCTGCCGCTGCACCGCGCCGACCTGGCCCGCGACGTGTGCCTGGTGGTCGGCAGCGAGGACCACGGCTGCTCCCCCGCCCTGCTGGAGGCCGTCGACGGCGTCTGCTACATCCCGCAGGTCGGGCGGGTCGGCTCGTTCAACGTGTCGGTCGCCGCGGCCATCGCGCTGGCCGAGGCCCGCCGCCAGGAGTGGGAGAATCTTCCCGAACCGTGACCGAACCATCCAGCTCCGGAAGGGACACCCCGGTCGTGCTCAGCCGTCGTTTCGCCTTTCTCGACCATCCGGGCCCGCTGGCCTTCGCCCACCGCGGAGGCGCGCTGGAGGGCGCCGAGAACTCCTTCGCGGCCTTCGAACGCGCGGTCGCGCTCGGCTACGACTACCTGGAGACCGACGCGCACGCCACCGCCGACGGCGTGCTGCTGGCCTTCCACGACCACACCCTCGACCGGGTGACCGACCGGCGGGGCCGCATCTCCGAGCTGCCCTACCGGGAGGTCCGGCAGGCCCGCATCGCCGGCGTGCACGAGATCCCGCTGCTGGAGGACCTGCTCGGCACCTGGCCGCAGGTGCGCTTCAACATCGACGTCAAGGAGGCCGCGGCCATCGCGCCGCTGGCCGAGGTGATCCGCCGCACCAACGCCTACGACCGCGTCTGCCTGACCTCCTTCTCCGACGAGCGCCTGGTCATGGCCAGGGCCGCGCTGGGCCGGGAGGTGTGCTCGGCGCTCGGCCCGCGTGGCGTGGCCGCGCTGCGGGCCGCCGCCACCACCTCCGGCTACGGCCGCCTGCTGGCCCGCCTGTCGCGCTCCGGCATCCCGTGCGCGCAGGTGCCGGTCGGCTTCCGCGGCCTGCGCGTCACCACCCGCCGCCTGGTCCGCACCGCCCACGCCATCGGCATGCAGGTGCACGTGTGGACGATCAACGACACCGTCCGCATGGAGCACCTGCTCGACCTCGGCGTCGACGGCATCATGACCGACAACGTCACCGGCCTGCGCGACGTCCTCGACCGCAGGGGCCTGTGGCACCCGCGCGGCATGGCGGCCTGAGCGGCCCGGCGGTCGTGACCTTCCTCTCATGAGGTGATCACTGTAAGGTCATGGGCACGACACGTGGATGTGTCCCACGACCTGCGAAGACAGCCACTTCGTCAGGCTTGACCCCACCCCCCGTTGCCGGGCAGCGCGAGGCCCGCCGGCCGCCCGGCCGCAGAGGAGCGACACGACACCATGGCCTCCACCGCATCCCCCGCGGAGCTCGACGACTCCCCCGCGGCCCGCCGTCGCGAACAGCGCGGTTGGTACTTCTACGACTGGGCCAACTCGGCCTTCTACACCACGGTCATCTCGGTCTTCCTGGGCCCGTACCTGATCCCGGTCGCCAAGACCGCCGCCTGCGCCAAGGACTTCCCGGCGCTGGCCTCCGACACGTGCGTGTCCCAGTTCGACACGCTGGTCCTGCGCCACCCCGGCCTGGGGTACGTCGACGTGCTCGGCGCCGACATCAGGCCCGCGGCCTTCTTCGGGCTGACGCTGACGGTGGCGGTCTTCCTGCAGATCGTGTTCCTGCCCATCGTGGGCGCGCTGGCCGACCACACCGGCCGCAAGCGGGAGCTGCTCGGCGGGTTCGCCTACGTCGGCGCGCTGGCCGCCATGTGCCTGTACTTCGTCGAGGGCGACCGCTACCTGCTGGGCGGCGTGCTGTTCGTGGTGGCCAACCTGGCCTACGGCTCCTCGGTGGTGGTCTACGACTCCTTCCTGCCGCAGATCTCCACCCCCGAGGAGCGCGACGGGGTCTCCTCGCGCGGCTGGGCGATCGGCTACCTCGGCGGTGGGCTGCTGCTCCTGCTCAACCTGGCGCTGTTCCTGCAGCACGACAGCCTCGGGCTGAGCGAGGGCATGGCGGTGCGCATCAGCATGATGTCGGCCGGGCTGTGGTGGGCCACCTTCACGGTCATCCCGCTGCTGCGGCTGCGCAACCGTCCGGTGGCGGCGCACGAGACCACGGCGCTGCGCTCGGTGGGCGGCAGCTTCCGCCAGCTCGGCCGTACGCTGGCCGAGCTGCGGCGTTACCCGCTGACGCTGCTGTTCCTGGTGGCCTACCTGGTCTACAACGACGGCGTGCAGACGGTCATCGGCAACAGCGCGGCGTTCGCCTCCGAGGCGCTCAAGCTGGACAAGACCGTGCAGATCACGGCGATCCTGATGGTGCAGTTCGTGGCGTTCTTCGGGGCGCTGCTGCTGGGGTGGCTGGCGCGCGGCTTCGGCACCAAGCGCACGGTGCTGGCCAGCCTGGTGGTGTGGACGGCGATCGTGGTGGTGGCGATGTTCGTCGGCGAGGGGCAGGCGCTGCAGTTCTACCTGATGGCCTTCGCCATCGCGATCGTGCTGGGCGGCACGCAGGCGTTGTCGCGGTCGCTGTTCTCGCAGGTGATCCCGAAGGGGCGGGAGGCGGAGTACTTCAGCCTGCTGCAGATCAGCGACAAGGGGTCGGCGTTCATCGGGTCGCTGACCGTGACGATCGCGTTGCAGGTCACCAACAGCTACCGGATCGCCATCGTGTCCATGATCATATTCTTCGTGGCGGGCTTCGTGCTGCTCGCCCTGACGAACCTGCCCAAGGCCATCAGGGCGGCAGGCAACGAGGTCCCCTCCCGGATCTGACCCCCGTCAGGGGCCGTAGCGGCGCGAGAGCCAGTACGAGGTGCCCACCAGGGCGCCGGTGCCGAGGATGGCCAGCAGCACCATCGGGCCGACGTGCCCGCCGCCGGTCGTGGTGCCGCTCTCCAGCCGGATCTCGGCCTGCCTGGGGGCCTCCGCCGGGCCGCTGACAGGGTCGTGGGGCCGGGGGTCGCGCGCCTCCAGGCCGGGGATGCCCTCGACGTCGTCGTCGCCCCGTGGGGCGTGCGCCTGCCTCCTGACCGGTTCGCCCCGCCCGGACCGAGGGGCGGCCTCGTCATCGTCATCGTCACTGTCACTGTCATCGTCGCCCTCGTCGTCGTAGGCGGCGGCCAGGACGAGGGCCGCGGAAGGCCCGGCCGCCGCCTGGGCGGGAAGGACCATCCCTCCCCCGCCGAGGACGAACGCGAGCGCGGCGGCCAACGCCGGCCACCGTGGCATGAGATCCATCTACGCCTCCTGATCGACGTCGCGGTCCCCTCAGCCTGCGGGGCCGCCGTGGGGCGGCCGTGAGCGGGCGATGAGAGTCCTCTCACGAAGGGTCGCGCGTCAAACACGGGACGTCACAGATCGGCGGCCAGGACCATGGTGCCCGGCCCCCGGGCGGCTCCCGGGCCGGGCAGCGGCAGCACGGTCTCGGCGGTGGCCTCGCCGCCGCAGTGGGGGCAGGTGACGACCGGCGTGAACTCCCGCCCGCAGGAGTGGACCAGCAGCGCGGGCGGCCCGCCGGGCGGGGTGGACCAGCGGTCGCCCCAGGCCATGAGGGTCAGCAGCGCGGGCACGACGTCACGGCCGGCCTCGGTCAGCAGGTACTCGTGCCGCACCGGACGCTCCTGGTAGGGCCGCTTCTCCACGACCCCCGTGGCGACGAGATGGTCGAGCCGGCGGGCCAGCAGGTTGCGCGAGATGCCCAGGTCCTCGGCGAGGTCGTCGAACCTGCGCAGGCCCAGGAACAGGTCGCGCAGGATCAGCGGCGTCCAGGGCTCGCCGATGACGCCGACGGCCTGGGCGATGGAGCAGTGCATCTCACCGAACCTGTTCATGCACCCACGATAGTGGGTGGATAAAGTGAACCCATGACAGTTCACATTCAGGACTCACCCGCCGCCGCCTACCGCCAGGCCGGCGAGGCACATGACGTCGAAGCGCTCAAGGCCACGCTCGCCGACGACGTGGTGTTCCACTCCCCACTGAGCTACCGGGCCGGATTCAACGGACTGAAGCAGGTGGGGACGCTGTTCGAGGCCGTCTTCGACGTGCTGTCGGACCTGCGCTACCAGAGCGACCTCGGAGACACCCGCACCCGCATGCTCACCGCGACCGCCCGGGTCGGCCGCCAGCCGCTGAACGAGGTCGCCCAGCTCGAACTGGACGAGGACGGCCTGGTCCGGGAGATCACGATGTGGATCAGGCCCCTGCCCGGACTGACCGCGCTGATGGCCGCCCTGGGCCCCCGCCTCGCCAGGGACAAGGGCAAGCCCGGCCTTCCGCTGCTGGTGGGGGCGGCCTCTGCGCCGCTGGCGGCGATGACCCGCCTCGGCGACCGGACGCTGGTGCCGCTCCTGGCCTGACATGCACGGAGGTAGGCGACGCTCTGAACAGAGAGCAGTGCTCTTGACGCGGGGACCCCGTCACGAGAGCATTGCTCTCATCAAAGAGCAACGCCCTCCTCAAGGAGCATTGATGACCTCCCCCCGCCTCACCTCCGCCGCCTTCGCCCTCACCGGCGTCCTGCTGTTCGTGTATCCGGTGGTGCGGCCGTCCACCGACGACGCCGCCGCCATGGCCTCGCCCGAGTGGGTCGCCGGCCACCTGGCCGCGATGCTCGGGTTCGTGCTGCTCGGCCTGGGCGCTCTCGGGCTGCACAAGGTGCTCGGCGACCGCCTGTCCCTGCGCGCGGCCGCGGTGACCTGGACCGGCGCCGGCCTGACGCTCCCCTACTACGGCGCCGAGGACTTCGGCCTGCATGTCATAGCCGAACGTTCCCTGCGCGACGGCGCGCCCGCGCTGATGGAGCTGGCCACCCTGTTCCGCTACAACCCGCTCGCGATCACCATGTTCGCCGCCGGGCTGGCGCTGATGGGCGCCGGCGGGGTGATGGCGGCCGTGGCCGTGTGGCGCTCGGGAACCCTGCCCAAGGAGGCCGGGACGGCGCTCGCGCTGGGCCTGGCGCTGTTCATCCCGCAGTTCTTCAGCCCGTACCCGCTGCGGATCGCGCACGGCGCGCTCATCATGATCGGCGGGTTGTGGCTGGCGGCGAGCCTGCTCAGAGCCCCGCGGACGGCCTCCGCGGCCTGAGGACGCGGCCCCCGTAAGAGCGGGCTCGAATACCCGAGGCCCCAAGCGCGATTGGATCACCCCGCGGGTGGGAATCCCATCACGGTACCAAGCGTTAGACACCGTGGGAGACAGACCCCCCACGTATGGGGGCCCTGTAGGAGGCATTTAGACATGGGCGAGCGCGCGCTTCGTGGCACCCGGCTCGGGGCAACCAGCTACGAGAACGACCGTAACACGGATCTGGCCCCACGCCAGGAGGTGTCCTACACCTGTCCTAAGGGCCATCGCTTCGAGGTTCCGCTTGCCGCCGAGGCCGAGATCCCCGCGACCTGGGAGTGCCGCATGTGCGGCGCGACCGCGGTGCGGGTCGACGGTGAGCAGCCGGAGTCGAAGAAGACCAAGCCCCCACGGACCCACTGGGACATGCTGCTGGAGCGGCGGTCCATCGAGGACCTGGAAGAGGTGCTCAACGAGAGACTCGCGGTCTTGCGCGCCCAGCGACGCAAGAGCGCCTGACCACTTCTCACGGTGAAAACCCCCGGGCGACGCCCGGGGGTTTTGCTGTGCCCGCGACGGCTACCAGCGGTTGCGGGCCTCCTCGGCCCAGCCGGTCAGGCCGTCGAGGTCCACCCACACGCCGTCGTCGTCCTGGACGCGGCCGGAGAAGTGGCCGAAGCACTGGTGGGTCTCGCTGCCCACCACGACGAGCTGGGTACGGGCCACCTTCTCGTGGAAGGGCCGGAACTCCACCTCGACCCGCGGGCCGGTGATCCGCCACGGGCGCAGCCAGTCGCCGCGGTCGTAGGTCCACTCCAGCTCGTCACCGATCTTGTGCAGCCGGCCGCCGGTGAACAGGGCGTTCTCGGTGACGCCGGTGCCGTCGGTCCACTTGCCGCCGAGCTGGACGGCCCTGCCGGGCCCGCTACCGGCCGCCCAGTTCCAGGTGACCGCGTACGGCCACTTCCCCCGGCCGTGGTCGAGCACGGCGAAGGAGTCCGCGTCGTCGATGGCGAACTCCTTCGTCCCGAGCCGCAGCCGGCCGCGCGCCGGGCGGCCGACGTCCTTGACCGTGTACTGGAACCGGTCGGGCCCCCAGGGCACCACGACGCCGAGCGACTCGTGCCCTTCCGGCAGCGGCACCTCCAGGTCGAGGCGCACGTCGGGGGCGGCGGCGCGGATCGCGGTGCCTGCCGGGTCCTGCCGGATGTCGATCGCCAGCCCGGCGCCGCGCACGGACACCGTCCCGGCGCCGCTGCGGTCGGGGAAGACCGCGCCGCGGGCCAGCGGCACCACCACGTCCTTGGCGAACTCCACGCCGGTGGCCCGGTCGAGCACGTAGAGGCCGTGCACCCCGGCGTAGTCCAGCGAGGAGGCGACCAGGCCGATGATGTGGGAGGGGGTGACGACGCCCCAGTACTCCCAGCGCTTACGGCGTCCCCAGCCGCGCAGGACGGCCCGGTGCAGCGGCGTGCGGGTCCAGCCGACCGCGGCGGGGTTCAGCCGCCCGTCGGGCAGGCACAGGTCGGTCGGAGCGGTGATCTCCCGTTCATGGGTGGTCATGGAAGGCGAGCCTCCTGGTGACGGAGCGGACGAGGTCGGCGGGCAGCTTGAGCTCGGCCCTGTCGTAGGTGAGCAGGCCGTTCAGCTCGTCCTCGACGTCGGAGAGCTGGGTGTAGACGGTGGCGCTCAGGCCCTTGGCGATGGCCGGGACGATCTGCTCCTCGTGCAGCCGGACGAACGCCGCGCCCAGCTCCTCGGCCGTGCGGTGACGCCGGTAGCCGAACTCCTTCTCGCCCCAGGTGTGCCCCTCGACGGGCAGGCTGTAGCCACCGTACTCCGACAGCACCAGGACGCGGCCGTCCGGGCGGGGCGGGCGGAAGCGGCGGAAGTACACGTGCAGGCTGAGCAGGTCGCCCGCGCGCTGGTCGTGCCAGCCGCTGGCGTGGTCGATCGTGCGGGTGGGGTCGAGGCGGGCCAGCTCGGCGGCGATCCGGGCGGCGTCGAACTGGCCCCAGCCCTCGTTGAACGGCACCCAGACCGCCAGGCTCACCACGTTGCGCAGGTGCTCGACGGTCTCGCGCAGCTCGGCCTCGAACGCGGCCCGACCTTCGGCGTCGGCCCGGCCGAAGCGGTGGTGGCGGCGGTCGTCCAGGCGCAGCGGCAGCAGCGCCGGGGTGGTGACGACCAGCGGCCGGTAGCTCTCGCCGCCGTTGACCAGGTCCTGCCAGACGAGCATGCCGAGCCGGTCGCAGTGGTGGTACCAGCGCAGCGGCTCGATCTTGATGTGCTTGCGCAGCATGGTGAAGCCGAGCCGTTTCATCATGACGATGTCGTCGACCATGGCCTCGTCCGAGGGCGGCGTGTACAGGCCGTCCGGCCAGTAGCCCTGGTCGAGGATGCCGGCGTGGAAGTACGGCCGGCCGTTCAGCAGCAGCCTGGGCACGCCCTCGGCGTCGGGGCCGACGGAGAAGGAGCGCATGCCGACGTAGCCGCGGACGCGGTCGTCGCCGAGCGAGACGGTCACGTCGTACAGGAAGGGGTCCTCGGGGCTCCACGGACGGCCGCCGGGCAGCGGGACGCGCACCGGCCGCCCTGCCGGGACGGTGGCGCGCGCCGCCACCTGCCCGCCGGCGAGGATCTCCACCTCGGCCTCGCCGCTCGCGGCGTGCACGGTCACCTCGACGCACTCCTCGGCGAGCACGGGCGTCAGCGTGAGCCGTTCCACGTGCAGGGCGGGCACGCGCTCGGCCCAGACCGTCTGCCAGATGCCCGACTGGGCGGTGTACCAGATGCCGCCGCGGCGCAGCCGCTGCTTGCCGCGCGACTGCCACCCGGTGTCGGTGTCGTCCCGCACGGCCACGTCGAGGGTGTTGGCGCCCTCGGTCAGGGCGTCGGTGACGTCGAAGGAGAAGGGCAGGTAGCCGCCGCTGTGGCCGCCGACCTCGACGTCGTTGACCCACACCCGGCAGGTCTGGTCCACCGCGCCGAAATGCAGGATCACCCGGCCGCCGGCGGGCCCGGGAGGCGCCTCGAACGAGCGGCGGTACCACAGCGTCTCCCCCGGCCGCAGCTGCCGGCCCACCCCCGACAGCGGCGCCTCCGGCGAGTACGGCACGAGGATGTCGCCGTCGTGGGTCTCCGGCCGCGAGCCGTCGTTGATCGCGTACCGCCAGCGGCCGTTGAGGTTGACGTAGCTGTCGCGGACGAGCTGGGGGCGCGGGTACTCCGGCAGCGGGATCGGGTCGGCGGTCACGAGAGCCACACCGCCGTGTCGGCGGGCAGCGTGCCGCCGTCCAGGGGGCCGCTGGCCAGCAGGACGTCGTGGTGCGGGGGCAGCGGCACCGCGTCGGGGCCGAAGTTGACCACGAGGGTGAAGCCGGGCTCGCGGGTGAGGGCCAGCACGCCGGGCGGGGCGTCGAGCCAGGTCAGGTCGCCGTCGCCGAGCGCGGGGTGCTCGCGGCGCAGGGCGATCGCGCTGCGGTAGAGGGCGAGCGTGGAGGCGGGGTCGTCCCGCTGGGCGGCGACGGTGAGGGGGGCCCAGTCGGCCGGCTGGGGCAGCCAGGTGCCGCCCGTGCCGAACCCGTACGGCGCGGACGTGCCCGACCAGGGCAGCGGCACGCGGCAGCCGTCCCGGCCGATGAAGGCGCGGCCGGTGCGCTCGAACATCGGGTCCTGCCGCGCCTCGTCCGGGATGTCCAGGTACTCGGGCAGGCCCAGCTCGTCGCCCTGGTAGAGGTAGGCGCCGCCGGGCAGGGCGAGCAGCAGCAGCGCGGCGGCGCGGGCGCGCCTGAGGCCGAGCTCGCGGTCGACGGCGATCCTGCCGAGCAGCACGTCGGCGGTGGGCGCGCGGACCAGCTCCTGGTCGATGCCGAACCTGGTCGCCATGCGCGGCACGTCGTGGTTGCCCAGCACCCAGGGGATCGAGCCGCCCGTCTCGCGGGCCAGCAGGTGGGACTCCTCGATGACCGCGCGGAACTCGCCGGCCGACCACGGCAGGGGCATCAGCCGGAAGTTGAACAGCTGGGCCAGGCCGTCGCCGGTGAGATAGGGCCGGGCCTGGGCGGGATCGCCGAACCAGATCTCGGCCACCGTGCCGCGCGGGCCCGGGTAGGAGGCCAGGATCTTGCGCCAGGACCGGTACAGCTCCAGCAGCTCGGGCTGGTGCTCGTACGGCACCGCCGACTGTCCGGGCGCCAGCGGGGCGCCCTGGCTGCCGGGGACGACGTCCGGCAGGCCGTCCTGCTTGAACAGCATGGCGGCCACGTCGATGCGGAAGCCGGACACGCCGCGGTCCAGCCAGAACCGCAGCACGTTCTCGAACATGGCGGTCACGCCGGGGTGCCGCCAGTTCCAGTCGGGCTGGGCGGAGTCGAACAGGTGCAGGTACCACTGGCCGTCGGGCGCCTGGGTCCAGGCGGGGCCGCCGAACATGGACTGCCAGTTGTTGGGCTCGTCGCGGAAGACGAACCACTCGCGTTCGGGGCTGCCGGGGCCGGCCGCCAGCGCCTGCCGGAAGCGCGGGTGGGCCGAGGAGCAGTGGTTGGGCACGATGTCGACGACGACCTTGATGTTCCTGGCCGTGGCGGCGGCGACGTAGGCGTCGAAGTCGGCCAGGGTGCCGTAGCGGGGGTCCACGTCGGTGTAGTCGGCGACGTCGTAGCCGCCGTCGGCCAGCGGCGAGGGGTAGAACGGGCTCAGCCAGACGGCGTCCACGCCCAGGTCGGCCAGGTGGTCCAGGCGGGCCAGCGCGCCGGGCAGGTCGCCCTGGCCGTCGCCGTCGGCGTCGGCGAAGCTGCGGGGGTAGATCTGGTAGACGACGGCGTCGCGCCACCAGGCGTCGCCGTCGAAGGCGGCGGACACGGCCCTCTCAGATGCTGCGTTGTCGGTTGCTGCGGATTTATCGGACACTGCGGATTCTCCAGATGAGGCAGGCGCCGAGCGCGGCGAAGGCCGCCGCGACGGCGTACATGAGCGGGTAGCCGCCCGCGGAGGTGACGAGGGGCGCGGCGATCACCGGCCCGAGGGTGCTGGAGGCGGAGTTGGCCAGGCTGACGATGCCCAGGTCCTTGCCGCGGTCGGCGTCGGCGGGCAGGAGCTGGGTGACCATGGCCTGGTCCACGGCGGCGAACATGCCGTAGCCCGCGCCGAGCAGGACGCTGGCGGCCAGCGCGGCAGGCCAGCTCGTCAGGAACGCCAGCACGAGCCCGGAGGCGGCCATCGTGAGGCCGCCGATGAAGACGGCCGGCCGGCGGTTGCCGGACCGGTCCGACAGCCAGCCCGCCAGCAGCGTGGGCACGACACTGCTCAGCGTGAAGACCGCCACCAGCACCACGACGCCCTGCTCGACGGTGGAGCCGGGGAAAAGCGCCTCGTAGCCGACGCCGTCGCGCAGGTAGTACTGCAGGTAGCCGATGGCCATGGCGAGGGTGAGCGTGATCAGGAAGCGGCTCAGCCAGGCCCAGGCGAAGTCGGGATGCCTGCGCGGGCTGATGCGGAAGCCGCGCAGGAGTGAGCGCAGGTCGAACGGGGGCAGGTCGGCCGGCGCGGTGGCGGGCTCCCTGGTGAACAGGCTGAACGGCAGCACCAGCAGCAGGATCAGGATCGCCATGGCCACGAACCCGGCCTGCGAGCCGGTCGCCACGACGGTGACGACGACCCCGCCGAGCAGCGGCCCGGCGAGCTGGCCCACGCCGGCCAGCGCCGAGGCCTTGCCCCGCTGCTGGATCGGCACGAGGTCGGGCACGGTGGCGATGGCGGTGGCGAGCGCGGCGGTGAAGGCGAGCTGGGCGACCGCCCAGCCGACGACCAGCCCGGCCAGCGAGTCCTGGCGGGACAGGAAGACCAGGGACGCGGCGCAGACCAGCGCGCCGCCCGCGACCCAGGGGCGGCGCCGGCCCATCCGGGAGCGGGTGCGGTCGGACAGGGCGCCGAACAGCGGGTTGGCCACGATCGTGCACACGGCGGCGACGGCGAACACCACCGCCAGGGACGCCTCCTTGTGCTGGGGGTCGATGCGCGCCACGTGGGAGGGGAGCAGGATCTGGTTTCCGACGGTCATCGCCATGATGACCCCCATTTGGGCCAGTGCCAGCAGGGACATCCAGCCTGCGGTGACCCGTTTCTCAGGCGCGAGGCGCATTTCGGCCATGCATGTCCTCCCGGGGGAACGTGAGAGGATGTCACGTTAGAACATGACAGGCCGTTATGTTAAGACTTGTCCGTGGAGAACCCGGGCATCCGGCGGCGGCCGGTCCAAAGGCGCAGCATCGACAGGGTCGAACGCATCCTCGACGCCTGCGCCCGCCTGCTGGACGAGGTCGGCCTGGACGCCCTCACGATCTCCGACGTCGCCAGGAGCGCCAAGGTACCCGCCGGCACCATCTACCAGTTCTTCGACGGCAAGCCCGGCATGCTGCGCGAGCTGGCGCTGCGCAACCTGGAGGTCCTGCTGGCCCGGCTGCGCGCCCGGGTCGCCGAGGAGCCGCCGCTGACCTGGCCGCGGGCGGCCGAGCTGGTGCTGGCCGAGACGGTGGCGATGCGCAGGAGCGTGCCGGGCTTCACCGTGGTCGACTTCGCCGACACCCGGCCGGGCGGCGCGTCGTTCCTGCCCGCCGGGAGCGTGCAGGAGAGCGGGGACGTGCTGGCCGAGCGGCTCTACCAGTTCGCGCTGGAGGAGGCGGGGCTGCCGCCGCTGCCCGATCCGTACCGGGTGATGCGGCTGGCCATCCAGTGCACGGCGGCGGTGCTGTACCTGACGTTCTCGGCGACGCAGCAGGGCGATCCGGCCATGATCGAGCAGGGACGCACGCTGCTGCGGGCCTACTTCGTGGACGTGGCCTCAGAAACATTCCGGTAACAAGGATTGACCGTTCAAAACCGGACGAACTACCGTCTTCCACATTCTATAGAAAGCAGAATGCAGGAGGCGGTGCATGGACGCGACGGCACGCGCGGCGATCGTCACCGACGTCGCGGGAGCGGTGGAGGTGCGCGAATACGCCCTGCCGGAACCCGGCCCGGGGCAGTTCGTCCTGGAGGTGGAGCTGTGCGGCATGTGCGGCACGGACGCCCACATCTACCGGGGACGGCTGGCCAGCGTGCGGTTCCCCGCGCTGCTCGGGCACGAGATCGTCGGCCGGCTGGCGGCGCTCGGTGACGGCGTCGGGACCGACCACGCCGGCCGGCCGGTGGCCGTCGGCGACCGGGTCGGCGTCTTCCCGTCGCTGAGCTGCGGCCGGTGCTTCGAGTGCCAGGTGCGCCGCAGGCCGGGGAACTGCCCGGACCGGCGGCCGTCCTACGGGTTCGCCTCCCCCGCCGACCGGCCACCGTACCTGACCGGCGGTTTCGCCACCCACCTGTACGCCTCCAACGCGGGAACGGTGTTCTACCGGACCGATCTGCCCGCCGAGGTCGCCGTGCTGCAGGAGCCGCTGTCGGTGGCCCTGCACGGCGTGGAACGTTCCGCGATCCGGATCGGCTCCACCGTCGTGGTCCAGGGCGTCGGCGCGATCGGCCTGATGGCCGTGGTCGCCGCCCGCGCCGCCGGGGCGGCCAGGGTGGTCGCCGTCGGCGCGCCCGGCGCCCGCCTGGAACTGGCCGCGCTGCTCGGCGCGGACGCCGTCGTCGGCCTCGGCGAGGAACCCGCCGCGCGCCGCCGGGCGGTCTTCGACGCGCTGGGACGCGAGGGCGCCGACGCCGTCATCGGCACGGCGGGCTCGCCCGAGGCGTTCACCGAGGCGCTCGGCCTGGTCGCCGACGGCGGCGTGCTGGCCGAGCTGGGCAACTTCACCGACCGCGGCGCCGTCCCCTTCAACCCGTACAGCGACCTGCTGAAGCGGGACCTCACGATCGCCGGCGTCTACGGCGCCGGCCCCGACATGCAGCGCCGCTACCACCAGGCGCTGACGATCCTGGAACGCGGCGGCAGCCCCTTCGAGCGCGTGGTCAGCCACCGCGTGCCGCTCGGCCGGCTCCGCGAGGCGCTCGAAGCCCTGGGCTCGGGCCACCCGCTGGACGGCCGGGACGTCGTCAAGCTCGCCGTCGCCCCCTCCGCCTGAAATCCCCCATTCCCCTCCGGGAGGACACAAGTGTTGAACAACACCCGGCTCGTCACGGCCGCGGCCGTGCTCGCGCTCAGCGTCGCCGCCTGCGGCTCGCCGTCGGAGGAGGTCGCGGCCGACGGCGGCGGCCTCGGCACGGCGCAGGCCCCGGTGTCGATCCGCGTGATCGCCAACGACGCGTTCGCCAAGCAGTGGCAGGACAAGCTCGTGCCGGAGTTCACCAAGAAGTACCCCAACATCAAGGTCACCGTCGACGGCGCGCCCTACAACGACCAGCTCCCCAAGACGATGCTGGAGCTGACCGGCACCACCGCCACCTACGACGTGGTGCTCGCCGACGACCCCTGGCTGCCGCAGCTCGCCAAGACCGGCGCCCTGTACGACCTCAAGGGCCCCGAGCTGGCCAAGTGGAACGATCCCGGCTACGACTGGGCCGACTTCAACGCCTCGCCGCTGGCCGCCGGGGAGTGGGAGGGCAAGCAGTACGCCGTGCCCGTGCGCTCGAACCTGCTGCTGATGTTCTACAACAAGGCGCTGTACAAGAAGGCCGGGGTGGCCGAGCCGACCGCGCAGACGACCTGGGAGCAGTACTTCAAGGACGCCCCCAAGCTCGTCCAGGACACCGACGGCGACGGCAAGACCGACTCCTGGGCCGTGGGCACGTACTTCACCAAGGACCCGCTCACCCCCACGGTGTGGCAGACCGTGCTCAACTCCGACGGCGGCAAGATCCTCGACGGGACGAAGGTCGCCTTCGGCACCCCCGCCGGCGTCAAGGCCCTGCAGACGCAGGTGGACCTGCTCAAGTACGCCCCGCCCGGCGCCAGCACGTACCAGTTCAACGAGCCGCTGGAGGCCTTCCGGCAGGGCAAGACGGCCACCATGTTCATGTGGGGCAGCGTCTTCAAGGGCACCGCCGTGGACAAGGAGACCACCACCCTGACCCCCGAGCAGGTGGGCATCACCACCCTGCCCGCCGGGTCGGCCGCGCCCGGCGCCCACCGCGGCATCTGGACGGCGGGCATCTCCAAGAAGTCCACGCACCCGGCCGCCGCCTGGACGTGGCTGCAGTGGGTGACCTCCAAGGAGGGCGAGCAGTTCACCGGCAAGGCGTTCGGCACCTTCCCCGCCCGCAACTCCAGCCTCGACGGCACGCCGCCGGCGGAGTGGGCCGGCCCGGTCTACAAGGCGCTCAAGGACGGCTACGACGTCGTCTCCAAGGGTGAGATGTGGCGGCCCAGGCTGCCCGAGTCCGACGCCGTGCAGCAGATCCTGGCGCTGCAGACCAGCCGGGCCATGTCCGGTCAGGCCACCGCGCAGCAGGCGATCGACCAGGCCGCCAAGGAGATCACCGACCTGCTGAAGTCCAAGGGCTACAACCAGTGAGGCGTGCCCGACTGGGAGAGCCGGGCACGGCCTGGCTCTTCCTCGCCCCCGCCCTGCTCCTACTGGCGGGCATGCTGCTCTACCCGATCCTCTACACGGCCTGGGTCAGCGTGTCCGACTTCGACCTGGCCTCCTTCCAGCCGTCCGGATGGGTCGGCTGGCGCAACTACGAGGCCGTGCTGCACGATCCGGGCTTCCTGGACTCGCTCAAGGTCACCGGGGTCTACCTGGTGATCGCGCTGCCGCTGCAGATGGTGCTCGGGTTCGCCATCGCGTTCCTGCTCAACGTCGCCTGGCGGGGGCGGGGCGTGCTGCGCGCCCTGTTCCTCATCCCGATGGTGGTGGCCCCGGTGGTCGCCGGCGGCGTGTGGCGGATGTTGCTCGACCCGCTGTGGGGCGTGGTCAACTACACCCTCGGCCTGGTCGGCGTCGGGCCGGTGGAGTGGATCGGCGACCCGACGCTGGCCATGGTCAGCCTGATCGTCATCGACACCTGGCGGTGGACGCCGTTCGTGGTGCTCATCGCCTCGGCCGGGATCATGGCGCTGCCCGGCGACGTGTACGAGGCCGCCAGGTCCGACGGCGCCGGCCGCTGGGCGATCCTGCGGCGCATCACGCTGCCGCTGCTGGTGCCGGTGATGGCCGCCGCGTTCGTGGTGCGCTGGCTGGGCGCGGTCAAGAT
Source organism: Nonomuraea sp. NPDC051191 (assembly GCF_044455665.1). NCBI lineage: Bacteria > Bacillati > Actinomycetota > Actinomycetes > Streptosporangiales > Streptosporangiaceae > Nonomuraea > Nonomuraea sp. NPDC051191. The sequence continues at coordinate 359,620 of NZ_JBITEZ010000010.1, read as the reverse complement.
GTTCGACATCGCGCTGGCGGCCACCAGGGGCGGGCCGGGCAACTCGACCAACGTCATCAACCTCTACATCTACGAGAAGGGGTTCCGGAGCCTGGAGTTCGGCTCGGCCTCCTCGATGGCGACGATCGTGCTGGTCCTGACCATGCTGATCACCTTTGTCCTGTTCCGTGTGACCCGGCGTCTGGAGAACCGATGGTGAGACGGTACGCGGCCGTCACCGGGGCCGTCCTGGTGACGCTGGCCTTCCTGTTCCCCGTGCTCTACATGGTCTCGATCTCGTTCAAGCTGCCCAGGGACATCTTCACGGTGCCGCCGCGGTGGCTGAGCGAGTTCACCCTCGACAACTACGTCAGCTACTTCCAGCAGGCGCGCATCCTGCCCCGAATGATCAACACGGTCATCGTGGCGGCGGGCGCCTCGGCCATCTCCATGGTCGCCGGCTCGATGGCCGGGTACGCGCTGTCGCGGCTGCGGATGCGCGGCGCGGGCGTGGTGGGCGGCCTCATCCTGGCCTCCCGCGCGGTGCCGCCGATCGCGCTGGTGGTGCCGCTGTTCCTGGTGGCCAGGAAGCTCGGGCTGACCGACCAGTACATCACCGTGATCCTGGCGTACGTGACCTTCCTGGTGCCGTACGTGGTGTGGCTGATGCGGGCCTTCTTCCGCGGGCTGCCCAAGGAGCTGGAGGAGGCGGCGATGATCGACGGCTGCTCGCGCTTCGGCGCGTTCTTCCGCATCATCGTGCCGACGAGCCTGACCGGGCTGGTCTCGACGTTGATCTTCTGCATCATCCTGGCCTGGGAGGAGCTGCTGTTCGCGCTGATCCTCACCAACGACCGGGCGGTCACCATCCCCGTCGCCATCGCCGGGATCGCGGCCGACACCGAGAAGGGCGGGATGTGGGGGCCGCTGGCCGCGGTCGGCGTGCTGACCGTGCTGCCCGTGGTGGTCTTCGCGCTGCTGGTGCAGAAGTACCTGATCAAGGGTCTCGCGGACGGCGCGACCAAGGGGTGAGGAGCCGATGAGGATCACAGACGTCCGCGCGCGGGTCATCGAACTGCCCTACCCCAGGCCGTTCGTGCCGTCGTGGGCTCCGGAGGGCGCGCACCGGGCGATGTCGGCGGTCATCGTCGAGGTCGAGACCGACGAGGGCATCGTCGGCGTGTCCGGCGGCGACATGGGGCACGGCACCGGGCCGATGCTGCTGGAGGCGATCCACGGCTGGATCCGCCCGCAGCTCGTCGGCCTGGACGCCTTCGACACCACGCACGTCGCCAACCGGCTGCGGTACGTGGCCGAGTACGTCTTCCCCCGGCCGTGGGTCGTCGGCGTCGCCGTGTGGGACGCCGTCGGCAAGGCCTGCGGGCAGCCGCTGTACAAGCTCTGGGGCGGACACTCGGGAGCTGTCCGCGCGTACGCGAGCTTCGGCGAGCTCCGCGACCCGGCCCAGCGGGCCGAGGACGCCCTGGCCGCCGTCGAGCGGGGCTTCCAGGGGATCAAGCTGCGGGTGCACGCGGCCACCGTCGCCGAGGACGTGCGGCAGGTCGCCGCCGTGCGCGAGGCGGTCGGCCCCGACGTCGCGATCATGGTGGACGCCAACCAGGCGGCCGCCCGGTGGCGCTACGCCCCCGACGGCACCCGTCTGATCTGGGACTTCGAGCGCGCCCTCACCACGGCCAGGGAACTGGCCGGACTCGGTGTGGCGTGGCTGGAGGAGCCGCTGCCCCGGCACGACTACCGCGCCCTGTGCGAGCTGACGGCGGCCTCGCCGATCCCGATCGCGGGCTGCGAGCACAACCGCGGCATCGGCCAGCTCGTCCGCATGCTGGAGGATGGTTGCTTCGACATCTTTCAGCCCGACGCGAACGAGAGCGAGGAGATCGGCGCGCTGCGCGACTTCGGCGCCATGGCAGCCGCCCGGCAGCGCAAGGTCATCCCGCACGCCTGGGCCACCGGGCTGGGCGTGGCGGGCAACCTGCAGCTTTGCGCCTCCCTGCCGAACTGCGACTGGCTGGAGTACCCCTACGATCCGCCGGTGATCGTCCCGGAGGTGTTCCACGCCATGCTGACCGAACCGCTGCTGCCCGACTCCCGCGGTCTCGTCGCCGTTCCGACGGGGCCCGGAATCGGTGTAGAGCTGGACCACGCGGCGATCGAGCCGCTCACCGTCCAGCGGGTCTGAAGGGCTCCTCAACCATGGCCGAATCGCGTTCCCCCTTCCGCACCAAGGCGGATCTGGCGGCGGAGCACATCAAACATCTGATCATGAGCGGCGAGGCGCCTCCCGGCACGAAGATCACCACCCGGGTGGTGGCCGAGGCCGTGGGCATCAGCGAGACGCCCGTCCGCGAGGCGATCAAGCAGCTGTGCTCGGAGGACTGGCTGGTCGAGCGGCCGCACGTCGGCGCCGTGGTCGCCGAGCTCACGGTGGCCAACGTGCGCGAGCTCTACAGCGTCCGGGCCGCGCTCACCGCGCTGGCGCTGGAGCTGGGCGGCGTGCCGCTGGAGGGCGCGCGGCTGGCCGAGGTCGACGCGGTGCTCGCCGAGTGCGAGACCGCCGTCGCCCGCGAGGACGTCGCCGCCTTCGCCCGCCTCAACCGGCGCTTCCACTCCCTGCTGTGCGACACCGAGCACAGCAAGCTCACCCACCGCATGCTGCAGAGCCTGTGGTCCCGTACGGAGACCGCCCAGCGCGGCTTCCGCCTGGTGCCCTGGCGGCTGCCCAAGTCGCACGCCGAGCACATCGCCATCAGGAACGCCCTGGTGGCGGGCGACATCCCGCTGGCGGGCAAGCTGCAGCACGCACATGAGATGGCCGCCATGAAGGCGCTCATCGAAGGAATCCAGGAGACACATGGCTGACATCCGCAAGGCTCTCGTCGGAGCCGCATGGCAGGAGGCCGACCAGACCTTCACCGTCCGCTCGCCCGCCACCGGCGAGCCGCTGGCGCAGGTCGCCGACTGCGGTCCCGAGCTGGCCACGCAGGCGATCGACGCCGCCGCGGCCGCGCTGCCCGGCTGGCGGGCCATGCCCGCGCACGAGCGCGCCGACCTCATGCGGGCCGCCGCGCGCGAGCTGACCGAGCGGGCCGATCAGATCGCCGCGATCATGACGGCCGAGCAGGGCAAGCCGCTCGCCGAGGCGACCGGCGAGGTGCTCTCGGGCGCCGACCACCTGCTGTGGGCCGCCGAGGAGACCCGCCGTCTGTACGGCGAGACCGTGCCCGGCGCGCACGAGGGCAACCGCATCTGGCTGCTGCCCGAGCCGGTCGGCGTGGTGGCCGGCATCACCCCGTGGAACTTCCCGGTCTCGATGATCACCCGCAAGCTCGGCCCGGCGCTGGCCGCCGGGTGCACGGTCGTGCTGAAGCCGGCCGAGCAGACGCCGCTCTCGGCGATCGCGGTGGCCGAGGCGTTCGTCGCGGCCGGGCTGCCGCCGGGCGTGTTCAACCTGGTCACCACGTCCCGCCCGGCCGGGTTCGGCCAGGCCGTGATGGGCGACCCGCGGGTGCGCAAGGTGTCCTTCACCGGCTCCACCGAGGTCGGCCGCGAGCTGATCAGGCAGAGCGCCCACGACGTCAAGCGGCTCAGCGTCGAGCTGGGCGGGCACGCGCCCGTGCTGGTCTTCCCCGACGCCGACCCGGTCGCCGCCGCCCGCGCGGTGGCCCGCAGCAAGTTCCTCAACGCCGGGCAGGCCTGCACCTCGCCCAACCGCATCTTCGTCCACTCCTCGCTGGCCGCCGACTTCACCGCCGAGCTGGTACGCCAGGCGCGGGCGGCCGAGCTGGGCCCGCTCATCGACGAGGCGGCCGTGGCCAAGGTCGCCAGGCACGTCGAGGACGCCGTCGCCCGCGGCGCGGCCGTCCTGACCGGCGGGAGCCGTCCCGAGGGGGCGGGCACGTACTACCCGGCGACCGTGCTGGGCGGGGTGAGCGAGGACATGCTGGTCTGCCGCGAGGAGACGTTCGGGCCGGTCGCGCCGGTGCTGGAGTTCGACGACTGCGACAAGGTCGTCGAACGCGCCAACGCCACCCCGTACGGGCTGACCGCGTACGTGTGGACCAACGACCTGACCAGGACCCTGCGGGTGGCCGAGGAGCTGCAGTTCGGCATGGTCACCGTGAACGGCGGCCCGCTGGCGCCGCCGCAGGCGCCCTTCGGCGGCATCAAGAGCAGCGGCTACGGACGCGAGGGCGGCCACCACGGGGTGGCCGACTACCTGGAGTACAAGTACCTCAGCGTGGGGCTGGGACGATGACGGAGAGCACGATGAAGACGAGCCCGCGCGCGGTCGCCGAGCGCGAGATCACCCGCCGGGTCGACCTGTGCCTGCCCGACGGCCGGCTCAACCCGGCCGCGGTCGGCTGGAGCCGCACCCCGCTCCACCGCGCCAACATCCGCGGCTGGGGCCGCACCATGCGCTGGGACTACTGGTGCGTCACCAGCCCCGGGCACGTGTTCGCCTTCAGCGCCAGCAGCCTCGACTACCTGGCCGGCGAGTCGGCGTTCTTCCTCGACCGGCGCACCGGCGAACAGGTCTCCAGCCGGGGGCTGCTCGTCCCGGCCAGGGGCGTGTCCTTCTCCGAGCGCGGCGGCGAGGGCAGCGTGCGCATCGGCGCCGGGCCGGTGCGCATCAGCGTCGACGAGACCGCCGACGGCACCCGGCTGCGGCTGAAGTCCGCCGAGATCACCGCCGACGTGCTCGTGCGGCGGGTTCCGGGCCGCGAGAGCCTGTCGGTCGTGGTGCCCTGGAGCCGTCGCCGCTTCCAGTACACGGTCAAGGACGTCGGCCGGCCCGCCGAGGGCACCGTCCGCGTCAACGGGGTGACCCACGAGTTCGACCCCGCCGACGCCCTCGCCACGCTCGACCTCGGGCGCGGGCGCTGGCCCGGCGACATCCGCTGGAACTGGGGCGCCGCCGCCGGACGGCCCGGCGGCCGCGACGTCGCCCTGCAGATCGGCGGCAAGTGGACCGACGGCACCGGCAGCGTGGAGAACGGCCTCATCCTCGACGGCCGCCTGCACAAGATCAGCGAGGAGCTGGTCTGGCGGTACGACACCTCCGACTGGCGCGCGCCCTGGCACATCGTCGGCGACCGCGTCGACCTGGAGTTCGTGCCCGAGCACGTGCGCGAGGCCGACGTGCGGCGCGCGTTCTACATGCGCAGCCAGGAGGCCCAGGCGTTCGGCCACTACCGCGGCACGGTCGTCGCCGACGACGGCGAGAGCGTGACGGTCGACGGCCTGTACGGCTGGGCCGAGGAGGTCTACCGGCGCTGGTAGCGCAGGGTCAGGCGTCCTGGTCGTCGCGGATGACCTCGCCGTGCACGACCCTGCCGCCCTGCGGAGCCCGGTCCACGCCGGGCGACGACGGGAACAGGTTCGCGTACGGCGAGGCCGCCGCCATCCGCTTGACCCGCCGGTCGAAGAACCACGACGACAGCCGCCGCATCAGCGGCCGGGTGAACGGCAGCACGAAGACGAAGCCGACGAGGTCGGTGAAGAAGCCCGGGATCATCAGCAGCACGCCGCCGGCCAGCACCAGGCCGCCGTCGGCCAGCTCGCGGTCGGGCACCCGGCCCTCCGACAGGGCCGCCTGCAGCCGCCGCCAGGCCCGGCGGCCCTCGCGGCGCACCAGCCAGGCGCCCAGCAGGGTGCCCGCGACGAGCAGGCCCACGGTCGGCCAGCCGCCGATCATCGATCCGACCTGGATCAGCAGCCAGACCTCCAGCACCGGGACGCCCAGCAAGGCCAGGAACAGCAGCAGCCGCATCGTTTCCTCGATTCCGCGCACACGTACATCAGGAACAACGTCCGGCGGGCCGCCCGCGTTCCTGGACGCGGATCCCGGTGCCGGTCAGCCGCGCGTGCGGCGCAGGCGGCGGGGCAGGCCGGTGACGCCCCACATGCCGATGCGCCACAACGCCTCGGACATGACCTTGCCGTTCATCTTGCTCTTGCCGACCGTGCGCTCGACGAACGTGATCGGCACCTCCACCACCCGCAGCCCGTGCCTGGACGTGCGGAGCGTGAGGTCGACCTGGAAGCAGTAGCCCTGCGACTCGACCCCGGACAGGCCCACCTTCTCCAGCGTGGAGGCCCGGTAGGCGCGGAATCCGGCGGTGGCGTCGCGCACCGGCAGGCCGAGCATCACGCGGGTGTAGACGTTGGCGCCCTTGGACAGCAGCTCGCGCCGGTGGGGCCAGTTGACCACCTTGCCGCCGGGCACGTAGCGGGAGCCGATCGCCAGGTCGGCGCCGTCGGCCAGCGCCTGCAGCAGCTTGGGCAGCTCCTCGGGCTGGTGGGAGCCGTCGGCGTCCATCTCGACCAGCACGTCGTAGCCCTCGCCCAGCCCCCAGCGGAACCCGGCGATGTAGGCCGCGCCCAGCCCCTGCTTGCCCGGCCGGTGGAGCACGTGGACGTGCTCGTCGGCCTCGGCCAGGCCGTCGGCGACCTCGCCGGTGCCGTCGGGGCTGTTGTCGTCGGCCACCAGCACGTGGGCGTCCGGCAGGGCGGCGCGGACGCGCTCGACGATCGCGGGCAGGTTGTCGCGCTCGTTGTAGGTCGGGACGACGACGAGCACCCGGCCGAGAGTCTCCATCATGAGCCGTTCCCCATTCGGTCGCCTCGCCTGCCGCGCAGTGCGGCGACTCCGACAGCCACCGCTCCCATCAACATCAATGCCCATTCAGGAAGCTCGCCCACCTTTGTGGCGATCGTTTCCTGGGTGCGTACGGGCACCGTGACCACGTTCATGTCGGGGACAAGTTCACGGGTCTGCCAGGAGACTTTACCGTCAGGCGTGACATATGCGGAGATCCCAGTCGTGGCGGCGGTCACGACGGCCCTGTTGTGCTCGACGGCGCGCAGCTTGGACATCGCGAGCTGCTGCGGCGGCAGGTTGGACAGCGCGTAGCTGGCGTTGTTGGTCTGCACCACCAGCGGGGTGCCGCCGGCGCGCACGGTGCCGCGCACGGTGTCGTCGTAGGCGACCTCGTAGCAGTTGACCGCGCCGATCGTGACCGGGCCGAGCTTCAGGTCGCCCGGCTTCGTGCCCGCGACCGACTGCCTGCCGACCAGGTTGGCCCGCTCCCACAGCGCCAGCACGATCTCCTTGAACGGCGTGTACTCCCCGAACGGCACCAGGTGCTGCTTGTCGTAGTAGGCGCCGGGACCGGTCACCGGGTCCCACACCAGGCTGCGCGTGGCCCGGTTCTCGTCGCCGATGGCCACGACGGCGCCGACCAGGGTGGGGACGCCGACGTACCTGACCGACTCGTCGATGACCTGGCGGGCGAAGGCGCTGGTGTAGGGGTCGATGTCGGTGGAGTTCTCGGGCAGGACGACGAGGTCGGGCCTGGGCAGGGTGCCGGCGCGCACGGCGTCGGCCAGGCGCTTGGTCTGCTCGGCGTGGTTGCGCAGGACGACGGCCGGCTCGTCGCCGAGCGGGTGCATGCCGCGCCCCGGGACGTTGCCCTGCACGATGCCCACGTTGATCGAGCGCCCCTCGTCGCCCGGCCTCGGCAGGACGAGCGTGAGCAGCGGCACGGCCAGCGCCAGGGCCACCGGGACGGCCCTGCGCAGGGCGGCCTCGGGGCGCACCAGGACGGCGTGGGCCAGCAGCGCGCCGCACAGGGCGACGGCGAAGGACACCAGCGGCGCGCCGCCCAGCGCGGCGTAGGAGGTGAACAGGGACTCGCCCTGGCTGAAGGCCACCCGCGCCCACGGGAAGCCGCCGACGGGCACCAGGCTGCGGGCCCACTCCATCATCACCCACAGCGCGCCGAACCACAGCGGCCACAGGCGCAGCCGGAACACCAGCGCCGCCAGGGCGGCCATCACGGCGTAGAACACGCTCTCGGTGGCCACCAGCATGACCCAGACGTCGTCGCCGATCGTGCGCACCCAGGCGAGGGTGGGGAACAGGAACACGGCGGCGCCCAGGTAGCCCAGCCACGCGGCCCGGCGGGGACGGGCGCGGTGGAGGGCGGCGACGATCAGGCCGATGCCGACGGGGGCGCACAGCCACCAGTCGAGCGGCGGGAAGGCGGTGTAGAGCAGCAGCCCGCCGGCGACCACGGCCACGACCCGCGCGGCCAGGACCCACCGGCTCTCGCCCTTGGCGGGCACGCCCTTGTCCGCGGAGGGGCCGGTGTCAGCGGGCCCTTCCGGCGCGGCGCCCTCCGGCGCGGCGCCCTCCGGCGCGGCGCCCTCCGGCGCGGTGTTCTCCGGCGCGGTGTCGTCCAGGGCGGTGTCGTCCAGGGCGGTGTCGTCCAGGGCGGTGTCGTCCAGGGCGGTGTCGTCCAGGGCGGTGTCGTCCAGGGCGGTGTCTTCCGGAGCGGTGTCGGAGGCGTTCGCCTCGGGAGCCGGTTCGCGCCCGGGGACGGGCGGAAGGCTCGTCTTGTCCTGAACCACGCCGGGTCTCCTCGCAAAATCGCACGCCTGCTTGCGAAAACGCTACCGCCCCGGGGCCGCGCTCAAGCCGGCGGCGCACACCGAGATCGAAAACAGCCGCTCGCAGGCGGTCGGGCGGCCGGCTGGGTGATCCCGTTCGGGACGGGATCACCCGGCGCGATCCGCGATCCAGCGCACGAGAGCGGGAAGAGGGCCCGGAAACCCTTCGGACCGGACCCGTCTCGTCGGCGGCGAGCGCGGAATTCCGTTGTCTACTGGGCTCCCGGACCCGTCCCGGGTCCAACCCCCCAACCGGTCGGGGTGCCCCGACTCGACGGACCGACGGCCCTGCACCTGGCTGTGTGGACGAAGTCACGCTCCGTCACGGACGCAGGATCCGACGATGTCAGAGACGGCCAACCGGCCAAGTCCCGTGCTGGACTGCGCAGCAAACTACCGACTCCACCTCAGATGTCAACCGTGTCCCGATCAGCGGGAACATCAAGTTTCCGCAGGTGGGGCATGTTCGGCCTGCCATCCTAAAGCGGGTCAAAGCCCATTTGCCGACGTCGGGGGCCTGCCCGGCAGCCCCGACAGAGCCTCCGACAGCGGGCCTTCGTGGACGACGCCCAGCCGCTGCGTGGACCGGGTCAGAGCGACGTACAGGTCGCTCGGGCCGCGTGGCGACTGGGCGGCGATGAGGTCCGGCTCGGCCACGATCACCGAGTCGAACTCCAGGCCCTTGGCGTCGGCCACGCCCATCACCGCCAGGGGCGCGTCCAGGGCGGCCGCACCGGCGGCGCGTCCGGCGCCGGGCGTGACCACCGCGGCGCCGTCCACGGCCGCTACCAGCCGCGCGCCGATGGTGTCCAGCAGCGCGTCGGGCACGACCACGGCGACCTTGCCGCCCTGCTCGACCTCCGCCCCGGCCAGCCCGTCCAGCGCGGCCAGCGGCGCCGCCCACGGCCGCGCGCCGAGCTCGCGCACGGACGCCGGCGCCTCCAGGGCAGGGTCGATGGTGGCCAGCACCCGCGCGGCCACCTCCATGAGCTCCACGGGCGTGCGGTAGTTGACCGTCAGCCGCTCCTGACGCCAGCGCCCGGCCACGTACGGGTCCAGCACCTGCGCCCACGACCGCGCCCCCGCCGCCGAGCCGGTCTGGGCGATGTCGCCGACGATCGTCATCGACCGCGTCGGGCAGCGCCGCATGACCGCCCGCCACGCCATCGGCGACAGCTCCTGGGCCTCGTCCACGATCACGTGCCCGTAGGCCCAGGTGCGGTCGGCGGCGGCGCGTTCGGCGGTGGTGAGGTAGGGGCCGTCGCCGCGCTGGCGCTCGGCCAGGCGCTCGGCCTCCATGACGTCGGACAGGCCGGTCAGCTCCAGCACCTCGCGGGCGTAGGCCAGCTCGGCCTCGCGCTGGTGCTCCTCGGCCTGGCGGGCCGCGGCCAGCTCCTCCTCGGCCTGCATCGCCGAGGCGCGGAGCACATGCTCGTCGATGTCGCCGAGCAGTTCGGCGGCCTCGTCCAGGAGCGGGACGTCGGCGTCGGTCCACTCGGCCGACTCGCGGCGCAGCAACGCCCTCTCCGCGGGGCTGAGGACGCCCCCCGCCGCCTCCAGCCGGTCGGGCGACCCGTACAGGCCGAGCAGCAGCCGCTGGGGCGTCAGGTACGGCCACAGCCGGTTCAGGGCCGCCTTGACCACCGGCTCGGTGCGCAGTTCCTCGCGCAGGTCGGCCAGCTCGTCGTCGTCGACGAGCCCCTTGCCGATCTTGCGGGCCTGCTGCCTGGCCAGCGCGTTCAGCAGCGATCTGACGAACACCGCGCGCGCCTGGTTGTGCGGGCGGCGCGAGCGCACGGCCTTGTTCCTGGCGGCGTCGAGCATGTTGCGGTCGACGGTGAGCGTCAGCCGGCCCACCGTCAGCTCGATGGGCTTGCGCGGCACCCTCTGCCGGTCGCGCACCGCGCGCTCGATCACCCCGGCCATCCGCGCGTCGCCCTTGACCGCGGCCACCTCCGGACGGTCGCGCCGGGTGGCGGTCACGCCCGGGTACAGCTCCCCCACAGTGGACAGCAGCACGTCTGTCTCACCGAGCGAGGGCAGGACCTGCTCGATGTAGCGCAGGAAGGTGAGGTTGGGGCCGAGGATGAGCACGCCCCGGCGCTCCAGCCGCTCCCTGTGGGTGTAGAGCAGGTAGGCGGCCCGGTGGAGGGCCACCACGGTCTTGCCCGTGCCGGGGCCGCCCTGCACGACCAGGACGCCGTTGAGGTCGCCGCGGATGACGCGGTCCTGCTCGGCCTGGATGGTGGCGACGATGTCGCGCATGCGGCCGGTGCGGCGCTCGTCGAGGGCGGCCAGCAGCGCGGCCTCGCCGTTGAGGGTGGCGCGGTCGTCGTCGGTGAGCGCGTCGAGGTCGAGCAGGTCGTCGTCGACGCCGATGACGCTGCGTTCCCTGGTCTGCAGGTGACGGCGTCTGGTCAGGCCCATGGGCGCGGCGGGGGTGGCGCGGTAGAACGGCTGCGCGACCGGCGCCCGCCAGTCGATGAGCAGGCGGCGCTGCTCGTCGTCGGTGAGGCCGAGCTTGCCGATGTAGAGGCGCCCCTCGTCGACGTGGTCGAGCCGGCCGAAAACCAGGCCGCGCTCCACCGCCCAGAGCCGGGCCAGGCGGCCGGCGTACATGTCGGCGAAGGAGTCGCGCTCGGATCTGTTCTGCATCGTGCCGACGGCACCCGTGGCCAGCACCTCCTTGAGCCGGCGCTGGGTGCGCTCGCGCAGCTCGTCGAGGCGGTCGTAGAGACCGGTGACGTACGACTGCTCCTTGGCGAGCTCCGTTTGACGAGTTGCCGCCTGACCATTATTGTGGTTAATGGGACACTCCGGGCCATTCTGCTTGTTGTTGCGACAAACGATGACATTAGCACGCCTGTCGAGGCACTCCCATCTTCCCTTCCCCTTCCCGGGTCACGGCTTGGTTTCGCCCTCTTGACCAGCACGGGAGAACTCCCTATGTTCCGGAGTTAGGAAAGTTTCCTAACTTCGACGAAGGAGTCCACCTGATGACCGGTCCGGTTCCGGGAACGCCCAGCCTGCTGCGCGCGATCAACGACCGCGCGGCCCTGCGGGCGCTTCTTGAGCGCGGGTCGCTGACCCGTCCGGAGCTGGGCGCCCTGACGGGCCTGTCCAAGCCCACCGCCTCCCAGCTCCTGTCGCGCCTGCAGGAGGCCGGGCTGGTCGTGCTGGACGGCATCAGGGAGGGCCTGCCGGGCCGTACCGCCGAGGTCTACCGGATCAACCCGGCGGCCGCCTACGTGGGCGCGCTCGACGTCACCCCCGACCGCATCGAGGCCCGCGTCGCCGACATCACCGGCACGGTCGTGGGCTCGTACACGCTGCCGACGCCCCGGCGGCCGGGCGGCGAGCTGGTCGACCGGCTGGGTGCGGCGCTGGCCGGCGCGAACCCGCCGGACAAGCTGCGCAGGGTCGTGATCGGCGTGCAGGCGGCGATCGACCCGGCCACCGGCCGGCTCGGCTACGCCGCCGCCAAGGACGTGCCCGGCTGGCAGATCGACGACCTGGTGCCCACCCTCAGCGCGGGTCTCGGCGTGGCCGTGGACGTGGAGAACAACGTCAACCTCGTCGCCCTGGCCGAGCAGGCGCACGGCGCGGCGCGCGGGCACCCCAACTTCGTGCTGCTGTGGGCCGACGAGGGCATCGGCTCGGCCATCGTGCTCGGCGGGCGCATGCACAGGGGCGCGACCGGCGGCGCGGGCGAGGTCGGCTACATGCCGACGCCGGGCGCGCCGACGGCCCGCGAGGCCGGCCGCTACGCCAACCACGGCTACCAGGCGCTGACCGGCGGCCCGGCCGTGCTGCGGCTGCTGCGCTCCTACGGCGTGCACGGCACCGACTTCCGCCAGGCCATCGCCAAGGCGGTCCGCGTGGCGGAGGGCTCGGGGCAGAAGGCCGACGACGCCAAGGCGGGGCTGCGTGACATCGCCGCCCGCCTGGCGGTGGGCCTGGCGGCCATCACGTCCGTCATCGATCCCGGGCTGATCGTGCTGACCGGCGGCGTCGTGCTGTCGGGCGGCGAGACGCTGCGCGAGCTGGTCGAGCACGAGCTGCACGCGCTGACCATCCCGCGCCCGGTCGTGCGGCTGTCGCACGTGGAGGGCAACCCGGTGCTGGCCGGCGCGCTCGACCTGGCCCTGGACACCGTGCGCGACGAGGTCTTCAGCTCGACCGTCCCTTCGTGAGCCATCTCTTCCCGTTCCACCCTCACTTCATGATCCCCCCAGCGGCAGGAGGCACCCCCCGTGCGCTTCGTCCCCCTGGCGGCCGTCGCGATCCTCGCGCTCACCGCCTGCACCGCCGGCAGGGAGGCCGGGCCCTCGCTCGGCTCCCAGCCCAGGCCCTCGGGTTCGGCCTCCGCGGCCCTCCCTGCGGCCACGATCCAGCTCTGGCACGGATTCTCCACCGACGCCGAGGTCAAGGCGTTCGAGGAGGCCATCGCCGGGTTCCAGGCCAAGTTCCCGCAGATCACCGTCAAGGCCACCAAGGGCGTCCAGGACGACCAGATCACGCAGGCCATCCGGGGCGGAAACGCGCCGGACGTGGCGGCCTCGTTCACGACGGACAACGTCGCCCAATGGTGCAGGTCGGGATCGTTCCAGGACCTCACCCCGGTGATCAAGCAGGACGGCATCGACCTGTCGGTGCTGCCCGAGGTGGCACGTTCCTACACGGGCTTCGGCGGCCGGCAGTGCACGCTGCCGCTGCTGGCCGACGCGTACGGCCTCTACTACAACAAGGCCCTGATGAAGGGCAACCAGCCGCCCAGGACGCTGACCGAGCTGGCCGACCTGGCCAAGAAGCTGACCGTCCGGGACGCGAACGGCGACATCAAGGTGGCCGGGTTCGTCCCCAGCACGCAGTACTACGAGAACAGCCCCAGCCATCTGGCCCCCATGGTCGGCGCCACCTGGTACAACGCCGACGGCACCTCGGCCATCGGCACCGACCCGGCCTGGAAGGCCCTGCTGCGCTGGCAGAAGGACCTCATCGACTGGTACGGCTACGACAAGCTGGAGAAGTTCCGCAAGAGCCTGGGCGACGAGTGGAGCGCCGACCACCCGTTCTACAAGGGCAAGATCGCCATGGTCCTGGACGGCGAGTGGCGCAACGCCATGATCGCCAACGACGCCAAGAAGCTCGACTACGCCACCGCTCCCCTGCCGGTCGCCGACGACAAGCCCGACCTGTACGGCAGCGGCTTCACCGCCGGCACCGTCATCGGCGTCCCCAAGGGCGCCAAGAACCCCCAGCAGGCGTGGGAGCTGGTCAAGTACCTGACCACCGACACCAGCTCGCTGGTGACGCTCTCCAACGCCCTGCGCAACGTGCCCACGACCAAGGCCGCGATGGAATCGCCCGACCTGGCCAAGGACGCGAACTTCGCCACCTTCCTCGACGTCTTCGCCCACCCCAAGACCTCGACGCTGCCGCCGAGCGTCAACAGCGTCTTCAACCAGGAGGCGCTGGCGACCTTCGTCGTCAAGTGGGAGAAGGGCGCGGTCACCGACCTGGACGCCGGGCTCAAGGGCGTGGACAAGCAGATCGACGACAAGCTGAAGCTGTCCGGGGGCTGATCGGCGATGGTCTCCTCCCCCCACGCCGCCCCCCATGCCGCCCCCCACGCCGCGCCGTCGAGGTGGCGGCGCGGCGAGGGCCTGCGCGCCCTGCTGTGGCTGTCGCCGTGGATCGCCGGAGTGTCCATCTTCTTCGTCTATCCGCTGCTGTCCACGGTGTACTTCTCCTTCTACCGCTACGACATGACCAGCACGCCGGAGTTCATCGGGCTGGACAACTACGCGTACCTGCTGCACGACCCGCGGGTGGCGATGTCGGCGAAGAACACGCTGTGGCTGGTGGCGATCATGGTGCCGGCCACCGTGCTGTTCTCCCTGGCCCTGGCCCAGCTCGTGGTCAGGCTCAAGGCCGGAGTCGGCGTCCTGCGGACGATCTTCTACCTGCCGTCGCTGGTCCCGCTGGCGGCCGGGACGATCACGTTCGTCTTCCTGATGAACCCGGCCACCGGGCCGTGGAACAAGTTCCTGGCCCTGTTCGGGATCCACGGCCCCGACTGGTTCGGCGACCCGGCCTGGTCCAAGCCGAGCCTGACGCTGCTGTCGCTGTGGAGCTGCGGCCAGCTCGCCGTGATCTTCATGGCGGCGCTGCTGGACGTCCCCAGGCACCTGTACGAGGCCGCCGCCATCGACGGCGCCGGGGCCTGGCGGCAGTTCCGCAGCGTGACGCTGCCGACGATCGCGCCGGTGCTGATGTTCGCCCTGGTCACCAACGTCATCTACGCCCTGCAGTACTTCACTCAGGCGATGATCGCCTCCCGGGTGGCCTCGGGCGCGACCGACTCCCCCGGCTCGGCCTTCACCCCCGGCTACCCGGACGAGTCGCTGCTGACCCTGCCGCAGTGGCTCTTCCAGTCCGGCTTCCGCGACTGGACGATGGGCTACGCGTGCGTACTGGCGCTGCTGCTGTTCGCCACGTCCATGATCTTCACGTTGATCCTGCTGCGGCAGTTCCGCCGGGCCGAGGAGGCGATATGAGCGCGACCATGACCGCCCCCGCCCCGCCCGCGGCGCCCGCGCGGCGGCAGGGGGTCAGGGCCAGGCGGCGGCGCACGCTGGTGTGGATCGCCACGCACGCGGTGGCGATCGTGCTGGCCCTGATGTTCCTGGCGCCGGTGGTGTTCCTGACGCTGACCGCGCTGATGACCGACGAGCAGGCGCTGACCGGCGACCTGTGGCCGCGCACGTGGAACTTCGACAACTTCGTGGTGGTGTTCGAGAAGTCGAAGCTGCTGCGCTGGGGGATCAACACGCTGCTGTACGCCGGCCTCGGCACGGTGTTCACGCTGCTGTCCTCCGTCCCGGTGGCCTACGCCCTGGCCCGCTTCCGCTTCCGGGGGCGGCGGGCGGCCTTCCTCCTGGTGATCACCGCGATGATGCTGCCGCCGCAGGTCATCGCGGTGCCGATCTACCTGGTGTGGGCCCGGCTGGGGCTGACCGACAGCCTGTGGCCGCTGATCCTGCCGATGTTGTTCGGCGACGCGTTCTCGATCTTCCTGCTCCGCCAGTTCCTGATCACGATCCCGCGCGAGTACATCGACGCGGCGAAGGTGGACGGGTGCTCGGACTTCAGGACGCTGGTCCGGGTGATCCTGCCGATGGCCCGGCCGGCCGTGGCCGCCGTCGCCCTGTTCCAGTTCTTCTACTGCTGGAACGACTACTACGGGCCGCTGCTGTACGCCGGCGTCGAGCAGGAGGGCTGGACGCTCTCGCTCGGCCTGGCCACGTTCAAGGCGTTCCACAGCGTCCAGTGGAACCTCACCATGGCCGCCACCCTGCTGGTGACCGCGCCGGTGATCATCGTGTTCTTCTTCGCCCAGAGAGTGTTCATCGAGGGCGTGACCTTGACAGGAGTGAAGGGTTGAAACTCGCCGTGGTCGGGGGCGGCTCAACGTACACGCCGGAGCTGATCGACGGGTTCGCGCGGCTGCGTGACGAGCTGCCTGTGACGGAGATCGCCCTCATCGATCCGGATCCGTCCCGTCTTGAGCTGGTGTCGGGGATGTCGCGGCGCATGCTGGCGCACGCCGGGCATCCGGCGCGCGTGCTGGCCACCTCCTCGGTGGCCGAGGGGGTCGCGGGGGCCCAGGTCGTGCTGTTCCAGCTCCGGGTGGGCGGGCAGGCGGCCAGGAACGTGGACGAGACGCTGCCGCTGGAGTGCGGCTGCGTGGGCCAGGAGACGACCGGCGCGGGCGGCCTGGCCAAGGCGCTGCGCACGGTCCCCGTCGTGCTGGAGCTGGCCGAGACCGTACGCCGGGAGGCCCCCGACGCCTGGATCATCGACTTCACCAACCCGGTCGGCATCGTCACCAGGGCGCTGCTGGACGCCGGCCACCGGGCCATCGGCCTGTGCAACGTCGCCATCGGGTTCCAGCGCCGCTTCGCCGCCGGACTGGGCGTCGACCCCGGCCGCCTCTCGCTCGGCCACGTCGGGCTGAACCACCTGAGCTGGGAGCGTTCGGTCCATCTCGACGGCCGGGACGTGCTGCCCGAGATCATCGACCGGGCCGGCGAGGAGATCGCCGAGGCGCTCGGGCTGCGGGTGGAGCTGATCCGGCGGCTGGGCGTCATCCCGTCCTACTACCTGCGCTACTTCTACGCCCACGACGCGGTGGTGCGCGAGCAGCGCGCCAAGCCGTCGCGGGCGGCCGAGGTGGCGGCGATGGAGACGCGGCTGCTGGAGATGTACGGCGACCCGTCGGTGGTGACCAAGCCGGAGCTGCTGGACCAGCGGGGCGGCGCGTTCTACTCGGAGTCGGCAGTGGCGCTGATCGCCTCGCTGCTCGGCGACCGGGGCGACGCCCAGGTCGTCAACGTGCGCAACCAGGGCACCCTGCCCTTCCTGGACGACGACGCGGTCATCGAGGTGCCCGCCGCGATCACCGCGTCCGGCGCCGCGCCGCTGCCGGTGCCGCCCGTCGAACCCCTGTACGCGGGGCTGATCGCGCACGTGTCGGCGTACGAGACCCTGGCCCTGGACGCGGCCCGCCGGGGCGGCGCCGACCGCGTGCGCGACGCCCTGCTGGCGCACCCGCTGATCGGCCAGGACGACGCCGCCGAGCAGCTGACCGGCCTGCTGCTGGAGGCCAACCGGGAGCACCTGCCCTGGACGGTGGGCTAGTGGCCCGCCCGCGCCTGATCCTGGCCGTCGACGGCGGCAACAGCAAGACCGACGTGGCGGTGGTCGCGGACGACGGCGAGGTGGTCGCGACCGGCCGCGCGGGCCCCTTCGAGCCGCAGAGCGCGGGCGTGGCGGCGGCCGTGGACGTGGTGGCCGAGGCGACGGCCCGCTGCGGCCTGCCGGTCACGGCGTTCGACCACGTCTCGGCCTGCCTGGCCGGGGCCGACTTCCCGGTGGAGGAGGAGGCGCTGGCCGCCGAGTTCACCGCCCGCGGGTTCGGCGACGTGGTGGTGCGCAACGACACCTTCGCGCTGCTGCGGGCCGGCACGTCGGCCCCGTGGGGGGTGGCGGTGGTGTGCGGCGCGGGCATCAACGCGATCGGCGTCTCCCCCACCGGGCAGGTCGCCCGCTTCCCCTCGCTCGGCCGCATCAGCGGCGACTGGGGCGGCGGCCAGGGCGTGGCCGAGGACGCGCTGTGGCACGCCGTGCGCGCCGAGGACGGCCGTGGCGCGCCGACGGCCCTGACGGACCTGGTCACGTCCCACTTCGGCACCGCGACCGTCGAGGAGCTGGTGCTCGGCCTGCACTTCGGACGGGTGGACGAGGGACGGCTGCACGAGCTGGCCCCCGGCGTGCTGGCCCTCGCCGCGGCCGGGGACGCGCTCGCCCGGTCGCTGGTCGAACGGCAGGCCGAGGAGGTCACCGTGATGGCCGAGGTGTGCCTGCGACGGCTCGGCCTGCTGGAGACGCCGGTCGAGGTGGTGCTCGGCGGCGGCCTGCTCACGGCCCGGGACCCGCTGCTGACGCCGCTGCTGGAGTCGGGGTTCGCGGCCAGGGCGCCGCAGGCCGAGCTGGTCGTGGCGGACCTGCCGCCGGTGGCGGGGGCGGCGCTGCTGGGGCTGGAGCACCTGGGCGCCCCGGAGTTCGCGCTGAGACGCCTGCGCGACCACTTCGAGCTCCCGGTCACCCGCTGAGGCGGCAGACGGGTCAGGCGGAGGCGTTCTGGTCGGGCTCGGCCGGGGTGACGTCGGAGGCGACGACGGGGGCGCGGTGCTCGTAGGGCGTGCTCAGGACCACGGTGGTGCGGGTGGAGACGTTGGCCGAGGCGCGGATCTGCTGCAGCAGGTCCTCCAGCGCCACCGGGGAGGCCACGCGCACCTTGAGGATGTAGCTCTCGTCGCCGGCGACGCTGTGGCAGGCCTCGATGGCGCTCAGGTGGGCCAGCCGCTCGGGGGCGTCGTCCGGCGCGGCGGGGTCGATCGGCTTGATCGAGACGAACGCGGTCAGCGACAGCCCGATCGCGTCGTGGTCGATGACGGCGGCGTAGCCGCGGACGACCCCGCGCTTCTCCAGGCGGCGTACGCGCTGGTGGACCGCGGAGACGGAGAGTCCGGTCTCCCTGGCCAGGTCGGTGAAACTCATGCGGCCGTCGTGGGCGAGCAGCGTGACGATCCGGCGGTCGATCTCCTCCATCGGTCAAAGGTAGCCGGTGATGGTCACGACATGGTCCCGACGGGAGCGACCCCTCGGTTCATCGCGTGCTCGACCAGGGTGATGAGCACCTGGCGGCCGGAGTCGCGCCTGCGGGCGTCGCACAGCACGATGGGGACGTCCGGCTCCAGCCCGATGGCCGAGCGCACCTCGCCGACGGTGAAGGGCCTGGTGCCGTCGAAGCAGTTGAGCGCGATGATGAACGGCTGCTCGCGCTTCTCGAAGTAGTCGACCGCCGGGAAGCAGTCGGCCAGGCGGCGGGTGTCGGCCAGCACCACGGCGCCCAGCGCGCCCATGGCCAGCTCGTCCCACACGAACCAGAAACGTTCCTGGCCCGGGGTGCCGAACAGGTAGAGCATGTAGTCGTCGCGGATGGTGATGCGGCCGAAGTCCATCGCGACGGTCGTGGTGAGCTTGCGCTCGACGCCCGACAGGTCGTCGACGTGCGTGCCGACGTGGGTGAGCGCCTCCTCCGTGCGCAGCGGGCGGGTCTCGGAGACGGCGCCCACCATGGTGGTCTTGCCCGCGCCGAATCCGCCGGCGATCAAGATCTTGATCGCGGTCGGCAGCCGCCAACGGTCGACGCGACCGAATTCCATCCAGCACCGCCCGTACAGGTCCCGCGCACGTGCGGCCTTCGCGCTTGGTCAGTGTCATCTGTCAAGACGTGTAGTGAAGGCCGTTCGACGTGCCTGGCATCGAGCCACCCTAGCAACGCCACATTTTCCACTCAAGGCACAAACTTTTACAAGGAACAAAATGTCACGATTTATCGCCGCTAGTCCCATAAATCGCCTGCGCCTTGCGCGGCGGTCAAGGGACTTGTCAGCTTATTCGACGGGATCGTTAGGTAGCGGGGTCGAAGTCCGAAATACCGGTGAAGCCGGCATTGAAGCCGATCCGTCGGCGCAGGTAGGCGGCCGTACGCGGGCTGCATCCGCGCAGCGTCTCGATCAGGCCGCTCGCCTCGCGGGCCAGGCCGGCCATCGCGTCGGCGACCTCGCCGCCGGCGACCCCGAGCGCGAGCGCGTTGAGGTCCCCCCAGCTCAGGTCCCTGCGGTAGGAGGCGAGGTCGCCGAGCAGGTGCAGGTAGCGCTGGACCCGGCGGCTGACCGCCCACAGCTCGTCCAGGTGACCCGTGGTCCAGCCGTCGCCGGTGTAGATCCAGTGGGACAGGTCCACGAAGCAGGAGCCGCGGCTGTCGGCGTTGTCGAGGTAGCGCTCCAGCGTGGGCACCGCCCGCGTGTCCCGCCACATCCAGGCCCTGGCCATCCCGGACAGCGTCCTGGCGAGCTGGTCGCGCCAGAGCCCCTGGGCCACGCCGAACCCCTCGGCGGTGGCCAGCTCGTCACGCAGGTCGGCCAGGAAGCGGGTGACCGGCGAGCGCGGCACCGCGCCGCCGGCGACCGCCAGGCACTCGCCCGTCAGCCGGTCGACCTGCTCGCGGGTGGTGGCGGCATGGTCCACCAGGCGGTCGACGGCCAGCACCCACAGGGCGCTCCGGTTGACCGCCCTCAGCCCGCCCGCGCCGGCCCAGGGGGCGCTGAAGGCGGTGGCCAGGGTCAGGGCCTGGTAGAACTCGGCGTCGAAGGCCGCGCCGGGGAACAGGCCGTCGTACAGCTGGGCGCAGCGCCGCAGATCCCTGCCGCACTCGGCGGCCAGGGCGCAGGTGCGGCCGAGCCTGAACGCCTCGTCCAGCTCCTCGCCGGGCACCCTAGGGCCACCCGCACGGTACGCAGCTCATGGGCGACGCCCCCCAACGGCCGGACGCATACACCTGCCGGAGAATTGTTTCATGATCACGTAAGGCCGATCAAGGCGTCCCCGCCCTCACCCGCCCACCCCACCGATACCCACGAACGCCCTCCTGCCCTCGCGCCCCCTTCCTGGGACGCCAACTCACGGCAGACAGGTGGGAGGCGGTCAGGGGGGCCGGCAGTCACGGGCGGGCAGTCAGGGGGTGGGCGGGAAGGCGGCCCAGAGGGCGGTGGCGTCGTCGTGTCGTTTGCCGCGCACCGCTCCCCGCTCGACCTCCAGCCCCCGCACGGCCGCGATGAGCGCCCCCGGCCCCCCGCCGGTCAGCTCGGCCAGCACGGACTCCCAGCTCCACCCGTACCACTCCACGAGCCGGGTCACCCCGTCGGTGAACAGCCCGGCCCCCAGCAGCCCAGACGCCTCCACGACCCCGCTGACCGCCTGCCCGGCGGCCTCGGGACGGGTGGAGGCCACCCAGAACCCGCCCTCGGCGTTGCGCATGCGCCGCACCAGCTCCGGCGAGTACGGCCGCCCGCCCGGAAGCCGCTCGACCCGGTCGTCGCCGATGACCTCGGCCCCGCCGCCGGCCCGCGCGAGGACGACCGGGGAGTCACCCAGCACCAGGTACTCCACCACTCCCCCGCCGAAGCGCAGCATGGCCACGGTCGCGGACGGCGAGTCGGGGTCGCCCAGGTCGCACGTGCCGGAGTGGGCGCCCATGGTGACGGAGATGGCCTCGGCCAGGATCTCGCCCAGCGACGAGCGCCCGTCGGCGGCCAGCCCGGCCGCCAGCGCCCCGCCGAGCCGCCCGACCAGCCACGCGACGTCGTGGGCGCACCCGCCGCCGGCCCCGGGCGCCGCCGTGGCCCCGTCGAGCACGACCGCCCACGAGGGCCCGGCCACCGCCAGGTCCTCGTTGGGGTGCGCCGACCCGGGCCGGGTGGCGTACCTGACCTCGGTGAACACGACCGTTACGGCTGGACGATCACCAGCTCGCGCGGCGTGTTGTTCAGCCGCTCGCCGCCGGTCTCGGTGCACACGACGATGTCCTCGATCCGGGCGCCGTGGCGGCCGGGCAGGTAGATGCCGGGCTCGACGGAGAAGGCGAACCCGGCCTCCATCGGCTCGTCGTTGCCCGAGACGATGTAGGGCTCCTCGTGCGTCTCGATGCCGATGCCGTGGCCGGTGCGGTGGATGAAGTAGTCGCCGTAGCCCGCCTCGGCGATGACGTCGCGGGCCGCCGCGTCGATCGACTCGCACGACACGCCCGGACGCACCGCGGCGCAGGCGGCGTCCTGGGCCCGGCGCAGCACCTCGTAGTAGGCGGCGAACTCGGCGGGCGGCTCGCCCACGCTGTAGGTGCGCGTGGAGTCGGAGCAGTAGCCGTTGTGGAGCTGGCCGCCGATGTCGACCACGACCGGCTCGCCGGCCTGGATCACCCGGTCGGACACGTCGTGGTGGGGGCTGGCGCCGTTGGGCCCTGAGGCGACGATGACGAAGTCGACCGTGGCGTGGCCGGCGGCCAGGATCGCCTCGGCGATGTCGCGGCCCACCTCGCGCTCGGTACGGCCGGCGCGCAGCAGATCGGGCACCTGCCGGTGGACCGCGTCGATGGCCTCTCCCGCCGCGCGCAGGGCCGCCACCTCGGCCGGGGACTTGCGCATGCGCAGGTCGCGCAGCACCGTGCCGGCCAGCACCTGCTCGGCCTCCGGCAGCACCTCGCGGAAGCGCAGCGACGACATCGCCCACATGCGGTCGGCCAGGCCCACCTTGGCCACCCGGCCCAGCCGGGAGGCGGCGATGCGGTAGGGGTCGTCGGTCTCGTCCCAGGCCACGAACTCCAGCCCGAGCCGGGCGGCGGGCGAGGCCTGCGCGGCCGGCAGCTCCAGCCGGGGCACCATCATGTACGCCTCCCCCGAGGCGGGCACCACGAGGCAGGTCAGCCGCTCCAGCGGCTTGGCGTCGTAGCCGCTGACATAGCGCAGGTCGGGCCCGGGGGTGAGCAGCAGGGCGTCGAGACCGGCCTTGGCGGTGGCCTCCTGAGCGGCGGCAAGACGGGACACGGGATACAGGTCTGAGGACGTCACGAGCCAAATCTACTCGGACGGCCGGCGGCCTCACTCCAGCAGGCCGCTTGTCCGCCGAGGGCTAAAATCCGCGAAAACTTCTCACAACAAGAGAGCCCATGGCTACACTCCGTTGCACGTTGATCACGTATTGTGGGGTCAATTGTCCAGTTCCACTGCACTTTGAGAGTGAGGCCATGGTCGACTTCGCAGGCGCGGCAGAGCTGGTCAGGCAGGGAGCGCCGCACGGGCGGGCGCGCGGGGCCGGCGCTGAGCTGCTGGCCGTCCGGCTCGCCCACGCCGAGCGGCTGGGCAACATGGGCTGGGCCGAGTGGAACCTGCGCACCGGGGCGGCGCTCTGGTCCGACCAGGTCTACGCGATCTTCGGAAGGGACCGCGAGGAGGGGCCGCTGTCCCTTCCCGACCTGGCCGTCATGGTCGAGCCCGCCGACCTCGACGCGCTCGACCGGCTGCTGTGGCAGGTGGTGGAGGGCGTCGAGGCCGTGCACGCGGAGTTCCGCGTCCGGCGCGGCACGGGCGAGCTGCGCGACCTGCGCGTCGTGCTCGAACCGCTGATGTCCGCCGGCGGCCCGGTCGGCATGCACGGCGTCATCCAGGACATCACCGGCCGCCGCAGGGCCGAGCGCATGATGTCGGAGTCGCGCCGCCAGCTCCTGGAGGCCCGCGAGCAGGCGGCCGAGGAGCGCAACGTGATGCTGGCGCTGCGCGAGGCGATCCTGCCCGCGCCCACCGGCTGCCTCGACCTGCCGGGGGCCAGGATCGCCGTCCGCTACGTGCCGGCCGAGAAGACCGCGAGCCTAGGCGGCGACTGGTTCGAGGCCGCGACCACGCCCGACGGCCGCCTGCTGCTGGCCATCGGCGACGTGTCGGGCCACGGCCTGCCCGCCATCGCCCACATGGCCCACCTGCGCCACGCGCTCGTCGGCCTGACCATGACCGGCCGGCCCGCCGACCGCCTGCTGTCCTGGCTCAACGACCTGGTGCTCCACCAGCTCAAGGACACCACCGCCACGGCCGTCATCGGCCACCTCGACCCCGGCACGCTGCTGTTCACCTGGGGCCAGGCGGGCAACCTCGACCCCATCCTGGTGCGCGACGGCCGGGCGACCCCGCTGGGCAGGCCGCGGGGCGTGCTGCTCGGTGCGGTCTCCGGGCGGCCCTACGAGCTGGCCCACACCCGGCTGCGGCCCGGCGACCTGCTGCTGATGTTCACCGACGGGCTGGTCGAGCGGCGCACCCGCGACATCGACGTCGGCCGGGAGCTGGTCCTGGCCGCCGCCGCCGGTCTGTCCGCCCACGACCTGGAGGCCGGGCTCGACCGCCTCCTGGCCGACATCGGCGGGCCCAACCCCGAGGACGACGCGTGCCTGCTGGCCGTCGCCGTCCCGGAGCCGGACGGGAGGGCGGCGGGAGTGCGACCATAGACGGGTGCTCATGCTTCTGGACACACCGTCCCTCTACTTCCGCGCCTTCTACGGCATCCCGGAGTCGATCAAGGCGCCCGACGGCTCCCCGGTCAACGCGGTGCGCGGCCTCATCGACATGATCGCCACCCTGGTCCGCCGGCACTCCCCGGCCGCGCTCGCCGCGACCATGGACGCCGACTGGCGGCCCGCCTTCAGGGTGGCGGCGATCCCGACGTACAAGGCGCACCGGGTGGCCCACGGCGACGCCGAGGAGGTGCCCGAAGCGCTGGTGCCGCAGATCGCCGTGATCAACGAGGTCCTCGACGCCGTGGGCATCGCCCGTCCCGAGTCGCCCGGCTTCGAGGCCGACGACGTGATCGGCACCCTCACCCACCAGGCCGAGGGCGCCGTCGAGATCGTCACCGGCGACCGCGACCTGTTCCAGCTCGTCGACGACTCGCGCCCGGTCCGCGTCCTGTACACCGCGCGCGGCATCCGCAACCTGCAGTTCGTGGACGAGGCGTTCGTCACCGCCAAGTACGGCATCCCCGGCCGCGCCTACGCCGACTTCGCCACCCTGCGCGGCGACCCCAGCGACGGCCTGCCCGGCGTGCCCGGCGTCGGCGAGAAGACGGCGGCGGCCCTGATCACCCGGTTCGGCTCGCTCGCCGCGCTGCTGGAGGCGCTCGACTCCGGCGTCACCGAGGGGTTCCCGGCCGGCAGCCGCAACCGCCTGGCCGCCGCCCGCGACTACCTCGACGCCGCGCCGGCCGTGGTCGAGGTGGCCTCCGAGGCGCCGCTGCCCGCCGCCGACCTGACGTTGCCGGACAAGCCGCGCGACCCGGAGGCCCTGGTGGCCCTGGCCGACCGCTACGGGCTCGACAGCCCGCTCAACCGCCTGCTGGAGGCGCTCAGGAGTTGAGGAACTCCCGCACGGCGTCCTGGGCCGCCTCGCGCAGGCGGCCGTGCACGGCCGCGTTCTCCTCGCGGTCGGTGCGCACCTCCACCACCCGCGGCCCCTCGCCGCGCATCGCCTTGGGCAGGTCGCCGACGTCCCCGAGCAGCGTGTACGGCGTCCCGGTCGCGGCGGCGGCGTAGGCCAGGTCCACGCCGTGCGGCGTGCCGAAGACCCGCTCGAACGAGTCGCGCACCGTCGCCTGCGGCAGCAGCGAGAAGATGCCGCCGCCGTCGTTGTTGACGACGACCAGGCACAGGTCGGGCCGGGGCTCGCGCGGGCCGAGGATCAGCCCGTTCTGGTCGTGCAGGAACGACAGGTCGCCGAGCAGCGCGTACGAGGGCCCGTTGTGCGCCAGCGCGGCCCCCATGGCCGTGGACACCAGCCCGTCGATGCCGGAGGCGCCCCGGTTGGCCATCAGCCTGATCCCGCGCCGCGGCCGCATGGTCTGGTCGAGGTCCCTGATCGGCATCGAGGAGCCGCAGAACAGCAGCGCGCCGTTGGGCAGCGCGTCGACCAGGTCGCGGGCCAGGCGCGGCTCGGTGGTGCCGGAGACGTCCAGGACGGCGTCGAGGCCCGCCCGGACGGCCGCGTCGGCCTGCCGCCAGGCGTGCAGCCAGCTGTCGTCGCCGGAGGCGACCGGGATCTCCACGGCCTGCGCGACCTGCGTGGCCGATCTGGTCGGGTCGGGCCAGCGGTCGAGGTCGGGGGCGACCACGATGTGCTCCTCGGCCCGCTTCAGCCACGACAGCAGCGGGCGCGACAGTCCGGGGCGGCCCAGCGTGACGACCACGTCGGGGCGGTGGGAGTCGGCGAACTCGGGGGTGCCGAGCAGGTAGTGGTAGCTGGAGATGGAGTGGTCGCCGTAGCGGGCGCCGCCGTTGGGCTCCGAGAGCACCGGCCAGCCCGCCATGCCGGCGGCGGCCACGTACCGCCGGACGTTGGCCGCGCCGTCGCCGACGACGAGCACGCCGCGCCGGGTGGGCGGGATGTGCAGGGCGATGGGCGGGGGCGCGACGCGGGCCCGCACCCAGGGGCCGTTCGCGCCGCCGTCGAGCGGCTCGGACCAGCTCGTGTCGCCGTCGGGGATCAGCGGCTCCCTGAAGGCCATGTTGAGGTGCACCGGGCCGGGGTTGGCCGGGCCGGAGGCGCGCTGGTAGGCGCGGCAGGCCAGCGAACGCCAGTAGGCGACCATGCCGGGACGGTCTTCGGGCACGCCGACCTCGGCGAACCAGCGGGTGGCGGTGCCGTACAGCTTGACCTGGTCGATCGTCTGGTTGGCGCCGGTGCCGCGCAGCTCGGGCGGGCGGTCGGCGGTCAGGACGAGCAGCGGCACGCCCGACTCGTTCGCCTCGATCACCGCCGGGTGGAAGTTGGCCGCGGCCGTGCCGGAGGAGCAGATCAGCGCCACCGGCCGCTCGGAGCGCTTGGCCAGGCCGAGCGCCAGGAAGGAGGCCGAGCGCTCGTCGACGCGCACGTGCAGGCGCACCCGCGACTCGGCGTGCAGCGCCAGGGCGAGGGGGGCCGAGCGCGAGCCGGGCGCGAGCACCACGTCGGTCAGGCCACAGCGCACCAGCTCGTCCACGAGCACCGTGGCCAGCGCGGTTGCGGGATTCAACGTGACGCCTCCTGCATCCGGCGAAGCCACTGGGGAGAGTCAATCTCAAATTCCGACAAATGCTGAAAATTCACCGACGGGCGTCGTACCGGGAGCCAGCCGTCCACGGGCGTCAGCGAGTCCTCCACCACGTCGCCCGTCAGCAGCGACATCGTGCCGAGCCCGCACGCGTACGGCAGCGACGGCAGCGCCGCCGCCAGCGCGACCCCCGCCGCCAGCCCCACGGACGTCTCCACGGCGCTGGAGACCACGGCCGGCAGCCCGCAGGCCTCCACCACCCGCAGCGCGGCGCGCACCCCGCCCAGCGGCTGCACCTTGACCACCGCGATGTCGGCCGCCTCGGCCGCCCTGACCCGCAGCGGGTCCTCGGCGCGCCGGATCGACTCGTCGGCCGCGATCGGCACGTCGACCGCCCTGCGCACCGCCGCCAGCTCCTCCAGCGTCGCGCACGGCTGCTCGGCGTACTCCAGGCCGAACCGGTCGAGGCGCTTGAGCCGGGTGACGGCCTCGTCGACCTCCCAGGCGCCGTTGACGTCGACCCTCAGCAGCCCGGACGGCCCCAGCGCGTCGCGCACCGCCTCCACCCTGGCCAGGTCGTCGGCGAACGTCTGGCCGCGCTCGGCCACCTTGACCTTCGCCGTGCCGCAGCCCGAGCGTCTCACCAGCTCATGGGCCTGCTCGGCGTCGACCGCGGGGACGGTGGCGTTGACCGGGACGCGGTCGCGCACCGGCTCCGGCCACCCCTCGAAGGCGGCCTCGCGGGCGCACGCCAGCCAGCGGGCGCACTCGCGCGGGCCGTACTCGGGGAACGGGGAGAACTCCCCCCAGCCCGCCGGGCCGTGCAGCAGCACGCCTTCTCTGACGGTCTGCCCGCGAAACCGCGTCCGCATCGGAATCCGGAAGACCACGGGAGAACGCGTCACGACCCTACCCTGCACCTGTGTCCGACCTGTCGCCATTAACCTTACGAGCATGTGGAGGAACCCGTCGCATCCGGACCGTCCGCTGCATGCCATTGTGCAGCCTCCGGGACCCGGCCTTTTCACCGCGATCCGCGACGCGCTCTCCGGCGACGGCCCCGCCGTCCTGCCGCTCCAGCCGGGCCACGAGCACCAGGTCCTCCAGGCGCTGCGCCCCACGCACGTCGACGGCGAGCCGCGGCCCGGCGGCGCCGGCGTCCCGGACGACGTGGCGGTCGTGATCGCCACCAGCGGCAGCACCGGCGTCCCCAAGGGCGTGCAGTTGTCGGCGTCCGCGCTGCGCGCCTCGGCGTCGGCGTCGCTGAGCAGGATCGGGGCCGGCGAGGGCGACCGGTGGTTGTGCTGCCTGCCCGTCTCCCACGTCTCGGGGCTGCAGGTGCTGGTCCGCGCCCTGCTGTCGGGCAGTGAGCCGATCATCCACCCCGCCTTCGACACGCGGGCCGTGCTGTCCTCCGGCGCCGACCACGTCTCCCTGGTGCCGACGCAGCTCCACCGGCTGGTCGAGGCGGGCGCGGACCTGTCGGTGTTCCGCACGATCCTGCTCGGCGGCGCGGCGCCCCGGTCGGGGCTGGTCGAGCGGGCCGTGGAGCTCGGCGCGCGGGTGGTCACCACGTACGGGATGAGCGAGACGTGCGGCGGCTGCGTCTACGACGGCGAGCCCCTTTACGATGTAGATCTCAAAATCGGCGAGGACGGCCTGATCAGGATCGCCGGGCCGGTGCTCTTCTCCGGCTACCGCTTCGCCGGCCAGACGCCGCTCGACGGCGACTGGTTCGTCACCTCCGACCTCGGCGAGCTGAGCGACGGCCGGCTGCGCGTCCTCGGCCGGGCCGACGACGTCGTCAACACCGGCGGCGAGAAGGTCGTGGCCGCCGTGGTGACCGCGGTGCTCGGCGCGCACCCCGAGATCGCCGACGTGGCCGTGGCCGGCCTGCCAGACCCGGAGTGGGGTGAGGCGGTCACCGCGTTCGTGGTGCCGTCCGACCCGGCCGCGCCGCCCACGCTGGCCGAGCTGCGCGCCTTCTGCCGCGACCGGCTGCCCGCCCACGCCGCCCCGCGCGGCCTGCGCCTTCTCCCCCGCCTGCCGCTGCTGCCCAACGGCAAGACCGATCTCGTACGGCTGCGTACAGGAACCTGACGCGCCGCGGCTGCGTCATAACGGGGAGAAGGAAGGGAGCCTTCATGAACCAGACCCGCAAGATGTGGGCGTCCGTGATCGTCGTCGGCGTGATCGTCGTCGGTGGCGCGTCGGTCGCGGCGGCCGCCTCGGCGGGCAGGCTCGACGCGGTCGCGAGGAAGACCCAGGCCGAGATCGAGCAGGCGCCGCCGACCGGCCGGCCGGTCCCCGCGCCCGACCGCACCGAGGGCATCGTGGTCTCCACGGAGGTCAACCCCGACCCGCGCGAGGTCATCGACTACTGGACCGGCAACCGCATGGAGGAGGCCGAGCCGATGCCCATGCCCGAGGCGACCGGAAGCTTCGAGGTGGCGGAGTAGGTTTCCGCCTTCCCGAGGGGTGGCGCGCCCTGCGGGCGTTCCGCCCCTTTTTCATCACCCCGGGAACAAATAGCGATGAATGGCGTTATTGATACTGGTGCGCCGTGCGGAGTGACCACCGCCCCACCACAAACTGCCTGATCGCTTCGACTCCGTACGGAGGAGGTGTCCTCATGCCCAGAACCGCCGTGGCGACCCCGCCCGCGTCTCTCGACCAGCTCATTGAACGAGGGCGAGCCCAGGGTCACCTTTCTCTGGCGGAGCTGCGTGACGCGTTCGCCGAGGCCGGCATCAGCCCCTCTGAAGGCCGCACGATCCTGCGCGAGCTGTCGGAGGCCGGTGTGAGCCTGGCCGCCGAGAACGAGCCGTCCCTGGCCAAGACCGCTGCCAAGAAGACCACCCAGAAGAGCGCTCCGAAGCCGAGGAAGGCTTCTGGGGCAAAGGCTACCGGCCGCACCGCCGCCGAGGCAAAAAACCCGGCGGACGGCAAGCCGGAGCACGAGGAGGACGTGGCCCCCGACGACCTCGAACTGACCGCCGAGGACGTCGAGATCGAGAACGACGCCAATGACCTGGACGACAACCAGTCCGTCATGGGCGACTCGGTGCACACGTACCTGAAGTCGATCGGCCGCCGGACGCTGCTCACCGCCGCCCAGGAGGTCGAGCTGGCCCGCCGGATCGAGGCCGGCCTGTACGCCGAGTACAAGCTGGACTCCGACCCCGACGTGCCGTCGTCCGTACGCGACGACCTGCACCTGGTCATCGAGGACGGCCGGCAGGCCAAGGACCACATGCTGGAGGCCAACCTGCGGCTGGTGGTCTCGGTGGCCAAGAAGTACACCGACCGCGGCATGTCCCTGCTGGACGTCGTCCAGGAGGGCAACCTGGGGCTGATCAGGGCCGTGGAGAAGTTCGACTACACCAAGGGCTTCAAGTTCTCCACCTACGCCATGTGGTGGATCCGGCAGGCCATCCAGCGCGGCTTCGCCGACTCCGCCCGGACGATCCGGCTGCCCGTGCACGTGCTGGAGATGCTCTCCAAGCTGTCGCGGGTCGAGCGTGACATGCACCAGAGGCTGGGCCGCGAGCCCACGCCCGAGGAGCTGGCCGTCGAGCTCGACAGGACGCCGGACCAGATCGAGGAGCTGCTGCGCACCAGCCGCCAGCCGATCTCGCTGAACGCGACCATCGGCGAGGACGGCGAGACCACGATCGGCGACCTCATCGAGGACGTCGACTCGCCGGAGGCGTCGGAGATCGTCGACCGCCAGCTGCTGGGCGACCAGCTGCGCGGCGTGCTCGACAACCTCTCACCGCGCGAGGCGAAGATCATGGCCCTGCGGTTCGGCCTGGTGGACGGCAAGCCGCACACCCTGGACGAGATCGGCAAGCACCTCGGCCTGACCCGCGAGCGCATCCGCCAGCTGGAGAAGGAGTCGCTGTCCAAGCTGCGCCACCCGAGCAACACCCGCCCCCTGCTCGACTGGGCCAGCTGACCCACGACCGCCCCCGGCGCCCTGCCCACAGAGCGCCGGGCCGTACACAGAGCCCCGGCATGACGCCGGGCTCTGCTCAAGGCCCCGGGTTCCCGCCGAGAGATCCGGAACGCACGAAGAGCCCCGGCGCGCGAGGCGCCGGGGCTCTTCGTGTGCCTGTGCTCAGGCGGTGGCGGGCACCGGCCGGGGCACGCCCGGGATGCCCCACATGCGGTTCTCCTCGCGCAGCGTGCGCAGCCGGTCGACCTCGGCCGTCCACAGGGCCCCGGGGGGCGTGGCCTTGGCCTTGCGGCGCGCGATGCGGTCGTCGTAGGACCGCACGCCGAACGTGGCCCGCTGCCCGGCCTCCGCGGCCCGCAGCGCCTCGGTCAGCGCGACGTCGAACGCCCGGCCCGCCGCCAGCAGCTCGATCTCGTCGGCCGCGGCGGCCCGCAGGTCGCGCACGATCGCCTCGGCCTGCCTGGCCTTGTCAAGCAGCTGCGGGAAGCCCTTGGAGATCTCCTGGTCCGCGTGGTAGCGAACCTCGGCCTCACGGCTCACCCGCGGACGGAAAAACGCCATCGACCCTGCCCTTCACGCAGTCTTTGCTGTTCAACCCACAAGGGTACGCCGTCCGACACCGCCTCCGAACACCGGGCGACGGGCGGGGCCGCCCAGTAAGATGATCACCATGCCCGCAAAGAGACCTCCCGTCCCACTCTCCCGCGAGCGCATCATCGAGGCCGCACTCCACATCGCCGACAGCCAGGGGCTGCGCCGGCTCACCATGCGCCGGCTGGGCGACGCCCTGGAGGTGGAGGCCATGGCCATCTACCACCACCTGCCCCGCGGCAAGGAGGCGCTGATGGACGCGCTGGCCGAGCACGTCACGTCGGTGCAGGTGGAGCAGGCGGCCACCTGGCAGGAGACGGCCAGGGCGTGGTGCCGGGCGGGCCGGGAGCTGCTGCGCGAGCATCCGGGCGTGCTCGCGCTGGCCCTGACCAAGCCTCCCAAGGGCGCCACCGCCGTCGCCATCAGGGAGCAGACCGAACAGCTCGCCGACGGAGGCCTGGGCGACGCCCCGGAGGCCGTACGGGCGCTGCGGGCGTTCGTGTTCGGCAGCGTGGCGGTCGAAGTCCAGCAATCAGGATGGGCTGACCCAGAAGTTGATGAATGGGTCAGGCGGGACGAAAGGGCTGATGTGGACTTCGAAAGAGGGCTCGACGCTTTGCTCAAGGGGTTGCAAACGTAGTGCGCGTGTCGTGCTTGGCCCGTTATCCTGCATAAGGCACGCTGTGTCGAAGGTCACACGACCGGGGGATCCTCCTGTAACAGTCCGAACGGGCTATGTCGGACCGTGTGACGCACGTCGCACACTTGCCAGAACAACAAACCCGAGCCGCTCCCGTCCCTCTCCCGGGAGCACCCACGAGATATCGGAGGCACGCCGATGTGCCCGCACGACCCGGCCTGTCCGTCTGCCGAGGCGCCGGACCGCGAGGCAGCACGCACCCTCGCATGCCACCCCGAGCAGGGGTGGAGCCTTCTCTGCAACGGCGTCGTCCTGTTCGAGGACACCGGGGAGCTCCTGCCCAGCGGCACCGTCATCGCGCCGCACCGGCCCGACCCCCTGGTGGGCGCCGCCTGACGGCGGCGTAACCACCGATCCACCGGGCCACGACCTCGCCCACCCGGGCGGGGTCCCGCTTCAGGTCGTGGCCCTCGCCCGGCAGCACCACCAGCCGGGCGCAGTCGGCGGGATCCGGCACTCCGAACGGATCCCGGTCCCCGTTGACCACCAGCACGTCCACCCCGGCCCCGCGCAGCTCCTCGGCCCTGGAACGCTCCGGCTTGCCCGGCGGGTGCAGAGGGAAGGCCAGCGCCACCACCGCCGCCGCGCCCACCGCCGAGGCCGTACGGCAGGCCACCCGGGCGCCGTTGCTCCGGCCGCCCTGCACCAGCGGCAGCCCCGGCCACCTGGCGCGCAGCTCGCCCAGCACGATCTCCCAGGCCTCGTCCTGCCTGGCCGCCGAGCCCGGCGCCCGCGCCCCCGCGACCCGGAACGCCTGCGACACCCTGGCCACGGTGGCCCCCGCCCCGAGCGCGGCGTCGCGGACGGCCAGCAGATCGGGCGCGTCCACTCCCCCGGCCGAGCCGTGGGTCAGCACCAGCAGCAGCCGCGGCTCGGCCGCCTCCTCGACCTGCACCAGCGCCGGCCCCCGCGGAGTCATGATCTCCATGGCAGCACCGTACCTGGGGAGGATGCGCCGTTGGCCCCCAGGTACGATGACGGCGCGCCGCACAACCGCCATGATGGTTCTCATGCCAGAGATGCGCCCCATCCGCGATGACCTGCAGGCCACCCTCGACGCCCGCCGCGACCTCGGCCCCGACTACGAGGCCGCGCTCGTCGAGTCCTTCGTCGAACGGCTCGACGCCACCATCGCCGCCCGCGTCCAGGCCGAGCTGGGCGGTCACGGCGTGGCCCCGGTCAAGCCCCGGCAGCGGCAGGGCAACGGCGCCGCCATGATCCCCATCGCGCTGGGCTCGATGGGCCTCGGCATCCCGCTGACCGCCATCGCGGTCGGCAACTCGGGCCTGGTGGGCCTGACCATCACGTGGCTGGCCATCGTCGCCATCAACGTGGCCGCCGCCGTGGCCATCATGCGGCGCGGCTGAGAGCCCTCAGGGGGGCCGGGGTCAGGCGTCGCGGTGGAAGCGCAGCCGGACCTCGGCGGCCATGGTCTCGTCCTCGTGTTCGAGGCCGTAGGTCCACACCTGGCCGGCATCCTCGGTGCGCCCGCGCAGCGGCAGCGTGCGGGCCAGCAGCTCGATGGCCAGCGCTCCCGTCTGGGGGTCGGCCCCGCTCTCGACGGCCTCGGCGAACTCCGCGCAGGCCAGCTCCAGGTGCGCGATGCCGAGCAGCACCCGCAGCCCCGGCAGCTCCCGCGCCGGGGCGAACTCCAGCGCGTCCAGCAGCAGGCCGGCCGCCTCGCCCGGATCGCCGTGCTCCAGCAGCGTCTCGGCGAGCTGGCGGGCCGCGTGCGCGGTGGCCTCGGCGTCGCCCACGTCGATGCCCGCGTCGAAGGCGGCGCGCAGCTCCTTGTCGGCCTCCTGCGGGCTGCCGGCCAGCCGGGCCAGCGCGAGGTGGGCCAGCGGCACGTAGGCCGGCGTGCCGACGCCGAGCACGGCCTGCCAGGCGGCCCTGGCCTGGTCGTCGCGGCCCTCACGCTCGAAGCCCTGGGCCAGGTGGCAGGCGGCCTGGGCGGCGTACTCGGGATGGCCGGTGGCCAGCGCGGTGCGGGCCGCGGCGCGGGCGGCGTCGGTGTCGCCGCGTTCGTCGAGCACCACGGCAAGCCCCACGGCCGCCTGGGCCCGGTCGGGGCTGTCGGGGTCGGCGACCAGCTCGGTCAGTATCGCCGCCGCACCGTCGAGGTCGCCGCCCTCGGCCAGGCGGCGGGCGGTGTCGAGAGGCGGGGTCTCCAGCTCTGAGAACGTCAAGAGAGCTCCTTCGGGCGACGGATCGCAACGAGCCTAACGGCTCGTCGCGATCATGTCTGCTCACTTGACGGTGTGGGACTGGGCCGTGCCGGAAGCGGGCCCCCGGGCGGGGACCCGCTTGCGGGATCAGTCCTCGTACGCCTCAAGAGGCGGGCAGGAGCACACCAGGTTGCGGTCGCCGTACGCCTGGTCGATGCGGCGCACCGGCACCCAGTACTTGCCCTCGCGCAGCGAGGCCAGCGGGTAGGCCGCCTCGGTCCGCGAGTACGGGTGCGGCCACTCGTCGGCGGTGACCGACTCGGCCGTGTGCGGCGCGTTGCGCAGCGGGTTGTCGGTCTTGTCGTAGTCGCCGGAGGCCACCTTGGCGATCTCGCCGCGGATGGCGATCATGGCGTCCACGAACCGGTCGAGCTCGTTCAGGTCCTCGCTCTCGGTCGGCTCGATCATCAGCGTGCCGGCCACCGGGAACGACATGGTGGGCGCGTGGAAACCGTAGTCGATCAGGCGCTTGGCCACGTCGTCGACGGTGACGCCGGTCTCCTTGGTGATCTGGCGCAGGTCCACGATGCACTCGTGCGCCACCAGGCCGCCGCGGCCGGTGTAGAGCACCGGGTAGTGCGGGGCCAGCCGCCTGGCCAGGTAGTTGGCCGACAGGATGGCCTGCTCGGTGGCCGCCGTGAGGCCCTCGGCGCCCATCATGCGCACGTACGCCCACGAGATCGGCAGGATGCCCGCCGAGCCGTACGGGGCGGCCGAGACCGGGCCGACCGGGCCGCCGTCGCGCAGCGGGTGGCCGGGCAGGTAGGCCGCCAGGTGGCCGCGGACCGCGACCGGACCGACGCCGGGGCCGCCGCCGCCGTGCGGGATGCAGAACGTCTTGTGCAGGTTGAGGTGGGACACGTCGGCGCCGAACTCGCCGGGCTTGGCCAGGCCCACCAGGGCGTTGAGGTTGGCGCCGTCGACGTAGACCTGGCCGCCGGCCTCGTGCACCTTGGCGCAGACCTCGGTGATCGACTCCTCGTACACGCCGTGCGTGGACGGGTACGTCACCATGATCGCGGCCAGCCGCTCGCGGTGCTTGGCGATCTTGGCGTCGAGGTCGGCCAGGTCGACGTTCCCGTCGCTGTCGCAGGCCACGACCACGACCCGCATGCCCGCCATGACGGCGCTGGCCGCGTTCGTGCCGTGCGCCGAGGACGGGATCAGGCACACGTCGCGCTCGGTGTCGCCGTTGGCCAGGTGGTAGGCGCGGATGGCCAGCAGGCCGGCGAACTCGCCCTGGGAGCCCGCGTTCGGCTGGATGGAGACCGCGTCGTAGCCGGTCACCTCGGCCAGCCAGCCCTCCAGCGTGCCGATGAGGTCCCGGTAGCCCTCGGTCTGGGCCTCCGGCGCGTACGGGTGCACGCCCGCGAACTCCGGCCAGGTGATCGGCTCCATCTCGGTGGTCGCGTTCAGCTTCATCGTGCAGGAGCCGAGCGGGATCATCGAACGGTCGAGCGCGATGTCCTTGTCCTGGAGCCTGCGCAGGTAGCGCAGCATCGCGGTCTCGGAGCGGTGGCTGTGGAAGACCGGGTGGGTCAGGAAGTCCGACTCGCGCACCAGGTCGGCCGGCAGCGCGTCAGCCGCCAGGTCCACGTCCGCGTCCGCGCGCTCGACGCCGAAGGCGGCCCACACCTTGACCAGCTCGGCCGCGCCGGTCTTCTCGTCACAGGCGACGGAGACGTGGTCGTCACCGGCCTGCCACAGGTTGACGCCCCGCTCGGCGGCGGCGGCGACCACCTCGGCGGCCCGGCCGGGCACGCGGACGAGCACGGTGTCGAAGAACTCTCCGTGCACGACCTCCAGGCCGGCCTCGCGCAGCCCGCCGGCCAGCGCGACGGCGTGCCGGTGCACCCGCCGGGCGATCCGGCGCAGGCCCTCGGGGCCGTGGTAGACGGCGTACATGCCGGCGATCACGGCCAGCAGGACCTGGGCGGTGCAGATGTTGCTGGTGGCCTTCTCGCGGCGGATGTGCTGCTCGCGGGTCTGCAGGGCCAGCCGGTAGGCGGGGTCGCCGTCGACGTCGACCGACACGCCGACCAGGCGGCCGGGCATCTGCCGCTGCAGGCCCTCGCGTACGGACATGTAGGCCGCGTGCGGCCCGCCGAAGCCGAAGGAGACGCCGAAGCGCTGGGAGGAGCCGACGGCGATGTCGGCGCCCAGCTCGCCGGGGGCGGCCACGAGCGTGAGGGCCAGCAGGTCGGCGGCGGCCACGACGAGCGCGCCCGCCTCGTGCGCCCTGGCGGCCACGTCGCGGAAGTCGCGCAGGCGGCCCGAGGCGCCCGGGTACTGCACCAGCACGCCGAAGCACTCGGGCAGGTCACCGTCGAGGTCGTGCTCGACCAGCGTGATGCCGAGCGGCTCGGCGCGGGTGGCCAGCACGGCCTTGGTCTGGGGCAGCGTGTCGGCGTCGACGACGAACACGTCGCTCCTGGACCTGCCCGCCCGGCGGGCCAGCGTCATAGCCTCGGCCGCGGCGGTGCTCTCGTCCAGCAGGGAGGCGCCGGCGACGTCGAGGCCGGTCAGGTCGGAGACGACCGTCTGGAAGTTCAGCAGCGCCTCCAGGCGGCCCTGCGAGATCTCCGGCTGGTACGGCGTGTAGGCGGTGTACCAGCCCGGGTTCTCCAGCAGGTTGCGCCGGATGACGGCGGGCGTGACGGTGTCGTAGTAGCCCAGTCCGATCATGGAGGTCAGCACCCGGTTGCGGGAGGCCAGCTCGCGCAGCTCGGCGATGGCCTCGGTCTCGCTCGCGGCGGGCGGGAGCTGGAGCCGGTCCTTGGCCCTGATGGCCTCGGGGACGGCCACGGCCACCAGATCGCCGACGGACTCGAAGCCCACGGCCTCGAGCATGCGCTGCTGCTCGGACTCCGATGGGCCGATGTGCCGGGACGAGAACGGCGGAGCGGACAGGTCGGTCATGGAGGTTGCCTCCTGAGGCGTGGAGACCGGCGCCGGGGCGCGGGCGAGTGCCGGATCTCCCCCTCTGTCAGCGCGACGTCATCGCGACCTGAGAGCTTCACCCCGCCGTGGGGCTTGCACCGTCGGTGAGGTGCGCCTGGCGGACGCACCTGCTTTCCAGAGTTGCCTCGCCCGAGCGGTACGGGATGCCTGAGAGATTCCGGGGAGGGTTGCTCCTTCGGCGCCCCAGGACCGAGGCCCAGGGACTCTCCCGCACGGGGTCGTCAGCCTTACTCTGTCCTAGATTACTACGGTGTGTTCAGCGGTTCAGCTCACCCCGTGCGGCGTGCGCGACGCCGCTTGGCGAGCTCGTCAGTGGGATGGTCGGCCGGGACGCTGTCCTCGACCGCCGCCCGTTCCCCCGGCAGCTCCGCGAGGGAGCCCTCGACCTCGCGCCAGACCCGGCCGAGCGCGATGCCGAACACGCCCTGCCCGCCCTGGAGGAGATCGATCACCTCGTCGGCCGAGGTGCACTCGTAGACGCTGACTCCGTCGCTCATGAGCGTGATCTGCGCGAGGTCGGCGACCCCGCGGTCACGCAGGTGCTGCACCGCGGTGCGGATCTGCTGCAACGACACGCCCGTGTCGAGCAGCCGCTTGACGACCTTGAGCACCAGGATGTCGCGGAAGCTGTAGAGCCGCTGCGAACCCGAGCCGTGCGCGGCTCTTATCGTGGGCTCCACCAGGCCGGTACGCGCCCAGTAGTCGAGCTGCCTGTAGGTGATGCCGGCCGCCGAGCAGGCCGTGGGCCCGCGGTATCCGATGTCGGCGGGCAGCGTCGTGGGCTGCTCGTCGAAGAGCAGGCCCTGCTCTCCGGCACGCTGCCGCGCGCTCTCGCGCCGCACCGGATCTTCCTGGCCGGCCGTCTTTCCCTCGCCGCTGCTGACCGCCACGCGGACCTCCGGCTTTCTCTCATCCCGCGGCCTGATCTGGGGGTTCGTAAAGGGCGACCACGGGTTTCACTTGCACCGTAGGACCGTGACCATGCTCAGTCAACGATCCGGCTCGGCGCGTCGTGAAGCGTAAATGCACTGAAATACCTACCCCGCCCTGCCGAAGTCCTCGGGAGTGATCGTGTCAAGGAACTCCCTGAACTTCTCCACCTCGTCCTCCTGGTCGTCCGGGATGATCACACCGGCCTCCTGGACCACCTCTTCGCTGGCGAAGATGCGGGCGCCGGTGCGCAGGGCCAGGGCGATCGAGTCGGACGGCCTGGCGCTCACCTCCACGCCGTTGGAGAACACAAGGTCGGCGAAGAAGATACCGTCACGCAGGGCCACGATGTTGACCGCGCGCAGCCCGACGCCGAGCGCGCTCAGCACGTCCCTGAACAGGTCGTGAGTGAGCGGCCGGGGCGGCGGCTCCTCGGCCTGCGCCAGGGCGATCGCGGTCGCCTCGGTCATGCCGATCCAGATCGGAAGGAACCGTTCCCCGTGTGCCTCCTTGAGCAAGACGATCGGCTGATTTGTGGGCATCTCAACTCGAACGCCCACGACCTCCATCTGCAACACGGGCTGCTCCGTATTCGACCGGCCGGTCGCCCGGCACAGCTGTTGACTGGGTCGCTTCTGCTACACGCTTATGCATTTCAACGTAACACCCGGCAGGCCTGGAATGTGCCCCGGCCTTCCAGCTCTGTGCCCTCAGCGGCCCAGGACAGACCTGACCCCGCTGCGCACCAGAGAGGCGTGCAGGTCGA
This sequence comes from Nonomuraea sp. NPDC051191, assembly GCF_044455665.1. Taxonomy (NCBI): domain Bacteria; kingdom Bacillati; phylum Actinomycetota; class Actinomycetes; order Streptosporangiales; family Streptosporangiaceae; genus Nonomuraea; species Nonomuraea sp. NPDC051191. Next base: position 321,002 of record NZ_JBITEZ010000010.1, on the reverse strand, counting down.
GCAGGAGCTGGGACAGCTCCCTGGCCGCCTCGTCGGCCTCGCCGATGGCTCCGGGGGCGCGCCGCTTGAGTATGGGCGCGACGGTCTGCTCGACCAGGCCGCACTCCCGCTCGGCGGCGGCCTTGACCGCGCGCAGGTGGCGGGCGTGCAGGCCGAAGCGGGCCAGGGCGCCGACGCTGCGCGCGACCTTCAGCGCCTCCTCGTCGTAGCGCCTGGCCACGGGGGCGAGCAGGCCGTAGTCCTCCAGCTCGGCGAGGGTCTCCTCGTCGATGCCGGCGGCTTCCAGCAGCTCGGCCCGGTCGAACCGGATCTCCTGCGTCTGCTGCACCGCGCGCGGAAGGCCGAAGCTCTCCGCCATCCTGTCCTTGATCACCCGCAGCGGCAGGTAGTGGTCACGCTGCTCGGTCAGGATGAAACGCAGTTGCTCGACGTGGAGGTGGGTGAACTTGCGGTAGCCCGAGGGGCTGCGCTCGGGCTCGATGAGCCCCTCACCCTCCAGGAAACGGATCTTGGACACGGTGACGTCGGGGAACTCGCCCTGCAGCAGGGCGAGCACCTCCCCGATGCTCATGTGCGAGCGTGCCGCCTGTGAGCTCATGCGCCGGCGTTGACCCTCATCAGGAAGACGAGGCGGAACTTGCCGATCTGCACCTCGTCTCCGGAGTGCAGGGGGACCTCCTCGATGCGCTCTCGGTTGACGTAGGTGCCGTTGAGGCTGCCGACGTCGCGCACGGAGAACTGGCCGCCGCGGTGGCGGTAGAACTCGACGTGGCGGCGGGAGACGGTGATGTCGTCGAGGAAGATGTCGCTCTCCGGGTGGCGCCCGGTCGTGGTGAGGTCCTTGTCGAGCCGGAACCGGCTCCCCTGGTTGGGCCCCCTGGTCACCGAGAGCAACGCCGTGCCGGGCGGGAGCTGTTCGACCAGCGCCCGTTCGGCCAGGAGCATGTCGCCTGTCTCAGCCTCGTACGCCTCGATTCCCGCGACCGAGATCGTCGATGTGGTGTCCCCGGCGACCTCGGGTCTGGTCAGCGGTGACCCACAGCGGGAACAGAAACGGGCATCCTCGGGGTTGGCGTGCCCGCACTGCGTGCAGTAGACGCTCGGCATCGATCGGCTCGGCCTCCTACCGCGAAGACGCGGCGACGGTGCTGGGGACGCGCCTGCCTTCGCTCTTCAAGTTTGCGAATGCCGCAACTTACGCTGATCAGCGGCAAAGGTCAAGGCGGGGCGCTGGACTGTTGGTTCGGACGCTGACAAAGTTACCGCCGCCCCCACCCCGTGGTCCATGCCGCCGCGCGTTTCTACATTACGATCTTGCGGCACTCCGCGCGCACATCGCGCGCGAAGGGTTTTTCGCTACTCTACGTGATCAGACGGCTGCCTGTTCGACCACGCGGGCCCAGCGTTCGAGCAACGCCTGGGCGCCGTCCATGTCGGGGGCCTCGGCCCACAGGTCGGTGACGGGCTCGGCGGCGGCGGGCAGGATCAGCACCCACGAGCCGTCGTCGCGGGCGACCCGCACGCCGTCGGTGGTGTCCACGCGCCAGCCGCCGGGCTCGGCCTCGGCCGCCTCGATGACCGAGCGCATGACCGCGCCCTTGGCCGCCCACTGGGTGGGGACGCTCCGCCGGAGCAGTTTGACCTCGGGGATCCTGGCGTCGATCTGGCTGAGCGACAGCCGGGTGCGGGCCACCAGCCCCAGCAGGCGCATGAACGCGGCCAGGCCGTCGATGGCCGGGCTGAACTCCGGCACGACGAACCCGCCGCGCCCGTCCGCCGCGAAGATCATGTCGGGGCCCTGGGCGGCGGAGGTCAGGGCGTCCAGGGCGGTCGAGGTCCACTGCACCTGCACGCCGTGGAAGCGGCAGACCTGCTCGGCGACGCGCGTGGTGGTGACCGGCAGGGCCACCCGGCCGCCCCTGCGCTCGGCCGCCACCAGGTCCAGCACGACGAGCAGGGCACGTTCCTCGCTGATGAGCTGGCCGGTCTCGTCCACCAGCGCGATGCGTTCGCCGACCGGGTCGAAGCGCACGCCGAAGGCCGCTCGCGAGGAGCTGACCAGCTCCGACAGGCGTTGCAGGCCCCGTCGGCGCTCGGCCAGCGTCTCGGTGGGCGAGACGTCGTCCAGGCGGGCGTTGACGGTGAGCACCTCGACGCCGGCCCGGCTGAGCAGCGTGGGCATCACCAGGGAGGAGGTGCCGCCGGCGCAGTCGACCACGACTTTCATGTCCTTGACGCCGGTCACGCCGATGGCCCGCATCAGCTCGTGCGTGTAGCCCTCGACGGCCCTGGCCGGGTAGTGCAGCTCGGCGATCTCGCCGGGGAAGGCCCGCCGGTACTCCTGGCGGGAGAAGACGCGCTCCAGCTTGCGCTGGGCGGCCGGGGGCAGGTCGGCGCCGCGATCGTCCATGATGACGATGTCGGCGCTCTGCGGGTCGCCCGGCGTGGTGCGCAGGGCGATGCCGCCGGCGGCCGATTCGCGGGCGGTGTGGAAGCGGGCCACCGGCAGCGGCGCGGCCTCCAGGTCCAGGACGTTGATCGCGGCGGCGGTCAGCGCGCCGATCACGGCCCGTTTGAGCGCCCTGGCGGCCAGGGAGCAGTCGCGGGAGGTGACGACGTAGGCGCCCTTGCGCAGAGTGGTGGCGTAGGCGCCGGCCAGCCGGACGCACAGCTCGGCGGTGATCTCGACGTTCACCAGGCCGCTGACGCCGCGGGGGCCGAACAGGTTGCGCTGGCCGCGCGACTCCCAGATGACGCTGGTGTTGACGACCGCGCCGGCCTCGATGGTCTTGAACGGGTAGACCTTGACGCCGCTGGAGACGTACGCCTCGGCCTCGATGACGCATTCGTCGCCGATGACGGCGTCCTCCTCGACGCGGGCGCCGCCCATGACGTCGGTGCTCTTGCCGATCACACAGCCGCGCAGGTGGGCGCCGGGGCCGAGGTAGACGTTGTCGTGGACGACCGCGCGGTGCAGGAAGGCGCCCTCACGCACGACCGCGTTGTTGCCGAGCACGGTGAACTCGCGCAGTTCGGCGCCCGCCTCCACCTTGGCGTAGTCGCCGATCAGCAGCGGGCCCTTCAGGACGGCGTCGGGGTCGACCGTGGCCGAGTCGGCCACCCAGACGCCCGGGGAGAGCTCGAAGCCGCCGATGTCGAGGCGGACCCGGCCGGACAGGGCGTCGGCCTGGGCCTTGAGGTAGCTGGCGTGGGTGCCGACGTCCTCCCAGTAGCCGTCGGCGACGTAGCCGTAGATGGGGGCGCCGCGTTCCAGGAGGGCGGGGAAGACGTCTGATGACCAGTCGACCGGTTCGCCGTCGGCCACGGCGTCGAGGACCTCGGGCTCCATGACGTAGATGCCGGTGTTGACGGTGTCGGAGAAGACCTGGCCCCAGGTGGGCTTCTCCAGGAAACGCTGCACGCGCCCGTTCTCGTCGAGGATGATGATCCCGAATTCGAGCGGGTTGGGGACGCGTTTCAGGCCGATGGTGACAAGAGCCGAATTTTCGCGATGAAAACGGATCATGTCGGATAAGTCGATATCTGTGAGGGCGTCGCCGGAGATGACCAGGAAGCGGTCGTCGCGGAGGCGGTCGGCGGCGTTCTTGACGCTGCCCGCGGTGCCCAGAGGCAGGTCCTCGGTGGCGTACTGGAGGTTCATGCCCAGCTCGTCGCCGTCGCCGAAGTAGTTGCGCACGAGGGCGGCCAGGAACTGGAGGGTGACGACCGTCTCGGTGATGCCGTGCCGTTTGAGCAGGCGCAGGACGTGTTCCATGATCGGGCGGTTGACCACGGGAAGCAGGGGCTTGGGCTGGTTGGCGGTCATCGGACGCAGCCGAGTACCCTCCCCGCCCGCCATGACGACCGCCTTCACCCGATCACTCCTTCGTGGTCGCGGTTACGAGTTGGCGCACCTGCACCACGTACAGGATCCCTGCCCACCAATACAGGCCCGTGCCCCACAGCGCGAAGGCCCACCCGGCAATTCGTGCTATTTCGGCATACCACCCGGTGTGGGAGGCGAGGAAGAGCAGCGGGAAGGCGTACATGAGGTTGAACATGGCGGCCTTGCCCAGGAAATGCACCTGAAGTGCCTTATAGCCGTGTTTGCGTAGTACGGGGAACGAACAGGCGACGAAGACCTCCCGCGCCACGATGACGGCCACCAGCCACCACGGGATGACCTCCCGCAGCAGCAGCGCCAGGATGGTGGCGAAGACGTACAGCTTGTCGGCGGCCGGATCGATCACCCGGCCGAGCTTGCTGGTCTGGTTGAACGCGCGAGCGATCTTGCCGTCGAGCCAGTCGGTGAACCCGGCCACGACGAGGATGCCGATGGCCCACCCGTCCGCCCGGGGGCCCAGGACCAGCCAGAGGAACACGGGGACGCCCAGGAGGCGCAGGAAGCTCAGCAGGTTGGGAACCGTCCAGATCCGGTCCTCGGCGGAAGTTTCGCTCACGCAGAGACCCTACTGCGTGGAACTCCGGCACAGACGCCCCACCAGCGACCATTCCCCGCACGCGGGGAGGGCGGGGCGGGAGGAGTGGGCGTTTCGCGGCTTGTGACGGCGGGAAAAGGCTGGGTGATCGATCCCCCCGCGGTGCCGGCCTGGCTTGGGGGGATCGGATGTGGCCCTGGGAGTCCGGCGTGCTGCGGGGCGCGCCGGAGATCGCCTTGTTCCTCTGCCTGGCCCTCGGGTTCGCCCTGGGCCGGATCAGGTTCCGCGGGGTGGCGCTCGGAGGCGTGGCCGGGACGCTGGCCGCGGCGCTGGCCGTCGGGCTGCTGACCGGCGGCGTCACGGTCCACCAGCAGGTGCGCGTGATCGCCTTCGCGATCTTCGCCTTCACCCTCGGCTACACCCTCGGGCCCGCCTTCTTCGCGGCGTTCGCCGGGCGCAACCTGCGGTACCTGTGGTTCACGGTCGCCGAGGTCGTGGGGGCGCTGGCGGTCACGGCGCTCGTGGCCGACGCGTTCGGGCTGGATCCGGGCACCACGGCCGGGCTGATCGCGGGGGCGGCGGCCGGGCCGGTGGCGCTGGGGACGTCGGCCGACGCCCTGCAGGCCGCCGGGGTCGCGCAGGCCGCGCTCGGGCCCGCGTACGTCCTGTCCTATCTCTTCGCCCTGGTCACGATCGCGCTGCTGACCGGCCGGGCCGCGCCCGCGGTGCTGCGGTTCGACCCCGGCGAGGAGGCCGCGGCGCTGTGGCGGCGGCTGGACGGCGCGGAGGAGACGCCGCCGCCGGCGGTGCTGGGCAAGGCCCACCAGGTCACCACCGGCGAGGGCAGGACCGTCGGGCAGGCGGAGATCGCGATGGGCACCCGCGTCTCGGTGGAGCGGCTGCGCAGGAACGGCCGGCCGATCCCGTTCGGCCCGGACACGCTGCTGCAGCGGGACGACGAGGTCGTGGTCGTCGGCGTGCGGCAGGACGTCGTCAACGCGGGCGCGGTGGTCGGGCCCGAGGTGCCCGGCGGACGGGAGCTCGACCTGGACCTGGAGGTGGCCGACGTGACGCTCGCCGGCCGGCCGCCGGCGACCGTGCGGGACCTGCGCGCCGGGCTGTCCGGCCAGGGGGTGCAGGACCTGCACGTGTGCGAGGTGACGCGGGTGGGGTGCCGGTTGCCGGTCCGGCCGGGCACGGAGCTGTGCGCCGGTGACGTGGTGCGGGTGACCGGGATGAAACGGGACGTGGACCGGGCGGCCGCCTGGCTCGGGGCGCGGACGGACGCCGGACGCCGGGCCGACGTCGTCTACCTGGCCGCCGGGCTCGTCGCCGGGCTCGTGGCGGGGGTGGCGGGCGGCCTCACGGTGTCGGTCGGCTGCCTGGTGGCCGGGCTGGTGTTCGGCCGGGCGCGGGCGGGACGGGCCCGCTTCGGGCAGTACGACGCGGGCGCGGCCCGGGTGGTGGGCGAGGTGTCGCTCGGCGTGTTCGTGGCGGCTCTCGGGCTGTCGGCGGGGCCGGCGGCGGTGGAGCTGGTGGGGCGGCACGCCTGGCAGGTGGCGCTCGGCGCGGTCGCCACGGCCGCGGTGCCCGTGGTGATCTCGCTGGCCATGGGGGCCAAGCTGATGATGTTGCCGCCGCCGCTGGTGCTCGGCGCGGTGACCGGGCAGCATGGCCTGACGACCGTCCTGGGCGCGGTGCGGCGGATGTCGGGGAACGGGACGCCGCTGCTGGCGTACACGGTCGTGCACGCGCTGTCGGGAGCCGTGCTGGCCCTGCTGGGCCCCGCCGCGGTGGCCCTGGCCCGCTCGGTGGGCGCCTGACCGGGCCGCCGGCTTCGCGGAAGGGTCAGGTGCGCAGGAAGGCGTGGGTGTGGCCCACGGGGACGAAGCCGAGCCGGCCGTAGAACTCGCGCGGCCAGTCGTCGGCGTCGGCGACCAGGAACGTCAGCTCGGCGCCGGCCGTGGCGGCGAGCAGCGCGGTCAGCAGCGTGCGGGCGAAGCCCCGGCCCCGGTGGCGCTCGCCGGTGTAGACGTTCTCGATCTGGGCGACGCCCTCGTGGACGTAGAGGTCGGCCCGGGCGGCGACCTGCCCGTCGGGGGCGCGTACGGCGTGGAACTCGACCAGGTCGGCGCCGGCCGGGCGGGCCGCGGCGCGCGCGGCGAGCCCTTCGACTACGCCCTCCTCCGCCTGCGGCAGCGACTCGCGCCACTCCTCGCGCAGCACGGGCACCAGCTCGGCCAGGTCGAGCCGCTCGGTGGCGGCGGCGGGCGCGGCGGGGCGGGGGCCGTGGAAGGCCATGACGACGTTCGTCTCGTGCTGGTAGCCGGCGGCGCCGAACGCGGGCCGGAACTCCTGCCCCAGCCGGTCGTCGTCGACGCACACCAGCCGGTGGCCGAGCCCGGCGAGCCGCTCGTCGGCCGCCGCGAGCACCGGCCCGGGGGCGCCGCTCCAGACGATCAGCCTGTTGTCGTCGTGCGACATCGGGTAACGCTCGTCGAGCACCGCGAACCCGCCCGGGACCGGCGTGACGACGGGCGCCTTGCGGCGGGCGAAGTCGTGCACGAAGCCCAGGGCCCGCGACAGCTCGTCAGCCACCGCAGGCGGCCCGGAGGAAGGCCCTGATCAGGGCGGAGTCCTTGACCCCCGGCGCGGTCTCGACGCCGCTGGACACGTCGACCCCCCACGGGCCGGCAGCCTCGACGGCCTCGGCCACGTTCGACGGGTCGAGCCCGCCGGCCAGCATCCACCGGCCGGACGGGCGGCCGCGCACCGCCGCCCAGTCCCACGGCTCCCCCGAGCCGGGGCGCGGGGCGTCGACGATGAGCAGGTCTTCGTCGTGGGCGCCGCACCGCAGGTCGGCCGCGGCGTCGACGGCGCGCACGAGCGGGCGGCCGAGGTCTTTCAGCGCGGTGAAGTCGGCGTGGGGGTGGTTGCCGTGCAGCTGGACGGCGCGCACGCCCGAGGCCAGCGCCGCGGCCCGGACCGTCTCAGGGGCCTCCCCCCGGAATACGCCCACGGTGAGCACATGGGCCGGGATCGCCGCGGCCAGCTCGGCCGCCCGCTCCGGCGTCACCCTGCGCGGGCTCCGGGTGAGCACGAACCCGATGGCGTCGGCGCCGGCCTCGACGGCGGCCTCGACGTGCTCGGGCTCGCTCAACCCGCAGATCTTCACATACACACCACAGACCTTAGCGGCGCCGGGACGCCGACGGCGACCAGGACCAGATCAGCAGCGCACCGATGAGGCCGAACAGCAGCACCCCGTTGGGCACGTGGGCGCCCAGCCAGGACCAGGTGAAGTGCTGGAGGAGGCCGACGACGAGCAGTGCGACGCTGGCCCACACCGGCCAGCCGGCGCCGCGGCCCGGCCGCCAGACCAGGACGGCCAGCACGATCTGCACGAGCGCCACCAGGTGGACGACCATGCCCGCCATGACGTGCGTCTCGGCCAGCGCGCCGCCGCCCGCCGCCACGGCCTGTCCGGCGAACGAGGCGGCCACGAGCAGCGCGGCGGCCTGGGCGATGATGACGACGCGCAGGCTGTACAGCAGCCCCGCCGGCACCTGTCGTGTCGTGCCGGGGCGCGGCATGACCTGAGTCTCCCCCATGATGTGCATCCTTTCTGCGAACGAAGGACCCACATCGTGTCGAGGGCGGCCCCACAGGGTCGTCAGCCTGCGGGATGACCCCCCGGTCCCCCACGTGGCGGACGGACCGGGCGGAAGGCGGCGTCCACGAGACCGGCGCGGTGGGCGACCACGGCGGCCTGGATGCGGTTGCGCAGGCCGAGCTTGTCCATGGCGGCGGCGATGTGCGTCTTGACGGTGGTGACGCCGACGTGCAGCTGCTCGGCGATCTCGGCGTTGGACAGGCCGGTGCCGACCAGGGCGAGCACCTCCAGCTCGCGTTCGGTCAGCCCGGACGGCGGCGGCACGGCGGCCTGCTCCTCGGAGGCGAGGAAGCGTTCGACGACCCGGCGCAGCACCGAGGGGGCCAGCAGCTGCTCCCCCGCGGACGCCCTGCGCACGGCGTCGACCATGCGTTCCGGCTCGTCGTCCTTGACCAGGAAGCCGACGGCCCCGGCGCGCAGGGCGGCGTGCACGTCGGCGTCCTCGGCGAACGTGGTGAGCACGACGACGCGGGCCGCCGGGCGGGCCGCCAGCACCCGCCTGGTCGCCTCCAGGCCGTCGACGCGGGGCATGCGCAGGTCCATGAGGATGACGTCGGGCACGTGGCGTTCGGCCAGGCGGACGGCCTCGGCGCCGTCCTCGGCCTCGCCCACGACCTCCATGTCGCCCGCGGCCTGCAGCAACATGCGCACGCCCGCGCGGACCAGCGCCTGGTCGTCGGCCACCAGCACGCGGATCACGCGGCGCTCCTGGCGGGCAGGCTGGCCAGCAGCAGCCAGCCGCCGTCGCCGTCGGGGCCCGCGCTGAGGGTGCCCCCGAGGGCGCGCACGCGCTCGCGCATGCCCGCCAGGCCGCGGCCGGAGGAGGGCAGGCGCTCGATGACGGTGGGCGGGCGGCCGTTGCGGATCTCGATGGACAACCCTTCCTCGGCGGGGGCCACGATGACCCGGACCCGGGTGCCGGGTCCGGCGTGTTTGAGCACGTTGGTGAGACCTTCCTGGACGATGCGCGCGGCGGAGGCGCGGGCGATGAGCGGGGCGCGGTCGCTGGCCGGGTCGAGGTCGAGGTCGACGACGAGCCCGGCGGCGGCCATGCGTTCGGCGGATTCGCGGACCACGTCGGCGGGGTTGGCCAGCAGGTCGGGGCCACGGTCGGGGTCGCGCAGCAGGTCGAGCAGGTCGCGCAGGTCCTGGAGCACCTGGTGGCCGGTCTCGCGGATGTCGGACAGCGCGTCGGCGACCGGCCCGTCGGGCGCAGTGTAACGGGCGGCGCTGGCGCGCAGCACCATGGCGCCGACGTGGTGGGCCACGATGTCGTGCACGTCGCGGGCGATGCGCTCGCGCTCGGCGAGCTGGTCGGCGCGCACCTGGGCGACCGCGAGCCGTGCCGACTCCTCGGCGCGCAGGCGTTCGGCGGCGGCGGCGGCACGCCGCATGCCCAGGTAGCGGCCGATGGCGATGGGCGTGGCCACCAGCGTCATCAGCACGCCGACGCGGACCGGGGTGATCTCGGTGCCGTCCCCGACCACGGCGATGGCCGACAGCAGGCAGCCGGTCAGGTACGCGGCCGCCGTCCAGGCCCAGGAGGCCACGCGCATCGCGAACACGCCGATAGCGATGAGCGTGAGGATCAGGCAGGTGTTGACGGCGTCGTTGAGATAGCTGTCGGCGGCGATCAGCAGCACGGCCTGCAGCAGGAGGACCAGGCCGGGCAGGCGCCTGGCCACGCCCAGCGACAGCCCGCCGACCACGGCGAGCAGGCCGATCACCCACACCGGAAGGGCTCCGCTGTGCCAGGAGGTCCAGGTGCTGAGCACGGTGATCGCCACGCCGCCGGCGGCCAGCAGCGCGTCGGGCGTGACGTCGCGCTCCTCCAGCCGCTCGGCCGAGCCGCGCAGGTAGGCGCCGAGCACGGTGGGGAAGACGGGCAGCAGCACCGAGTAGATCCAGGTGTTGCCGGTCAGCGCGATGCCGGGGTCGGCGATGTTGACCGCGGTGGCCAGGACGGTGGCGCCCACGCCGAGCAGGGCGGGCTTCCAGGCGACGCGGAAGCCGACCACGCCGAGCGCGACGCAGATGAGGATCTGCGCGGTGTTGGAGGTGTAGGAGCCGAGCTGGTCGCTGAGGACGAGGAAGAGGGCCAGGTAGAGGGTGACGGGCAGCGGCCATCGCCGTACCATCCCCATGGGCAGGCCCACCAGGAGGGCCATGGGGATGTTCATCGCCGCCGGCAGGTACGCGGTGTCGCCCGCGTGGGCCGTCGTCAACAGGTCCAGGCCCACACCTGATACCGCGAGCAGGACATCGAGCGGCACACCACGCCAACGCATGGGCTCACGCTATCCACCCTCGACCGATAGCTGATCCTCCGCGCGGAGGACCCCGTCTCCTCCTAGTGGCCGCCGGTTCGTCCAAAGGAGGGAGCACAAGGGGTGATCTTCCCTATACGTTCGAGGCCATGTCCAACGACACCGCAATGTTCCTCGGCCAGTTCCTGCGCGCCCCCGCCGTGATCGGCGCCGTCGCCCCGAGTTCGCGCCGGCTGGCCTCGGCCGTCTGCGCGCCGGTCCCGGAGCGCGGCGAGCCGACCGTGGTGGAGCTCGGCCCCGGCACCGGCCCGTTCACCGCGGAGATCCAGCAGCGGCTCGGCGGGCGTGGCCACCACCTGGCCGTCGAGGTGAACGGGCGGCTCGCGGCGCTGCTCGCCGAGCGTTTCCCCGGCGTGGACGTGGCCCACGCCGACGCGGCGCGCCTGGGTGAGCTGCTGAGCGGGCGCGGGCTGAGCCACGCCGACGTGGTGGTGAGCGGGCTGCCGTGGGCGGCCTTCCCCACGGGGCTGCAGCACGAGCTGCTGGACGCGGTGACGTCGGTGATGAGCCCCGGCGCGGCCTTCACCACCTTCTCCTACATCCACGCCATCCCGCTCAGCTCGGCCCGCCGGTTCCGGGCGTTGCTGGCCGAGCGGTTCGAGGAGGTCGTGCCCGGACGTACGGTGTGGCGCAACACGCCGCCGGCCTTCGTCTTCCACGCCCGCAGACCTCGACCCTGAACAGAACGAACTTCTACGATGGCGTGATGGATTTCACCCTTCCCGAGAGCGCCCAGGCCGTCCAGCGCGGTGTCGCCGAGATCTGCGCCCGCTACGACCTCGACTACTGGCAGCGGTGCGAGAGCGACAAACGCTGGCCGGAGGAGGTCTGGGCCGACCTCGCCAAGGGCGGCTGGCTGGGCCTGGCCGTGCCGGAGGAGCACGGCGGGGGCGGGCAGGGGCTGCTGGAGCTCGCGGTGGCCACCGAGACGCTGGCGAGCTCGGGCGCGGCGGGCGGCTCGGCCTTCACGTACGTGCTGACCCCCGGTTTCGGCGCGCTCACCCTGGCCCGGCACGGCACCGCCGAGCAGCGGGCCGAGCTGCTGCCCCGGCTGGCCACGGGCGAGATCGAGACGTGCTTCGCCCTGACCGAGCCGGACGCCGGCTCCAACTCCCTGGCGATCACCACCTCGGCCCGCCGCGACGGCGGCGACTACGTGGTCAACGGCCAGAAGATCTGGATCACCGGCGTGCAGCGGGCCACCTGGATGTTGCTGGTGACCAGGACGGTCCCGGCGTCGGAGGCCAAACCGCGCACCCACGGGCTGACGGTGTTCCTGGTGAACGTGCCCGAGGCGGTCGCCGCCGGGCAGCTCTCCTACCGGCCTATCCCCAAGATGGGCGCGAACACCACGCCGTCCAACATGGTCTTCCTCGACGACCTGCGGGTGCCCGCCGCGAACGTGGTCGGCGAGGTGGACGGCGGCGCGGCCGTGCTGTGGGACATCCTCAACCCCGAGCGGGTGCTGCTGGCCGCCTCCGCGCTCGGCGGCGCCGAGGTGGCGCTGCGGGTGGCGGTCGGCTACGCCAAGGAACGCGAGGTGTTCGGCCGCCCGATCGGCGCCAACCAGGCCATCGCGTTCCCGCTGGCGCAGGTCAAGGCCAAGATCGAGCTGGCGCGGCTGATGCTGTACAAGGCGGCCTGGTCCTTCGACCGGCGGCTGCCGTGCGGCACCGAGGCCAACATCGCCAAGCTGACCGCCTCCCAGGCCGCGTGGGAGGCGGCCGACGCCGCGTTCCAGACGCACGGCGGCATGGCGTACTCGCTGGAGTACCCGGTGGCCAGGCTGCTGGCCGACGCCCGTATCGGAAGGGTGGCACCCGTGACCGAGGAGCTTCTGCTCAACTACCTCGCGACACAGGTGCTCGGGTTGCCCCGGAGTTTCTGACGGCCCTCAGGCCCTGCCCGTCGCTTTGCGGATCACGTCACGGGCCCTGTCCATGATCGCGGCGGGCGGGCCCGCCAGCAGGTTCTCCGGCGCGGTCTCGACGCCGGCGTGCGGATGCGTGGGCGCGATCGCCTCGGCGGCCTTGACCCCGAGCGCCATCGCGCGCAGCTCCTTCTCGCCGGCGGCCTGCCTCAGCCTGGGGAACTCCTCGCGTTCCTCGGCCTCGGCGTGCTCGACGACGGCCTTGCGCAGCGTGGCCAGGTCGGCCGCGAACTGCGGGTCGTCGACGCCCGCCCGCTCCATCAGGGTGAGCATGTCCTTGGCCGCGTTCTCCTCGGCCAGGCGCTCGTCCACCAGGTCGTCGCCGTCGTCGACGTGGCGGCGCGCGTACGGGTGGACGATCTCCTCCTCCGCTGTCTCGTGGACGGCCAGCAGGCGCACCAGCCTCTGGAAAGCCGCTGCTTTGTCCTCGGGGGCAGCGTTCTCGACCTCCGTGAACTGGCTCCTGATCTGCTCGTGCTGGCGCACCAGCAGGTCGACCACATCGTTGTCCGTCATGAGGGTGCGCCTACCCGAGGCCCGGACAAGCACACGCGCCCGCTCAGCCGAACGACGGCGGCCGCTTCTCGCGCACCGCGCGCACGCCCTCGACCACGTCGGGGCCGGTGAAGCCGAGGAACTCCATCGCCAGCGAGGCGTCGAAGGACGGGCCGGCCAGGCGCAGCCAGTTGTTGAGCGAGTACTTGGTCAGCCGGATGGCCTCCTGGGAGCCCTGGGCCAGGCGGACCGCGATCTCCATCGCCTTGTCGTGCACCTGGTCGTCGTCGACGCACAGGCTGACCAGGCCCATGCGCTCGGCCTGCTCGCCGGTGACGGGCTCGCACAGCAGCAGGTGGTACTTGGCCTTGGCCATGCCGCACAGCAGCGGCCAGATGATCGCGGCGTGGTCGCCGGCGGCGACGCCGAGCCGGGTGTGGCCGTCGATGATCCGGGCGGTGCGGCCGGCGACCGAGACGTCGGCCAGCAGCGCCACCGCGAGCCCGGCGCCCACGGCGGGGCCCTGGACGGCCGAGACGATCGGCTTGGAGCAGTTGAGCACGTTGTAGACGATGTCGCGGGCCTCGGTGAACACCCGCATGCGGGTGGCGTGGTCGCGGGTCATCTCCTCGATCATCGACAGGTCGCCGCCGGCCGAGAACGCGGTGCCCTCGCCCCGGACGACGATCGCCCTGACGGAGTCGTCGCGGTCGGCCTCGCGCCAGATCTCGCTCAGCTCGCGGTGGCCGGTCATGTCGACGGCGTTGAGCCGGCCGGGCTCGCTGATCGTGACGCGCAGCACGCCCTCGGCCGGGGTGTCGAGCTTGAGCTTGTCGAAGGTCACAGGTGCTCCCGCAGACGGTCGGCGATGTACTGCCTGGCCTCGGTCGCCTGGTCGAACAGGCCGGGCAGGCCGAAGAAGCCGTGGACGGCGCCGTCGAACCTGCGCGCCTCCACCGGCACGCCGGCGTCGGCCAGGCGGCGGGCGTAGTGCTCACCCTCGTCCCTGAGCACGTCGCACTCGGCGGTCAGGATGGTGGCGGGCGGCAGGCCGGTCAGGTCGGCGATGCGCAGCGGGCTCAGCAGCGGGTCGGCCGGGTCGGCGCCGGAGGCGTAGCGCTCGGCGAACCAGGCCATCTCGGCGGCGTCGAGCCCGAAGCCCTTGGCGTAGGCGTGGTAGCTCGGGGTGTCCATGGCGGCGTCGAGCACCGGGTAGACCAGCGCCTGGTGGGCCAGCCGGATGCCGGACCCGGCGGCCCGCCAGGCGGCGACGGCGGCCAGGTTGCCGCCCGCGCTGTCGCCGACGACGGCCACGCTGCCGTTGCTCTGGTAGAAGGCGGGCCTGGCGAAGACGTCGCGCACGACGGTCCAGGCGTCGTCGGCGGCGGCCGGGAAGGCGTGTTCGGGGGCCAGCCGGTAGTCGGCGGAGACGACCACGGCGCCGGTGCGCAGGGCCAGGTCGCGGCCGAGGGCGTCGTTGCGCCTGACGCTGCCGAAGACCCAGCCGCCGCCGTGGAAGTAGACCACGACGGGCAGCAGGCCGTCGCCGGGGTCGGCGCGGTAGATGCGGATCGGCACGTCGCCGGCGAGCTCGTCGCGGACGAACGGGAGCGTGGTCAGGGGGCCCCGCTGGGCCGCGAAGCCGTCGTGCGCGCGCATCTCCTGGATGGTGGCCAGGTCGAGCGTGGCCAGGTCGGCGTTGAGGTCCGACGGGTAGAGGGCGACGTAGTCCCGCGCCTGGGGGTGCAGCGGCATGAGCGCAGCCTAGCGGGCCGCCTCGACGAACGCAGCGAAGAGCCGATTGTCCCCGCCGCGTTCGGGATGCCACTGGAGGCCGACGGCGAACCGGTGGCCCTGCAGCTCGACGCCCTCGACGATCTGGTCCTCGGCCCAGGCCACCGCGAGCAGGCCGCCGCCCAGCCGGCGGACGGACTGCCGGTGCGGCGCGACGGTCCTGACGTGCTCGCCGACGGCCTTGCCGAGCCTGCTGGACACGCTCACCCGGAGGTCGTGGACCCCGCCTGGCTGGCCGTGCCGGTCGTGGCCGAGCACCTCGGGCAGCCACGGGATCAGCGTGCCGCCCTGGGCGACGTTCAGGACGTGCATGCCGCGCGCGATCGCCAGGATCGGCAGGTCGGCCCGGATCGCGGCCCCGGCCAGGGCCAGCTCGAACCGGTCGCGGTGGGTCTGCGGCTCGGGGGCGCGTTCGTCCGGCTCGCCGCCGTAGGTGCCGGCGCCGAGGTCGACGCCCCCGGCCAGCAGGACGCCGGACAGGCCGCCGACGTAGTCGCCGATGCTTCGGGGGCCCAGCGGCGGCAGCACCACGGGCGCGCCGCCGGCCCGCTCGATCGCCTTGGCGTAGGAGGGCGGTGACAGCACGGCCTCGCGTACCCAGTCGCCCCAGCGGGCGGCCTCCAGGTAGGCGGTGATGCCGATCAGCGGTCGGGACATGCGGATCTCCAGGGGCGGGGTCAGGGCCGGCGGGTGCGCGTGCCTTCCCAGGTCACCCGCCTGGGGTGGAGGACCGCCATGGCGGGATGCTACGCCTCCGTCGCGCGGCGGGAAACAGCGGAAACAAAATGCGAAAATCACTTTTATTCGTTTTCTTCGCCAGAAAACCCCATACCGCATTTCGGGTGAATCGGTTGCGACGCATCAGAGGTGGTGTAAGGCTCATTTTCGAGCGCGCCGGAAGTGCCGGGGCACGCCGCGCGTTCACGACCCGGAGCTGCCAGGAGGTGGAGGAGGCGGCCGGAATCGAGTGTCCGGCCCAATAGCGTGGGGTTGAGTGCATGTCGTTGAATCCGCGACTGGTGAAGGAGAGCTTCTCACTCGTCGAGCCCGTGGCCGACAAGGCGACCGCGTACTTCTACGGACGGCTGTTCGCCGCGAGCCCGCACCTGCGAGGGATGTTCCCGCCCGCGATGGACGTCCAGCGCGACCGGCTGTTCGGCGCGCTGACCCGGATCGTGTGGAGCCTGGACAGCCCGGACGGCCTGGCCGCCTATCTGGGGCAGCTCGGCAGGGACCATCGCAAGTACGGCGTGGTCGCCGAGCACTACACGGCCGTCGGCAACGCCCTGCTGGCCACGATCCGGCGCTTCGCCGCCGAGGTGTGGAACGACGAGATCGAGGCGGCCTGGGTGTCGGCGTACACGGCGGCGGCCAATCTGATGATCGAGGCGGCCGACTCCGAGGCGGGGGTCTCCCCGGCCTGGTGGCCGGCCGAGGTCGTCGACCACGAGCTGCGGCGTCCCGACATCGCGGTGGTCACGCTGCTGCCCGCGCAGCCGCTGCCGTACACGGCCGGTCAGTACGTCACCGTGCAGACCGCGCGGTGGCCGCGGGTGTGGCGCACGTTCTCGATCGCCAACGCGCCGCGCCCGGACAACACGGTCAGGCTGCACGTGCGCTCGGTGCCGGGCGGCTGGGTGTCCACGGCGCTGACCAGGCACACCAGGATCGGCGACACGGTCATGCTCGGGCCGCCGATGGGCACGATGACACCGCGCGAGCACAGCGCCCGCGACCTGCTGTGCGTGGCCGGCGGCACCGGGCTGGCGCCGCTGAAGGCGATCGTCGAGCACGTCATCGCCTCGGGCCTACGTCCGCGGATCCACCTGCTGCACGGCGCGCACACCGTGGACGAGCTGTACGACCTGCCCGACCTGCTGGCGATGCAGGCGTCCTTCCCCTGGTTGCAGGTGCTGCCGGTGGTCTCCGGCGACCCCTCCTACACCGGGATGCGCGGCCGGCTGTCGGAGGTGATGGGACGCTTCCACTCCTGGTCCGAGCACGACGCCTACGTCTGCGGCCCGAGTGGCATGGTGGACGCGACCGTGCGCCGCCTCCAGGCCGACGGCGTGCCGCTGTCGCGCATCCACCGCGACGTCGTCCCCGGTGAGCGCTAGGAGGCCGCCGGGTCGCGGCGGAAGGCGGCGGCGGTCTCCTCGTCGGCCGGCCAGAACGTCTCGATGGCCAGCTCCGAGACCGTCACGTCCATGGGCGTGCCGAAGGTGGCGATGGTGGTGAACATCGACAGCACGCGGTCGCCGTCGGCGATGCGCAGCGGCAGCAGGATGTCGCCGGGGCCGGGCACGTGGGCCACGTTGAGGTTGACGCCGGGGTAGGTGTAGGCGGCCAGCTCGTCGTGCAGCTCGGCCAGGCGGCCGTCGGCCGACGCCTCGGCCTGCCTGCGCAGCTGGTGCAGGAGGTAGGCGCGGACCTCGGCCAGGTTCAGCAGCCTGCCGCCCATCGCGTCGGGGTGCAGCGACAGCCGCATCACGTTGACCGGCTCGGCCAGCAGCTCGGCGGGCACGCCGGCCATGAACATGGCGGCCGCCGAGTTGGCCGCCACCAGGTTCCACGCCGCGTCCACGACCAGCGCCGGGTAGGGCTCGTGCCCGGCCAGGATCTTGTCCAGCGCCTGGCGGACGACGGCCATCTCCGGGGCGCGCACCTCGCGCTCGGGGAAGACCGGCGCGAACCCGGCCGCGACCAGCATCCTGTTGCGGTGGCGCAGCGGCACGTCCAGCTCCTCGGCCAGTCTCATCACCATCTCGCGGCTCGGCCGGGCGCGGCCGGTCTCCAGGAAGCTGACGTGCCGGGAGGAGACGTCCGCCTCGATGGCCAGGTCGAGCTGGCTCACCCGCCGCCGCTGCCGCCACGAACGCAACAAATCACCAAATGTCTCTTCTTGTATCGCAAGTGCTCCCATGCCGGAAAACCTACTGGCGACAGGGGAAGCGTCACGATTACCTGCCGGGTAATGCCCGTCCTGTTCCCGTCGTCCACCGGCGGCGGGACGGTCGGCGTGCGGCAAATCTCCCAGTGCTCGGCACCGCCGCCGCCCGCGTGGCACGATGGCGGGAAGCGAACATGGGAGCGATGCTATGACTGACGCAGTCCTCGCGATCGGCACCCGCAAGGGCCTGTTCCTCGCCCGCTCGGCGGGCGGCGGCCCGTTCGAGATCGAGCCGATCCGGTTCTCCACGGTCGCGGTGCCCTCGGTGGCCATCGACACCCGGGGGCCCGCACCCCGGCTGCTGGCCGGCATCGAATACGGCCATTTCGGTCCGTCCGTGATGTATTCCGATGATCTCGGCGAGTCCTGGGGCGAGGCGCCTCAGCCGCCCATCGCCTTCCCCGACAAGACCGACACGACGCTGGCCCGGGTGTGGCAGCTCACGCCCTCGCCGTCGGAGCCGGGCGTGGTGTGGGCCGGCGTCGAGCCGGCCGCGCTGTTCCGCTCCGAGGACCACGGCGTCACCTACCGCCTGGTCGAGGGCCTGTGGGACCACCCGCACCGGCCGCAGTGGCGGCCGGGCGGCGGCGGGCTGTGCCTGCACACGATCGTCCCCCACCCCACCGACCCCGAGGTCATGGGCATCGCGGTCTCGGCCGCCGGCTTCTACCGCACCCGCGACGGCGGCATGTCGTGGGAGGCGGCCAACCAGGGCATCCGCGCGCCGTTCCTGCCGGAGGGGCAGCAGTACCCCGAGTTCGGGCAGTGCGTGCACAAGGTCTGCCTCGACCCCGCCCGGCCCGACCGGCTCTACCTGCAGCACCACTTCGGCGTCTACCGCAGCGACGACTTCGGCGGGAGCTGGCACGACATCGGCTCGGCCCTGCCCTCCGACTTCGGCTTCCCCATCGTGGTCCACCCCACCCGCCCCGACACGATCTTCGTGCTGCCGCTGACGGCCGACATCGACCGCACCCCGGTCGGCCACCGCTACCGGGTCTGCCGCAGCCAGGACGCCGGCGCCACCTGGCAGGAGCTGGGCGACGGTCTGCCCGAGGGCCCGGTCCACGCCACCGTGCTGCGCGACGCGATGACCGCCTCCCCCGCCGGGCTGTTCTTCGGCACCCGCGACGGCGAGGTCTACTGCTCGCGCGACGACGGCGAGAGCTGGTCGCAGGTCGCCCGCCACCTGCCCGACGTGCTGAGCGTGCGTGCGGCGGTGCTCTGACCGATGGCCAGGTCATTCACCAAGCCCGTGACGATGGTCGTGTTCGTGCTGCCCAGCTCGCTGCGGCGGTGGGTGAGCGGGCGCACCGAGGTGAAGGTGTTCGCGGTCGGCGCCGACCGCGACTCCCCGCCCACGCTCGGCTCGGCGCTCGACATGCTCCGGCGCACCCATCCGCTGCTGGAGGAGCGGCTGCGCGACGACTACGGCCGCATCCGCCGGCACATCAGCATGATCGTGTGCGGGGAGAACGCCCGCGGGCTCGGCGACCTGGACTGTGCCCTGCCGCCGGGCGCCGAGGTCTACGTACTGCCCGCCCTCGCCTGACGCCTCAGACCTTGCGCCACCCCGGGACCCAGGCCCCGTCCTCGACGACGTAGTCGCCGAACAGGGCGGGCGCCTCCTTGCGCATCAGCTCGCCGATGCGCTGGAACAGCAGGCGGATCTCCTCCTCCGCGCCGACGGCGGTGCGGGCCTCGATCGTGTGCCGCAGCGTGCGCACGTTGGCCGTCCAGACCAGGCCGGTGGCCAGCCCCTCGGGGGCGAACCTGCGCATGAACGAGGTGCGGTGCTTCTTCTCCGAGAACGGCACGCCCTCCTCGTCGAGCCCGAAGTGCCCGGCCATCCAGAGCTGGAACTGCTCCAGCTGCTCCAGCACGGCCGTGGCCCGCTTCATCAGCTCGGGGTCCTGCTGGGCCCACTCGGGGAACCAGAACGGCAGCTCGTCGAGCCGGACGAAGCGCAGCGACTCCTGGGAGATGGCCACGCCGGGCCGGTGGCGCACCAGCTCGTGCGTCAGGACGCGGCTGACGTTGTGCAGCACGAAGCTGAAGCTGACGTGTTCGAGGACCGAGCCGTGCGCGCTGGCCAGGATGTTGCGCAGGTAGTCGTCCTGGTTCTCCCTGATGCGCACCACGTTGGGGTTGAGGCCGGGCTCGAAGGACCGGTAGCAGAGCCGGCCGGCGAACTCGGCGAGGTTCTGGGCGTCGAGGTCGCCGCGGTCGAGCCGCTCCAGCCAGCTCTCGCCGCCGACCTCGCCCAGGTAACGGGCCAGCTCGTCGTAGTCAAGCTCGGGACGGGCGACGATGAAGACCTCGGGTTCGACACTGCGCATATGGGAGCCCCCCGCTCGGGTTCTGTGGTTTGTGACGGGCTCAAGCAAACCAGCTCGCGGGGCTGCGCGCGACTCGGCGCCCGCCGTCCCCCTCCGGAGGCACGGCGGGCGCCGAGCGGACACCCGTGGCAGGTCAGCAGCGGTGTGCGGGCCTGTCGCGGGTCACGAGGTCGGTGTCGCCGGCGGTCCCGTCGATCCACAGGACGCGGCCCGCCGAGCCGGCGGCGAACAGCGACTGCTCACCCCGGTTGCAGGAGTAGCGCTCCAGGGCTCCGCCGGTGACCGCCACCTGGTAGATCTTGGGCAGGTTCGCGTTCTCCAGCGTGGTCCCCTCCGGCTGCAGGCCGACGGTCACCCGCGACTCGCTCGCGTCGAGCCAGTTCGGGTACGGCGCCTGCGGCCCGTCCGCCACGACCGGCGTGCTGCCGGTGCCGTCCAGGGCGGCACGCATGATGCCCATGCGGCCGTCGCGGTCGGCGTCGTAGAGCCAGACGACGTGCTTGGCGGTCAGCGCCGGGTAGATCGACATCGACGGGATCGTGCGGGTCGGCGGCACCTCGGGCACCACGACCTCGTTTCCGGTCGCCAGGTCGTGCACGACGGGCGTGCTGTGCGTGCCGCCGGTGCCGAAGCTCACCCGGACGTAGACGAGCCTGCCGCCGCTGACGGACGGCATGTACCCGCCCACGCCCTTGTCCGCGGTGAGGTTGACCGGGGCGGCGTTCCCGCGCTTGAGCCACAGCTCGGTCTCGCCGGTCGCCGGGTCCTCGCCGGACCAAGCCACGGCGTCACCGGAGACCACGACGGAGTAGACGTAGCCGGTGCTCTCGTGCAGGACGGTGGAGGGCGCCGAGGCGTCCAGCGGGCGGCTGCGGATCTGCATGACGCCCGCCGCGGGGTCGAGGGCGACCCAGACCGCGCGCCTGCCGTCGGTGGCAGGCGTCCAGTCCCAGCGGCCGTCGTCGGACACGACGGTGGCGCGGCCGCCGCTGACGCGTCCGGTCCGGATGGAGGTCGGGCCGCTCGCCTCGGGGGTGTTGTCGGTGACGACGTACCGGTCGCCGGCCAGGGCGGGCGGGTCGATGGCGTCGGTGAGCCCGTCGATGACGACGCGGCTGTCGGTGCGGATCAGCCGCTCCCAGCCCGGCCTGATGCCGTGTCGCTCGAAGGCCAGCGCGATCGCGAGCCGGTCACGCGCGGGCAGCCCGGCGGCGCGGGCGGCCGACTCGACGGCGCGGCGGCCGTCGGCGAAGTCGTCGAGCGGGGTCATGTACTCGGTCAGCGCCTTGTAGACGACCTTGTCGAAGCCGGCGCCGAGCTTCTCCCTGGCGTCCCACAGCGCGCCGGAGAAGATCGTGGAGTTGAGGTGCACGCCGCCGGCGTCACCGGCGACGGTGACGCCGAGGTAGTCCTCGGCGGCGTTCCGGTCGTCGTCGAGGTCGCGGGTGGCGCACTGGACGGGCGGGAGGCTCTTGCACAGGTCCTCGCCGAGCAGGCTGGCGTCCGGGTCGCTCATGGGGATGCCGAGCGCGCTCGTCTGGATGGCGTTGCCGAAGTAGTCGGCCAGGCCCTCGTTCATCGCGCCCGACTGGCCCTGGTAGACCAGGTCGGCGCTGTGGGTGATGACGCCGTGGGTCATCTCGTGGCCGACGACGTCGAGGCTGGCGGCGAAGGAGTGCAGGTCGGCGCCGCCGCCGCCGTAGACCATCTTGGTGCCGTCCCAGAAGGCGTTCTCGAACGGGCCGCCGTAGTAGGTGACGTTCACCACCGAGTACATGGTGCCGCCCTTGCCGTCGAGCCCGTCACGGCCGAGCGACTTGTAGAACTCGTAGACCTTGCCCGCGCCCCACTGGGCGTCCACGGCGCCGCTCTCGGTGTGCTCGGGGCCGAAGGCGGGCGTGGGCGACTTGGCGAGCTCGGTGCCCGCCGGCACACCGGGGTCGAGGAAGTCCTGGACGTCGGCGCCGGCGGCGTCGTAGGTGAGGATCTCGCCGGTGGTGCCGTTCCACATCGGGCGGGCGCGGTCGCGCAGCTCGTAGGCGCCGTCGGCCCGCTGGTAGGCGTTGAGCGGGACGGACTTGCCGTGCGCGGTCTGCCCGCTGCCGGCCGCCGGGCCCTCCATGCGCAGCCGGTCCAGGGCGAACAGCGGCTGCCCCGAGTGGGCGTCCACGTACGCGTCCAGCAGGACGGGCCGCTTCTTGACCGCGTCGGCGCCGGAGAGCGTGACGTGCCAGGCCAGCACGCCCTTGCCGCGCGGGACCACGAGCAGTTCGCCGGGCGTGGCCTTGATCGTGCCGCGCACCTGGTCGTCGCGGACGAGCCGGGAGCGGGCCAGCTTGGCCGCCAGCGCGGGGGTGACCGTGGGCGTGGGGTTCACGTCGAGCTCGGTGAGGAAGCGGCCGCCGGCGCCGGTCACCTCGCGGCTTGCGCCGTCCGTGCGGAAGCGCACCAGGTACTGGGCGCCGAGGACGGGCAGGTTCCGGTAGCGCTGGGCGAACCTAACGGTCTCGTCCTGGCCGTTCACGACCGTGCGCAGCGGCACCAGGTCGGCGGGGTCGAGGTGGTAGCGCGGGTCGGCCAGGTGGGTCTTGGCCGCGGCGACGGGGTCTCCGGCGGCGGCGGGCTCGGCCAGCCCGCTCACCTCGGCGGGGGCCCGGGTGCCGGCCCGGGACTCGACCTGCGGCTGCGGCGGATCATCGGCCGCCGCGACACCGGGGACGGCCAGCGCGAGCGACAGAGCCGCGGCCGTGAGAACGAAGGGACGCCAGGACACGACACCTCCAGGTGTGGCGTAGGGGGTCTGGCGTCCTCGATCATCACAGCAATATTGACAAACAGACAAATCACAATTTGATTACCGGAAATGTAAATTTCCGATTAGCGAAGGAAATATCGTGAATTAATGACTTTTTGTGTCGGCGTCGACGGGCCGGCCCATTCCGCTTGAGCGAGGTCAGAGCCGGTACACCCGGCGGGCGTTGCCCGAGCCGATCATGTGGGCGACCCTGGCCGCGTCGGACGGGCTCCACTCCCCCGCCTCCAGCCTGGCCAGCAGGGCCGCGCCCAGCGCCTGCCGGTAGTACAGCGCGCCGAGGTAGCCGGTCTCGGCCACGCCGTGGCAGTCGGAGCTGAACAACTGCTTGTGGAAGGGCGCCAGCTCCAGCAGCTCGTCCATGACGCGGGCCGAGGCGGCGGCCGTGTGCGGCAGGGCCAGGCCGACGTCGACGTAGACGTGCGGGTAGACGCCCGCCAGGTAGGCGGCGGTGCGGTGGTAGGGGTAGCAGTGGAGCAGGATGACCGGCACGCCGAGGGGTTGCAGCGCGTCCATGAGGGCGCTGAGCCTGGCCGGGTCCGTACGGTGCAGACCGGGGCCGCGCCCGCCGAACCCGGCCTGGAACTGCACCGGCAGCCCCCGCTCGCGGGCCACGTCGATCGCGCTCCACAGCAGGTGGCGCAGCAGCACCGGGTCGGTCAGCGTGCGCTTGGGGTCCGACAGGCGGCGGTTGGCGGCGGCGATGACCGAGCCGGTGCTCGGCCTGGCCGGGTCGAGGTCGAGCCCGCAGCGCGCGGCGATGACCGTCTTGAGCCCGACCGCCCTGGCGGCCCTGGCCGACAGCTCCTCGGCCAGGCCGTCGAGGTAGTCGACGGCGATCTGCGCCGACTCGGCGACGTCCTGCTCGATCTGCTCGATGCGCACGATCTCGTCGGCGGCGGCGCCGCCGTGGCGGCCCATCTCGGCCGCCGACAGCAGATCCATGTCCTCGTCGCCGGTGTCCACCAGGAACGCCACCACGCCGGCCCCGGCCAGCAGGCGCCGGTTGACCTCGCCGGCGCCCAGCTCGGCCCGGCGGGCGAGGTAGACCGCCGGGGGCGCGTGCGGCTCCAGGTCGAGCAGCGGCGCGCACCAGCGGCGCAGGCCCATGCCGAACGGCGAGTCGAAGTGCGTGGTGCCGGGCGGGGCCGCCGCGCCGCCGGCGTTGATCAGCGGCTCGAACCGGGCCCGGGTCAGGTCGTCCCGGTGCACCCCGTGGCAGTGGTGGTCGACGAGCGGGGCGAGCAGCGCGTCACGCACCGTGTCGGGCAGGGCTACGGGGAGCATGCGGAGACTCTAGGGGAGCTCCGCACGCCCCCGTGGACGTTTTAACCTACGACAGGAACACCCTGCCCGTTCCCAGACGAACCGGCCGGGTCAGCGCCGGGTGAGGCGCAGCACGTTCGCGATGATCTTCGCGCCCGCGCCGCCCTCCTGGGTGAGGATCGACTCCGGGTGGAACTGCACGGCGAAGCGCCGCCGCTCGACGTCCTCGATGGCCATGACGTTGCCGTCGGGCGTGAGCGCGGTCGGGGTGAAGCCGACCACGCCGGGCCGCTTGGCGTGCAGCGAGTGGTAGCGGGCCGCGGTGAACTCGTCGGGCAGCCCGTCCAGCAGCGCGCTGCCGCCGAGCCGGGCGACCTGGCCGCGCTTGCCGTGCTCGGGGTAGTCGAGCAGCTCCAGCGCACCGCCGGCGTGCTCGACCATGGCCTGCAGGCCCAGGCACACGCCGAAGACGGGCAGGTCGCGGGCGTAGATCTCGTCGATGAGCGCCGCCATGCCGAAGTCGGACGGCCAGCCGGGGCCGGGCGAGAGCACGACCAGGTCGGGCGCGACGTCGTCGATGGTCTGGGCCGGGAAGCCGTGGCGCAGCGTCACCACGTCGGCCCCCTCCTGGCGGAAGTAGTCGGCCAGGGTGTTGACGAAGGAGTCCTCGTGGTCGACGAGCAGCACCTTCATGCCCGCGCCCGGCTGCTCCCTGACCACGGCGGGCGGGACGGCGTCGGGCTGGTTGACCGCGGCCAGGGCGCCGAGCAGGGCGCTGGCCTTGAGCTCGGTCTCGCGCTCCTCGGCCTCGGGGTCGGAGTCGAACAGCAGGGTCGCCCCGGCCCTGACGGTGGCCACGCCGTTCTTGATCTGGGCGGTGCGCAGGGTCAGGCCGGTGTTCATGGAGCCGTCGAAGCCGATGAAGCCGATGGCGCCGCCGTACCAGCGGCGGGTGGTGGCCTCGTGGTCCTCGATGAACTGCATGGCCCACGTCTTGGGGGCGCCGGTGACGGTGACGGCCCACATGTGGGTGAGGAAGGCGTCGAGGGCGTCGAACTCGGGGCGCAGGCGGCCCTCGATGTGGTCGACGGTGTGGATCAGGCGCGAGTAGAGCTCGATCTGGCGGCGGCCGATGACCCTGACCGTGCCGGGGACGCAGATGCGCGACTTGTCGTTGCGGTCGACGTCGGTGCACATGGTCAGCTCCGACTCCTCCTTGACGCTGCTCAGGAGGGTGCGGATGGCCTCGGCGTCCTCGACCGGGTTGCTGCCGCGGGCGATGGTGCCGGAGATGGGGCAGGTCTCGACGCGGTCGCCGCTGACCCGGACGTACATCTCCGGCGAGGCGCCCACCAGGTGCTCGCCGTCGCCGAGGCTGATGATGAACTCGTACGGCGCCGGGTTGCTGTTGCGCAGGCCGCGGTAGAAGGCCGACGGGTCGGTGCAGACGGCGTGGAAGACCTGGCCGGGCACGACCTCGAACAGGTCGCCGCGCTTGAACCGCTCCTTGGCCGCGGCCACGACCTTGGCGTACTCGCCGCGCTCGGGGTCCTTCGGCAGCTCGCCGGGGACGACCTGCGGGACGGAGGAGCCGGTGCGCTCAAGGCCGCGGGTGGTGGCGCCGTCGACGGTGAACTCGTAGCGGTATTCGACGCTGGTCTCGCGCTGCCGGTCGATGACGACGATCCGGTCGGGCAGGTGGAGCACCAGGTCGCGCTGGTCGTCAGGACGGGCCAGCTCCTGCCGGATGGGCTCGAACTGGAAGGCCAGGTCGTAGCCGAAGGAGCCGTAGAGGCCCAGGTGGGGGTCGTCGCCGGCGAAGGCGGCGATGACCTCGCGGATCGCGGTGAAGACGGTGGGCCGGCGGCTGCGCATCTCCTCCGGCAGCAGGTCCTCCGACTCCGGGACGTGCACCTCGACGCGGTCGGGCGTCGGCTCGCTGACCGGCTTGCCCGCGGCGAGCAGGCAGGAGGCCACGGCGGGCAGCACGACCCTGCCGCGCTCGTTGAGCGCCGTCGCCGAGATGACCCGGCCCTTGGCGACCAGTTCCAGGCAGGGGTCGACGTAGCCGAAGGCCCATCGGCTGTAGCGGCCCGGGTAGTCCATGCCCGACGAGAAGGCGCCGCCGCGCCGCTCGCCGAGCGCGGTCACGATCTCTTCCAGCGCCTCCTCGGAGACATCGCGTGCCTCACGCTCGACGCCGACGCCCCCGGCGGTGGTATATCCGCTGCTCTCCACTTGCTGCCCCTTACCACGTCACATCATGAAGCCCCGGGGGCGGACACGAGAAAGGCCGCCATCCGGGGCGGCCGTCCTTTGAGAGGAATGCGAAAAACGCGCCGCCTAGGAGCGGCGCCACCACTGGATCTGAGGGCGATTTCGCATGCCCACAGGTTAACCGCCTGACCAAGATCGCGCAACGCGACATCCCGCTCGGGCAGTGACAGATCGAGAGGAAGGACCTAGCCTCTGCGTTCATGGAGCGGCCCTGGGCGTGGCGTCCGGTGACGGTGACCGCGGTGCTGACCGCCGGGGCGGCGCTCGCGCTGAGCCCGTGGTACGGCTACCACCGCGACGAGCTGTACTTCCGGATCCTGGCCGGCCATCCGGCCTGGGGGTACGTCGACCAGCCGCCCCTGACGCCGATGCTGGCCAAGGCCGCGCTCGGGCTGTTCGGCGACACGGTGACGGCGCTGCGGGTGTTCCCCGCGCTGGCCGCGGCGGTCGTGGTCGTGCTGGTGGCGCTGGTGGCGCGGGAACTGGGCGGCGACCGGCTCGCCCAGACGATGGCCGCCGTGGGCGCGGCGACCGGGGCGTACACGCTGATCGCGGCGCACACGCTGCTGACGGTCAGCTTCGACCTTCCGCTGTGGACGGCGGCGATCCTGTTCGCGCTCAGGACGTTGCTGCGCGGGCAGCCGCGCTGGTGGCTCGCGGCGGGCGCGGTGATCGGGCTGGCCACCTACAACAAGCACCTCATCGTGCTGCTGGTGCTGGGCCTGGCGGCGGGCCTGCTGATCGCCGGGCCGCGGCGGGCGCTGGGGAGCCCGTGGTTGTGGGCCGGGGCGCTGGTGGCCGCCGTGCTGGCCGCGCCGAACCTGCTCTACCAGGCCACGCACGGCTGGCCGCAGCTCACGATGGCCGCCGCGCTCAGCGCGGACAAGGGCGCCGAGATGCGGGTGATGTTCGTGCCGATGCAGCTCACGCTGTTCGGGCCGGTGGTGTCGGTGGTCGCGGCGCTGGGGTTCGTCCGGCTGTGGCGCGACCGGCGGGTGCGGGCGGTGGCGGTGGCCTATCCGGTGACGGCGGTGCTGACGCTGGTCACCGGCGGCCGCTTCGACTACACCGCGGGGCTGATCGTGGGGCTGTTCGCGGCCGGGTGCGTGAGCGTGTCGCGGGCGCGGGCCGGACGGGTGCGCGCGGCGTGGGGCTTCCTCGCGGTCAACGCGCTGGCCTCGGCGGTGCTCGCGCTGCCGCTCGTGCCGGTGGGCGAGCTGGCGGGCACGCCGGTCCCGGCGATCAACGAGGTGGCCCGCGAGTCGGTCGGCTGGCCGGGCTTCGCCGCCGCCGTCGGCGGCGTGCTGCGGGCGCTGCCGCCGGACGAACGGGCCCGCGCGGTGGTCGTCACGGGCAACTACGGCGAGTACGGCGCCCTCGACCGGGCGGGCCTGACCCGCGTGTACTCCGGCCAGAACCAGCTCTGGGAGTACGGCCCGCCGCCGGACGACGGGACCGTGGCGATCCTGGTGAACGCGGGCGGCCGGGCCCGCGCGCTGTTCGGCTCCTGCGAGGAGAAGGCCCGCGTGGACAACGGCGTGGACGTCGACAACGAGGAGCAGGGCATGCCGGTGTGGTTGTGCCGCGACCCCCGGCAGCCATGGTCCACCACCTGGCCGATGTGGCGACACTTCAGCTGACCACATTACATTTCGGGATTTTTCCGAGCTTGTTAGGATCAGCGCCCTTGCTTTCCCGACAGGATCTCTTCACCCTTCTCGACAGAGGCGGAAAGATCACCTCTTCCTCACCGTCGTGAACGTCGTGAAGGAGAGCACGTGCGCAACACCCTCACCTGGCGTGCGATCCTGACCGGGATCGTCACCGCCGCCGCCCTGGCCGTCCCCCAGGCCCCGGCGCACGCGGCGCCCGAACCCGGCAAGATCTCCCAGGCCGTCCGGGCCGACCTGGACCAGGACGGCAAGGCCACCTTCTGGGTCCGGATGAAGGGCAGCGCCGACCTGGCCGCCGCCCGCCGGGCCGCCACCAAGCGGGCCAAGGCCGAGCTGGTCTACGAGGCCAAGACCGAGCGGGCGAAGAGCTCGCAGGCCGGGCTGGTCAAGCTGCTGGACTCCCAGAAGGCCGACTACACCTCGTACTGGATCGTCGACGCCGTACGGGTGACCGCGGACGCCAAGCTGGCCGCGGCGATCAGCGAACTGCCCGAGGTGGACCGGATCGACCCGGTCACCGTCGTCTCGCTGCCCAAGCCCGCGCCCGGCCGGGCCGAGGCCAAGGCGGGCGCGGTCGAGTGGAACATCGACCGGATCGGCGCCCCGCGCGTGTGGAGCGAGCTGGGCGACCGGGGCGAGGGCATCGTGGTCGCCTCGATCGACTCCGGCGTCCAGTACGACCACCCGGACCTGGCCGCGAGCTACCGGGGCAGGAACCCCGACGGCTCCTACACCCACGACTACAACTGGTTCGACCCGGCGCGCATCTGCCCGTCGGCCGCGCCGTGCGACAACAACGGCCACGGCACGCACGTCATGGGCACGATGGCGGGCGCGAACGGCATCGGCGTGGCGCCCGGCGTGCGCTGGATCGCCGCCAAGGGCTGCGAGGTCAACACCTGCACGGACGCCTCGCTGCTGGCCGCGGGCCAGTGGGTGCTGGCCCCGACCGACCTCGCCGGCGGCAACCCGCGGCCCGACCTCGCGCCGGACATCGTCAACAACTCCTGGGGCGGCAACGGGTTCGACCCCTGGTACGTCGAGACCGTCCAGGCGTGGGTGGCCGCCGGCATCTTCCCCGCCTTCGCCAACGGCAACGAGGGCCCGGCCTGCCGGACCAGCGGCTCGCCCGGCCAGTACGCGATCAGCTACAGCGCGGGCGGCTTCGACGTCAACAACGCGCTGTACAGCAGGTCGAGCAAGGGCGAGGGCCAGGACGGCGAGATCAAGCCGAACATCGCGGCCCCGGCCGTGAACGTGCGCTCCTCGGTTCCGGGCGGCGGCTACGACTCCTACACCGGCACCTCGATGGCCTCGCCGCACGTGGCGGCCACGGTGGCGCTGATCTGGTCGGCCGCGCCCCGATTGCAGGGCGACGTGGCCGCCACCCGGCCGCTGCTGGACCGCACGGCGATCGACGTGGCCGACACGAGCTGCGGCGGCACCGCGGCCGACAACAACGTCTGGGGCGAGGGCCGGCTGGACGCCTACGCCGCCGTCCAGGCCGCCCCGGACGAGGGGCTGGGCGAGCTGCGCGGCACGGTCACGGCGGCCGGCGAGCCGGTGCCGGGCGTGACGCTCCAGGTCACCGGGCCGCTCGCGCGCACGGTCGTCACCGGCCAGGACGGCACGTACACGATCCCGCGCCTGCTGCCCGGCGAGTACACGATCACGGCCGCGAAGTTCGGCTACGACCGCGGGACCGCCACCGCGACCGTCACCGCCGAGCAGGTCACCACCGGGGACGTGACGCTCACCCGGCAGCCGTCCGGCACGCTGTCCGGCACGGTCACCACGGCCGGCGCCCCCGAGCCCGGCGCGACCGTGACCGCCGGCGGCACGCCGGTGAGCGCGGTCACCGACGCCTCCGGCCGGTACACGATGACGCTGCCGCGCGGGACGTACACGCTGACGGTCACGCCGGTCTCGCGCTGCTCCAGCGGGGCGAGCGCGCAGGTGGCCGTGGACGGCGACGTGGTCAGGGACGTCGAGCTGCCGCTGCGCGGCGACGGCTTCGGCTACACCTGCCGGGCGGCGGCGCAGCCGTACGTGGCCGGGACCGAGAAGCTGGCGCTGACCGGCGACGACGAGGCCGTGCAGGTGACGCTGCCGTTCGCGATCCCGTTCTACGGCGCCGGGCAGGCCAGGGCGTGGATCAGCACGAACGGGTTCGTCACCTTCGCCGCCGACCGGGTCACCACGGGCAGCAACAGCCGCCTGCCGGGCACCGGCACGCCGAACCACGCGGTCTACCCGTACTGGGACGACCTGAAGGTGGACGCCGAGGCGGGCGTCTACACCGGCGTGGTGGGCACGTCCCCGCACCGCCAGTACGTCGTGGAGTGGCGCAACGTCACCTTCTACAGCGAGGCCGGCGAGCGGGTGTCGTTCGCGGCGCTGCTCGGCGAGGACGGGTCGGTCTCCTTCCGGTACAAGGACGTCGAGAGCGAGCGCGACCAGGGCTCCAGCGCCACGGTCGGCATCGAGAACGCCGCCGGCACCGACGCGCTGCTGTACTCCTACGAGGAGGCCGCGCTGGCCACCGGCCGGGGCGTGACGTTCACCGCGAGCCGGCACGGCCTGGTGACCGGCGTGGTCACCGACGCCAACGACGGCGAGCCGCTGGCCGGGGCGTCGGTGAAGCTGGGCGACGCGGCGTCGTTCACGACCGGCGCGGACGGGTCGTTCTTCGGGCAGGTCCCGGCGGGCGACCACGACGTGGTGGTGGCCAAGGAGAACTACGGGACCTTCACCAAGCCCGTCACGGTCACGCCCGGCGCGCTGACCAGGATCGACACCGCTCTGGTCACCGGACGGGTGAGCGCCTCGGCCGCCGAGGTGACCGCGGTCATGCCGGCCGGGGCGACCCGGACGCGGACGCTGGAGCTGACGAACCTGGGCTCGCCCACCGCCTACACGGTGACCGGCGACGCCGCCTGGATGTCGGTCACGCCGCAGGCGGGCGAGCTGGCCAAGGGCCAGAAGGCGACGCTGAAGGTGACGGTCTCCGGCGCCGGGGTGACGCCCGGCGGGACGCGTACCGGCAAGCTGGTCGTCAAGTCCGCCAGCGGGCGGCAGCCGGCCATCGAGATCAAGGTGACCGTGGTGGTGCCCAAGTTCCAGGTGGCCGTCGACGCCGGCGGCTCGAAGGCGCTGACCGACGCCGACGGCGACGCCTGGACGCCCGACCGCCGCTACGCCCAGGGCGGGTACGGCTACGTGGCGACCTCGACCAAGACGGCGAGCACGTCCAGGACGATCGCGGGCACCGCCGACCAGGAGCTGTTCAGGACGGCCAGGGAGGGCATGCTGGAGTACCGGTTCGACGGCGTGCCCGCCGGGACGTACACGGTGGAGCTGGACTTCGCCGAGGTGAAGAGCACGCAGATGGGCAAGCGGGTCTTCGACGTGCTGGTCGAGGGGCAGCTCGCGATCCCGGCGCTGGACCTGGCGCTGGAGGCGGGCACGTACACGGCGGTGGCCAGGCAGTACACGGTGAAGGTGACCGACGGTCAGCTCAACGTGCGCTTCGCCGCCCGGCAGGGGGCCACGCTGGTCAGCGGCGTGCGCGTCTCCGAGCGCCCGGACAAGGCGCTCCCGTGACCGCCCGGGGTCCCGCCGTCCCTGGTGCGGCGGGTCCCCGGGTCTCCGCGCTCAGGCGGCTCGGCCGGGCGTCCCTGATCAGTGGTCAGTGGTCGGCGGTCGTCAGCGGGGCGAGGTCGGGGCGCTTGGGGAGGACCCCGTCGCCCGAGGAGCGCCGGTTGATGCGCCTGCCGATCCACGGGCCGAGGTAGGTCCTGGCCCAGCGCAGGTCCTCGCGGCGGGCGGCCGTCCAGACCGGCGGCCGCCTGACCGGGTACGCCTCGCGCCAGTCCTCGCCCACCGGCACGCCGAGCACCTCGGCGGCCCGCAGCGCCACCCGGCGGTGGCCGTCGGGGCTGAGGTGCAGGCGGTCGGCGTTCCAGGCGCGCGGGTCGCGCAGGACCGGCATCGGCCACAGGTCGACCAGCAGCGCGTCGTAGCGGCGGGCGATGTCGTGGATGTGCAGGTTGTAGACCTCGATCTTGGAGTGCGCCAGCCGCATCACCGGCACGTGCCGCAGGTCGAAGCCGGTGAACATGAGCACCCGGCTGCCCGCCTCGGTCAGCGTCCTGACGCCCTGTTCCAGCCGCCTGGCCACGGACGCGGGCCCGCTGCCCGGCCGCAGGATGTCGTTGCCCCCGGCGCACAGCGAGACCAGGTCGGCGCCCAGCTCGACCGCCTTCGGCACCTGCTCCGCCACGATCTGGTCGATCAGCCGGCCGCGGACGGCGAGGTTGGCGTACCGCAGGCCGGGCTGCCGGGCCCCGAGGTTGCCGGACTCTGCGTTGTCGGCCGCGATGTGCTCGGCCAGCCGGTCGGCCCAGCCGCGGAAGCCGTACTCGGCCGGGTCTTCCAGTCCTTCGGTGAAGCTGTCCCCTAGGGCGACATACGAGGTGATTCGTCCCATGACCGGATAGTTTGCCAAGGAGATTCTCCTTACGCGACCGTAACCCCCGGCTACCGCCTATCCGGACCCATCTGTTACTGGTTATGACATGAGACGCGTGCGGCTCCGGCGGGACATCCCCGTCCCGATGCCCGACGGTGTGACGCTGCTGGCCGACCACTACGCCCCGGCTCACGGCCGGCCGGCCCCGGCGGTGCTGATCCGGTCGCCCTACGGCCGGCGCGGCCTGTTCGGCTGGATGTACGGCCGCGGCTTCGCCAGGAACGGCTTCCACGTGCTGATCCAGAGCTGCCGGGGCGGCTTCGGCTCCGGCGGCAGCCTCGACCCGCTCGGCGACGAGCACGACGACGGCCTGGCCACCATCTCCTGGCTGCGCGAGCAGCCCTGGTACGGCGGCTCGTTCGCCATGTTCGGCCCCTCCTACCTCGGTTACGCCCAGTGGGCCGTCGCCGCCGAGGCCGGGCCCGAGCTCAAGGCCATGGCCACGCAGATCACCGCCTCCCAGTTCAGGGACGCCGCGTACGTGGGCGGCGCGTTCGCGCTGGAGTCGACGCTGAGCTGGACCACGCTGACCGACACCATGACGCGCCGCTTCGTCGGCGGGGCCGCGATGCTCACCGCCCCCAGGGTGACCCGCCGGGCCGTGTTGTCGGGGCGGCCGGTGGCCGAGCTGGACGTGGCCTCGGCGGGCCGGCCGCTGCGGTTCTTCCAGGACCTGCTGGCCCACCACGCCGATCCGGCCGTGCCGTACTGGCACAAGCGGGACTTCTCCTCCAAGGTCGGCGAGGTGGAGGCGGCGGTCACCATGCTCGGCGGCTGGTACGACGTCTTCCTGCCCTGGCAGCTCAAGGACTACGCGGCGATGCGGGCGGCCGGGCGGCGGCCGTACCTGACGATCGGGCCCTGGTACCACGTCGACTCCCGGCACGGGCGGCCCTCGAAGGCCGAGGCGCTGGCCTGGTTCCGCGCGCACCTGATGGGTGACCCGTCCGGTCTGCGCCCGGACCCGGTGCGGCTCTTCGTCACCGGGGCCGGCGAGTGGCGCGACTACCCCGACTGGCCGGTGCCGGGCATGCGGGAGCAGCGCTGGCACCTGCGGTCCGGCGGTGGGCTGGCCACGCGGGAGCCGGAGGAGGCCGGGACCGACCGGTTCCGCTACCACCCCGCCCATCCCACGCCGGCGATCGGCGGGCCCGTGCTGCTGGCCGACTCCAGGCCGCGCGACCAGCGGCGTCTGGAGGCCCGGCGCGACGTGCTGGTCTACAGCTCGGCGGCGCTGGAGTCGGACGTGGAGATGATCGGCCCGGTGCACGCCGACGTGTACGTCCGCTCCAGCACGCCGTACGTGGACGTGGTGGTCCGGGTGTGCGATGTGCACCCCGACGGCCGCTCGCTCAACCTGTGCGAGGGGGTGCGGCGGCTGGGCCCGCGGGCAACCGGCGACGGGGACGGCGACGGCGTGCGCCGCGTACGGGTGGAGTTGTGGCCGATCGGGCACCGGTTCCGCCGCGACCACCGGATCCGGGTGCACGTGGCGGCCGGCGCGTACCCGACGATCGCCCGCAACCCGGGCACCGGCGAGCCGGTGGCCGCGGCGGGCGGCCCGATGACGCCCGCCGACGTCGAGGTGTTCCACTCCCCCGCCCGCCCCTCGGCCGTGGTGCTGCCGCTGTGCGCGCCGCGCGGCTGATGTCGCTGGTCCTGCTGTTGCAGGCCAGGGGCGGGATGACGGCGGCCGAGCTGGCCAAGGAGCTGGAGGTCTCCGAGCGCACGGTGCACCGGGACGTGCTGGCGCTGTCGGAGGCGGGCGTGCCGGTCTACGCCGACCGGGGGCGCGGCGGCGGCTACCGGCTGCTGGACGGCTACCGCACCCGGCTGACCGGGCTGGACCGGGCCGAGGCCGAGGCGCTGTTCCTGTCGGGGGTGCCCGCGGCGCTGCGCGAGATGGGGTTGCAGGAGGTGGCCGCGACGGCCCGGCTCAAGGCCGCCGCGGCGCTGTCCCCCTCGCTGCGCGACGCGCCTGCCACGGCCGCGCAGCGTTTCCACCTGGACGCGCCCGGCTGGTACACCGCCGACGTGCCGCCGCCCCCGGCCCTGGCGCCGCTGGCCAGGGCCGTGTGGAACGACCTGCCGGTCACGGTGGTCTACAAGGAGCGCACGCGGGAGCTGGACCCGTACGGGCTGGTGCTGAAGGCGGGCGCCTGGTACCTGGTGGCCCGTCTGGGCGAGCGGTTCCTGATCTTCCGGGTGGACCGGATGGGCGACGTCCGGGCGCGCGAGCCGCGCTTCGAGCGGGCGGCCGGCTTCGACCTGGCCGCGTTCTGGGCCGGGCAGGCGGCCGAGTTCAGCCGCTCCCTGCTCAGGGACGTGATCACGTTGCGGCTGACCCCGGCGGGCCGGCGCATGCTGCGGTACGTCGCCGACCCCGCCGCCCTGGACGACGCGCTGGCCTCGCTCCGGCCCGACGGGACCGTGCGGCTGGCCGTGGAGTCGGTGGAGGTGGCCTACACGCAGGTGCTGCGCTTCGGCCCGGAGGCCGAGGTGCTGGCGCCCGCCGAGCTGCGCGCCCTGGTCGCCGACGCCGCCGCCCGCACGGCCGCGCTCTACGAACGCTGACCGGCGGGCGCCGACCCCCCGGACGCTCGCCCGCGGGCGCCGAGGGGGATCGCCGTCCGGGGGCGCCGTGCGCGTCAGCGGTAGTTCTCCCAGGTGCCGTCGCCGCCCTTCTCGCCGACCTCGTCGAGGTAGCGCCACACCTGCGGCCGGCTGCCGTCCACGTCGGTGATCCCGTACGCCTCGGCCAGCTCGCCGCTGGTGACCGACGATCCCGACCACCGCCGCCGGTCGGGGTCCCGGGCCAGGGCGGCCACGCCGCGGCCGGCGTAGGCGGGGGTCTCGGAGACCATCCACGCGCCGTCCGCCTTGGCCTCGCGCCAGTTCTCCTCGGTGACGCCGAAGCCCTCCAGCATCGCCTCCGAACGCAGGAACCCCGGCGTGACCGCCACCGCCGTCCCGCCGTACGGGCGCAGTTCGTGGGACCAGGCGAAGGCCAGCCGGTTGACCGACACCTTGGCCAGGTCGTAGTAGACGTTCCCGCGGTAACGGGTCCGGTTGAACTCCCAGGTGCCGTCGGTGATCTCCACGACCAGGCCGCCCTCGTGCCGGATCAGCAGCGGCAGCAGGTGCCGGGCGCTGACGAGATGGGTGTCGACGGCCAGCCTGAGCAGGCGCAGGCCGTCGTCCTGGTCCTGCTTCCAGACGGGGGTCTCCCACTGCCACAGGTGGTCGCCGCCCCACACGTCGTTGACCAGCACGTCCAGCCGGCCCTGCTCGCGCTCGACGCGGGCGGCCAGCTCCGCCACCTGCGCCGGGTCCAGGAAGTCGACGGGGACGGCGATGCCCGTCCCGCCCGCCGAGCTCACCAGCTCGGCGGTCTCCTCGATCGTCTCCGGACGGTTCATCTCCGAACGCCGCTCCCGCGTACTGCGTCCGGCGCAGTAGACCGTCGCCCCGGCCGCCCCGAGGGCGACCGCCATTCCTCGTCCCGTTCCGCGGGTCGCGCCCGCCACCACAACAATCACGCTGACGATCGTGTCCCGGATACCCGCCATCCTCTGTCATGTTTTACGCATGAACGCTGTGATAAGTAGTTGATTACTATGAACAGCGAATTCGAGCTCCGCGGGGTCAACCACATCGCCCTGGTCTGCTCGGACATGAAGCAGACCGTCGACTTCTACTCCGGCGTGCTGGGCATGCCGCTGATCAAGACGATCGAGCTGCCCCTGGGCTGGGGCCAGCACTTCTTCTTCGACTGCGGCGGCGGCAACGCGCTGGCCTTCTTCTGGTTCCCCGACGCCCCCGAGGGCGTGCCCGGGGTCTCCGCGCCCAGGAACCTGCCGGACCGGGGCGAGCTGCTGTCGGCGGTCGGCTCGATGAACCACATCGCCTTCGACGTGCCGCCCGAACGCATCGAGGAGTACCGCGACCGGCTGGTGGCCAAGGGGATCGACGTGGGCGTGCTGCTCAACCACGACGACAGCGAGTTCGGCGTGGCGGCCGAGATGCACGAGGGCGTGTTCGTCCGGTCCATCTACTTCAAGGACCCCGACGGGATCCTGGTGGAGTTCGCCGCCTGGACCCACCCGGACGGACGGCCGGACGGGCGGCCCGGCGACGTCCGGCACGAGCCCAAGACGGCCGCCGACAGGACCGTCTGATGCCGCGCCTGCGCCGGGTGCCGCCCGAGGAGGTGACCGACCCCGTCGTCCGGTTCTTCCACGACCGGCTGCTGTCCCCCGACGGCACGGGGACCGCGACCGGCTCGCCGGGCGACTGGTGGACGGTGTTCGCCCTCGACCCCAAGATCTTCCGCCACTGCGTCAAGGGCTTCCAGATCTACCGCGAGTCACGGCTCGACCCGGTGCTGCGCGAGCTGGGGCAGACCAGGGCGGGCTGGGCACGGCAGAGCCAGTTCGTCTACTCCCAGCACTGCAAGCAGCTCAGGGCGCTCGGCGTACCGGAGGAGAAGGTGCGGGCGGTCGCCTCCTGGCAGGTCAGCGACCGGTTCGGCGAGCTGGAACGGGCGGTGCTGGCCTACACCGACGGGCTGGTGCTGGACGGCGGCCGGGTGCACGACGAGGTGTTCGCCGTGCTGCGTGCCCACCTGCCCGACGAGCAGATCCTGGAGCTGACCTACATCGTCTGCCTGTACGAGATGCACGCCACCATGGCCCGGGCGCTGCGGCTGGAGTTCGACGACCGCCCCGACCCGATCACCGAGGTGCCCGCCCCCGAGGGCTACGGGACGCGCGACATCGCCGACGAAGTGACCGTTCATCGCGAGTAGCCGACCATTCGCCGATCGCCCGGTTCCGCGCGACGCGGTGGCGACTTAACGTGCCGGGTGCGAGGGGTGGGCTTTGGTCTCGCCTGCCGAGAGTTGATCTCGACATTTAGGCCAAACTGTGATGTTCCGGACATTGGGTTTAATACCACCGGAAAGCTAATCTCCCTCCATTGACTACGTTGTCAGGGGCCGGTCAACAAGCCGCCCCTGATCCCCCCAATCGGAGGGTCGATGACTACCGGGGAATCCGGGCAGCCGCCGCGTACCGACCGCAGCCCATGGAACTGGCTGCTGGTCGTGCCGATCGTGCTGCCGCTGCTGACGTTCCTGTTCAACTCCGACGAGCCGCGCCTGCTCGGCTTCCCGCTGTTCTACTGGCTGCAGCTCGCCTTCATCGTGATCGGCGTCGGCTGCACCACCATCGTCTACAGGATGACCAAATGAGCGGGCACGTGACCGAGCTGGTCGTCTTCGCGCTGCTGTTCGTCCTGGTCAGCGGCATGGGCTTCGTCGCGGCCCGCTGGCGGCGGCCCACCGACCTGGCCAGCCTCAACGAGTGGGGCCTGGGCGGCCGCAGCTTCGGCTCCTGGGTCACCTGGTTCCTGGTCGGCGGCGACCTCTACACCGCCTACACGTTCGTGGCCGTGCCCGCGCTGGTGTTCAGCTCCGGCGCGCTCGGCTTCTACGCGCTGCCCTACACCGTGGTGGTCTACCCGCTGGTGTTCCTGGTGCTGGCGCGGATGTGGTCGGTCTCGCACGTGCACGGGTTCGTCACGCCCGCCGACTTCGTCCGGGCGCGCTTCGGGTCGCCGACGCTGGCGCTGCTGATCGCCATCACCGGGCTGGTGGCCACGATGCCGTACATCGCGCTGCAGCTCGTCGGCATCGAGGCGGTGCTGAAGTCGATGGGCATCACCGGGCACCTGCCGA
The DNA here is from genome assembly GCF_044455665.1 of Nonomuraea sp. NPDC051191. Lineage (NCBI taxonomy): Bacteria > Bacillati > Actinomycetota > Actinomycetes > Streptosporangiales > Streptosporangiaceae > Nonomuraea > Nonomuraea sp. NPDC051191. The sequence continues at coordinate 282,759 of NZ_JBITEZ010000010.1, read as the reverse complement.
TCATCATCGCGTTCGCGATCCTGGCGGCCTACACCTACCAGTCGGGCCTGCGCGCGCCGGCGCTGATCGCCTTCGTCAAGGACGCGCTGATCTACATCGTGATCCTGGCCGCGGTCATCTACATCCCGGCCAAGCTGGGCGGCTGGGGCAACATCTTCGACATGGCCCAGGCCAAGTTCGACAAGACCCCCGCGCCGGGCGACGGCATCCTGCTCAACGGCGCCAACCAGCTCCAGTACGTCACGCTGGCCTTCGGCTCGGCCCTGGCGCTGTTCCTCTACCCGCACAGCCTCACCGGCGTGCTGGCCTCCAAGAACCGCAACGTCATCAAGCGCAACATGTCGGCGCTGCCGGCCTACAGCTTCGTGCTCGGCCTGATCGCGCTGCTGGGCTTCATGGCCATCGCGGCCGGCACCAAGCCGGTCGACGGCGACCCGAACACGATCGTGCCGAACCTGTTCGACCAGCTCTTCCCCGACTGGTTCGCCGGCGTGGCGTTCGCGGCCATCGGCATCGGCGCGCTGGTGCCGGCGGCGATCATGTCGATCGCGGCGGCGAACCTGTTCACCCGCAACATCTACCGCGAGTACATCAACAAGCAGGCCACCGACGCCCAGGAGGCCAAGGTCTCCAAGGTCGTCTCGCTCGTGGTCAAGGTCGGCGCGGTGCTGTGCATCCTCCTGCTGGACCCGCAGTTCTCGATCGACCTCCAGCTCATCGGCGGCGTGATCATCCTGCAGACGCTGCCGTCGGTGGCGCTCGGCCTGTACACGCGCTGGTTCCACAAGGGCGGCCTGATGGCGGGCTGGGCCCTGGGCCTGGCGGCGGGCATGTGGATGCTCTACCTCATCCCCAACCCGGCCAAGGGCAAGGAGCACTTCGGCGGCTCGGCCTTCAGCATGGCGAACCTGGGCCTGGACACCAAGATGACGATCTACGCGGGCTTCCTCGCGCTCATCGTCAACCTGGTCGTGGCCGCGCTCGCCACGCTGATCTTCCGGGCGGCCAAGGTGGCCGACGGCACGGACACCACCCGGCGCGGCGACTACTTCGCCGACGAGGGCGACCCGGACGTCAAGGACCTGGACCTGGCCGGGTCGCACTGACGCTCACGGCCGCTGGAGGTAGCCGGGATCGGCCACCTCCAGCTTGGCCCGTACGGCCTGGACCAGCGCGGCGGTGAGCGCGTCGTCGCCGTCGAAGCGGCCCGCGCGGACGGCGGCGGCCAGCTCGGCGTCGTCGGCCACGCCCAGGGCCGCCAGCCGCGCGGCGTGCTCGGCGGCCTGGTCCGGGCCCAGCTCGATCTCCCGCTCCACCATGGCCAGCACGTTGATCGCCACCCGCGTGTGGAAGCGCACCCGCCCCTCGGCCGCGGGCAGCACGTCGTCGCGCAGGAACTCGCGCACGGCCGCGACGAGCTGCGCGGCGGTGGGCACGTCATGGGGCTGCGCCATCGGCGGCACTCCCGTCACCTCGCTCCGGAGCCGTACGCCCGCGCACGGCCTGTCGTGAGCCCAGGCATAAAGATCACCGCCCTCCCTGTCAAGGCCCCGGCGCCCGGATGACCTTTCTCCACCCCCGGGACGACAGACCTCCCCCCGCGATCGGCGTGTCTCTACCGGACCGCCGACACCCCCGGTGGCGGGCCCGCGCGCGACGATGACACGCTTCCCGAGCGGCCCGGCCCTCCGGGGTCACGCGGACGGCCCGGACGGCTGGGAAAGTCGCCCGGCGCAGCTCCCAGGCCCCCGGACCCCCGGGCCGCTCAGCCGCAGTCAACCCGAGGGAGCGCAGCATGAACGACGACGTACGCGTCAAGGCCTGCCGCATCAACGACCACGTGGAGCTCATCCACGACTCCTCCCCTGACGTGGTCCTGGAGATCCCGCGCCGCGACTGGCTGCACTTCCTGGAGGCGGTCAGGTCGGGGGCGTTCGAGCTGGAGGTCCTGCCCCGCAAGGCCGAGGAGAACGCGGCCTGACCCCCCGTCCCCTCCGAAGGGCCCGGCGGCCGCCGCCGGGCCCTTTCCCGTCCCGCGCGCCGGCCGTTGACCGCGCAACGGATTTCGGTTGAGATCACCCCATGAGCTTCGCCGTACCCGGGCATGTCCGGCCGATCCGCGACGCCGTGCGCGCGTTCATGACCGAGCGCGTCGAACCGGCCGAGGAGGTGCTGCACGAGGGCGGCCCCCGGGCCGCCGCCACCCTGGCCGGGCTGCGGGACGAGGCCAGGAAGGAGGGCCTGTGGGCCCTCGGCCACCCGCGCGAACTGGGCGGCGGCGGGCTGCCGTTCCTCGACTACGTCTACGTCAACGAGGTCCAGGGCCGCAGCGAGTACGGGCAGCTCGCCCTCGGCTCGTTCACCTTGCAGGACTCGCTCATGCTGCACGAGCACGCCTCCCCCGAGCAGCGCGAACGCTACCTGGAGCCGCTGGTGCGCGGCGACATCTCGCCCAGCTTCGCGATGACCGAGCCGGAGGCCGCCGGCAGCGACCCCACCCGGATCACCACCTCCGCCGTGCTCGACGGCGACACCTGGGTGATCAACGGGCACAAGTGGTTCACCACGGGCGCGTCGGCGGCGGCGTACACGACCGTGATGTGCCGGACCGAGCCGGACGCGCCGCCCCACCGGGCCTTCTCCATGATCCTCGTGCCGACGGACACGCCCGGCTACACGATCGTGCGCGAGACCCCGGTGCTCGGGCTCGGCGGCGCCCACTGCGAGGTGCGCTACGAGGACGTGCGGGTGCCCGCCGCGAACCTGCTGGGCGAGCGCGGGCGCGGCTTCGTCATCGCCCAGCAGCGCCTCGGGCCCGGCCGGATCTTCCACTGCATGCGCTGGCTCGGGCAGGCGCAGCGGGCCTTCGACCTGATGTGCCGGCGGCTGCACGCGCGCACCGCGTCCGGCGAGCCGCTGGCGGCCAAGCAGCTCATGCGGCAGCACGTGTTCGACTCCTACACCGAGATCCAGGCCGCCCGCCTGCTCACCCTCCAGGCCGCCGAGGCCGTGGACGCCGGCTCGCAGGCCCGCGTCGAGATCGGCGCGATCAAGGTGGTGGGGGCGCGCATGCTGCACAACGTCATCGACCGGGCCGTCCAGGTGTACGGCGCGGCCGGCCTGACCCCCGACACCCCGCTGGACCGCATGTACCGGCACGCCCGCGCCGCACGCGTCTACGACGGCCCCGACGAGGTGCACGTGGACACGGTCGGCCGCCGCCTCCTGGGCGAGTACGCGGCCGGCGGCAACTGGGAGTTCGGCCTGCGATGAACCGTGCCGAGACGATCGCCCGCGAGGTGTACGGCCCCGGCGCGGCCGTCCCGTACGCGGTCCGGCTGCCCGGCGGGGCCTCCAGGGAGACCTGGGCCCTGGACGTGGTCACCACCGGCGGCGACCGGCACGAGCTGGTGCTCCGGCTCGACGGGCCGGGGGCCGTCCTGGAGGTGGGCGCCGGGCTGGCCGCCGAGGCGCGGCTGATGCGGGCGGCGGCCGACGCCGGAGTGCCCGTACCGCACGTCGTGGCAGCCGCCGATCCGCCCGCCGATCCGTACATCCTGATGACGCGGGTCCCCGGCGAGACCATCCCGCGCAGGATCCTGCGTGACGAGGCGTACCGGGAGGCCAGGGCCGGGCTGGCCGCCGAGTGCGGCCGGACGCTGGCGGCGATCCACCGCATGCCGCTGTCCTGCCTGCCCGCGACCGACGCGGAGACCGGAGCGGAAGCCGGGGCCGGGCCCGGCGACCCGCTGCGGCGCTGGCGCGACGTGCTGGACCTGACCGGCGAGCCGCACCCGGTGTTCGAGCTGGCCCTGCGCAGGCTCGCAGCCGACCGGCCGCCCGCCGCCCCCACGGGCGTCGTGCACGGCGACTTCCGCAACGGCAACCTGATCGTCGGCCCGGAGGGCATCAGGGCCGTGCTCGACTGGGAGCTGGCCCACGCCGGCGACCCGCTGGAGGACCTGGGCTGGCTGTGCGTCAAGGCGTGGCGGTTCGGCTCGCCGCTGCCCGTGGGCGGGTTCGGCGGCTACGCCGAGCTGATCGCCGCCTACGAGGAGGCCGGCGGGCGGCACGTCGACCTGGACGCGCTGCGCTGGTGGGAGACGTTCGGGGTGCTGAAGTGGGGGATCATCTGCGTCATGCAGACCATGCGGCACCTGCGCGGCGGCGCGGCGTCGGTGGAGCTGGCCGCCCTCGGCCGCCGCGTCTGCCAGACCGAGTGGGACCTGCTCGGCCTGCTGGCCTGACCGCGGCGCTCAGCCCCCGGCGACGGCCGCGCCCCGGCGGCCGGGTGCCATGGCCACCGCGATCACGTCGACCAGCCCCTCCACCACCTGCGAGCGGTCGACCTCCGGGTGCTCCAGCCACCAGTCGCCCGTCGCCTGCACCATGCCGACGAACGCGTGGCCGAGCACCTGCGCCCGCACCGGGTCGGGCACCACCCGCTCGGCCGCCAGCACCTGGCCCAGTTCCTCGCCCAGGCCGCGCACGAGCGAGGTCATGTGGGAGCGGATGCGGGTGTCCTCGGCGCCGGCCCGGTGGAACAGGAAGCGGTAGAGGTCGAGGTTGGCCGAGATCAGGTCGAGGTAGACGCCGATGGCGGCCCGTGCGCGGGCCCGCGGGTCGGCGCCGGGCCCGGCGAACTGGGGGCGGAGCCGGGCGATCACCGTGCGCACGTGGCGGTCGGCCAGCGCCTGGTAGAGGCCGCTCTTGTCGCCGAAGTGGCGGTAGAGGATGGGCTTGGTGACGCCGGCCTCGGCGGCGATGGCCGCCATCGACACCTCGGGGCCCTCGGCCAGGATGGCCCGGTCGGCGGCGTCGAGCAGCGCCCTACGCCGGTCGGGGTCCCGTCTGCTCATCTGCTCAGGATAGATCGCAGGCGACGCGGCAGCAGCGCCGAGAAGACCAGTAACGCGCCGGTGTAGGCGTACAGGCCGGTCGCCCCGGCGAGGGTGCCGGGCGGCTCGGCCCACGGCGGCTCCCACAGCCCGGGGAGCACGCCCGCCAGGCCGATCGCGGCCCGCAGGTCGAGGGCGAACAGCACGCCCGCCACGGCCAGCGGCAGCCCGCAGGCCAGCGCCGCCGCGGGCCAGGCGGCCAGCACGGCGACGATCAGCGCCGCGGCCGCCAGGAAGCCGAGCCCGGCGGGGGCCGGGGCGAAGGCCGCCTGGCCGGTCCGCAGGGCTCTGGCGCCCGCCTCGGTCAGGTAGTAGACGGGGGGAACGGCGGTCAGGCCCGCGCCGACGCCGATCAGAGCTCGTACCTCACCGGTCACAGAGCCCATCGTCCCCCGCCCGCGCGCGGCTCACTCGGCGGTTAGGTTTTTCGTCATGAAGAACAGTGGCACAGGCCCAGGCGCCATCACCCCCGACGGATCCCCTGTCGACTTCTACACCCTCCTCCGGCCCGGCCGGGACGCCGACCTCGTGATCCAGGAGACCCCGCCCGGCGGGTCCGTCCTGGAGCTCGGGGCCGGCGTCGGCAGGGTCACCCACGCCCTCGTCGAGGCCGGGTTACAGGTCGTGGCCGTGGACGAGTCCGCCGAGATGCTGGCGCACGTGCGCGGGGCCGGGACCGTGCACGCGCGACTCCAGGAGCTGCGGCTCGACCGCCGCTTCGACACCGTCACGCTGGCCTCCCAGCTCGTCAACGTCGTCGACGGGGAGGTCAGGCGCGCCTTCCTGGCCGCGTGCGCGCGGCACGTCGAGCCGGGCGGGGCGGTGCTCGTCCAGTGGATGCCGGCCGAGCGGCACGACTCCTGGCGGGCCGGCTCGGGCAGGGCCGACGGCGACGTCACGATCACGCTGGCCGAGGTCGAGGAGACCTCCCCCGGCGTGTTCGCGGCGACCATGCGCTACGAGCACGGCGACCGGGTCTGGACGCAGTCGTTCACCTCGCGGCGGATGACGGACGACGACCTGGCCGCCGACCTGGCCGCCGAGGGGTTGCGGCTGGAGCGGTTCCTCACCGAGGACCGCACGTGGTTCCTGGCCCGGCCCTTTACAAAGTAGATTTCAGTGTAAATACTGGGAAATACTGGAACTGTTGATACCCTCGCGCCATGAGTGACCGGCTGGACGAGCTGGAGCGGCGGATCGACGGGCTCCGGGCCGGCGTGCGCAAGGCCATGCGCGTCAAGGACGGCGCGACGGCCCGCGTCCTGCGCGCCGAGCTGCGCGCCGCCGAGCGCGCCTGGGACGCCCTGGTGAGCGGCGAGCAGCCGCGCGGCAGGGCGGAGGGGCCCCGGCTGGTCACCGTGCGCGAGCAGGTGCACCAGGCGCTCGCGCTGCTCGGGGCCGCCGCGCAGCCGCGCCTGGTGGTGGCGGTCAGCGGCGCGTTCTTCGCCGGCACCATCCGCAGCGCCCAGCTCACCAGCCTGCGCCGCGACGAGGAACGCTCGTTCCGGTCCACGCCGCACGGGCGGCCGTACTACCTGTGCGCGGCGCTGACCGACCGCCTCTCCCCCGCCCGCGGCCTGCTGACGCTCAGCACCTGGCCGCTGGAGCGGCGCGTCGTCGGCCCGCTCAGCCCCCGCGTCGACTTCCTGACCTGCGCCATCGCCGTGGCCTCGCACGAATGCGAGGACGAGCGGGCGCTGCGCTTACTGGCGCGGATGGCCAGGAACGTCCCCGGCGCCACGGCCGCCGACCTCGGCCCGCCCGACCGCCGGCGGATCGCCGAGGCGGCCGGGGCCGAGCTGGCCGTGCACGCGGAACGCGACACGCGCGACCGCGCCGAGCTGGCACGACGCGCCACATCCCAGCTCGGTGACGTGGCCAGGCTGTTCGGCGCCGCTACGCTGGGCACGATCAAGGAGGAGACAGCGACGTGAGCGGCTTGAGACGCGAGGACGGCCCGGCCCACCGGCTCGACGCGCTGCGCGGCACGACCCCGCCCAAGCCGCACGACGCCCGGGCGATCGCGGCCCTGGCCGCCAACCCCGGCTGCGCCCGCCGGGCCCTCATGGACGGCGCGGGCGTCGACAAGGACGCCGCCGCCCGCCATCTGGGCTTCCCCGCGCCGTTCGGCCAGTCGCCGTTCGCGATCACCCGCGGGAACGCGTTCGAGGCGCTGGTCAAGGCCGACGGCTGCGCCGAGCTACTGCGCCTGCTGAGGGAGGTGCTCGGCCTGCCGGTCGCCGAGGTGGCCTACCACGACGTGGAGAACGTCGGCGCCCACCTGCGCCACACCCACACCCGGGCCCTGTTCGACCGGGCGGCGCGCGGCAACCAGGACGCCGGCACGCTGTTCGACCACCCGCTGCTCAGCCTGGAGATCGCCGGCCACACCGCCTTCCTCGAACCCGACGTGGTGGCCTTCCAGCTCGGCGGCCGCTTCCATGTGGTCGAGATCAAGTCGTTCGCGGTGGTGGACGGGCAGGCCGACCCCGGCGCGGTGGCCGCCGCCGCCCGCCAGGCCGCGGTCTACGTGCTGGCGCTGCGCACGATGCTGGAGGAGCTCGGGCACGACCCGCGTACCGTCTCCCACGACGTGGTGCTGGTGTGCCCCGAGAACTTCGCCAACCGGCCCGTGGCGACCCTGGTCGACGTGCGCAGGCAGCTCGCCGTGCTGCGCCGTCAGCTCACCCGGATGACCGGCCTCGACCGGCTGCTCGCGGCGCTGCCCGACGACCTCAGCTTCGACCTGCGGCCCGGCGAGGACGGCCGGCCCACCCGCCCGGTCGCCGAACTGACCGACGCGCTGCACAGGACGACCGCCCGCTACGCCCCCGACTGCCTGTCCACGTGCGACCTGTGCTACTTCTGCCGCGACGAGGCCCGCCAGGAGGGCGCCTCCGACCTGCTCGGCCGCCAGGTGCGCGACGAGCTGGGCGGGGTCGCCTCGGTGGCCGAGGCGCTGGGCCTGGCCGACGGCCTGCGCGACCCGGCCGACGGCCAGGAGGAGATCGCCGGCCTGCTCCGCAACGCCGAACGCCTGCGCAGGGAGTGCCTCAGTTGAGCCTGCTCACCTCGCTCGCCCGGCTGCGCGCCCTGCAGGAGGGCATCGCCCAGCCCGTCGCCACGGTCCGCCACTGTCACGTGGGCGCTCGGCCGATGGTGTTCGTCCCGCTCAAGCTGTCGGGCGAGGCCGCCGCGCCGCTGGCCGCCATGCTCGGCACCGACCGCGACCGGCCGCGCCTGCTCGTCGTCGCCCAGCCGCGCAACCGCGACCTGCGCTTCGCCTGGGCCGCCGAGCTGGCCGGGGTGCTGCTGCCGTACATCGAGTCGTTCACCGCCGACACCGAGACGGTGGAGCGCAAGAACGCCGACCCCTACGAGCGGGCCCTCGACGCGCCGCAGCTCGTCGTGCCGAACCAGGCGGGGGTCGCCTTCGCCAGGCTGCTCGGCCGCTCCACGCGCTTCCGCAGGCCCGACGGGCCCTACCCGGTGCCGCCGGAGGTGCCGCTGCTGGGGCGGTGGCTGACGTACTTCGGCGAGCGGGCCGCCTACCCGGGCTCGTCGCTGACGCCGGCCGTGACCGAGGAGCTGGGCCGCCACTGGGCCAGCGGGCAGAGCGCGCTGGAGGACGCCAACCTGGCCGCGCTGCTGTCCTGGATCACCCAGGGGCCCTCCGACGACGCCGAGGATCCGCTGATCTGGCCGCCCGCCGGGCCCGCGACCGATCCCGGCTTCGACGCCGAGGTGCTCGCCCCGGCCATCGAGAGCGAGTCGCCCGAACGGGTCGCCGAGGCGCTGCGCACCCAGCTCGAACCCACCTGGCGGCTGATGTGGCAGGCGCTCGACCTGCTGTCCGGGCTGGAGCCGGGCGCGAGCGTGGCCCAGCGCTGGGAGCAGGACCGCGGCTCGTTCAGTGCCATGGCCGCCCACATCGCCGAGGGCGCGCCGCCGCAGGCCAGACGCGACGGCGCGGTGGCCGCCGCGGCCAAGCTGGCCCGCATGGAACGCGCCCAGGCCGCCTACGACGTGCAGCGCGCCTACGACGACCCGCTGGTGATGGCCGAGTACCGGCTGACCGGTGAGGCGTTCGCCGGCGAGGTGGTCGAGACCGTGCCCGACAACGTCGAGGGCGAGGGCCGCTCGCGCAAGCTGCGTCCGCTGGTGGTGCTCAAGACCGACGACCCGGTGCGCCTGGCGCCCGGCGCCTCGCTCGGCACCCCGGAGCGCCGCGGCCAGGGCGCCGAGCTGGTGGAGGCCCGCGACGGCCTGGTCACCCTGAAGATCACCAAGGGCATGGGCCGGGGGAAGACGCCCGTCCCCGGCGCCGTGCCGGAGGTCGGCGAGCGCGTCTGCTACACCTCGCTGACCGACGACTTCCAGGGCTCGCCGACGCTGCCCGAGGCCGAGGCCACGCCGTGGACGCACGGCGGGCCGCCGCAGGAGTACATCCCCGACGACGAGGACGCGCAGGAGGAATGGTCGTGAGCGAGAGCCCGGAGCAGGTGATCGCGAACGTCCTGGCCGACCTGCCCAGGAACCGCGGCGTCGTGGTCGACTCCCCGCCGGGCGCGGGCAAGTCCACCCTGGTCGTGCGCGCCGCCGCGCACATCGCCGCCACCGGCGAGCCGCTGATGATCGTCGCCCAGACCAACGAGCAGGTCGACGACCTGGTGGCCCGCATCTCCGACAAGCACCCGCACCTGAAGGTCGGACGGCTGTCGGCCGGCGGGTACGTGCCCCACCCGCGCATGCTGGAGCTGGCGGGCGTCACGATCGGCACCAGGATCCAGGACCTGGGCGACCCCGACATCGTCATCGCCACCGCCGACAAGTGGGCGTGGATCTCCGGCCGGGTGTGGCCGTGGGCGATCGTGGACGAGGCGTACCAGATGCGCTCGGACAAGCTGCTGCGCATCGCGGGGCTGTTCGAGCGGGCGCTGTTCGTGGGCGATCCCGGGCAGCTCGACCCGTTCTCGATCATCGACGGCGACCGCTGGTCGGGGCTGTCGTGGGACCCGTTGCAGAGCGCGGTGGCGGTGCTGCTGCGGCACAACCCCGGCCTGCCGGTGCACCGGCTGCCGGTGTCCTGGCGGCTGCCGGCCTCGGCCGCGCCGGTGGTGTCGCAGGCGTTCTACCCGTTCACCGGGTTCCGGTCGGGCACCTCCGAGGGCGACCGGCGGCTGGACCTGACCGCCGGCGGCATGGGCACCGTGCACGACCGGGCGCTGGAGGAGGCCGCCCGGTCGGGCTGGGCGCTGCTGGAGCTGCCCAACCGGCACACCGTGCGCACCGACGGCGAGGCCGTGCAGGCCGTGGCGCTGCTGGCGGCGCGGCTGCTCCAGCGCGGGGCCGTGGCCACCTCCGAGCAGGGCGAGCGGCCGGTGACCGCCGACCGGATCGCGGTCGGCGCGGCCCACCGCGACCAGGTCGCGGCGATCAGGAACGCCGGGCTGCCGCCGGAGATCACCGTGGACACCGCCAACCGCCTCCAGGGCCGCGAGTACGACGTGACGATCGTGCTGCACCCGCTGTCGGGCCGCCGCGACGCCACCGCCTTCCACCTGGAGTCCGGGCGGCTGTGCGTGCTGGCCTCGCGCCACCGGCACGCCTGCGTGATGGTGGCGCGGGCGGGCATCGCCGAGCTGCTGGACGCCCACCCGTCGGCCGAGCCGGTGCAGCTCGGGGTGCCGGTGAAGTTCCCCGACGGCTGGGAGGCCAACCAGTCGGTGCTGGAGCACCTGGCCCGCCACCGGGTCTGACCCCGGAGCCGCACGGGTCAGAGGCGGCGCCGCCACACGTCGATGGCCAGCACGCGGCGCATGCCCGCCGACTCGTACAGGCCCAGCGCGGGGGTGGTGTTGTTGCTGTCCACGTGCAGGATCGTGCCCTTGCGGCCCCTGGCGGCGTCGGCGGCGAAGGCGTGGCGGAGCAGGAAGCGCCCCAGGCCCCGGCCGCGGAAGCCCGGGTGCACGGCGAGCGTGGCGACGTAGCCGCAGTCCTCGTCGGAGACGAACTGGTTGCTGCCGATCAGCACGCCGGCGGGCTGCCCGTCGATCCTGGCCAGGGTGAGCTGGCTCCAGTCGGTGACGCTCTGGGCCTGGCGGCGCTCGTACCAGTGGTCGTAGTCGACCGGGACGAAGCCGAAGTGCTCGGCGAAGCCGAGCTGGTGCACCTGGTGCGCCGCGCGGCGCGTCTCCTCGCTCTCGCCCGTGTGCAGGGTGAGGCCGGGCAGCGGGACGGGCGGCTCGACGGGGGCCGCGTGGTCGACGCGCATGCGGTGGAAGCTGGTGCCGGGCTCGAAGCCCTGCTCCTTGGCGTAGGACTGCTTGTCCTGGTCGTCGCGGTAGATGCCGATGTCGATGGTGACGCCGTCGTGGCCGCGTTCGCCGCCCAGCTCGCGGGCGCGGTCGGTGACCGTACGCCACAGCTCCTCCCGCAGGCCCGTCAGGCCGGCGCGGGTGATGACCTCGATGTTGACCAGGTCGCTGTCGCCCACCCGGCACGCCCAGGCCCACCCGGTCAGCAGGCCGGTCTCGTCGCGGGCCAGCCAGCCGTCCCTGTCGAGGTCGAAGCCCGGCTCGACCAGCTCGTCGGCGACGTCGTCGAGGGTCATGTCGGGCGACCCGATGACCTCGGTGTCGTAGGACGCGACCAGCTCGTGGATGTCCGCGGCGTCGTCCACCCGGGGGCGGCTGAAGGTGTGCATGGGGCCGATTGTGCACATATGCCCGCCCCCGCGCCTCCCATTTTTCCGGTGGTGGCTAAGCTGGGCGGGTGGTCGACAGAAAGCCGCTGCACATCGAGGTCGCCACGCCGGGCGCGACGACCGTCTCGCTCGCACTCAGCGGCGACCTCGACTACGAGTCCGTGAGCCGGCTGGCCGAGCTCTCCGTCCCCGCGGGCTGCACCGCGATCGACGTCGACCTGTCCCGGCTGACCTTCGTCGACTCCTCCGGCCTGGCCGGGCTCGTCCGCCTCCAGTTGCAGGCCGCGGACGCCGGCGCCGTCGTACGGGTGGTGGCGCTGACGCCCTATCTGCGCAGCCTGTTCCTGCTGACGGCGATCGACCGGCTGTTCACCCTGCCGCCGGACTGACCGCCTCCGCCCTTAGTTGATCTTGCTTACTTGCCGACCGGCAAGCCTAGAATAGGCGGGACATCAACTTGCCGACCGTCAAGTCGAAACAGGTGCGAAGTGCGGGAAGACACGCGGGCGCGGATCCAGGAGATCGCGCTGAGGCTCTTCACGGAGCAGGGTTACGAGGCGACCTCGCTGCGCGAGATCGCCGAAGAGCTGGGCGTGACCAAGGCCGCGCTGTACTACCACTTCAAGACCAAGGACGACATCGTCGGCAGCCTGGTCGACCTCCGGGTGGCCGAGCTCCAGGAGCTGCTCGACTGGGCCAGGAGCATGCCCAAGACCCCCGAGACCCGCCGCGAGCTGCTGGCGCGTTACGCCGAACGCCTCCGCCAGCCCCGCTACCTGGCCGTCGCCCGCTTCCTGGACAGCAACCAGACGGCCATGCGCAGCCATCCCAAGCTCGCCAAGATGCGCGACACGATGATGGAGCTCACCGCCGAGATGAGCGAGCCCGGCGCCACCCCCACCGAGCGCGTCAGCCGGTCGCTGGCGCTGTTCGCGCTGCACGCGGGCAAGTGGCTGACCATGGCCGGCGAGGGGCTCACCGACGAGGAGATCGACAAGGCGTGCATGGAGGTGGCGCTGCGGCTTCTGGAGCAGTAGCCGCCCTCCCGGGCTCCTGATGCCACAACGGACGATTGGCGCCCGGGATCCGGGGAAGAAGGCTCGCACGCATCCAGACGGGAGGAGACGCAGTGGAGGCGACGATAGCGCTCCGACTGCCCAGGGATGCGGCGAGCGTCCCGCTGATCAGGAAGATGCTGGACGGCACGCTGCGGTCGCTCGGCGTCGAGGCCCAGGTACGCGACGACATCGAGCTGATGCTGACCGAGGCGTGCGCCAACGTGGTCAAGCACGCGGCTCCCAGTGACGACTACACCGTCAGCGCCTGCGTGCGCGACGATCTGTGCGTCATCAAGGTCGTCGACACCGGGGGCGGTTTCGACCCGCACAAGGTGCTCGAACCCGGCCCGGGGGCCGAGCACGGCAGAGGACTGCAGATCATGCGCGCGCTCGCCGACGACATCCGGTTCACCAACGTCCGCGAGAACGGCGCGATGGTCTGCCTCGAGAAGAGGCTGCGCTTCACCCCAGGGGCGGCGGGGCAGCATCTCATCGCCAGGTGACCCGCACGAAAGGGGCCGGGGCCGCCGCTCTTCGCGGCGGCCCCGGCCCCTTTCTCACTGTTCTCTCACTGTTGGCTGCCGGGAACGGCGGTCATCGTGAGGTGAGACCGGAGGGCCTGCGAAGGCGGGCGCTACGGCCGGGACGGCTCACGTCGGGCCGCCGGTCGCCCCCGCGGACCACGGGGGCGAGGCGGATGCGGCGGCTCACCAGGGGCGTGCCGCCGCTCAGCTTCGCCCGCAGCCGCGCGGGCATCTCGGGGGCGCTGAACTTCAGCGGCAACCGTGCCCCGCGGCCGGACAACCGCCGCCACAACGTGTGCCAGTCCACCAACGTTCCGGCCAGCGCCGCCAGCACCAGCATCGCGACCACCGCGATGACCAGGACGGCCAGGACGATGAGGACGAAGACGATCACCAGGGAGCCGATCGTACCGAGGACTGTCAACATTGGGCAAAAAGTGCCCGCTCACCAGCAAACTATGCCGATTTTCTGGGATATATCGGCCTTACTCGGCAATTCCAGTGGACTGGTCCAGTCGTCCCGGCAGGACGTCGAGCCGGCGCAGTATCACGCCCTCGCGCAGCGCCCACGGGCACACCTCCAGCCGGTCCACCTCGAACAGGTCCATCGCCGCGTCGGCCACCAGCGCCCCGGCGGCCAGCTGGGCCGCGCGCCCCTCGGACACCCCGGACAGCTCGGCCCGCTCGGCGGACGTCATGCCGGTCAGCCTGGCCGCCCAGCGGGCCATGTCCTCGCGCGAGAGCGCGCGCGAGACGTACGCGCCCTCGCTGGTCGGGGCGGCCCCGGAGATCCTGGCGAGCTGCTTGAAGGTCTTGGAGGTGGCCACGGCGCGGTCCGGCTCGCCGTACCTGGCGACGTCGCCGACCGTGCGGGCGATCTCCGTACGGACGTGCCTGCGCAGCTTGCGCACCTCCTCGGCGGACGGCGGGTCGCCGGTGAACCAGTCGCGCGTCAGGCGTCCGGCGCCCAGCGGCAGCGACACGGCCACGTCGGGCTCCTCGTCCACCCCCGCGGCGATCTCCAGCGAGCCGCCGCCGATGTCGAAGGCCAGCAGCCGCCCGGACGACCAGCCGAACCACCGGCGCACCGCGAGGAACGTCAGCCGGGCCTCGTCACGCCCGGACAGCACCGCGATGTGCACGCCGCAGCGCTTGTCGATCTCGGCCAGCACCTGCTCGCCGTTGGCCGAGTCGCGCACCGCCGAGGTGGCGAAGGCGAGCAGGTCCTCCACCCCCTTGTCCTCGGCCAGGCGCACGGCCTCCTCGACGAACGCGCCGAGCCGCTCGATGCCCTCGGGGGCGAGCCTGTTGTCCGCGCCCAGGTACTGCGTGAGGCGCAGCTCTTCCTTGTGGGAGTAGGCGGGCATGGGCCGCGCGCCCCGGTGGGCGTCGACGACGAGTAAATGGACGGTGTTCGAGCCGATGTCCAGCACGCCTAGTCGCATGGGAAAACGCTACCGGTCTGCGGCTTTTCGGGCGAAGCCGACTCCGGCCCGGCCGAGCGGGGCGGACCCGGCCAGCCACGCGGCCCGGACCCGGGACGGCCGCGTCTTCGTACGCATGTTCAGGGGACTACCCTTCCCATGGTGACATGACACGTTTGGGGGGTTTCGTGAGCGCGTGCTGTGGTCCGAGCAGAGGGGCCGCCGCCCCGCCGCGCCAGGTCGAGGTGATCACGCGGCGGACGGCGCCGCGCGGCATGGTGCGCATCCCCGGCGGCGCCTTCCTCATGGGCGGGGACGACCCCGACGGCCGCCCGGAGGACGGCGAGGGCCCGGTGCGCGAGGTACGCCTCGACCCGTTCATGATCGACCCGGCCTGCGTGACGAACGCCCAGTTCGCCACCTTCGTCAAGGAGACCGGGTACGTCACCGAGGCCGAGCGCATCGGCTGGTCGTTCGTGTTCGCGCAGTTCGCCAAGGCCGGGATCATGGACGCGAGCGTGCCGCAGGCCCCCTGGTGGACGGGCGTGGAGGGCGCGACGTGGCGCTCCCCCGAGGGGCCCGGCTCGACGGTCGGCGATCGGCAGAACCACCCGGTCGTGCACGTGTCGTGGAACGACGCCAACGCCTACGCCGCCTGGGCGGGCAAGCGCCTGCCGACCGAGGCCGAGTGGGAGATGGCCGCCCGCGGCGGTCTCGAACGCGCCCGCTACCCCTGGGGCGACGAGCTGACCCCCAAGGGACGGCAGCGGTGCAACATCTGGCAGGGCCACTTCCCGACCGCGCCGAGCAAGGGCACGATGCCGGTCAAGTCGTTCCAGCCGAACGGCTACGGGCTCTACAACGTCTCGGGCAACGTCTGGGAGTGGACGGCCGACTGGTGGGGCACGGCGTGGGAGCCGTCCGCCGACAACCCGGCCGGTCCGGCGGACGGGACGGCCAAGGTGATCCGGGGCGGGTCGTACATGTGCCACGATTCCTACTGCAACCGCTACCGGGTGGCCGCGCGCACGTCGAACACGCCCGACAGCTCGACCGGGCACACGGGCTTCCGCTGTGCGGCCATAGTCTGATCGCATGTCACGAACCCTGCGACTGTTGATCACCGGCGGCGGCACCGGCGGTCACACCTATCCGGCCCTGACGACCCTGTCGGCCGTCCAGCGACGTCAGGTGCCGCACGACGTGCTGTGGGTGGGCACCGAGAACGGCCTGGAGGCCCGCATCACGGCCGAGCACGGCATCCCGTTCAAGGCGATCACCACGGGCAAGCTGCGCCGCCGGCCGAACATCAAGGAGCTCGGCACCAACATCGCCGACGTGTTCCGCATCCCCGTCGGGGTGTTCCAGGCCGTGGGGCACGCCGCCCGCTACCTGCCCGACGTGGTGCTGTCCACCGGCGGGTACGTGGCGGTGCCGATCGGCGTGGCGGCCAAGCTGATCCGCCGTCCGCTGGTCATGCACGAGCAGACCACCGTGGTGGGCCTGGCCAACCGTATCCTGGCCAGGCTGGCGACCCGGATCGCGCTGTCGCACGAGTCGTCGCTGGAGTACCTGCCGCCCTCGGCGCGGGCCAAGGCCGTGGTGACGGGCAACCCGGTGCGGCCGGAGCTGCTGCAGGGCAACCGGGCGGCGGCCTACGACCTGTTCGGGCTGACGTTCGAGGTGCCGCTGATCTACGTGACCGGCGGGGCGCAGGGCAGCAAGCAGATCAACACGCTGATCGCCGAGATCCTGCCGCGGCTGCTGCCGCACGCGCAGGTCGTCCACCAGTGCGGGCCGGCCTGGATCGACCAGATGCGGGCGGTCGAGGTGCCGCCCGGCCTGGCCGACCGTTACCACCCGGTGCCGTACGTGGGGACCGAGTTGCCCGACCTGTTCGCCGCGGCCGACGTGGTGATCTCGCGCAGCGGCGCGGGCACGGTGTCGGAGCTGACCGCGATCGGCAAGCCGTCGCTGCTGATCCCGCTGATCCCGACCGGCGGCGACGAGCAGCGCAAGAACGCCGGCTACCTGGTCTCGGCGGGGGCCGCGCGGGCGCTGCTGGAGCCGCGTCCGACGGCGGAGGACCTGCTGGCCGAGCTGATGCCGATGCTGGCCGATCCGGGGCTG
This sequence comes from Nonomuraea sp. NPDC051191, assembly GCF_044455665.1. Lineage (NCBI taxonomy): Bacteria > Bacillati > Actinomycetota > Actinomycetes > Streptosporangiales > Streptosporangiaceae > Nonomuraea > Nonomuraea sp. NPDC051191. The sequence continues at coordinate 266,019 of NZ_JBITEZ010000010.1, read as the reverse complement.
CGCGCGGCGATGGGGCAGGCGGCGGGCAAGCTGGGCCGCCTCGACGCCGCCGACGCCCTCTGCGACCTGCTCCTGGAGGCCGCCCACGGCGGCCAGGGCGGGCCCGGCTTCGGAGGTCAGGGCGCGGGCGGGCAGCGCTTCGGGGGGCAGGGGACGGCCGGTCACGGGCCGGGCGGGCCGGGCTCCAGGTAGCGGAAGGCCTCGTGGGCGGAGCTGACGCTCCGCCTCAGCGCCTGGTCCAGGCGGTCGGCGTCCTCGGTCAGGCGGGTCAGCTCGTCCGTCGTGGCCTCGTCGGCGCCGGTCTCGGCGACGAGCTCCTCGTACTCGTGCAGCCGCGCCCGCAGCTCGGCGATCTGCTGCCGGGCCCGGTAGGCGCGTTCGGCCTCGGCGACGTTGGCGGCGTACCGTTCCAGGGCCTCCACCCGGCCCAGGACGGCGTGCTCGCTGCTGTCCAGCGCCTTGGTGAGGGGTTCGGCCACGGCCGCCACCTCGGGCGTGCTCTCCCCCGACAGGGTCTGCCGGTGCCTGGCGCGCAGCCCGGACAGCTTGGCCAGCAGGCGGGCGATCTCCCACTCCTGGGCGGGCAGCATCACCGCGTTGCGCACGTCGTCCAGCAGCCCTTCGGCGTTGACCCGCGACTGCGACACCGCGGCGACCGCCCGCTGGGCCCGGCGCAGCAGCCTGCGCGAGGGCTCGTCGAGGTCGTCGATGAGCACGTACCGGCCCTCGTGGCGGGCCGCCTGCGCGTGGACCCGCCGCTCGTGCTCGGCCTCCTCGCCCTCCGGCGTCTCGGTGCGGACGAACGTCACGATCATCAGCGGGACGGCGAGGAGCACGAGTAACAGCGGCCCCAGGGATCGGCCGAGCCCGCCGACACCGAGGAGCAGGCCGAGGCAGACGGTCGCCCCGCACACCGCGCCGAGCCGCCAGTACGGCGCGGCGGCCAGGCTCGGGCCGGAACGGTCCGGGACCCACCCCCTGCGCGCCCTGATCAGCAGCCGCCGGTTGTCCCGCAGCAGCCGCGCGTCGGCCGGCGGCAGGGCGGGGTCGACGATCACGTCCGCCATGATGTCGGATCGGATGGGGATTCACCTCCTGCGAGGGCGGAGCGCCTCCCGCGTGTGCCACATGGTCCGATGTCAGCTCTCCAGGTACCGGAACGCCTCGTGCGCCGACCGCACGCTGCGCCGCAGCACCTGCTCCAGCTGGTCGGCGTCCTCGGCGAGCCGGTCGATCTCCGGCACGGCCAGCGCGTCGGCGCCGGTCTCGGCCAGCAGCTCCTCGTAGCGCGGCAGGCGCGCGCGCAGTTCCTCGATCTGGCCGCGGGCGTGGTAGGCGCGTTCGGCCTCGGCGACGTGCTCGGCGTAACGTTCCAGGGCCTCGACGCGGGCGATCATGGCGGCCTCGCTGGTGGCCAGGGCCCGGTCCAGCGGCTCGATCACCGCGGCCACCTCGGGGGCGATGCCCCGGGACAGCAGGGCCTCGTGCTCGGCGCGTAAGGCCGACAGCTTGGCCAGCAGGCGGGCGATCTCCCACTCCTGGGCGGGCAGCATCACCGCGTTGCGGGCGCCGTCGAGCAGCCCCTCGGCGTTGACGTGCGAGCGCAGCACCGAGCCGATGGCCCGCTGCGCCCTGGTCAGCACGTCGGCGGCGTCCTGGTCGAAGTCCTCGGGCAGCAGGTAGCGGTCGCGGAACGGGCGGGCCCGCTCGTACACCTCGCGGTCGCGCGAGCGGTCGTGCTCGGGCAGCTCGCTCATCGAGGCGATCTTGACCAGGACGACGAAGACGAACGCCCCCAGCAACGTGAACCCGGCGGCCGGGTGCGACCAGGCCAGCAGCACGGTCATGAGCGCGACCACCGCGGGCGTGGCGGCCAGCAGCGCGACGCTGGAGACGTTCCTGAACCGGTCCGGACGCACGTCGGCCGGCGGCACCCAGCCCGACCGCATCCTGGACAGCAGCGGAGCGTTGGCCCGCAGCAACCCCGCGACCTCCGGAGGAACCCCCGGCTCGACGACCACACCCACGCTCTGTCCCGGCACCTTGGCGCCCCCAACGCTCGTGATGCAGTGGATATTACGTATTTTTTCGCAAGGATGTCAGCCTCCGCGGGGTCAGGACGGGAAACCACCAGGCCCGCTCCCCCAGCACCTCCATGACCGCGGGCACCAGCACCAGGCACACCCACCGTGGCGTCGAGCAGCACCGCGACGGCCGACTACGCAGGTCCGCGGCGCGCAGCGCGATCGTCCTCATGCCGGGACGGTAGTGCCCTCCTGCTCCGCGCGACACCGCCGTCGCCGTACGCCGGCTACGGCGAGCGCGGCGGACACGCAGGCGAAGGGGATGGCCGGCAGGACGTAGCGGTGGTCGAAGTCGAGGGCGGCCACCGGGGCGAGGAGCAGGAACGCCGCCATCGTCCACGGCAGCAGGGCGGCGCGGCGGCGTCCGGCCGAACCCAGGCCGCCGATCAGGAGCAGCACGCCGAAGGCCGTGCCGTGCAGGAACCACGGGTAGGGGTAGGCGGCCAGGATCGAGGCGTACGGCTCGACGGAGGTCATGCCGCGGATGCCGGGGTCGTACTCGGAACGCACCTTGGCGACGAGGGCCTGCTGCTCGGGCAGCGACCAGGAGCCGCGCGGGAAGGTCGTGGACGGGCTCATCCGGCGCGGGTGGGCGACCGGCTGCCAGGTGAAGGCGAGTGAGGTGTCGCGGGCCACCTCGCGCAGGTAGTCCAGCGGCTGGGCGGCGATGGCGCGCAGGGCGAAGGACCTGGCCAGGTCGTTGTAGGCGAACCGGTCGCCGGGGAGCCGGTTGAGGGACGCGCCGGGGGCCCAGACGTACTCGGAGGCGGCGTCGGCGACGGTGCCGTTCGGGCAGAGCGGGGCCTCGGCGGGCGGCGGCTCGATGATCGAGCAGTCGGCGAAGGTCATGGTACGGGCCCACAGGGCGACGCCGTCGGAGCCGCTGAGGGCGAAGCGGCCGTGATGCTGGGCGTACCAGCCGGCGTAGGCGGCCAGCGGGAGGGCGCCGGCCAGCAGCAGCGCGGCCACCCGCCGCCAGGGCGCGCGGCGCAGCATCAGCCACCCGGCGGCCAGGGCGATCAGCGGCACGGCCGCGGTCCTGGTCAGCCCGGCGAGCGCGAGCAGCAACCCCGCCACCGCCGCCGCCCGCACCGACGGCACGCCCGGCCACAGCCCCCCGGACGGGCCGTGGCGCCACATGAGGACCGCCAGCGCGGCGATGATCAGGAAGATGACCTGGAGGTCCGACAGCACGGCGTGCTCCAGCCGGAGGAGGGCCGGGTCGAACAGCACCGGCACGGTCGCCAGGGTCGCCCCCCAGCCGGGCAGCGAACGGCGGCGCAGCAGCGCGTAGATCATGACGCCGATCCCGAGGCCCATCGCGTGCTGCACCCCGGCGACCAGCTCGACGCTGTGGAAGGGCCGCAGCGCCCACAGGAACCACGAGTACCCGGCGGGGTGGAAGGCCGCCTGGGGCCGCAGGTGCACGGCGGTGTCGAGGTAGGTGAAGGAGTCGTACCAGTAGAGCTGCGCGGTGTCGTAGCCGAGCATGACCAGCACGCGCAGCGCGGCGGCCAGGGCCAGTGCGCAGGCGAACAGTCCGTGGCCGGGCAGGCGGCGCGCGGCGGGCGCGTGCGGGCGCGTCCGCGCCAGAGTGACTGCCATGGACTTCTCCCCCGTCGGCGACCGGGCCGGTCCCGGTCGTTCGGAGGGCAGTCCAGCGATCCGCCGATAACCTTGGCGTCACCTGAAATGGTTATGCCCGCGTTATGAGGTCTGGTCCAGACTTGGGGCATTTCGTGATCTTGTTGGGGGCTACGAGTGCGGGTATTGATCGCCGAGGACGAGCGCATGCTCGCCGACTCGATCGCCGAGGGGCTGCGGGGCGAGGCGCTGGCCGTCGACGTCGCCTACGACGGGGAGGCGGCGCTGGAGCGGCTCGGGGTGCACGACTATGACGTGCTGATCCTCGACAGGGACCTGCCGGGGGTGCACGGCGACGAGGTGTGCCGGACGGTGGTGGAGCAGGATCGGCTGGTCAGGGTGCTCATGCTGACCGCGTCCGGGGACGTGCGGTCGCGCGTGGCGGGGTTGTCGCTGGGGGCCGACGACTACCTGTCGAAGCCGTTCGCGTTCGAGGAGCTGGTGGCGCGGGTGCACGCGCTCGGGCGGCGCGCCCGCCGGGCCGACCCGCCGATGCTGGAGCGGGCGGGCGTGCGGCTGGACTGGGCGCACCGGCAGGTGTTCCGCGACGGCGTGTACGTCCCGCTGGCCCGCAAGGAGTTCGGCGTGCTGGCCGAGCTGCTGCGCGCGCAGGGCGCGGTGGTCTCGGCCGAGGTCCTGCTGGAGAAGGTCTGGGACGAGCACATCGACCCGTTCACCAACACCGTGCGGACGACGATGATGAAGCTGCGCAAGAAGCTCGGCGAGCCCCAGGTCATCGAGACCGTGCCGGGATCGGGGTACCGCATCCCATGACCGTGCGCATGCGTTTCGCCCTGGCCTGCGCCGGGGTTTTCCTCTTTCTCGGCGGCCTGGCGGTGACCGGGGTGTACTTCGTCGTCCGGTCGCAGCTGGAGTACCGGATGGACCTGATCAAGCCCGACTTCCCCCGGGAGTACTACGGCGACTCCTACGACCGCGCCTACCTCAACGGGATGCGGGTGCGCGCGGCCTACCAGCGCGAGACGCTGAGCGGCGTGCGCACCGTCGGCGGGATCATCGTGCTGGCCGCCACCGCCGCGGCGTTCGGGCTGGGCTGGCGGGCGGCGGGATGGGTGCTGCGGCCGGTCAAGACGGTGACCGAGACCGCCCGCCGGGTCGCCCAGAGCCACGACCTCACCGAGCGCATCGCCTACGAGGGCCCGCGCGACGAGGTCAAGGAGCTGACCGAGATCTACGACACCATGCTCGGCCGGCTGGCGCGCTCGTTCGACGGGCAGCGCCGGTTCGTCGCCAACGCCTCCCACGAGCTGCGTACCCCGCTGACGATCAACCGCACGCTGGTGGACGTGGCGGTGCGCCGTCCCGACGCCACCGACGACGTCAAGCGGCTCGGCGAGTCGCTGCTGCTGGTCAACACCCGGCACGAACGCCTCATCGACGGCCTGCTGGCCCTGGCCGAGGGCGAGCAGGCGGTGCTGGACCGGCGGCCCTTCGACCTGACCGACGTCGCCGAGCACGTGCTCGACCAGGCCGGGGAGGAGGCGGCCGAGCGGGAGGTGACGATCCACCGGCTGCTGGACGCGGCGCCGACGACGGGCGAGGCGGTGCTGGTCGAGCGGCTGGTGCAGAACCTGGTGGAGAACGCCGTCCGGCACAACCATCCCAAGGGCGAGGTGTGGGTGACGACGCGGCGGCGGGCCGAGCAGGTCGAGCTGGTGGTGGCCAACACCGGGCTGCACGTGCCGCCGTACGAGATCGAGACGATCTTCCAGCCGTTCCGGCGGCTGCACGGCGACCGGCTGCGCTCGGAGCGGGGCAGCGGGCTCGGCCTGTCGATCGTCCGGGTCATCGCCGAGGCCCACGACGGCACGGTCACCGCCAGGCCGCGCGACGAGGGCGGCCTGACGATCACCGTGGAACTGCCGGTGGACCAGTCGGCCCCCTGACGATCACCGCGGAGCCGGTGGACCGGTCGGCGCCCTGACGACCGTCGTGGAGCCGGTGGGTCAGTCGGCGCCCAGGCTGATCTGCCAGAGCTCCTCCTCCGGCACGCCCGCCCTGACCAGCTGCTCCCACGTGGCGACGCGCTCGGTCGGGTCGGCCAGCACCAGGACCAGCAGCGGGCGCAGCTCGGCGTGGTCGGCGCCGTCCTCGCGCCACAACGCGCCCAGCGCCCGGTGCACCGCCGGGGACCGCACCTCCCCGGCCTCCAGCAGCTCCCGCAGGACGGCCACCCGGTCGCGGAAGCGCAGGGCGCGCCCCTCCCCCACGGCGAGCATCAGCAGGTCGAGCAGCCTGCGGTGACGGGGGGCGTGGCCGGTGGCGGCGGCGACGATCACGTCGCCCATGGCGGTGCCCTCGGTGCCGCCGAGGATCACCTCCTCCCTGCCCTGCCCGGCGACGCGGTGCGCCGACAGGGCGTTGACCAGGCCCGTCCAGCCCTCGTGCCCGAGCTGGCCCTTCCACAGGTGGCTGAAGGAGGCCCAGCGGCCCAGCGGGTCGGGCCCGCCCAGGATGTGCGAGACGGGGACGGGCTCCTGCGAGGCGGCCACGATGAGCAGCGCCAGGTTGGCCGAGTAGGCGGCCAGGCGGCGGGTGACGGGATGGCGTACGGGCTCGAAGCCGGTGAAGCAGCGGCGGCGGCGCTCGTACAGGGACCGGCGCAGCAGCCCGGCCAGGTGGGTCACGCACCGGGCGCGTACGGCCGGCGGCACCTCGTCCAGCAGCTCCAGGATGAACCCGACCGTCGGCCCGCGCTCGGCCAGGCAGGAGAACGACGTGACCGCGTACAGCAGGTCGTCGTCCACGCTCTGGGCCAGGGCCAGCGGCTCGTCCCCGGCCAGGCGGCGGCGCCGGTCGAGGTCGCGCAGCGCGTACACGGTCAGCCAGGCGGTCAGGAACTCGCCGAAGGTGGAGTGGAGGAAGGAGTGGCCGTCGCGGCGGATGAAGAAGAAGCGCTCGGTGGCCCGGCGGGCCCAGTCGACGGGCGGGCGCGGCTCTTCGGGCTCGTCCTCGCCGCCCTCGCACAGGGCGGGCAGGTCGCGGCCGAGGTCGTCCTCGGTGATGACCTGGCGGCCGCGGGCGAGCATGGACAGGGCGACCGTGCCGAGCAGGACGAGCTCGCCGTCGATCAGCACCCGTTGCGGGGTGGCGGTCTCGCGTTCGGTGAAGTCGCGCAGCAGCACCTCGTACAGGCGGGCGCGGCCGATCGGGCGGTGCTCGCGCTGGAGGGCGTTGCCGCCGGCGTCGTAGAGCGCGAGCAGCAGCAGGAGCAGCGGCTGCCTGGCCATCTCGCCGTGGGCCAGGGCGGTCGCCGCGGGCAGGGGCTTCAGGTCGCGCCGGGCCAGCAGGGCGCGGTTGGCCTGGTCCCAGATGTCCAGCCACTGGCGCACCTGGTCGTCCTCGAACGGCTGGAGCTGCAGTGCCAGCAGCCCGTCGGGGAACCTGATGCGGTCGGCCACCACGGTCCGGCTGGTCACGATCACCACGACGGGCCGCCCGAGCGCGGCCTCGCGGCGCTGGAACTCCTGGACGTGCCCGAGGTAGTCGTAGCGGTTGACGCCGCCCTGCAGCAGCTCGTCGAAGCCGTCGAGGAGGATCACCGGCAGCGCGCCGTCGCCCGCGGCGACCAGGTCGGCGTAGGCGACGTCCTCCTCCAGCACGGCGGCGACGGCCTGCTCGATCTGCTCGGTGACCGGCGCGCGCGGCGAGACGCGCGGCAGCTCCACCCTGATCGGCAGGAACTCCGACCTGGCCAGGCGGGCGCCCAGCACCTCGGTCAGCTTGGACTTGCCCGAGCCGGGCTCGCCGAGCACGAGCAGCGGCGCCTGGGTGGCGCGCAGCGAGGTGAGGTGGCCGACGAGGAACGCCTCGGCGTCGGGCAGCACGCGCTGGTCCCGCCACCAGCCCACGGAGGAGGGGTCGGACTCGCCGGTCAGCTCGGCGACCCGGCAGCGCGGGCTGAGATAGCCCTCGCCGAGCAGCGGGAGCGAGACGTCCTCGGGGAGCTTGCCCGCGGCCAGCAGGGGCCGGTCGAGGGCGTTCGCGGCCATCCTGGCCCGGTGGATCATAGGACGGTCGCCGACCCGCGGCGGGGCCAGCTCGGCCAGCAACCAGGCCACCCGCGACAGGCCGGTGCCCGGCGTCTGGCGGTCGGTGACCAGGCTGCGCACGCCGAACTCGTGGCTGTCCAGGGACAGCGAGCGGAAGTCCTCGTCGTAGATGCGCAGGGCGTGCGCGGGCGGGCCCTCGGCGAGCATCCGGGGTAACAGGAGCTGGTCGTCCACGGGCAGCTCGTCCCACACGCTGAGGCCGCCGACGAACCCGGCCATCACCTCCGACATGCGCAGGTGGGCGCGTTCGACGGCCTGGCGGGTCTCGGCGAAGGGCACGTGCGGCTCGGGGGTGGGCAGGCGTTCCATGAGGAGACCGGCCACCAGGCGGGCGAAACGCTCGGGGGTGGGCACGCCGTGGGAGATCTTGTCGGCCCGGTCGAGCTGCTCCAGGGTGAAGGGCAGCTTGGCCTCCCCGAGCGCCTCGAACCAGGCCGAGACGACGATCACGGCGTGCGCGGCGGCCAGGCGCTGGGTGCGGGTGTAACGGTCCACGCCGCCCTTCAGCTCGGGCATCCGGCGGATGACCTCCTCGCCGTAGCGCACGACGTCGGAACGCATGTCGGCCAGGCCCATGGTGAGCAGCCCGCCCCCGGCCAGCGCCCAGCCCGTACGGGCGGCCGCCGCGGCGAAGCCGACCACCTTGACGAGCCTGCCCTCCTTGCAGCCGAGCACCCTCAGGGCGTCGGCGTAACTCGGGGTCTCGATCATCAGCCTTCTCTCCGGGACCGGGAGGTCCCATCATGCGCCGGGCCGCGCCCCCGGCGCCGCCCTGATGCACGCTCCGCTATGGGCCTTTCACGGCGTCGGCGATCTCCGGCAGCACGCCGGGGTCCTCGATGGTGGACGGCGTGGCGTACGGCCGGCCGTCGGCGATGTCGCGCATCGTGGCGCGCAGGATCTTGCCCGAGCGCGTCTTGGGCAGCCGGGCGACCACCACGGCCCGGCGGAAGGCGGCGACCGGCCCGACGCGCTCGCGCACCAGGGCGGTCAGCTCGCGCTCGACGTCGGCCGGGTCGCGGGCGGAGCCGGACTTGAGCACCACGAACCCGACCGGGAGCTGCCCCTTGAGCGCGTCGGCCACCCCGATCACCGCGCACTCGGCGACGTCGGGATGGGCCGCGAGCGCCTCCTCCAGCGCGCCCGTGGACAGGCGGTGGCCGGCCACGTTGATCACGTCGTCGATGCGGCCCATGACGAAGAGGTAGCCGTCGGCGTCGATGTGGCCGCCGTCGCCGGTCAGGTAGTGGCCGGGATAGCGGGACAGGTAGGAGGCCGTGAAGCGCTCCTCGTCGCGGTAGAGGGTGGGCAGGCAGCCGGGCGGCAGCGGCAGCCGGACGGTGACCGCGCCCTCCACGCCGGGCGGGCACTCGCGGCCCTCGGCGTCGAGGACGCGCACGTCGTAGCCGGGGACGGGTTTCGTCGGCGAGCCCGGCTTGATCGGCAGGGTCTCGATGCCGACGCAGTTGGCCGCGACGGGCCAGCCGGTCTCGGTCTGCCACCAGTGGTCGATGACCGGGACGCCGAGCAGGTCGCTCGCCCAGTGGTAGGTGTCGGGGTCGAGGCGCTCGCCGGCGAGGAAGAGATGCCGCAGCCCGGACAGGTCCCACTTTTTCGCGAAGTTCCCGGCGGGGTCCTCCTTCTTGATGGCCCTGATCGCGGTGGGCGCGGTGAACAGCGTGCGGACGCCGTGCTGGGCGGTCACCCGCCAGAACGCGCCGGGGTCGGGCGTGCCGACGGGCTTGCCCTCGTACAGGACGGTCGTGCAGCCGGTCAGCAGCGGCGCGTACACGATGTAGGAGTGGCCGACGACCCAGCCGACGTCGGAGGCGGCCCAGAAGACCTCGCCGGGGGCGGCGCCGTAGACGTTGGTCATGCTCCAGCGCAGGGCGACGGCGTGGCCGCCGTTGTCGCGCACCACGCCCTTGGGCAGGCCGGTGGTGCCGGAGGTGTAGAGCACGTAGAGCGGGTCGGTGGCGGCCACGCTCACGCACCCGGCGGGCTCGGCGGCGCGTACGGACGCGTGCCAGTCGAGGTCGCGGCCCGGCGTGAGCCCGGCCGGGCACTGCGGGCGCTGGAGGATCACGCAGTGGGCGGGCCGGTGGGCCGACTGGTCGAGGGCGGCGTCGAGCAGCGGCTTGTAGGCGACGGTCCGGGCCGGCTCGACGCCGCAGGAGGCCGAGAGCACCACCTTGGGCTCGGCGTGCTCGATGCGCAGGGCGAGCTCCCTGGCCGCGAAGCCGCCGAACACCACCGAGTGCACCGCGCCGAGCCGCGCGCAGGCCAGCATCGCGACGACCGCCTCGGGCACCATCGGCATGTAGATCACGACGGTGTCGCCGGCCGTCACGCCGAGCGCCTTCAGCATGCCCGCCGTCCGGGCCACCTCGTCGAGCAGCTCGGCGTAGGTGATCGTGCGGACCGTGCCGGTGACCGGGCTGTCGTGGATCAGCGCCGCCTGCCCGCCGCGTCCGGCCGCGACGTGCCGGTCGACCGCGTTGTGGCAGGTGTTGAGCCGTCCGTCGGGGAACCAGCGGCTCCCGTCGGTGACCACGGCGGGCGCGACGTCCCAGTCGATGTCGCGTGCCGCCTCGGCCCAGAACTCCTCCGGGTGCGAGATGCTGCGCCGGTAAGCCTCGTCATAGCCGCCCACTTTTCGATCAGATCAGCCGCCGGCCCCCGAACGCAAGCCCCGTGGGAGGGTGTCCGGATGAACTCTGACCTCATCCTGTCCGTCGTGACGGGCTCCCGGGCGTACGGGCTGGAGACCGAGGGCTCCGACACCGACCGGCGCGGCGTGTTCGCCGCCCCCACCGCGGACTTCTGGCGGCTGTCCAAGCCGCCCACCCACCGCGACGGGCCGCTGCCCGAGCAGTTCTCCTGGGAGGTGGAGCGCTTCTGCGTGCTGGCGCTGGAGAACAACCCGACGGTGCTGGAGTGCCTGTGGTCGCCGATCGTGGAGGTCGAGACCCCGGCCGGGCGGCGGCTGCGCGAGCTGCGCGAGGCGTTCGTGTCGCGGCGGGCGCGGCAGACGTTCGCCGGGTACGCCGACGACCAGTTCCGGCGGCTCGACCCGCGGGCGCCCAAGTGGAAGCAGGCCATGCACATGGTGCGGCTGCTGCTGAGCGGCCTGCACCTGGTCCGGCACGGCGAGCCGCTGGTCCAGGTCGGCCCCCACCGGGCACGGCTGCTGGCGGTCAGGCGCGGCCAGGTGCCGTGGGCCGAGGTGGACGCCTGGCGGGGGGAGCTGGCGGCGGAGCTGGCCGCCACGCCCTGCGTCCTGCCGGAGCGGCCGGACCGGGAACGTGTGGAGGACTTCCTGGTGGGCGTGCGGAAGGAGCACCTGTGAGCGCGCTGCCGTCCTGGCTGCCGGAGATCCCCGGCGAGCAGCCGTACCCGGTGGCGTTCGCCACGGTGAGCGGCGCCCACCTGTACGGCTTCCCGTCCGTGGACTCCGACGTGGACCTGCGCGGCGTGCACGTGCTGCCGGCCGAGGAGGTGGTCGGGCTGCGCACCGGGCCGCAGACGCTCGACCGGACGTGGACGCGCGACGGCGTCGAGGTGGACCTGGTCACGCACGACCTGGCCAAGTTCTGCCGCCTGCTGCTCGGCCGGAACGGATACGTGCTGGAACAGCTCCTGTCGCCGCTGGTGGTGACCTCCTCGCCGCTGCACGACGAGCTGGTGGCGCTGGCGCCCGGATGCGTGACGCGGCACCACGCCCACCACTACCTGGGGTTCGCCCGTACGCAGTGGCGGTTGTTCGGGCGTACCGGGGAGCTGAAGCCGCTGTTGTACACCTTCCGGGTGCTGGCGACGGGCACCCATCTCATGCGCAGCGGGGAGCTGGAGGCCGACCTGACGCGGCTGACGGCGTACGGGCCGGCGTACCTGCCGGAGCTGGTGGCGGCCAAGAAGGAGGCCGAGCACGGGCACGCGCCCCAGGTGGCGGGCGTGGCCGACGACGTGGCGCGGATGACGGCCGCGCTGGAGGCGGCGCGCGAGGAGTCGGCGCTGCCCGAGCGGGCCGCCGCGGACGACGCCCTGCACGATCTGGTCGTACGGGCGCGCCTGGCGGCCCGTCCCTGACGGGGGACGCCGTCAGGGACGGGCCGGAGGGTCAGGCGGCGGCGGGATCGGCCGACAGGACGAGCCGGACCGAGACGTTCTCGTACCCGGCGCGTTCGAACGCCCGCGCCATCGGGACGTTGCCCGCGTCGGTGTCGGCCATGATGCCCGGCACGCCACGCTCGGCGTGGAAGCGGGTGATCTCGCCGAGCAGCTCGTCGACGTAGCCGCGGCCCCGGTGCGCGGGCACCACGCCGAGGTAGCCGACCACGGGCCCGGCGTCGTTGGCGGAGGGCAGCGCGACGCCCACCAGCTCGCCGCTCTTGTCGAAGGCCAGTCGCCACCAGGACCGCTCGCCCCGCATCGAGCGGTTGTCGCGGACGTCCTCGCGGGCCTGTTCCACGGGGTCCATGGTCATCAGGGCCTGGCGGGTGTGGAAGTCGAGGGTGCCCTCGGCGACCTGGCGGAAGGCGTCCACGAACACCTCGTCGTCGTCATCGCCGCGGAAGACCAGCCGGTCGGACGGCTCGGGCACCGGCGAGCCGGGCGTCCAGGCGTAGCGCAGGCGTTCCAGCTCCTCGGTCAGCCCGGCGCGGCCGGCGGCCTCCCAGCGCCAGGCGATGGCCGCCGACGCCTTCGGGTCCTCACGCCAGCCGTTGGAGACGAAGACGTGGTACTCCGGCGTCCGGCCGAACGCGGCGTGCGCGTGGCGCAGCAGCTCGGCGGCCAGGCTCACGCGGTCCTCGACCGAGGGGTGGACGTAGACGCAGTCGAGGGCGAGCGGTCGCTCCTCGCCGGCGAAGCCCCACCAGACGGCGCGGGCCAGGATCTCGCCGTTCTCCTCGGCGACCCAGATGCGGTCGTAGCGGTAGTTACGGCTCTCCAGGAAGGAGAGCAGCCGGTCGGGATGGGCCCAGCTGATGGATTCGTCGACGACGCAGCTGAGCAGACGGTCGAGGTCAGCCTCGACCGCGGGACGGAAAAGCACAGTTCCTCCGAGAAATGAAAATCACACTTACACTGCCAAACATCTCAGTGCCTCCCTTCTCCCGACATTTCGCAGCACTCTAGCCCAGCTTGCCGTCGCCCGCTCACCGTTTTCCCGGACGTGATCTTTCCCTCGTGGCCGGAGGACGACGTGAGTACGCTGGACCGCGTCCAGTTTCCGGCGTTTCGCGATCCGGCGGGACGATTCCGATCCGGCCGACGATGAGGACAGGATGGGCTCCGTGAGGTCCTACGACGACGACACGCTGCCGCTGCAACCGCCGATCCGGCTCCCCGACGCCGCCACCCTGGCCGCCGCCGTCCGCGCCGCCCCGCTCTCGGGCGAGCTGAAGGCGCTGCTCGACAGGCAAGACGAGCGCGCGGACGGGAGCGAGGGCGGGAGCGAGGGCGGGAGCGAGGGCGGGAGCGAGGGCGGGAGCGAGGGCGGGGGCGGCGACGACGCCCGGGTGCTGGAGGCGTGGGCCGAGGTGTGCCGGGCGCGGCTGGCCGCCGACCAGCGGCTGCTGCTGGAGCTCATCCGCATGTTCCTGTCCAGGGAGCCGGTCGCCGGGCGGGTGCCGCGGGCGCTGACCGATCTGGGGCTGGTCCGGCAGGCGGAGCCGTACACGCTGAGCTGGCTCGGGCTGTGGGTGGCGCGGCTGATCATCGCCGAGACCGCCGGGCAGGAGATCCCCGTCATGGGGACGCTCGCCGACGCCGACGCCGCCACGCTGCTGCACGGCCTGCGCTCCTACCCCGAGGCCGAGCGCGGCGAGGAGCTCGCTGGCTGGCTGGCCGGACGCGACCGCGAGCGGGCCGCGGCCGAGATCGCCGGGGCGCTGCCCGGTGTGAGCCCGCTGAGCAGGGCGGTCGGCGTGGAGCTGCTGTCGTCGGGCCTCGGCGAGGAGGGCCGCCGGGCGCTGCGCGGGCTGCTGGAGGAATACCGCCTGGGCGCGGTGGTCGCGGCCAGGACCGGCCGCGAGGAACGGCGTCCCTCTCCCGACGAGATCGCCTGGGTGCTGGTGGACATGGCGGCGGCGCTGCTGGAGTTCGGCGGCGGCGAGGCGGGTGAGGTGATCGAGTCGATCGCCATGGGGATGGACGCCGAGGAGCAGGCGGGCACGATCGCGATCCTGGCCTTCGGTGACCACCCGTGGACGGGCCGGGTGCTGCGGGTCATCATCGACCATCACCCGGACGAACGCGTCACGGCGTCCGCCCGCAAGGCCCTGCGCCGCCTGCACGGGCTCGCCGACGTCCGTGCCTGACGGGACGCGGGCCCACGGAAGGGGCGGCCGGGGCCGGTAGAGTCGGCTTGATGACGAAGCATACGATCTCGCCGCAGAGCGGCATGCTGGGCGACGGCTTCGGCTGCGACTGCGGCGCGGTGCTGGCCGGACGGATGGCGGCCGAGCTGCACGCCGCCGAGAACGGCCAGTGCTCGGCCTGTCTCGGCTCGGCGGTGGAGCAGGTGGCCCCGGGCCTGACGCGGGGCTGCACGGTCTGCGCGGCGACCGGGGGCCGTAAGGAGCAGATCACCTGGCAGCTCGCCCACACCGAGGCCGAGGAACTGATCACGATGACCGTGGTGCGCGGCATCGTGGCGGGCCTCGACGGGCCGTTCCACCTGTCGGAGATCGCCGACACGGTGCGGGCCGGGTTCGGGCTGCCCGCCGGGCGGCTGCCGGTGGGGCCGCGGGTGCGCGACCTGCTGCTGCAGCTCCAGGCCGCGGGCGAGATCGCCATGCTGTCGGCCCCCGACGAACTGCTGGGCACCGACCAGGTGCTCTACCGCGACCCTCAGTGGCAGCGCACCCGCACCCTCGGCCTCTGACCTGACGCCCCGCCCGGTGGCCCGTCCGGCGGGTCAGGGGCGGCAGAGGATCTCGCCGTGCAGGACCGAGAGCCAGGCGTCGTCGTCGGCGGCCCATTCCCGCCAGCCGTCGGCCATGCGCCGCAGGTCGGACTCGGTGGCCGCGCCCGTGGCGAGCGCCTGCCGCGCCATGGCCGACTCCCGGACGCGGTCGGCCCACATGCCGCCCCACCACGCGCGGTCCTCGGGGGTGGCGAAGCACCAGGTGGAGGAGGTGGCGGTGACGTCCTGGAAGCCGGCGGCGCGGGCCCAGGACAGCAGGCGCCGCCCGGCGTCCGGCTCGCCGCCGTTCTCGCGGGCGAGCCTCCGGTAGAGGGCCATCCAGTCGTCCAGGGCGGGCAGGCGCGGGTACCAGGCGAAGGCCGCGTAGTCGCTGTCCCTGACCGCGACGTACCCGCCCGGCTTGGTCACCCGGCGCATCTCGCGCAGCGCCCGCACCGGGTCGCCGACGTGCTGGAGCACCTGGTGGGCGTGGACCACGCAGAAGGTGTCGTCGGGGAAGTCGAGGGCGTGCGCGTCGGCGACGGCGAAGTCCACGTTCCCCAGCCCCCGCGCGGCGATCTCGGCCCTGGCCAGCGCCAGCGCCTCCTCGGTCACCTCCGACGCCGTCACGTGCGCCACCCGCGCGGCCAGGTCCGCGGTGATCGTGCCGGGCCCGCTGCCCACGTCGAGGACCTTCATCACGGGCTTGAGGTGCGGCAGCAGGTAGGCGGCCGAGTTCTCCGCGGTGCGCCACCGGTGCGAGCGCAGGACGGACTCGTGATGCCCATGGGTGTAGACGGCGTCCATCGAAAGACTCCTTCACGACGATGTGTACTCCGCACATTAGCGCGTATCTCATCTTTCGAGAGGATATGTCTTGTCATATGAGACTGGATCGACCGGCGCGGCGTCGCTCATAGACTGGTCGCGGCAAAGTCAGGTCAAAAGGAAGGCGTGGTCGTGGGAGAGGTCCGGCCGATCGTGCACGTGGGCGATCCGGTGCTGCACAATCCGTGCGAGCCGGTGACCCGGTTCGACGGCGAGCTGGCGGCGCTGGTCGACGACATGTTCGCGAGCATGTACGCGGCCGACGGCGTGGGCCTGGCCGCCAACCAGATCGGCGTGCCGCTGCGCGTGTTCGTCTACGACTGCCCCGACGCCGAGGGCGTCCACCACAAGGGCGTCGTGGTCAACCCCGCCCTGGAGCTGCCCGCTCTCGGCGAGCGCCGTCTCGACCCCGACGAGGAGGGCTGCCTGTCGGTCCCCGGGCAGTTCGCCCCGCTCCCCCGTCCCGACCACGCCGCCGTCCACGGCTTCGACGCCGAGGGCGCGCCCGTCACGGTCGAGGGCACCGGCCTGCTGGCCCGCTGCCTCCAGCACGAGACCGACCACCTCGACGGCTACCTGTACATCGACCGCCTGTCGGCCAAACGCCGCAAGCAAGTTCTCGCAGGCTACGAGGCAACGAAGGCCGCTAAAGAGGATATTTCTCCGCTATAGTGGAGGAATGCAAGGTGAAGGCATCCTGTCCGGCGGCCTGTCCCTGGCCGAACTGGGCGGGCGCATCCGCGCCGAGCGGCGCGGGCGCGGGCTGTCCGTCGAGCGGCTGGCCGAGCTGAGCGGCGTCAGCCGGAGCATGGTCTCCGACATCGAGCGCGGCGCCAAGTCGCCGACCGTGCTGGTGCTCGACCGCCTGGCCACGGCCCTCGGCACGTCGATCTCCCGGCTCCTCGACGAACCGGCGCACGAGGCCGTGCGCGTGCTGCGGCACGACCGGCAGCGGGTGCTGCGCGACCCGTCGGGCTGGGAGCGGCGGGTGTTGTCGCCGGTGCTGGCCGACGTGGAGTTCGAGTTCATGCGGACCACGATCGGCCCCGGCGTGGACGCGGGCGAGTTCGCGCCGCACGCCCGGGGCTCGCGCGAGTACCTGGCCGTCGAGCGCGGCACGCTGCGCCTGACGATCGACGACCGCCCGTACGAGCTGGAGGCCGGCGACTCGGCCTCCTACCCCGGCGACCACCGGCACGCCTTCGCCAACGACGGGACCGCCGACTGCGTCTTCTACCTGGCCATGGAGCTGAGTGGCGGCGGCCACCACGAGACCCGGCACCACGAGACCCGGAGGGAATCCCCGCATGGATGAGCTGCGCCGCGCCGGCGTCAGGGCGGCCGAGATCGCGGCCGCCCACCTGGAGGGAGTCGCGGCCGGGCCGGTCTGGCAACCGGTGCCCGCCGCCGAACGCGCCTGGCTGGGCGAGCTGCCGCTGCCCGCCGCCGGGCGTCCGCTCGACGCGCTGCTCGACGACGTGCGCGCCCACGTGCTGCCGTACCCGATGGGCAACGGGCACCCCCGCTTCTTCGGCTGGGTGAACTCGCCGCCCTCCCCCGCCGGCGTGGTGGTCGAGCCGCTGGCCGCCGCGCTCAACCCGAGCTGCGCGGGCGGCGACCACGCGGGCCCGCTGCTGGAGCGTACGGTGGTGCGCTGGCTGGCCGAGCTGGTCGGCTTCCCCCATCCGCCCGGCGGCGGCCTGCTGACCAGCGGCGCGTCGATGGCCACCATCGTCTGCCTGGCCACGGCCCGCCAGCACGCCGCGCTCGCCGACGGCTGGGACGCCCGCGAGGACGGCCTGCACGGCCGCCCGCCCATGATCCTGTACGTCACCGAGGAGGGCCACAGCTGCCTGCACAAGGCGGCCCAGCTCCTCGGCCTCGGCGCCCGGAACGTCCGTAAGGTCCCGGTGGACGCCTCCTTCCGCATGGACGTCGGCGCCCTGCGCACGATGATCGCCGACGACCTGGCGGCGGGCCTGCGGCCGTTCTGCGTGGCGGGCAGCGCGGGCACCGTCAACTCCGGCGCGGTGGACCCGCTCGACGCCATCGCCGACGTGGCCGCCGAGCACGGGCTCTGGTTCCACGTGGACGGCGCCTACGGCGCGCTCGGCGTGCTGGACGCGGTGTCGGCGCCCGCCTACGCGGGGCTGGACCGGGCCGACTCGCTGGCCCTCGACCCGCACAAGTGGCTCGGCGTGCCGGTCGGCTGCGGCTGCGCGCTGCTGCGCGACCCGGCCGCCGCGCGGGCCGCCTTCAGCCTGGTGCCGTCGTACCTGGTGGACGACAGCGCCGACGACCTGGGCTGGTTCGCCGAGTACGGGCCCGAGCAGACCCGGCCGTTCCGGGCGCTGAAGACGTGGGCGACGATGTCGTACCTGGGCAGGGAGGGCGTCACGCGGCTGGTGGAGCACACCAGCGGCCTGGCCCGCACGCTCGCCGCCATGGTCGAGAAGGCCGCGGACTTCGAGCTGCTCGCGCCGGTCGCCACCTCCATCACCGCCTTCCGGCACACGCCCACGACGACCGGGCCCGGCGGGCTCGACGCGCTCAACCGGGCCCTGCCGGGCGCGGTCCAGGCGCGCGGCAACACCTTCCTCACCGGCACCCGTCTCGGCGGCCGGGACGCCCTGCGAGCCTGCTTCCTGCACCCGGACACCACCGAGGACGACCTCGCGATCCTGCTGGAGGAGATCCGCCTGGCGGCGAAGACACTCTGAGATCCGGTAAAGGGGTCCTCCACGGACGTACCGGACATGCATGGCCGGACGCCGGAATCCGACAAAACCCTGTGAATGGTTCACCGGCCCGGGTAGGTAGCCGCCGGGACGTGAGCATTCAGGAGGACCCCATGGCAGAGACCGTGGCAGACGTCATGACTTCCCACCCGGCGACGGTCGAGTGCGACCAGGCCGTTTCGGTCGCCGCGGCGCTCATGCGCGACAACGACGCGGGGGCGGTGATCGTCAACGAGAACGGGCGCATGAAGGGCATCGTCACCGACCGGGACATCACGATCCGCGTGGTGGCCGACGAGCGGGGGCCGGACACGCCGGTCAGGGAGGCGTGCAGCCCGTCGGTCGAGGCGGTCGGGCCCGACACGAGCATCGACCAGGCCGTGCAGATCATGCGGTCGCACGCGGTACGCCGCCTCCCGGTCGTCGAGGACGGGCGTCCGGTCGGCATCGTGAGCCTGGGCGACCTGGCGGTGGAGCGCGACCCGGACTCCGCCCTCGCCGACATCTCGGCCGCGGAGGGCAACCGCTAACGTGGCCGTGTGATCACCGTCGAGGACGTCCGGCGCTTCGCGCGCACCCTTCCGCGCTCGTCCGAGCATCTGATCCGGGACCGGGTCAAGTTCCGCGTGGGAAAGATCGTCTACGTGGCGTTCTCGCGGGACGAGACGCTGATGGGCTTCGGGTTCCCCAAGGAGGAACGCGAGGCCCTGGTGGCGGCCGAGCCCGGCAGGTTCCTCATGCCCGGCGAGTCCGACCTGCGCTTCAACTGGGTGGTCGCCCGCATGGACGCCCTCGACGCGGCGGAGATGCGGGAGCTGGTGCTGGAGGCGTGGCGCATGTGCGTGCCCAAGAAGGTCCGCCTGGAGCAGCAGCTCCAGACCGGCCCCTGAGCACCGGCCCCTGAGCCTCGGCCACTGAGCACCGGCCCCCGCGGGCCGGGCCCGCGCAGGCAGAGCCTTCGCGGCTACGACACCGAGCGGTGGAGCGCGGCCGTCAGGTCGGTGACGCGCTTGACCGAGCCGCTCCACGCGCTGCCCGCCGGGTGGGCGGTGAGCACCGCCATGACCAGGCGGTCGCCGGCGCCGGCCAGGCCCGTCGTGTGCAGCACGGGCCGCCCGTAGTCGGGCACGCCCGAACCGGTCGCCCGCTGCGCGATCCACGAGACGGGGGCGGCCACGCTCTTGGCGTCGCACTTGCCCGGCGGCGTCGTGCCGAATCCCGACCAGCCCTGCTTGACCGCCCACGGCCTCGGGACCGCGCGCGGGATGCCGAAGGTCTGGTCGAAGCCGTCGGTGCCGCACGGCGTGGAGGCGCGCAGGTGGCCGAGGACGAGGTCGCGCACCCGGGCGTCGGCGGTGTCGAGCAGGTAGCGGTAGGTCCTGACGACGTCGTACGCGCTGAGCGAGGTGTAGCCCCAGAAGCCGGGCTTGGAGGCGGGCGGCGGCGTGGTGTCGGACAGGCCGAGCCTGCGCGCCGTCCGGACGATGATCTGCCCCTTGCCGCCGCGGTCCCAGAACGCCGACGCCGCGTCGTCGTCGCTGGAGCGCAGCATGATCTTCAGCAGCCGGGCGTCGGCCGCCGGGACGCTCTTGCGCCGTTCCAGGTAGTCGATCGCGATGAGGATCTTCACGACCGACGCCGAGCGGAACTTCCGATGGGCGTTCCGGACGGCGACGATCTTGCCCGCCTTGCGGTCGAACACCACCCAGGCCGCCGTGGTGCCCGCGGGCACGCGGATCGGCCGCGCGGCGGCGGCGTGGGCCGGCGTGGCCAGGGCGACGACGGGGACGACCGCCGCCACGGCGGCCAGAGGCTTCATTCGCACCCGCCTATAACTACCAGATTGTGCCGTCCCCCTCTTGACCGTCCCACGAAAGCGGGTATAAACACAGGAGAAACCAACCAGAAACGGCGGTGAACCAACATCATGTACGCCGAGGAGCGGCAGCAGGAGATCCTCCGCAGGGCGCGGAACGCGGGCCGCGTCGACGTGGTGACGCTGGCCGCCGAGCTCGACGTGACCACCGAGACGATCCGCCGCGACCTGACCGCGCTGGAGCGGGCGGGCGTGCTGCGCCGGGTGCACGGCGGCGCGATCCCCGTGGAACGGCTGGGGTTCGAGCCCGCGCTCGCCGCCCGCGACGAGGTGATGACCGCGGAGAAGGAGCGCATCGCCAAGGCGGCCCTGGCCGAGCTGCCCGAGGACGGCTCGGTCATCATCGACGCCGGCACCACCACGGGCCGCCTGGTCCAGGCGCTGCCCGCCGACCGCGAGCTCACCGTGATCGTGAACTCGCCGCCGCTGGCCACCGTCCTGGCCTCGCGGTCCAATCTGCAGGTGATCGTGCTGGGCGGGCGGCTGCGCGGCAAGACGCTGGCCACGGTCGACGACTGGGCGCTGCGCCCGCTGGCGCACCTCAACGTCGACGTCGCCTTCATGGGCGCCAACGGCTGCTCGCCCGCCCGGGGCCTGACCACGCCCGACCCGGCCGAGGCGGCGATCAAGCGGGCCATGGTCCGGGCCGCGCAGCGCAGCGTGCTGCTGGCCGACCACACCAAGTTCGGCAACACCTACCTGGCCACGTTCGCCGAGCTGGGCGAGATCGACGTGGTCATCACCGACGCCGGGCTCGACCCCGCCCTGGCCGCCGACATCGCCGCCGCCGGGCCGGAGGTGATCCGCGCGTGATCCTCACGCTGACGCTGAACCCGAGCCTCGACCGCACGATCGAGATCGCCGCCCTGGCCCGGGGAGCGGTGATCCGCGCCGCACGGGCCCGGCTCGACCCGGGCGGCAAGGGCGTCAACGTCTCGCGGGCGCTGCTGGCCAACGGCGTCGCCGCCCGCGCGGTGGTGCCCTTCGCCGGGGACGAGGGCGCGCAGCTCGTCCGCCTGCTGGCCGCCGAGGGGCTGGACATGGTCACCGTCCCCGTGGCGGGCACGACCCGGTCCAACGTCACGCTCGCCGAGCCCGACGGAACCGTCACCAAGATCAACGAGCCGGGTCCGGCGCTGTCGGCGGCCGAGCTGGACACGATCGCCGAGACCGTGCTGGCCGCGGCGCGCGAGGCGAACTGGGTGGCGGACTGGGTGGTGGCCTCGGGCAGCCTGCCGCCCGGGGTGCCCGCCGACGTCTACGCCCGGCTGTGCCGCCGCTTCGCCGCCGCGGGCCTGCACGTCGCCGTGGACACCAGCGGCCCGGCCCTCGCCCGCGCGCTCGGAGCCGGTCCGGCCCTGGTCAAGCCCAACCTCGACGAGCTGGCCGCGGTGACCGGCGTGCCGCTCGTCCGGGTGGGCGACGTGGTCGAGGCGGCGGCCGAACTGCGCGCCGCGGGCGCCCGTACGGTGCTGGCCAGCCTCGGCCCCGACGGCGCCGTCCTGGTCGAGGACGGCGGCGTCTGGTACGGCGAGGCCCCGGTCACCGGGCCGCGCAGCTCCGTCGGCGCCGGCGACGCCATGCTGGCCGGATTCCTGGCCGCCGGCGGGCACGGCGTCACCGCCCTGGCCGAGGCGCTGGCCTGGGGCGCGGCGGCGGTCCGGCTGCCCGGCAGCAGGATGCCCGGCCCCGCCGACATCGACCGCGCCGGGGTGCGGACGGGAGTCCCCGACCCGGCCCGGCCGCTCACCGTCCCGCAGGCGCCGCCCGTCCCGGAGCCGGTCGCCCCCTCACCGCACGGCTGATCCACTGCTCATCCCCCCGAAGGAGCACGTCCATGGCCGACAGCTACACCCCTCCGGTCTACGGCACCGGAGTCAAGGCCACCATCCAGCGCTTAGGCGGCCACCTGGCCGGGATGATCATGCCGAACATCGGCGCGTTCATCGCCTGGGGCCTGATCACCGCGCTGTTCATCCCCACCGGCTGGCTGCCGAACAAGGAACTGGCCGCGCTGGTCGACCCGGTCATCAAGTCCCTGCTGCCGATCCTCATCGCCTACACCGGCGGCCGCATGGTCCACGGCCAGCGCGGCGCGGTCGTCGGCGCGGTGGCGGCGATGGGCGTCGTCGTGGGCTCGGACATCCCGATGTTCCTCGGCGCGATGATCGTCGGCCCGCTCGCCGCCGTAATCCTGAAATATGTGGACAAGTTCACTGAGCAGCGGACCAGGGCCGGGTTCGAGATGCTCGTGGACAACTTCACCGCCGGCATCGTGGGCGCCGCGATGGCCGTGGCCGGGGTGCTGGGCATCGGGCCGGTCGTCCGCGTCGTCACCGACGCGGCGGGCGGCGCGGTCGAGTGGCTGATCACCAACAACCTGCTGCCGGTGGCCTCGGTGCTGATCGAGCCGGCCAAGGTGCTGTTCCTGAACAACGCGGTCAACCACGGCGTGCTGGGGCCGCTGGGGGTGGCCGAGGCGGTGCGGCAGGGCAAGTCGATCCTGTTCATGCTGGAGTCGAACCCGGGGCCGGGGCTCGGGCTGCTGGTGGCGTACCTGCTGTTCGGGCCGCGTCCGCTGCGGCCGAGCACGCCCGCCGCGATGATCATCCACTTCTTCGGCGGCATCCACGAGATCTACTTCCCGTACGTGCTGATGAAGCCGCGGCTCATCCTGGCCGTCATCGCGGGCGGGGCGGCCGGCGTCTTCACGTTCATGATCACCGGGGCGGGCCTGGTCGCCACGCCCTCGCCGGGCAGCATCTTCGCCTACCTCGCGGTGACGCCGCGCGGCGGCTGGCTCGGCTCGATCGCCGGGATCGCGGTGGCCACGGCCGTGTCGTTCGCCGTCGCCGCCGTGCTGCTCGGCTTCGGCCGGGGCGAGAAGGACGAGGAGCCGGACGCCCTCGGCCCGCAGGACACCGTCGCGGACCCGGCGGCCCCGGCCCCCGCGAGCAGCCGCGACCCCGCGACCAGTGACCCCGCGAGCAGCGAACCCGTCAGGACCGAACCCGTCAGCAAGGAGGCGTGAGCCGTGGCCGGCATCGACAGCAAGGACATCCACAAGATCGTCGTGGCCTGCGACGCGGGCATGGGCAGCAGCGTCATGCTCGCCTCCCAGCTCCGCAAGCAGCTCAAGGAGAGCGGCGTCACCGTCGAGCACACCCCGGTGAACTCCATCCCCGGCGACGCGGACGTCGTCGTGTGCCACTCCGGGCTGGCCGCCAGGGCCAGGGCCGCCGCGCCGGGCAAGCCGCTGGTGTCCTTCCAGGTCTTCCTCGGCGACCCGGCGGTGACCAGGCTGGTGAACACCATCAGGAACGGCGGCACCGTCGATGCGTGAGGGGCTGCTCGACCGGCGGGCGATCCTGCTGCACGAGAGCGCGTCCTCGCGGGAGGAGGCCGTGCGCAGGTGCGGGCAGGTTCTGGTGGACGTGGGCGCGGTCGCGCAGCCGTACGTCGAGGCGATGCTCGAACGCGAGCGCACGATCTCCACCTACGTCAGCGAGGAGGTGGCCATCCCGCACGGCACGGCCGCCTCCAAGCAGGACGTCGCGCGCGACGCGATCTGCGTCGTGCGTTTCCCCGGCGGGATCGACTGGGACGGCGAGCGGGTCACGCTGTGCGTGGGCATCGCCGCGGCCGGCGACGGGCACGTGCCGCTGCTGGCGGCCCTGGCCGAGATCCTGCTCGACCCCGACCGGGCCAGGGCGTTGCGCGAGGCGACGGACCCGGCCCAGGTGCTGAAGGAGCTCACGTGAAGGTAGCCAGGTTCCATGCCCCCGGCGACATCAGGATCGAGGACGCGCCGGAGCCGCAGGCCGGGCCGGGCGAGCTGAAGATCCGGGTGCGCAACTGCTCGACCTGCGGCACGGACGCCAAGATCTTCCGGTACGGCCACCACCACATCAGGCCGCCGCGGGTGATGGGCCACGAGATCGCCGGCGAGGTCGTGGGCACGGGCGCGCGGGTGCAGGTGATCGCCGCCATCCCGTGCGGGACGTGCGCCGAGTGCCGCCGGGGCCGCCTGACCGTCTGCGCGAACCAGGAGTCGATGGGCTACCACTACGACGGCGGCTTCGCCGAGTACCTGATCGTCCCGGCCAAGGTGCTGGCCGTGAAGGGGGTCAACACGATTCCCGACGGTGTCGGGTTCGCCGAGGCGTCGGTGGCCGAGCCGCTGGCCTGCGTGCTCAACGGCCAGTCGCTGGCCGGGGTGGGCGCGGGCGACGACGTGGTGGTGATGGGCGCGGGCCCGATCGGCTGCCTGCACGTACGGCTGGCGCGGGCGCGCGGCGCGTCCCGGGTCTTCCTCGTGGACGTCAACGCCGAGCGGCTGGCGATGGCGGCCGAGCTGGTGCGTCCCGACGCGGTGATCGACTCCGACGCCGTCGGGCAGGTGCTCAAGCTGACCGGCGGCCGCGGCGCCGACGTCGTGATCACGGCGGCGGCCTCCGGCGCGGCCCAGGAGCAGGCGGTGCGGATGGCCGCCCGGCAGGGGCGCGTGAGCTTCTTCGGCGGGCTGCCGAAGGACGACCCGGTCATCGCGCTCGACGCCAACCTGGTCCACTACCGGGAGCTGACCATCGTGGGCGCGAACGGCTCCAGCCCCGCGCACAACGCCGAGGCGCTGCGCCTGGTGGCCGAGGGCGCCGTCGTGGTGTCCGACCTGATCACGCACCGGCTGCCGCTGCCCCGGGTGCTCGACGGGATCGATCTCGTCAGCACGGGCACGGCCATCAAGGTGACGATAGAACCCTGAGGAGGTTCGGGATGGCGAGTCGAACGGTGGCCGTGGCCTCGGCCAGTGGCCTGCACGCGCGTCCGGCGAAGGTGTTCGTGCGGGAGGCGGCCCGGCTCGGGGTGCCGGTGCGGGTGCGGCTCGGGGAGAAGTCGGTCCCGGCCGGCAGCATGCTGGGGGTGCTGTCGCTGGGCGCGGTGCGGGGCACGGTGGTGACGCTGGAGGCCGACGGCGCGGGGGCCGAGGAGGCGCTCGACACGCTGGCCGCCCTCCTGTCCCGCGACCTCGACGCCCCCGACGTCCCCGACGCGGCGGGGGCGGCTGGGGCCGGGGACGGTGGGGCGCTCGATGCCTGAGGCGACGCTGAAGGGGCTGGGGGTCAGCCAGGGCCGGGCCGCCGGGCCCGTGGTGCGGATGGCGGCCCCGCCCGTGCTGCCCGCCCCCCGCCGGGTGACCGACCCCGGCGCCGAGGCGGCCGTCACCGCCGAGGCCCTGGACGCCCTGGCCGCCGACCTCGGACGCCGCGCCGGCCACGCCACCGCCGAAGGGGCCGAGATCCTGGAGGCGCTGGCCATGATGGCCGCCGACCCGGTGCTGCGCGAGCAGGCCGAGGCGCACGTGCGCGACGACGGCCTGGACGCCGCCCACGCCCTGGACGCCGCCTTCACCGCGCACCGGGAAACCCTGGCCGCGCTGGGCGGCTACCTGGCCGAACGGGCCGCCGACGTCGACGACCTCAGGTCCCGGGCGGTGGCCGCCGCCCTGGGCCTGCCCATGCCGGGCGTCCCCGACCCCGGGCATCCGTTCGTGCTGGTGGCCGAGGACCTGTCCCCCGCCGACACCGTCGGCCTGGGCCCGCGGGTGCTGGCGCTGGTCACCGAGCGCGGCGGGCCCACCAGCCACACCGCGATCCTGGCCCGCGGCCGGGGCCTGCCCGCCGTCGTGGCGTGCGCGGGCGTCCTGGACGTCCCCGACGGGACGCTGGTCGGCGTGGACGGCGTCACCGGCGAGGTCACGGTCGGCCTCACCGGCGAGGAGGCCGACGGCGTACGGGAGTCCGACCGGCGCGACCGGGCCAGACTGGCGGCGAGCACCGGTCCCGGTCGGACCGCCGACGGCCACCCGGTCAGGCTGCTGCACAACATCGGCTCGGCCGCGGACCTGCGTCCCGGCGCGGAGGGCGTGGGGCTGTTCCGCACCGAGTTCCTGTTCCTCGACCGCAGGCAGCCGCCCTCCCACGAGGAGCAGGTGGCCGCGTACGCGGAGGTGTTCGCCGCGGCGGGGCCGGTGACCGTCCGGACCCTCGACGCCGGCACCGACAAGCCGCTGCCCTTCCTCGGCCTGCCGCCCGAGCCCAACCCGGCGCTGGGCGTGCGCGGCCTGCGCGTCGACCGCGTGCTGCCCGGCGTCCTGGACGCCCAGCTCGACGCCATCGCCGAGGCCGCCCGTGCCACGGGCGCCGACGTGCTGGTGATGGCCCCGATGGTGACCACCGCGCGGGAGGCGGCCGACTTCGCCCGCCGCGTCCGCGAGCGCGGCCTCCCCCGCGCGGGCGTGATGGTCGAGGTGCCCGCCGCCGCCCTCCAGGCCGACGAGCTGCTGGCCGAGGTGGACTTCCTCAGCGTCGGCACCAACGACCTGGCCCAGTACACCTTCGCCGCCGACCGGCAACATCACGGCCTGTCCGACCTGCTCGACCCGGCCCACCCCGCGCTGCTCCGGCTGGTCGGCATGTGCGCCGAGGCCGGGCTGCGGGCGGGCAAGCCGGTCGGGGTGTGCGGCGAGTCGGCCGGCGACCCGGCGGTCGCGCCGCTGCTGGTGGGGCTCGGGGTGTCGAGCCTGTCGATGGCCCCGGTGTGCGTGCCCGTCGTCCGCGAGGCCCTGGCGGCCCTCACCTTGGAGGAGTGCCGCGAGGCCGCCCGCCCGCCGCGGCCTTGACGGCGGGCCCTCGTGTTCTCAGCCGACCGGCTCCGGGTTGTGGGCCCTGAGCCGGAGTTCGTCGCCCTCGACGTCCACGGTGACCTTGCCGCCCTCGCCCACCTCTCCGGTCAGCAGCATCGTGGACAGGCGGTTGTCCAGTTCCCGCTGCACGGTGCGGCGCAGCGGGCGGGCGCCGAACTCGGGCTGGTAGCCGCGCCGGGCCAGCCAGTCCTTGGCCTCGTCGCTGACCTCCAGGGTGACGTCCTGGCCGCGCAGCCGCTGACGGGTGCGCTCCAGCAGCAGGTCCACGATCTGGCGGAGCTGCTCGCGCTCCAGCCGCTTGAAGACGATCACCTCGTCGATGCGGTTGAGCAGCTCGGGGCGCAGGGAGTGGCGCAGCAGGTCCATGAGCTGGTCCTGGAGCTGCGCGGAGTCGCCCTCGGCGTCCAGGATGAGCTGGGCGCCGATGTTGCTGGTCATGATGACGATGGTGTTGGTGAAGTCCACCGTGCGGCCCTGGCCGTCGGTCAGGCGGCCGTCGTCGAGCATCTGGAGCAGGATGTTCATGACGTCGGGGTGGGCCTTCTCGATCTCGTCGAGCAGGATGACGCCGTGCGGGCGGCGGCGTACGGCCTCGGTGAGCTGGCCGGCCTCCTCGTAGCCGACGTACCCGGGGGGCGCGCCGATCAGCCGGGAGACGGTGTGCCGCTCCTGGAACTCGCTCATGTCGATGCGCACCATGTGGTCCTCGCCGCCGAACAGCGCGGCGGCCAGCGCCCTGGCCAGCTCGGTCTTGCCGACGCCGGTCGGGCCGAGGAACAGGAAGCTGCCGATGGGCCGGTTCGGATCCGACAGGCCCGCCCTGGCCCTGCGCACCGCCTCGGCGATGGCGACGACGGCCTCGTCCTGGCCGATCACCCGCTCGTGCAGGTGCTCCTCCAGCCGCATCAGGCGCTCGCGCTCCTGCTCGGTGAGCTGGGTGACGGGGATGCCGGTACGCCGGGAGACGACCTCGGCGATGTCCTCCACCATGACCTGCGGGACGGCGTCGTGGCCCTGCCGGGCGCGGTCCAGCTCGGGGCGGAGCTTGTCGATCTGGACCGTGAGCTCCTTGGCGCGGTCGAAGTCGTCGGAGGTGACCGCCTGGTCCTTGTCGCGGCGCAGCGCGTCGAGGCGTTCCTCCAGCTCGCGCACGTCGCTGCCGGGGGTGCGCGAGCGCAGCCGGACCCGGGCCGAGGCCTGGTCCATCAGGTCGATGGCCTTGTCGGGCAGGAAACGGTCGGAGATGTAGCGGGCCGAGAGGTTGGCGGCGGCGTCCAGGGCCTCGTCGGTGATGCGCACCTGGTGGTGGGCCTCGTACGCGTCGCGCAGCCCGGCCAGGATCTCCACCGTCTGCTCGACGGTGGGCTCGCTGACCAGGATCGGCTGGAAGCGGCGTTCGAGCGCGGCGTCCTTCTCGATGTTCTTGCGGTACTCGTCGATGGTGGTGGCGGCGATGACGTGCAGCTCGCCGCGGGCCAGGGCGGGCTTGAGGATGTTGGCCGCGTCCATGCCGCCCTCGGCCGAGCCGGCGCCGACCAGGGTGTGCACCTCGTCGATGAAGACGATGGTCTCGTCGGCGTGCGCGCGCACCTCGTCGATGACCTTCTTGATGCGCTCCTCGAACTCGCCCCGGTACTTCGACCCGGCGACCATGCCGGTCAGGTCCAGCGCGACGACGCGGCGGTCCTTGAGCGTGTCGGGCACGCTGCCGTTGACGATGCGCTGGGCGATGCCCTCGACGATGGCGGTCTTGCCGACGCCGGGCTCGCCGATCAGGCACGGGTTGTTCTTGGTGCGGCGCGAGAGCACCTCGATGGCCTGCTCGATCTCGTCCTCGCGGCCGACGACCGGGTCGATCCTGCCCTGCCTGGCCTCCTCGGTCAGGTCGCGGCCGTACTCGTCGAGCGCGGGGGTGTCGGTGGGCTGCCGCCCGTCGCCGTGCTGCTGGCGGGAAGCGCCGGACATGATGGCCTGCTGCAGCTCGTTGGCCGAGACGCCCTGCTCCTGGAGCAGGCGGGCGGCGCCGGAGTCGGGGTTGGCGGCCACGGCGAGCAGCAGGTGCTCGGGGCCGATGTAGGACGACTGGAGGGCCCGGGAGATGCGCTGGGCGTCCAGGACGGCGCGTTTGGCCGCCGGGGAGAGCGTGGTCGGCGGCTCGGTCCCCGTGCCGGGCCCGGTCAGGGCGTCGATGCGGTCGCGCAGCCTGCCGAGGTCGATGCCCGCCGCCTGCATCAGCGGGCGCGTGGCGTCGGACTCGGTCAGCGCGTCGAGGATGTCGAGGACGTCCATGTCCTGCGCGCCGCGCTGCCCGGCCACCTCCAGCGCCCGGCTGAGCACTTCCCTCGCCGAGGCGCTGAGCAGCTTGCCCACGTCGACCCGCTGTACGCCGGGACGCGACGGCGGCCAGCCTTCCATCCCGCCGAACACCCGCCCGGTGAGCTCCTCGAACCCCCTGAACGGATCTCCCCCGAAGAACGACCTGAACGGCATGTCCGACATTTGATCTCCCCCTAGTGCATCAGGGGGACATCTAGCCGAAGAAGCCGCAAGTCATAGCCAGCAATCGGCAAAGGGGACGCATTACTCAGTGGCCACCAGATCGATGACAGGGGTTTCGCCCGAAACAAGCTCCAGCGTCCGATGCGCGGTGCCCGGATTGTCCAGGAGCGCGAGGACGACGGCGGCCACGTCGTCGCGGGGCACCGAGCCGGGCGGCACCTCGGGGGCCAGCCGGACCAGGCCCGTGCCCGGCTCGTCGGTCAGGCGGCCGGGGCGCAGGATCGTCCAGGCCAGGCCGTCGCGGGCGCGCAGGTCGTCCTCGGCGGCGGTCTTGGCCTCGATGTAGGCGGCCCAGACCGCGTCGCTGCCCGGCGCGGGCGGGCGGCCGGCGCCCATGGAGGAGATCTGGATGAAGCGCCGCGCGCCCGCACGCTCGGCGGCGTCGGCCATCAGCACGGACGCGGCCCGGTCGACGGTGTCCTTGCGGGCCGCGCCGCTGCCGGGACCCGCGCCGGCCGCGAAGATCACGGCGTCGCCGCCGCGCAGGATCTCCGTCACCTCGTCGGCCGTGGCCCTCTCCAGGTCGCACAGCACGGCCTCGGCCCCCGTGGCCTCGACGTCGGCCACGTGCGCGGGGTTGCGCACCAGGCCGACCGCGCCGGACCCGAGCCGCTCGGCCAGCCTCAACGCGATCTTCCCGTGCCCACCCGCGATGATGATCCGCATGCCTCCCATGGTGTCATGGACGTCATGAACGACTTCCCGCAGGCCCCCACGCCCGCGTTCCTGTTCGACCTGGACGGCACTCTGATCGACAGCGTCTACCAGCACGTCATCGCCTGGCGGCAGGCGCTGTCCGGGATGGGGATCGACCTGTCGGTGTGGCGCATCCACCGGCGCATCGGCATGAGCGGCGGCCTGTTCGTCAGCGCGCTGCTGCGCGAGACCGGGTTGAAGCTGACTCCGGAGCAGATCGACGAGCTGCAGGTCACCCACGCCGAGGCGTACGAGCAGCAGGTGGAGTCCGTGCGGCCGCTGCCGGGGGCCGCCGAGCTGCTCGGCGAGCTGAGCTCGCGCGGCGTGCCGTGGGCCATCGCGACCAGCGGCTACGCCCGTACGGCCCGGCTCGCGCTGGGCATGCTCGGCCTGCCGGAGGACACCCCGATGGTCACCCGCGACCTGGTGCGGCGGGCCAAGCCGGACCCGGATCTGTTCCTGGCCGGTGCGGCGCTCGTCCAGGTGGACCCGCTGCATGCGATGGTGGTGGGCGACAGCGTCTGGGACCTGCTGGCCGCCCGCCGGGCGGGCGCGCTCGGCATCGGGCTGCTGTCCGGTGGATATGGCAGGGACGAGCTCGAACGCGCCGGGGCCTTCCGCGTGTACGCCGACCCGGCGGACATGCTCGACAGGCTGGACGAGCTCGGCGTGCGCTCCCCCTCCTGAGCGACGGGGGAATATCTCGCCGAGCCTCCCAGCTTGATCGTGCGTATCCCCCACAGAGGAGCATTGAGATGGATTTGGCAGACATCGGCGTCACCGGCCTGGCCACCATGGGGCGGAACCTGGCCAGGAACCTGGCCAGGCACGGGTACGCCGTCGCCGTGCACAACCGCACGACGGCCCGTACCCAGCAGTTGGTCAGGGAGTTCGGCGGGGAGGGCACGTTCCTGCCGGCCGACGAGCTGGCCGCGTTCGTGGCGTCGCTGAAGCGACCGCGGCGGGCGATCATCATGGTGAAGGCCGGTCCGGGCACCGACGCGGTGATCGACCAGCTCGCCGAGTTGATGGAGCCGGGCGACATGATCGTCGACGGCGGCAACGCGCATTTCCAGGACACCCGGCGGCGTGAGGCGGCGCTGCGCGAGCGTGGCATCCATTTCGTCGGCACCGGCATCTCCGGCGGCGAGGAGGGCGCGCTGCTCGGCCCGAGCATCATGCCGGGCGGCTCGAAGGAGTCGTGGGAGGCGCTGGGCCCGATCCTGCAGGACATCTCGGCCAAGGTGGACGGGGTGCCGTGTGCGGTGCACGTCGGCCCCGACGGCGCCGGGCACTTCGTGAAGATGGTGCACAACGGCATCGAGTACTCGGACATGCAGCTCATCGCCGAGTCCTACGACCTGCTGCGCCAGGCCCTGGGCGCGACGCCGGCCGAGCTGGCCGAGGTGTTCAGGGAGTGGAACCGGGGTGAGCTGGACTCGTACCTGATCGAGATCACCGCCGAGGTGCTGGAGCAGGTGGACGCGGCCACGGGCAAGCCGTTCGTGGACGTCGTGGTGGACCAGGCCGAGCAGAAGGGCACCGGCCGCTGGACCGTGCAGAGCGCGCTCGACCTGGGCGTCCCGGTGACCGGCATCGCCGAGGCGGTCTTCGCCCGCGCGTTGTCGGGCCACCCCGAGCAGCGCGCCGCCGCCGCGTCGCTGGAGGGCCCGAAGCTGTCCGGCGTCGGCGGGCGCGAGCTGATCGAGGACGTCCGCCAGGCACTGTACGCGTCCAAGATCGTCGCCTACGCGCAGGGCTTCGACCAGATCGCCGCCGCCTCCAAGGAGTACGGCTGGGACGTCGACCCCGGCGCCATGGCCACCATCTGGCGCGGCGGCTGCATCATCCGGGCCAAGTTCCTCGACCGCATCCGCACCGCGTACGACGCCGACCGGCAGCTCCCGACGCTGCTGGCCGACCCCACCTTCGCCGCCGCGCTGAACGCCGCGCAGGAGGCGTGGCGGCGCGTGGTGACCACGGCCGTGCGGATCGGCGTGCCGACGCCGGGCTTCTCCTCCGCGCTGGCCTACTACGACGGGCTGCGCCGCGACCGCCTGCCGGCCGCGCTGGTGCAGGGACTGCGCGACTACTTCGGCGCGCACACCTACCACCGGGTGGACCGGGAGGGCGCCTTCCACACCGACTGGTCGGGCGACCGCACCGAGAGCCCCGCCTGACCTCGCTCGCCGGGAGTTCGCCGGGTGGTCGCCGGGAGGTCAGCGGCCGGTCAGGGCGACCGGGTTGGCGACCGCCGTGACCACGCAGAACCCGATCGGGCCCGTCGTGTCGTGCAGGGTGACCTGGCCGGTCGCCACACCTTCCGCGCTGAGGTGGCCGCCGGCCTCGACGCCGATCAGCTCGCCCTCGGGCAGGCGGGCCAGCGTCAGCGTGTAGTCGGCGTTGATGAAGCTGACGCCCGCCGAGCCGACGTTGGCCAGCGGGCTGGCGAAGTCGGCGGCCAGGGCGGCGCGGGTGAGCGGCGTCAGCGGCTCGTCGTCCATCAGGGGGTGCGTCTCCCGCAGCCACACCCGGTCGCGCCCGCCCTGGCCCCAGTCGGTCAGCCGCCACAGGTCGAACGGCGGCTTCCAGCCCTGCCCCTCGGCCGGGGCGCCGGCGGGCGGCGGCTCGTCCCAGGCGGGCGTGTGCGGCAGCCTGCCGCCGGGCTGCTCGCCCTGCCGGAGCAGCACGGCCGAGGCCCGGCCGATCACGCCCTGCGCGGTGGAGAGCACGGCGTCGGCGACCCGGATCCGCCGCCCGTCCCTGACCAGGGTGGTCTCCACCGTCACCGGCAGCATCGGGCTGTTGCGGAACAGGTCGACGGTCAGCCTGGCGAAGTGCAGGCCGGGCTCGGCGTGCCGCTCCTCCAGGGCGCTCGCGGCCAGGCCGCCGAGCAGGCGGCCGTGGAGCATGTCGGGGGACCAGGGGCTGCGCGCGTGCGGGGCGGGCACGAACTCGCCCTCCTTGCGCGTGAAGAACGCTGACGTCGCCATCACCGAATCATATTCTAGAAGAGAGCAGCCGCCGTCCCAGTGCGCGCAGGCGCTCCTTCAGCTCGGTCGGTTCGAGCACCTCGAAGTCGACGTCGAGGAAGGCCACGGCCACGGCCATCAGGTGCAGGTCGTCGCCGCGCATGGTGAGCACGCAGCGGGCCTCGTCCACGGGCTCGACCTGACCGGCGACGCGGCCGGCCAGGCGTGCGGCGGGCGCGTGGATGAGGAAACGGGCCTGGACCGGCCACATCTCGTGGCCGAGCCGGTGCCGCACCCAGGCGGCGACGTCGGCCTCCGGCGGCTCGCGCGGGGCGAAGCGCGGGCCGTTCGGCGTGCGCACTTCGATCCGGTCGGCCCGGTACGTGCGCCAGTCCTGGCGGTCGACGTCCCAGCCGACCAGGTACCAGCGGTTGCCCTTGCTGACCAGGCTGTGCGGCTCGGCCTTCCGCAGCGTGACGGCGCCCTCGTGGTCGGTGTAGTCGAAGCGGAGCTGCTCGCGGTCGCGGCAGGCGGCGGTGATGCGGATCAGCAGCTCGGGATCGACCGTCGGGCCCTGCCCGCCGACGCGCACGGTGTGCGTCTGCAGGGCGTTCACGCGCTGCCGCAGGCGGGCGGGCAGCACCTGTTCGAGCTTGGCCAGGGCGCGCAGCGAGGTCTCCTCGATGCCGGTCACCGTGCCGCCCGCGGCCGTGCGCAGGCCGACCGCGACGGCCACCGCCTCCTCGTCGTCCAGCAGCAGCGGCGGCAGCTCCGCGCCCGGACCGAGCCGGTAGCCGCCGGCCACGCCCGGCGTGGAGCCCACCGGGTAGCCGAGGCCGCGCAGCCGTTCGATGTCGCGGCGCAGCGTGCGCGGGGCCACGCCGAGCCGGTTCGACAGCTCCGCGCCGGGCCACTCGCGCCGCGTCTGCAGGAGGGAGAGCAGGCGCAGAAGCCGCGCCGAGGTGTCGAGCACACTGTCCATTGTGGCCCGTTCCTGACCGCAATGGTGCCTAGCGTGGGTGGCATGAACCAATTCGTCATCGACGTCCCACAGTCCGCGATCGACGACCTGCGGGCGCGGCTGGACCGTACGCGCTGGCCGGACGCCCTGGACGGGGTCGGCTGGTCCTACGGCGTGCCGCCCGAGGCCGTGCGCGAGCTGGCCGCGTACTGGCTGGACGGCTACGACTGGCGGGCGCACGAGGCGCGGCTCAACGAGCTGCCGCAGTACACGACCGAGATCGACGGCCAGCGCGTGCACTTCGCCCACGTACGCTCGCCGCGCCCGGACGCGCTGCCGCTGCTGCTGACGCACGGCTGGCCCAGCACGTTCGCCGACTTCTCCCGGGTGGCCGAGCCGCTCGCCCGGGACTTCCACCTCGTCATCCCGTCCGTGCCCGGCTTCGCCTTCTCCGGCCCCACCACCGAGACCGGCTGGGGCGTGCGCCGCGTCGCCGCCGCCTGGATCGAGCTCATGGACCGCCTCGGCTACGACCGGTACGGCCTCCAGGGCGGCGACTTCGGCTCGCTCGTCTCCCCCGCGCTGGCCCGGACGGTCCCCGACCGGGTGGTGGGCGTGCACCTGAACGCGCTCACGGCCTTCGTCTCCGACGACCTGTCCGGACTGACCGACGCCGAGACCGAGCGCGCGCGGCGGATCGAGCGCTGGCACCGCGAGTTCTCCGGCTACGCCGCCGTCCAGGGTACCAGGCCGCAGACCCTGGCCTACGCCCTGGCCGACTCGCCCGCCGGCCAGCTCGCCTGGCACCTGGACGCGTTCGCGAGCTGGGGCCAGGACGTCGGCGGGGTCGCCCCCGACGACGTCCTGACCGATGTCACCATCACCTGGCTGACCGGCACCGCCGGCTCCTCGGCGCGCCTGTACCGCGAGAGCGGCGGCGACTGGGCGCCGCCCGCCGAGCCCGGCAGGACGCCGACGGCCGTGGCCGTCTTCCCGGGCGACAGCACGGTCCGCCGTTACGCCGAGCGCTCCCACAACGTGGTGCGCTGGTCGGAGCCGGCGCGCGGCGGTCACTACGCCGCCCTCCAGGCCCCCGATCTGCTGGCCGAGGACGTCAGGGCGTTCTTCGCCGGGCTCTAGCCGGCCATCACGCAGAACGGGTGACCCTCGGGGTCGAGCACCACCGTCCACTCGTCACCGCCCGGCTGCTGGTCGGGCAGGGTGGCGCCCAGGGCGACCAACGTCCGCTTCGCCTCCGCGACGTCGGGGACGGTGAGGTCGAGGTGCAGGTGCTTGCCGTCGTTCGGCCAGCCCGGGCCCTGGTAGCCGTCGATCCGCTGGAAGGCCAGCTGCACGGGGCCGCCGGTGACGGTGGCGTACTCGGGGTCGGAGTCGGCGACCTGCCAGCCGGTCGCCTTGGCGTAGAAGGCCGCCAGGGCGACGGGGTCGGCGCAGTCGACGACTATGGAGGAAATCATTGTTGTCATGTCGCCCACCTTGCCGGTGACGACGACACCGGGTCTTGAACATCCTTGCACCCCGCCCGCCCCCTCACCGCCGCACACTCGCCCGCCCCCACCACACCTCCGCTCCACGCCCTTTCCGGAGTTGCCTCGCCCGATCCACCCCACGCCTCCACCCCTCCACCCCATATCTCCGCCGATGCCATGCCCCCAGGCGCCACAGGCCCCGGGCCGTGGCGGGGGAGATTGTCGGAGGCGGCGCGTAACGTTCGGCGGGTGCGATCCTCCAGACAGCTGGCCCGTGGGAAGGGCTTCACCCTCGACCTGGTGACCTGCGTCGACGACCACCGAGGCTGGTCACGGCCCGAGGTCGGCCGCGCCCACCGCATGGTGCTGGTCCACCGCGGCGCGTTCCGCCGCATGGCCGACGGCCGCCCGGCCGCCGTGGACCCGACGATGGCCTACCTGGGCGCGCCCGGCGAGGAGGAACGCTTCGCCCACCCGGCGGGCGGCGACGTCTGCACCTCCCTGTCCTTGTCCCCCGCGCTCTGGCGCACGCTGGCGGGCGACGGCACGCGGCTCGCCCGCCCGACCGTCTACGTCGACGCCCGCTTCGAGCTCGCGCACCGGCGCCTGCTGGCCGCCGCCCGCGCGGGAGACCCCGACTTCGCGCTGGTCGAGTCCCTCCTGTCGCTGACCAGCGCCACCCTCACCCAGCTGGCCGGGCCCGCCACCCCGGCCGCCGCGCCCACGCCCGCCCCCGGCCCTGCCGGCTCCCCTGCCCGCTCCCCCGCCCGTTCCCCTGTCCGTGCCCTTGTCCGCTCCCCCGCCGCCATCGCCGAGGCCGCCCGCGAGGCGATCTCGGCCGATCATCCGGCGGCCGCCGGGCTGTTGCCGCTGGCGGAGCTCCTGGCCGTCTCCCCCTACCGGCTCAGCCGGGCCTTCACCCGCGAGCTGGGCGTCTCGCTGACCCACTACCGCAACCGGGTGCGCGTGAGCCGGGCACTCGACCGGCTGGAGAGCGGCGAGACCGGCCTGGCCGCGCTCGCCGCCGACCTCGGGTTCGCCGACCAGGCCCACCTGACCCGCACGGTTCGCCGCCACGTCGGCCACACCCCGGCGGCCTTACGCCGTCTGCTGGCCTCCCCCGTTCCCTGAGGCCGGGTGGATTTCGGGCGGCCCGCCGCCGTAGGCTCCCACAATGCGTGATCTAGGTGAGGACCCCCGGCCCGACCGGGGCGTCGTACGCGAGGTCCACTCGCTCAACGGGCCCGTCACTCTGGCCTACTCCCCCGACCTCGACGGCCTGGCCGATCCGGGGGAGATCGTGTGGGCGTGGGTGCCGTACGAGGAGGATCCGGCGCGGGGCAAGGACAGGCCGCTGCTGGTCGTGGGCCGTACCGGGCGCAGGCTGCTCGGCATGATGTTGTCCAGCAAGGGCGACGACGGCCCCGACTGGCTGGAGGTCGGCGCGTGGGGCCGCGACGGGCGGGTGTCGTACCTGCGGCTCGACCGGGTCTTCGTGCTCGACGAGGCCGACATCCGCCGCGAGGGCGCGGTGCTCGACGGCGACCGGTTCGCGCGGGTGGCGTCCGTCCTCATGCAGACGCACGGGTGGGGCGTGGGCTGACCGCGCCGCCGGGTCCCTGACCCCATGGATGGGCGTGAGGGAGTATCCGGATGGTAAGCGCACGATCCGGTCATCGCCCGAGGTCACCCACGCCTGCGATCATGGGTCCATGCGTGTTGTGGTGATCGGCAGCGGGATCGTCGGAGCGAGCGCGGCCTACTACCTGAGCGGCCGTGGCGTGGCCGTGACCGTGGTGGACCGCGGTTCCCAGGGGCAGGCGACCCAGGCGGGCGCGGGCATCGTGTGCCCCTGGGTGGACCATCCGGAGGACGACGCCTGGTACCGGCTGACCAGGGAGGGCGCCCGCCACTACCCGGCGCTGGTCGAGGCCCTGGGCGAGGACATCGGCTACGCCAAGGTCGGGGCCCTGCTCGTGGCGGAGGACCCGGTCGACCTCGAACCGGTGCGCGCGCTGCTGCGCCGCCGCTACGCCGACGCGCCCGAGATGGGCGAGGTCACCGACGTGCTCACGCCGTCCGACCTGTTCCCGCCGCTGTCCGACGACCTCAGCGCGCTGCTCGTGCCCGGCGCCGCCCGGGTGGACGGCGGCGCCGTGCGTGACGCGCTGTTGCGCGCCGCCGTCGCCCAGGGCGCCGAGGTGCTGAGGGGCGACGCCGTCCTCACCCCCGACGGGCGGGTACGCCTGCATGCCGCCGACGAGGAGCCCCCGGCGGGCGACGGGCGGCAGTGGACCGGCCCCGGTGCCGAGGCGGCGGGCGGCGAGACCGCCTCCTGGCCGCAGGCCGCCCCTCTCACGCCGTCCTCCACCGGGGACCTGACCGAGAGCCCCCTTGAGGCGTCCGCCGAGGGGCCGGTCGCAGCGGCGGGCGACGCCCCCTTCGGCGGTCCCCCTGACGGCTCCCCGGAGGGCCCCGCCCCGATCCCGCCCGCGCCCGCCGAACCCGTCCAGCCTGCCGCGCCCGTCCGGCCAGCCCGTCCGGCCGAGCCCGCCGGGCCTCCCGCGGCCGATCGGGCGCCCGCCGACGAGGGCGTCCCGCTGGAGGCGGACGTCGTGATCGTGGCGGCCGGGGCGTGGACCGGCGAGGTGTGCCGTCCGCTCGGGGTGGAGCTCCCGGTGTTCCCCCGGCGGGGGCAGATCCTGCACGCCACGCTCGACGGCGTGGACACCGCGTTCTGGCCCATCGTGCTGCCCAGGAGCGGGCCGTACCTGCTGGGGTTCCCCGGCTCGCGGGTCGTGATCGGCGCGACCGTGGAGGACGTCGGGTTCGCGCCGCGGGTCACGATGGGCGGGCTCGACGAGGTGATCGCGGCGGGGTTGCGGGTGGCGCCCGGCCTGTTCGGGGCGACGGTGTCGGAGACCAGGGTCGGCCTGCGCCCGGTCAACGCCCCCGGCCCCGCCCTCATCGGCCGGCTCACCCCCCGGGTGGTGGTGGCGACGGGCCTGAGCGCGTACGGCCTGACGGCCGGCCCGTTCACCGGCGAGCTCGTGGCCAGGCTGGCCCTCGACGAACAGTCGCCCATCGACCTCACCCCCTACGCGCCGCCCGCCGTCTGACCCGCCCGCGAGTGACCGGCCGGACGCCGCATGAAGGACGGCCGGGAGGCCATCCGTGGCTGGGCCGCGTCCGGAAGGGGGTGTAGGCGGGTAGGCCGGCGTTGGCCGGACCCCGGCATGATCCATGCGGCACTGCGCGGATATGGTGGATTCCTCCCCATCGTGATCTCGTGGGGAGGCCGCGTTGCCGCTGCTCGCGCTGCTGATCATTGTGCTGCTGGCGGCCGGATGCGCCTCCGCCCCGGAACGAGCGGACGGGCCCGAGGGCTCTGGAAAGCGGACCACTCCCGCGCCGTCCGTCACGCCTCCGCCCCGTCCCTCCGTCCCCGCGCCGACTCCGCTTCCCGCGGAGCACGTCAAGGTGCCGTACGCCGCTTCGGGCTCGTACGCCGTGGTGCCCGGCGGCGCGGCCGCCCGGCCCGGAGAGGGTGAGGTGGTGCGCTACCTGGTGGAGGTCGAACGCGGCCTGCCGATCGACGGGGCCGTGTTCGCGGCGGCCGTGCACCGGACACTCAACGACCCGCGCGGATGGGCCCGCTTCCAGCGCGTCGACCACGGTCCGGTACGGGTCCGGGTGGCGTTGTCCAGCCCGGAGCTGACCGTCCGCCAGTGCCTGCCGCTGCGCACCGGCGGCACGTTGTCGTGCTGGAACGGGACCCGCTCGGTCATCAACGCGGTCCGCTGGGCGGACGGCGTCCCCCAGTACGACGGCGACCTGGCCGCCTACCGCGACTACGTCATCAGCCACGAGGTCGGCCACAGCCTGGGACACGGCCACCGCGCCTGCCCCGGCCCGGGCCGGCCGGCTCCGGTGATGGTCCAGCAGTCCAAGTCGCTGGGCCGCTGCCGTCCGAACCCATGGCCCCACCCCGAACGCCGGCCGGAGGAACGCCGCGACGCCCTGACCCGCAAACCCTGAGCGAAGCACGGCGGGCGACACGAGCACCGGGTCGACGGGCCACTCTCGGACGGGCTCAAAGCTCCCGACGGCGAAGGGATCGGTAGGCGCCCAGCCTGGCAGGCGGCGCGAGCAGCCGGGGCGGCGGGCTACCCCTCAGACGGGCTCGAAGCTCCCGCCAGCGGAAGGGCTAGGAGCCGCCCGGCCCGCCGGGCGGGCTCACCGCGGAGGAAGGTGGCGCGGTCGGGGCGAAGTCAGGGGCGGGCGCGGTGGGGGCGGGCGCAGGGGGCGCAGTCGGGGTGGGCGCGGGAACAGAGGGCGCGGTGGGGGCGGGTGGGAGGCCGGGGCCTGGGCCCAGGCCCCGGAGCATGGTGTCCACCAGCCGCGCGGCCAGCGCCTCCGGCTCTCCGTCCCGGCTCTGCGCCGCCTCGTGGATCAGCGCGTAGTAGACCCGCCGGGCCCACTCCGGCTCCACGTCCTCCCGCAGCACCCCGGTGGTCCGCGCCTGCCGGAACAGCTGGTCGCACCTCGCCTCGACCTCGGAGTGCACCCGGGCCACCTCCGCCCCCGCCACTCCGGCCACCGACGCGCGGCTCATCGCGAACCCCCAGTCGATCTTCACCCGCAGCACGTTCGCCGTCACCTGGTAGAGCGCCACCAGCGGCGGCGCCTGCTCGGGACGGGCGGCGTCCACGGCGGCGGCGAACTGCCGGGTCGCCCACTCCGCCATCGCCTCCACCAGCGCGTCCCTGGAGGCGAAGCGCCGGTGGACGGTCGTGCGCGCCACCCCGGCCGCCTCGGCGATCTGCTCCATGCTGGCCGCCGGGTTCCTGCTGAGCACCCGTTCGGCGGCCTCCAGGATCGTCCTGACCGTCCGCTCCGCGTCGGACCGCAGGGCCCGCGTCGTCCCACTCACAGCTCAGAGGGTACAGGACAGTTCCCCTTCCAGCCGAAGTTGCGTCATCCGTGTTGCAAGTTCTAGAGTCATCGCATCACCACTGATGCAAGAAAGGCGTTTCTCATGGACATGCGACTCACCGGCAAGACCGCCGTCGTCACCGGGGCGAGCAGGGGGCTGGGGCTGGCGATCGTCGAGGCGCTGAGCGCCGAGGGCATGCGGGTCGTGGCCGCGGCCCGCACGATCTCCCCCGAGCTGGAGCGCACCGGCGCGACCGTAGTGACCGCCGACCTGTCCACCGCGGCGGGCCCGGCCGAGCTGGTCGAACGGGCGCTGGCCGAGCTCGACGAGATCGACCTCCTGGTCAACAACGTGGGCGGCGGCGACAGCGGCCAGGGGCAGCTCGGCGGCTTCCTCGGCTTCGACGACGACGCCTGGCGCCAGGCCTACGACCTGAACTTCCTCAGCGCCGTGCGGGCCACCAGGGCCGCGATGCCCAGCCTGCTGCGCCGGCGCGGCACTGTGATCAACATCTCCTCCAACGGCGCCCGCGCGCCGCACATGGGGCCGATGGTCTACACCGTCGCCAAATCCGCGCTGACGGCGTTCGGCAAGGCCCTGGCCGAGGAGTTCGGCCCGCAGGGGGTGCGCGTCGCCACCGTCTCCCCCGGCGCCGCGCGCACCGCCCTGTGGGAGGCCCCCGACGGGTACGGCGCCGCCCTGGCCGCCTCGCTCGGCATGGAGCACGAGCAGTTGCTCGCGGGGCTGCCGTCGGTCACCGGAATGACGACCGGTAGGTTCGTCGAACCGGAAGAAGTCGCCACCTTGGTGACGTACCTGGCCTCGCCGCACGCCGGAAGCGTGAACGGCGCCGACTACGTCATCGACGGCGGAGCGATCAAGACGGTTTGAACTATCGCGATATATCGTAGAACGGGAACACCGGGGAATCCCGTCCGGTTGGGCGGGATGGACATCATCTCCAGGGGAGCGTGGGCAATGGCAGGAATGCGGACCGCACGGCGGATCCTCGCGGGCGGCGCGGTGGCCGCCGCGGCCGGATGGGCGTTGCGCGGGATACCGGCCGAGCTGGGTGTGCGGCCTTTGACGTCAGGGCCGGACCGGGCGGGCAGGATGCGGCGCTCGCCGCAGTTCAGGGGCGACACCT
This sequence comes from Nonomuraea sp. NPDC051191, assembly GCF_044455665.1. Classification (NCBI taxonomy): domain Bacteria; kingdom Bacillati; phylum Actinomycetota; class Actinomycetes; order Streptosporangiales; family Streptosporangiaceae; genus Nonomuraea; species Nonomuraea sp. NPDC051191. Next base: position 224,402 of record NZ_JBITEZ010000010.1, on the reverse strand, counting down.
TCGTCAACCCCATGCCCGAGCCGACCACCTTGATGACCACGCCGCCCGTGGGGCTGCTCGCCGAGCTGGGCAGGAACAAGGAGCAGCGGCATCCGGCCGGGCCCATCCCGCTGCGCCTGCCCCCGTCCGGCCCGCCGCCCGCCGACGGCCTGCGCGCGGTCTGGTACGGCCACGCCTCCACGCTGGTGGAGATCGAGGGCAAGCGGGTGCTGTTCGACCCGGTGTGGAGCAACCGGGTCTCCCCCTCCCAGCTCGTCGGCCCCAAGCGGCACCACCCGCTGCCGGTCGACCTCGGCGAGCTGCCGCAGGTAGATGCGATCGCGATCTCGCACGACCACTACGACCACCTGGACATGGCCACCGTACGCTCGCTCACGCGCACCCAGAAGGCGCCGTTCCTGGTCCCGCTGGGCATCGGGGCGCACCTTGAGCGGTGGGGCGTGCCGCTGTACCGGATCATCGAGCTCGACTGGGACGAGGAGGCCGAGGTGGCGGGCCTGCGCTTCGTCGCCACCGCCGCCCGGCACTTCTCCGGACGCACCTTCACCAGGAACGACACCCTGTGGGGCTCGTGGGTGGTGGCCGGGGCGAACAAGCGGGTGTTCTACGCCGGCGACTCCGGATACTTCCAGGGCTACCGGGGCATCGGCGCCGCTCACGGGCCGTTCGACCTGACGCTGATGCCGATCGGCGCCTACAGCCCGGCCTGGCCCGACATCCACATGAACCCGGAGGAGGCGGTCAACGCCCACCTCGACCTGGGCGGCTCGCTGCTGCTGCCGGTCCACTGGGCGACGTTCACGCTGGCGCTGCACCCGTGGGCCGAGCCGGTCGACCGGCTGTGGCGGGAGGCGAAGGCACGAGACGTCGAGATCGTGGTGCCCCGGCCGGGCGAGGGCGTCGACGTGACCGCTGTCCAGGCCGTTGACGGCTGGTGGGAGACCCTGGGGTAACGGTCCGGGACGCGTAGGGGGTCGTACGGCCCCCTACAGTCATGGGGTGAGCAACATGGAACGCGACCCCCAGGAACTCCGCTGCGCCGCCGAAGCCGACGGCCGCGGCGAGGTGCTGACCGGGCGCGAGGTGCCCCTGGGCGGCCCCCGCGCGATGCGGGTCAGCAGGACGCTGCCCGGCGTGCACCGCCGGATGATCGGCGCCTGGTGCTTCGTCGACGCCTACGGCCCCGAACCGGCGCTGATGCGCGTGCCGCCCCACCCGCACACCGGCCTGCAGACGGTGACCTGGCTGGTCGCGGGCGAGGTGCTCCACCGCGACAGCGTGGGCAGCCTGCGCCGGGTGCGCCCCGGCCAGCTCAACCTGATGACAGCCGGGCGCGGCATCTCGCACTCGGAGGAGTCGCCGGGCACGACCCTGCACGGCGTGCAGCTCTGGGTGGCCCTGCCCGACGCCCACCGTCGAACGGCCCCCGCCTTCGAGCACCACGCTACCCTGCCCGTGCTGTCCGGCCCCGGCTTCGAGGCCACTGTGATCATGGGCGAGCTCGGCGGCGTGACCTCGCCCGCCACCGCCCACAGCCCCCTGGTGGGCGCCGAGATCACGGTGGACGGCACGGGCGAGGTGCCCCTCGACCCCGGCTTCGAGCACGGGCTGCTGCTGCTCGACGGCGAGGTCGAGCAGGCCGTGCCGGGCGCGCTGCGCTACCTGCCGCCGGGCCCCGGCACGCTGCGGCTGTCCGGGCGCGGACGGGTGCTGCTGATCGGCGGCGAGCCGTTCGGCGAGGAGATCGTCATGTGGTGGAACTTCGTGGGACGCTCCCACGAGGAGATCGCCGCCTTCCGCGAGGAGTGGATGGAGGGCGAGGGCTTCGGCTCGGTCGAGGGCTTCGACGGCGACCCGCTCCCCGCCCCGGCACTCCCCTCCATCCGGCTCAAGCCCCGCGGCCGCGTCCGCGCCGAGCACCCAGCCGGCCCCCAGAATCAGTAGACCCGAGCGCCCAACCACCCCCGAAGATCAGTAGGCCGAGCGCCCAGCCACCCTCGGAGAATCAGTGGGCCGCGCTCCCGGCCCCCGCGGATCAGTAGACCGAGATGTGCGGGTGGTCGAAGTGGTTGGCTGTCGTGCCGCCGCGATTGGACATCGTGCGCCAGGTGCCGGTCCTGGAGTGCCAGATGCGCTGCCGGTAGATGATGTACATGATGCCCAGGCGCCGGGAGTTCTTGATCGCCCAGTTCGCGATCTCGTAGCCGCGCTTGACCTCGGCCGGCGAGGGCATCGCGCCGCCGTGGCTGAGCATGAAGTCGCAGGCCCGGCCGAGGGGGTGCTCGCCGCCGTCCTGGATCGTCCGGTAGCAGCCGATCCCCATCGGCACCGCGAACCGTTCCTTGATCAACGTCTTGACCAGGCGCATGCGCGGCGTGATGTTCTCGGAGCCGTCCGGGAGCTGCGGCACCCACGTACCGTCCGGACGCCGCACCCCCGGCGCCGTGTACAGCTCGTCGATCCGGTCCCTGATCCGCTCGATCAGCTTCTCGGCCTTCTCCTTGCGCCGTTCCAGGTCGGCCACCGCCGTCCCGAGCTCCTCGGAGCGGGCCGCGGCCTCCTCCTCGGCCTTGCGGCGCTCGTCCCTGACCTGGGCGTAGCCGCGCAGACGGGCGTCCTGGACGTCGATGAGGTGACGGCTGAGCGCCAGGCGGCGCAACAACCCGTCCGGGTCCTCGCTGGCGGTGAACAGGGCGACCTGGTTGGGTTCGCCGCCGATGTACTGGGCCACGGCCAGCGTCCTGAGCTGGAGCGACTCCCGGTCGTAGACCTCCTGGGCGGCGGCCAGCCGCTCGCGCGCGGCCTTCTCCGTCCTCTCGGCCTGCTGCTGGGCGCGGCGGCCGTTGTAGTACTCCTCGATCAGCCGGTCCGACTCCTTGCTCAGCGCGGCCAGCTCCTTCTTGAGCTGCTTCACGGAGGGCTTGGGGGCCGCGAGCCCCGCTGAGGCGTTGCCCGCCATCAGGACCAGCCCGGTCAGGACGGCGACCATGGCCCGCGCGACGTGACCCACGGCGGGGGAGGCGACCGCCACTGTCCTCCTTAGCCTGAGCCGCAGGGCAGTTCCGGTCAGGAGCTAATCAGACTCCGGGACGCCCTCTATCCGACGCTGATAGTAGGGGATCAAGCATCCTTCCCCGCAACTTATGACTTTTCCTGACTACGGGCTTTTCGTATGCGTCTGACCGCCATACGCCCTCCGACCAGCGCCGATCCGGGCACCACGAGCATGCCGAGCAGGCTGGAACCGAGCCCGACGTCGAGGTCGGCGTCCAGCAGCCCGCCTCCGCCACCGCCGAGCAGGGAGCCGCCGAGCGACAACCCGATCGAGACCGACAGGAGCGGCTTGTGGGTCTTGGCGGGAGGCGGCTCGGGAGCGGGCGCGCTCGTGGCGGGCGGCCTGGGCGCGGGGGCGCTCGTGGCGGGGCCGCCGGTGGACGGCGGACGGGTCGAGGGCGGGTCACCGGCGGGCGGACGAGTGGCGGGCGGACGGGTGGACGGCGGCGCCGAGCGCGTGGGCGGCGACCCGGTCTCCGTCCGCCTGCCGGTCGGCCTGCCGGTCGGACCCGGCGGCCGGTCGCCGGCGGTCGCCGAGGCGGGAGGCGTAGCAGGCGCGGACGAAGCCGGCGCGGACGACGCGGGCCCCGCCGTGACGGGCGGCCCGGTCGGCTGCCCGCTGGGCCCGACGGTGACGATCACCGGCGGCGAGACCGTCCCGGACCCGCTGGGCACGGGCGTCACCGGGGTCACCGGCTCCGGCGAGACGGGCGCCGTCATCGAGGCGGTCCCCGTGGACACGGGTGGCAGCGCGGTGCCGCTGTCGGTCGAGGGCGAGGGCGACCCGCTCCAGATCACGAACGTCGACGCCACCGCCGCCGCCGTCGCCAGCACCAGCCCGCCGGTCACCGCCGACTTGGCCGGCGCCCCCAGCGAGCTGCGCACCACGCCGGTGGCCGTAGAGGCCCCACTCGCCGCACCGCTGTCCACGCCGCCTTCCAAGATGCCGCCCGCGCCGGTCCCGGCCGACGGGAGCAGCGCGGCGAACGGCATCGCCAGCACGGCCAGCCCCGACCGCCCGCGCAGCTCCCACCCCGCACCGTACGTCCCGTGCGCCACCTCCTCCAGCTCGGCCAGGAACGCCTCGGCCGAGGCCGGCCGGTCGGCGGGGTCCTTGGCCAGGCCGTGCTCGATCAGCCCGCGCAGCCGTCCGTCCACCTTCTCCAGCGGGGGCGGCATGTGCTGGTGCTGGAAGGCCAGGGCGGCCAGGTTCGCGGCGGTGAACGGGCGGCGGCCGGTGAGGCATTCGTAGCAGACCACGGTGGCGGCGTACACGTCGGTGGCCGGGCCGGCCGGGGCGTCGTCCCACTGCTCGGGGGCCATGTAGGCGGGGGTGCCGGCCAGGGCGCCGGTCTCGCCGAAGCGGGCCGCCACGCCGAAGTCGACCAGCTTGCTGTCGCCGTTCGTGGTGACGATGACGTTCTCGGGCTTGAAGTCGCGGTGCACCACCCCGCGCCGGTGCGCCTCGGCCAGGCCGAGCAGCGCCCCCTTCAGCACGGTGAGCGCGGCCTCCACGCCGGTGCCGCCCTCCCCGGCGATCAGGCGGCGCAGCGTGACGCCGTCGACCAGCTCCATCACGATGGCGGACGCGCCCCCGGCCTCGACATAGTCCAGCAGGCGGGCGGTGTGGGGGCTGTCGATCTCGCCGATGACCCGGGCCTCGGCGCGGCAGCGGGCGGCGAACTCGCCGTCCTCGCGCAGGTTCTCGGACAGGTGCTTGATCGCGACCGGTAAGCCGTCGGAGTCGCGGACGGCGAGCATGACGCGGCCGGTCCCTCCGTGACCGAGTTCCCGGATCTCCGTGTAACCGGGAACAGCCATGTCGGGCCCTCCTGACCGGATATAGATCCTTATGTCAGGACGCTAGCCGAATGTAACACGCCGTGTCGAGCCCCTTCGCGGGAGTAACCAGACCCCTATCTCAATCGGTATTTTTCCTACTTCCTATAGTAGATCCGTGGCTCTTACCGATCATCTGCGCGAATGGCTCGGGGCCTGGCCCCCCACGGGAAACCTCGACGTCACAGGCTCGCCGCTGCGTACGCTGCCCGCCTGGGACGGCCGCGTGCACCCCGCCCTCGGCGTCGGCACCCCGGAGGGGGCGGTGTTGTCGGTGCCGCCCGAGCACGTCGCCCGGGTGAGCGCCGTACGCACGCTCCGGGAGATCCCCGCGCTGATCGGATATGGGGATCGCGGCTGGTTCGACGCCGTCTTCCGGTGGACCACCGAGCCCGCTCCCCTGCCCGACGCCGGGCAGTGGATCCCCGCGACGGACGACACCGTCCCCGGATGGCTGCGCGTGTTCGGCGGCGAGGTGCTGGTGGCCGTGGACGCCGAGACCGGTGAGCACCTGGCCGGGGTGGGCATCAAGCGGCACGACCGCTTCGGACGGGAACTGTCGGTGGTCACCGCTCCCGAGGCCCGGGGGCGCGGCCTGGCCAGACGGCTGGTGGCGCAGGCGGCGCGGCGGGTGCTGGACGAGGGTGCAGTGCCGACGTACATGCACGGGGTCGGCAACACCGCCTCGGCCTCCGTCGCCAAGGCGGCGGGCTTCCCCGACCTCGGCTGGACCGCCTTCGGCGTCGCCGAGAACTGATCCCCGCGCCAGAGGGAGCGAGGGTGGGGCCGACGCCTCCGATGACCAGCCCCCAACCGATCCCCGCGCCTGAGGGAGCGAGGTTCAGGCCGCCGGGAGGGCGGGGCGGGAGGCCAGCAGCGCGCGAATGTTGCGGGCGGCGGTGCGGCCGGCGCGGTTGGCGCCGACCGTGCTGGCCGACGGCCCGTAGCCGACGAGTTGCAGCCGCGGCTCCCTGACGACCCGCGTCCCGTCCACCTTGACGCCGCCGCCCGGCTCCCGCAGGCGCAGCGGCGCGAGGTGGTCGAGCGCCGACCGGAAGCCGGTGGCCCACACGACGACGTCCGCCGCCTGTCGCCGCCCGTCCGCCCACTCCACGCCGTACGGGGTGAGGCGGCCGAACATCGGCAGCCGCTCCAGCGCCCCCTTGGCCAGCGCCTGCCGCACGACGACGCTGTAGCCGAGCCCGGTGACGCCGACCACGCTCTGCGGCGGCAACCCGGCCCGTACCCGCGCCTCCACCAGGGCGACGGCCTCCCGGCGGGCGTCCTCGCCGAAGTCGCCGTCCCTGAAGACCGGCGGGCGGCGGGTGACCCAGACGGTCTGCGCCGCGACGTCGGCCACCTCCGACAGCACGTGCATCGCCGAGGCCCCGCCCCCGACCACGACCACCCGCCGGCCCGCGAACGCCTCCGGCCCGCGATAGCCCGCGTAGTGCAGCTGCTCACCCAGGAAGCCCGCGGCCCCCGGGTAGTACGGCCAGTACGGCCGGGTCCAGGTGCCGGTCGCGTTGACCACGGCCCCGGCCGCCCACTCCCCCGCGTCCGCCGCCACGACCAGCCGCCCGCCCTCACCCTCGCGTACGGCCGTCACCTTGACCGGCCGCAGGACCTCCAGCCCCACCCGCCGCTCGTAGTCGCCGTAGTACTCCGGGACGACCTCCGCCGCGGGCCGGTCACCGGCCGCCTCCAGGCCGCCCGGCGCGCCGGGCAGGTCGAAGACGCCGTGCACCTTGCCCATGGTCAGCGACGGCGACCGGTGCCGCCACGCTCCCCCGGGCCCCTGCGCCGCGTCGAGCACCAGCGTCTCGATCCCGAACCGCCGCAGGAAGTACGCGCTGGACAGACCCGCCTGCCCGGCGCCGATCACCACAACCTCGGTCGTCTCCACGATCGACTGCAACCCCGCGCGACGCCCCCCTCTTCCCGCCCCGGCCCGGGAGCCGGTGCCTACCGGGGACGCGGCTCCGTGAGCGCTTCGGCGAACAGGGCGCGGTGGCGCAGGACGTGCTCGCGGTCCACGCCGTACAGGACGTCGTCGCCTCGGGCGAGGTGCGCGGCGAAGGCCCGGTCGCCCGCCGCCGCCCGTTCGCGCATGTGCCGGACGAGGTGGTCCAGCCGTTCGGCGGCGACGGCGGGCAGCGTCGGACGGTCGCCCTCGGCCAGGCCGTAGGCGTCGGCGAACAGCCGCAGCCGGCGCGCCTGCTCAGCCACCGGACCGGCCCCTTCGTGCCGCGGATCGCCCAGCGGGACGAAGCGGTAGGCGGCGTAGGCCACGTCCCACAGGCGCGGCCCCGGATGGGCGGTGTCGAAGTCGATCAGGGCCACCGGCCGCCCGTCGCGGAACACGCAGTTGTACGGCGCGACGTCACCGTGGCAGATCACCTCGGCGGGTTCGCGCGGCGGGAAGTACCAGGTGGCCGCGCCGTCGAGCGGGAAGTCCTCGGTGGCGTCGTGGTAGCCGCGCAGCAGCCGGGCGACGGCGCCGAGTGCCGCGTCGGACCGGACGTAGCCGGGCAACGGATCATTGGGCACCTCGCCGGGGACGAAGTCGACCACCTCCCGCCCCTGGGCGTCGATCCCGTGCCCGGCCGGCGCGCCCCTGAAGCCGCGGGCGGCCAGGTGGCCGAGCAGCGCGTGCACGGCCGGTGTCCAGGGACCGGTCGGGCGGCGCACGGTGGCGCCCACCCGCACCACCAGGTTGACGCCGCCGCCGGTCAGCAACTCCTCGTCGCGCTCGCTCACGCCCGCCAGTCTCGCACCCCGGCGACGACGCCCGGCGCGACCGGTCAGCGCACCCTGAACGCGACCGCGGTCGTGGAGGCGATCGCCGTGACGAGGACCACCATGATCAGGACCGTGCCGAGCGGGTTCTTGCGCCGCGGCACAGCCCGGATCTGCGCGATCCGCCTGCGCGCCGCGACCCTCGGGGTCGGCGTGGGCGTCGGCGTCACCTTCGGGGAGGGCACCGGCACCATGCGTACCGGCCGAGGGGTGTGCCGAGGCACCGGACGCGGCGTGGAAGGCGGCACCGGCCGCGACGACCGAGGCGGCGGCGAAGGGGACGGCGGCGGGGGCGGCTTCGGGGACGGCGGCGGCGGCGGGGACGGGCGCACATGGCAGTCGCCCACCTCCACACCGCCGCCCGGCCCGTACACGCACACCGAGTCGGGGCCGATCGACACGTGCGGCACGGAGACGCCGGTCGTCGGCGCAGGCCCGCCGGACCGCGTCGACGCCGCCCCCCGTGGCCTCGGGCCGTCGCCGATGCGCACGCCCGGCACCGACACCACCGGTTGCGGATCGTCCCAGATCGCCACGCCCGGCACCGACACCACCGGCTCGGGACGCTCATCGCTCACCGGCGACCCGTGGATCGTGATCCCCGGCTCCGGGACGTGCGGCGGACGTGCGTGCACGGTGCCGGGGGCCGGGGGTTGCAGGTCGGCCGCCGCCGGGCCGGCCGCGCCGGCGGCGAGCAGAGCGGCGGCCAGCAGCAGCGGCGCGCGCCTGGCGCCCACGGTCACATTCCCCCGGCGATGCGGGAGAACTCCTGCAGCGCGCCCTGGAACGCCTGCGGCCCGACCGCCAGCGGCCCGGCGAAGGCGTGGGCGATGTCCCAGGTCAGGTAGGTGCCGAAGCCGAGCATCGCGGCCATCGCCAGCAGCGGCAGCACCGCCAGGCCACGCGGCCGGGCGCCGGCCAGGTAGGGGAAGACGATGACCAGCAGGCCGGTGAGCACGGTCAGGAACAGCAGCCCTTGGGGTGGGGTGGCGGCGGCGTCCATGGAGCGCTGGGACCGGGCGGCGGCGATCGCGGCGACGCGTTCGAGCACGGCGTCGCGGGCGTCCTTGTCGTCGTCGGTCTTGGTGACGACTGCGCTGACCCGGCTGCGCATGGCGTCGAGTCTGGCGGCGCCGACCGGGTCCATCCGGCCCTCGGCCATCAGCGGCCACTCGTCCCTGACCACGAAGGTGACGTAGTCGCGCAGCGCGGTGCGGACCGTCTGGGGGGCCGTGCCGGGCAGGTCGGCCGCGGCCCAGTAGGCGTCGATCGCGGCCTGGCCCTCGGCCTGGGCGTTCTGGCGGGCGGCGTCGGCGGTGGTCCAGGGCACGATGATCGCGATCGCGAACACCAGCAGGAACAGCGCCGACAACATGGACCCCGCATGACCGGCCGAGACCCCGTCGGGCTCGGCGTCATCGCTGCCCTTCTTCGTGAGCCGGAACACCAGCGCGGTGAGCGCCACCACGCCCACGGCCGCCACGATCGAGAGCGTGTACGCCAGCATGAAGATCTCCCAAACCTTCTCGAATACACAGTGTTACATGACTATCACACTATGCAACGCTGGCGTCAGCTACCGGCAGGTAAAGTCGCGGGCGGGCGCGCGGGGCCGCCGCCGTACGCCGCCGGAGGTCGAGAACCTGCTCGCACGGCGGTCCCGGGCAGGGCCGGCGCTGGACGGATCGTTGATCATGACCGGCCGTTCTGACCAAACGTCCAGCCGGTCGGTGATGATCCGGGAAAACGGTGACTATGGACGGCGTGAATCTCAACGGCCGTAAATTCGTGATGGTGAGCTCGACGGCGAGCGCGGTGGACCCCGACAGCCCGACGGAGTTCCTGTACTGGGAGGCCGACGGCGTGGTGTGGGGCAGCTACACGGGCGACACCGTGACCCACGGCCGCTTCGTCGGGACGCGCGACGGCGCCGACGTCTCCATCTCCTACGCGCACGCGCTCAAGGCCGGCGGCAAGGCCGGCGGCCAGAGCAGCAGCCGCGTCGAGCAGGGCGAGGACGGGCTGCTGCGTCTGGTGGAGGAGTTCCGGTTCGACGGCGACGACACGCTGCACGTCAGCGTGTGCGCCGAGGTCGCGTCCTCCTGACGCCTCCTGGGGGCGGGCGGGGCTCAGCCGTCCTTGCGCAGGGCGGCGCGTCCCTCGGCGGCTCCGACGAACCGCATCTTGCCGAGCGGAACGTCGCCCTGCGTCTCCTGCGGCGTCCGCCGGACGGGACGGGAGGCGTCCCGGTCGGACGGCAGCACGTACGGCCGTCTGAGCACTTCGTCCAGGATGAACACGGTCTCGGTGGCCTTGACCGCCGGGATGTTGGCCAGGCGGTCGGTCACCATGCTGTGCACGGCGGCCACGTCGGAGACCCGTACCTGGATCATGGCGTCGTGCTGGCCGGTGGTGATCGCGCAGTACTCGACCTCGGGCATCCGGGCCAGTTCGGCCCTGAACTGCTTCCACATCTGCTGGCGCACGGTCACGAAGATCAGCGCGGTGATGCCGAGCCCGGCCCGCACGTGGTCGATCTCCGCGGTGAAGCGCTTGATCGCGCCGTCGGCGCGCAGCGCCTCGAAACGCGTGTAGGCGTTCGCGCGGGAGATGCCCACCCGTTCGGCCAGCGCGGCGACCGAGATCCTGCCGTTCTCGCGCAGGACCTCAAGGATCTTCATGTGGACGTCGTCCAGTTCGAGACCGATGCCGATCCGTCCAGGCTGACCGCTGCCGCTGGCACCATTTCTGGAAATATCACTCATCATTACACCTCGACCATTTATATCCGTCTCACGGACCGCACATGACCTGGACGTTCTGCCGGACAATCCTCGACAACCTTCTCCCGAACGTCCAATTTGGAGGACCCCATGGCGACCCGCTCGCAGACGGCGGCAGTGCTGCTCGCCGGTGCGCTCGCCCTTGCCGCCTGCGGAAGCGGCGGCACCTCGCAGACCCCGGCGGCCTCCGGTGGCGGTGGGAAGACGCTCGTCATCGACACGTCGTTCGACCTCAAGACGGCCGACCCCGGCCGCACCTACGAGCCGACCGGGCTCATCGTCGGCAAGGCCGTCTACGAGACGCTGCTGACCTTCGACGGCGCCGACGTGACCAAGCCGGTCCCGGCGCTGGCCGAGTCCTACGAGCTGAGCGAGGACGGCAAGACGCTGACGCTCAAGCTCAAGAAGGGCCCCACCTTCGCCGACGGCTCGCCGATCACCGCCGACGACGTGGTGTTCTCGCTCAACCGCGTGCGCGACATGAAGGGCACCCCGTCGTTCCTGCTGGACGGCGTCGAGGTGGCCAAGACCGACGACTCGACGATCACGCTGACGTCGAAGGCGCCGAACCCGGCGCTGCCCTACATCCTGCCGAACCCGGCGCTGGGCATCCTCAACAGCAAGGTCGCCAAGGAGCACGGCGCGACGGCCGACGCCCAGGACAAGGCCGAGCAGTACCTGAACTCGTCCTCGGCGGGCTCCGGGCCGTACACGATCGAGGCGTTCAACGTGAGCAGCCAGGTCACGCTCAAGGCGAACCCGAAGTACTACGGCACCAAGCCGGCCTACGACAAGGTCGTCATCCGCAACGTCGAGGCCGCCACGCAGAAGCTGAACGTGCAGCGCGGCGACAGCCAGGTGGCGCTGAACCTGTCCGGTGACCAGGTCACCAACATGCCCTCCACCCTGCAGGTCAAGAAGACCGCCTCGGCGAACGTCATCTTCCTGCTGGCCAACCAGGACTCGGGCGTCAGCAAGACCACGCCGAACGCCAAGTTCGTCGAGGCCGTCCGCAAGGGCGTCGACTACGCGGGCCTGCTGGAGCTGGCCGGCGAGGGCTCGACGCAGGCGCCGGGCATCATCCCGTCGCAGCTGCTCGGCGCGCTGCCGCCGGAGCAGGCCCCCAAGCGGGACGTCGAGGGCGCCAAGGCGGCCCTGGCGGCCAGCGGCGTGTCGAACCCGACCGTCAAGCTGGAGTTCCCGAGCGAGCTGACCGTCAACGGCCTGTCGTTCCAGCCGCTGGCCGAGCGCATCCAGGCCAACCTCAAGGAGGTCGGCATCACGGTGGACCTCCAGCCCGCGCCGGTGACGACCGCGCTGGACAACTACCGCAACGGCAAGGAGGAGATGGGCCTGTGGTACTGGGGCCCCGACTACCCGGACCCGAGCGACTACCTGGCGTTCGCGCCGGGCAAGACCGTGGGCCTGCGGGCCGGCTGGAAGGAAGGCGCGGCCAAGGAGATCGAGGCCGCCGCTGACAAGGCCGCGACCGCGATCGGCGACGAGCCGCGCAAGACGGCCTACGCCGACCTGCAGACCAAGCTCAACGCCTCCGGTCCGTTCGTGCCGCTGATCCAGCCGAGCCAGAACATCGTGTCGGCCGCGTCCGTGACGGGCCTGGAGTACCACCCGGTCTGGACCGTGGACGTCGCCGACCTCGGCGCGAAGTAAGGAGACCGGCAGGTGTCCGACAACCAGGGCGCGGCGGGCTCGCCGCCGCGCCCCGGCGCCGGCTCCCCGGGCGGCTCTCCGGCAGGGACGGCCGCCACGGCGGCGCCGCGGCGGCGGGGAGTGCCTCCGCTGGCGCGCTTCCTCGTCCGGCGCATCCTCATCGCCGTGCTGCTGGCCTGGGGCATCACGCTCGTCACGTTCCTGCTGACCAACCTGGTGCCCGGCGACCCCGTGGCCGCCAACCTGGGCCAGCGGGCGCTGGGCGACCCGGCCATCGTGGCGCAGTGGCGGTCCGAGCACGGCCTGGACAAGCCGCTGTGGCAGCAGTACGCGATCTATCTGCAGGGCCTGGTCCAGGGCGATCTGGGCACCAGCCAGCAGAGCCACCGTCCGGTCAGCCAGGACTTGGCCGAGTTCGTCCCGGCGACGCTGGAGCTGGCGGGCGCGGCGATCCTGATCTCGCTGGTGCTGGGCGTGGCCTTCGGCGTGATCGCCGCGCTGCGCCGGGACCGGCTGTCCGACCACGTGCTGCGGCTGGTCAGCCTGATCGGCATCTCGGTGCCGACGTTCTGGCTGGCGCTGGTGGCGTTCTACGTGTTCTTCTTCCGGCTGCAGATCACGCCGGGCAGCGGGCGCGTGGACGCGGCGCTCGGCTCGGCGCCGGCGGTGACCGGGCTGCAGACGATCGACGCGCTGCTGGCGGGCCGGTGGGACATCTTCACCTCGGCCGTCGGCCATCTGATCACGCCGGCGTTGGTGCTGGCGCTGTACACGATCGGCCTGCTGACCCGCTTCACCCGTTCGGCGGTGCTGGAGGTGCTGGGTCAGGACTACGTCCGCGCGGCCCGCGCCAAGGGGCTGCCGGGCCGGGTGATCCTGTTCCGGTACGTGCTGCGTTCGGCGCTGGTGCCGATCATCACCGTGGCCGGTCTGGCCTTCGGCAGCCTGCTGTCGGGCACCGTCCTGGTCGAGGCGATCTTCGCCTGGCCCGGTGTCGGCCAGTACGCCTACAAGAGCGCCACCAGCCTCGACCTGCCCGCCGTGATGGGCGTCGGCCTGGTCGTGGGCGTGGTCTACCTGGTCATCAACCTGATCGTGGACGTGCTGTACGGCGTCATCGATCCCCGAGTGAGGCTGCAATGAGAGGCAAGGGGCTGCTGGGCAGGCTGCCCGAGGCGTGGCGGCAGCCGCTGGCCGTCGCGGGCGCCGTCCTGGCCGTGGCCTGGCTGGTGATCGCGCTGGCCGCGCCGTGGCTGGCGCCGCACGACCCGCTGGCCCAGGACCTGCCGCGGCTGGCGCCTCCGGGCCCCGGCCACTGGTTCGGCACCGACCAGCTCGGGCGCGACATCCTGAGCCGCGTCATGTACGGCGCGCGGGTGTCGATCCCGCTGACGTTGCTGCTGGTCGTGCTGTCGGTGCTGGTCGGCGGCCTGCTGGGGGCGTGCGCCGGGTACTTCGGCAAGTGGGTCGGCGAGACGATCATGCGGATCGCGGATCTGGTGTTCGCGTTCCCGACCGTGATCCTGGCCATGGTGGTGGCCGCGGCGCTGGGCGCGAGCCTGGGCAACGCGGTGCTGGCCGTGCTGGTGGTGGCCTGGCCCGCCTACGCCCGCGTCACCCGCGGGCTGGTGCTGGGCGTGCGCGAGCGGGAGTTCGTGCTGAGCGGTCGGCTGCTGGGCTTCTCGGTGTGGCGTTCGCTGCGGGTGGACGTGCTGCCGAACGTGACCGGCCCGATCCTGGTGCTGGCCACGCTCGACATCGGCACGGCGCTGCTGCTGCTGTCCGGCCTGTCGTTCCTGGGCCTGGGGGCCAAGCCGCCCTCGCCCGAGTGGGGCGCGATGGTGGCCTCCGGCGTCGAGGTGTTCGACAGCTGGTGGGTGGCGACGTTCCCGGGCCTGGCGATCCTGACCGTGGTGCTGGCGTTCAACTTCCTCGGCGACACGCTGCGGGACGCGCTCGACCCGCGGACGGCCCGCGCGATCAAGGAGCGTGCGTTGTGACGCTGGACATCACCGACCTGAAGGTGTCGATCGGCGGCAAGGAGATCCTGCGCGGCGTCGACCTGAAGCTGGCCGCCGGGCGCGTGCACGGCCTGGCCGGCGAGAGCGGGTCGGGCAAGACGATGACGGGCCTGGCCGTCCTGGGGCTGCTGCCGCACGGCGCGCGGGTCTCGGGCCGGATCGGGCTCGGCGAGCGGGACCTGCTCACGCTGCCGCCCAAGGAGCTCAACCAGGTGCGCGGCGGCGAGGTCGCCATGGTGTTCCAGGACCCGGCGACCAGCCTGCACCCGATGCTCACGATCGGCCGGCAGCTCACCGAGCACATGCGGCACCACCTCGGCCTGGGCAAGGCCGAGGCGAAGGCGCGGGCGGTCGAGCTGCTGGGCAAGGTGCGCATCCCGGGCGCCGAGGAGGCGTACGGGCGTTTCCCGCACCAGTTCTCCGGCGGCATGCGGCAGCGCATCGCGATCGCCGTCGCGCTGGCCTGCTCGCCGAAGGTGCTGATCGCCGACGAGCCGACGACGGCGCTGGACGTGACCGTGCAGGCGGGCGTGCTGCGGCTGCTGCGCGGGCTCTGCGACGAGCTGGGCCTGGCCGTGCTGCTGGTCACGCACGACCTGGGCGTGATGTCGGCGGTCGCGGACGAGGTGAGCGTGATGAAGGACGGCCTGGTCGTGGAGACCGGGCCGCGCGGGCGGGTGCTGCGCGACCCCGAGCACCCCTACACGCGCGCGCTGCTGGACTCGCTTCCTGATTCTGCTTCGGACGTGGAGGGCTGATGCTGGACATCGAGGACCTGGTCGTCGAGCACCGCTCCCCCGGGCGTCCGGTGGTGCGGGCGGTGGCCGGGGCGAGCCTGTCCGTACGGGCGGGCGAGGTCGTGGGCCTGGTCGGCGAGTCGGGGTGCGGCAAGTCCACCCTGGCGCGGGCGGTCTGCGGGCTGAACCCGGTCACGCATGGGTCGATCGCGTTCGAGGGGCAACAGGTCACGCCGCTCGGCCTGCGGCGCAGGAAGCTGACCGGCATCCAGATGGTGTTCCAGGACCCGTACGCGTCGCTGAACCCGCGGCGCCGGGTGGGCGACCAGATCGCCGACGGCCTGCGCACCGCGAACGACACCGCCACCGACCCGGCCGACCTGCTGGAACGGGTGGGCCTGCCGCGCGCCTTCGCGGGGCGGCATCCGCACGAGTTCTCCGGCGGCCAGCGGCAGCGCATCGCGATCGCCAGGGCGCTGGCGGCCCGGCCGCGGCTGCTCATCGGCGACGAGCCGATCTCGGCGCTGGACGCCTCCGCGCAGGCGCAGGTGGCCCGGCTGATGCGCGACCTCGCGGTGGACTCGGGGGCCGGGCTGCTGTTCATCAGCCACGACCTGTCGGTGGTGCGGCTGATCGCCGACCGGATCGCCGTCATGTACCTCGGCAAGATCGTCGAGGTGGGCGGGACGGCCGAGGTGTGGGACGACCCGAAGCACCCGTACACCAGGGCGTTGCTGGGGGCCATCCCCAAGCCGGACGGGATGGGCGTGCTGCCCGCCGAGCTGGCCGGGGACGTGCCGGACCCGGCGAACCCGCCGGGCGGCTGCCGGTTCAACCCGCGTTGCCCGCTGGTGATGGAGGTGTGCCGCGAGAAGGAGCCGGACTTCGGTCCGGTCGCCTGCTGGCTGCACGAGCCGGCGTGAGCCGGGGCCACGCCGCGCGGGTGGCGGCCGTGCGGCGGGCGATGGCCGCGGAGGGCATCGACGTGCTGGTGCTGCGGCCGTCGCCGGACTTCCGGTTCCTCAGCGCCTCCCGCGCCTGGCCGGACGGCGCCGGGGAGGGCGTGTTCCTCGTGGTGACGGCCGACGCGGTCGTCGAGACCCGCGATCCGGCGGGGCTGGTGCCCGCCTCCGCGCGCCGGGTGGGGGTGGACCCGGAGATGCGGGCGGGCGAGCTGTTCCGGCTGGCGATCGCCGCCGAGCTGGTGCCCGCCTCCGCGGTGCTGGCGCCGCTGCGGCTGCGCAAGGACCCCGCCGAACTGGCGGCGCTCGGCCGGGCGGTCGCGGCGGCGGAGTCGGTGCTCGCACAGGCGGGCGAGCTGGCCTGGTTCGGCGCGACCGAGCGGGCGATGGCGCGCCGGCTGCGGCTGCTGGCGCTGGAGTCGGGCTGCGAGGAGGTGATCTCGCTGCGCGTGTCGGCGGGCGAGCACACCGCGCGGCCCGCGCACGTCCCGGGCGGGCGGGTGATCAATCCGGGTGACGCGCTGCTGGTGTCGCTGTGCGGGCGCTGGGACGGCTACTGCGCCGAGGTCGGCCGGGTGTTCGCGGTGGCCGAGCCGCCGGAGGACTACGAGGCGATGTACTCGGTGGTGCTGGCCGCCCACCGCGCGGCCCTGTCGGCGCTGCGGCCGTCGGTCCCGTTCGCGGAGCTGGCCAGGACGGTGAACGAGGTCATCGACGCCAGCGGGTACGGCCGCTTCGCCTCCCTGCACGTGGGCCGCGGGGTGGGCCTGGGGCACGACGAGGGGCCGCGGGCGGGCGAGGAGGCGGTGTTCGCCCCGGGGATGACGTTCTGCCTGGAACCGGCCATCTACGTGCCCGACCTGTTCGGCGCCCGGGTGGCCGACGTGGTGGCCTGCACGGCCGCCGAGCCGGTGCCGCTGGGCGCGAGCCCGCACACCCTGCACGTCCTCGACCGCTGAGGCGGCCCCGCATACGCTGGGTGACGACGATCACCGGGGGGCGTCGTGGACCAGTTCGTGCTGCTCATGCTGGTGCTGCTGGGCGCGCTGATCACGGTTCCGCTGGGTGAGCGGCTGGGGCTGCCCGCGCCGGTGCTGATGACGCTGCTGGGCATCGTCATGGCGGTGCTGCCGTTCGTGCCGAACGTGGACATCCCGCCGGGCATCGTGCTGCCGTTGCTGCTGCCGCCGTTGTTGTACGCGGCGGTGCGGCGTACGTCGTGGCGGCAGTTCGCGGCGAACTGGCAGCCGATCTTCCTGCTCGCGGTGGCACTCGTGTTCGTGACGACGGCGGCCGTGGCGGCCACGGCGCACGCGCTCGTCCCCGGCCTGCCGCTGGCGGCGGCGGCGGCGCTGGGCGCGCTGGTGGCGCCGCCCGATCCGGTGGCGGCCACGGCGGTGGCCGGGCGGCTGGGCCTGCCGCGGCGCATGGTGTCGCTGCTGGAGGGCGAGGGCCTGTTCAACGACGTGACCGCGATCGTGCTCTACCACGTGGCGGTCGCGGCGGTCGTCACCGGCGTGTTCTCCTGGCCGGGCGCGCTGGGCGAGTTCGTGCTGTCGGCGGTGGTGGCCGTGGCGGCGGGGTTCGCGCTGGGCTGGGCGGCCGGGCGGCTGATGGCGCTGCTGGGCGACGCGACGTTGCAGGTGGGGTTGTCGCTGGTGGTGCCGTTCGTGAGCTACGCGGTGGCCGACGAGCTGGGCGGGTCGGGCGTGCTGGCCGTGCTGACCACCGCCTTCTACCTCAGCGACCGCATGTCGGACGCCGACGACGTGTTCGGCCGCTTCGCCTCGGCGACGTTCTGGCAGGTGGTGGACACGCTGGTGACGGGGATCGCGTTCGGGCTGATCGGGCTGGAGCTGCACACCGTGTTCGGCACGGTCCACGGGCGGTTCGGGGAGGTGCTGTGGTGGAGCGCCGCCGTGGTGGTCGTCGTCGTGGGCGTGCGGCTGCTGTGGCTGCTGCCGGCGGCGTGGGTGGCCAAGAAGGGGCGGCGCGAGGACACCGAGGTGCCGATGAGCTGGCGCGAGACCGTCGTGATGTGGTGGGCCGGCATGCGCGGCGTGGCGTCGGTGGCGCTGGCGCTGGCCATCCCGCTGCGGACCCACGACGGTCAGCCGTTCCCGCAGCGGCCGGTGATCGTGTTCATCGCGTTCGCGGTCATCCTGGTGACGCTGGTGGTGCAGGGGCTGTCGCTGCCGTGGCTGGTGACGCGGCTCGGCGTCAAGGCCGACACGGCGGCCGAACGCGACCTGGAGAAGCGCCTGGCCGTCCGGGCCGCCCACGCGGCCAAGCGGCGGCT
This sequence comes from Nonomuraea sp. NPDC051191, assembly GCF_044455665.1. Taxonomy (NCBI): domain Bacteria; kingdom Bacillati; phylum Actinomycetota; class Actinomycetes; order Streptosporangiales; family Streptosporangiaceae; genus Nonomuraea; species Nonomuraea sp. NPDC051191. The sequence goes on along the minus strand of NZ_JBITEZ010000010.1, from coordinate 206,237 downwards.
GCGGGAGATCGACGAGGCCGAGGACCTGCCCGAGGACGTCGTCGAGCTGCTGGGCAGGCGCATGGTGGACCTCGGGCTGCGGATCAGCCCCGAGGCCGCCGACGACGAGCGGCGCGAGGCGTTCGAGCAGCGGGCGCAGCGGGCGCGGCTGGTCCGGCGGGTGCAGGAGGAGATGATGTCGGCCGCCCGGCAGGCCGTGCTGGACGCCCGCCGCGACCCGCGGGCCGACCCCCAGGTGGTCTCCCGGGTGCTGCGCGCCCTCGACGCCAGGAGCCTGCGCTGACCAGCGCGGATCCGTCCCGGACGGCGTTGACGGTGTGTGATCGGGGGGCGCGGAGGGTAGTCATGTCGATATGCTGCGGATCGGCACGCTGGGCTCCGCCCCGTCGGTCGGCGTCGTCGCCTGTGGATGGCACGACAGCGATCCAGGTCCTTTCACCACCGGCATCAAGCTGATCTACACCCTCGGCGGCCCGCTGCCGGAGCTTCCCGGGCTGCGGATCACGCCCGTGGCCCTGCGGGGCGCCGAGCAGATCGCCACCGCCCTGCTCCAGGGGCTCGACGTGGTGATCATCGAGCCCGCCTGCCCGGCCGCGCCCGTGGTGGCGGCCGGCATGTGGCACTACGGCTGGACCAGACGCGACGTGTCGGCCCTGGCCGGGGCGACGGTCGCCGGTCTGGCGCTGGCCACGCAGCCGGGCGCGTGCGTGGCGGAGATCGGGCGTGACGGCACCAGCGCGATCGACGGCCAGATCCCGGCCGCGTTCGTCCGGGCCCGCCTGGCGGCGGCGTTCTCCGGCGGCCGGTACCGCACGCCGGAGGTCACGGTGCCGCTGGAGGCGGTGCGGCTCAGTGAGGACACGCCGTGCCGGATCCGGATCGCCCGTACGCCGGGGATCGTCGTCTGAGGCCGTGGTGACCGCTCCAGGACGGTCCCGGACCGGCTTCTAGGACTCCGGGACGAAGAACCGCCCGCCCTTGTGGTGGCCCGGCACGAATCCCGGCGTCGCCGCATGTCGTACGGTCACCAGGGAGCATCTGTGCGTCGACCGAGTTGGAGAGAGTGTGAAGATCACCGGAGTAGAGCTGCGCCGGATCGCGATGCCGCTGGTGTCGCCGTTCCGCACGTCGTTCGGCACCGAGACCGCCCGGGACGTCCTGCTGGTCAGGGTGGTGACCCCCGACGCCGAGGGGTGGGGCGAGTGCGTGGCCATGTCCGAGCCGCACTACTCCTCCGAGTACGTCGACGGCGCCGCCGAGGTGATCCGCCGGTTCCTGCTGCCGGCCCTGCCGAAGAACGTGGACGCGTACGGGGTCGGCCACGCCCTCGAACCGGTCAAGGGCCACCGCATGGCCAAGGCGGCGCTGGAGACCGCCGTGCTGGACGCGCAGCTCAGGGCGTCCGGCGAGTCGTTCGGCCACTTCCTGGGCGCGGTCCGCGACCGGGTGCCGTGCGGGGTGTCGGTGGGCATCATGGACTCGATCCCGCAGCTTCTCGACGCCGTGGCCGGCTACGTCGAGGAGGGGTACGTCCGCATCAAGCTGAAGATCGAGCCCGGCTGGGACGTCGAGCCGGTGCGCGCGGTGCGCGAACGCTTCGGCGACGACCTGCTGCTCCAGGTGGACGCCAACGCGGCGTACTCGCTGAGCGACGCCCGCCGGCTGGCCCGGCTCGACGCGTTCGACCTGCTGCTGATCGAACAGCCGCTGGCCAACGACGACCTCGTCCAGCACGCCCGCCTGGCCCGCCAGTTGCGGACGCCGATCTGCCTGGACGAGTCCATCGAGTCGGCCGAGCACGCGGCGGCCGCCATCGCGCTCGGCTCGTGCTCGATCATCAACATCAAGCCCGGCCGGATCGGCGGCTACCTGGAGGCGCGGCGCATCCACGACCTGTGCCGGGCCAACGGCGTGGCGGTGTGGTGCGGCGGCATGCTGGAGACCGGTCTCGGCCGGGCGGCGAACGTGGCGCTGGCGGCGCTGCCGGGGTTCACGCTGCCCGGCGACACCTCGGGGTCGCGCCGGTACTTCGCGACCGACGTGACCGAGCCGTTCGAGCTGGTGGACGGTCATCTTGAGGTGCCGTCAGGGCCGGGGCTCGGCGTCGAGCCGATCCCGTCCGTGCTGGAGGAGGTCACGACGTCCACCGAGTGGATCCCGCTGTAGGCCCGAGCGGAATAATGCGTTGCGCGGGCGTGCTGAGCACCGCACCATGTTCTTCATGTTCCTGCACGCTCGCCGTCTCGCACCCGCCGCGCCGGGTGTGTTCGAGCGTGCCTGCGACGGCCTGGAGCGCTGACCTCTCCTCGTAAGTCCTGATGTGACCCGGCGGGGGGAGGTTGCCGACCCGACACGGGTCACACACGGTCCCAGGTCTTCAGGGAAGGAATCATGGCCAAGCAGGCCTATGTGCGGAACAAGCCGCATCTCAACATCGGCACGATGGGGCACGTCGACCACGGCAAGACCACGCTGACGGCGGCGATCACGAAGGTGCTCGCCGAGCGCGGGCAGGCGACGTACACGCCGTTCGAGCGGATCGACCGGACGCCGGAGGAGGCGTCCAGGGGGATCACGATCAACATCTCGCACGTCGAGTACGAGACCGACACCCGCCATTACGCCCACGTCGACATGCCGGGCCACGCCGACTACGTGAAGAACATGATCACGGGGGCGGCGCAGCTCGACGGCGCGATCCTCGTCGTGTCCGCGCACGACGGCATCATGCCGCAGACCAGGGAGCACGTGCTGCTGGCCCGGCGGGTCGGGGTCGGGCACCTGGTGGTCGCCGTCAACAAGGCCGACGGCGCCGACCCGGAGCTGACGGACCTGGTGGAGCTGGAGCTGGCCGACCTGCTGGCCGAGCAGGGCTACCGCGACGTCCCGATGGTCCGGGTGTCCGGGCTGCGGGCGCTGGAGGGCGACCCGGTCTGGACGGCGTCGGTCGAGGCGCTGCTGCGGGCCGTGGACGAGCACATCCCCGTCCCGGTCCGGTACCTGGACGCGCCGTTCCTGATGCCCGTGGAGAACGTGCTCACGGTCACCGGCCGGGGCACGGTCGTCACCGGGGCCATCGAGCGCGGCACCGTGCGCGTGGGCGACACGGTGGAGGCGGTCGGGTTCGGCGACGGGTTCACGGCGGTGGTGACCGGCGTGGAGACGTTCGGCAAGACGATGGAGCGGGGCGAGGCCGGGGACAACGCGGCCGTCCTGCTGCGCGGGGTGCGCCGCGAGCAGGTGCGCCGGGGCATGGTCCTGGCCGCGCCCGGCAGCCAGAGCGCCCGTACGTCGTTCACCGCCCGGGTGTACCTGCTGACCCCGGAGGAGGGCGGGCGGCGGCGTCCGATCGCCTCGGGGTACCGGCCGCAGTTCTACCTGCGGACCACCGACGTGCCCGGCGAGCTGGCGCTGCCCGCGCCCGCCGAGCCGGGCCGGACGGTGGAGGTGACGGTCGAGCTGGGCCGGGCGGTCGCGGTCGAGCCCGGTCTCGGGTTCGCCGTCCGCGAGGGCGGGCTGACCGTCGGCGCGGGCACCGTCCTCACGGTGCCACCCGCCTGACGGTGCCACCCGCCTGACGGTGCCACCCGCCTGACCGCCGGGAGGCCGGGGTCCTGAGGGACACCGGCCTCTGGTGTGCGTGGTCAGGACGGGGTGAAGCGGAGGTGGAGGGTGGCCGGGGCGGCGTGCAGGTCGTACCGGGGCAGGGTGCCGGGGCCGCAGGTGGCGGTGCCGATGCCCTGCTGGGCGAGGTCCAGGTGGAGGTGCACCCGGTCCCCGGCCACCAGGTCGGGGCGGTGACGGGCGGCCTCCAGCTCGGCGGTGCTCCACCGGCGCGCGGTCAGCCCGAACACCGGGTCACCCTCCACCCGGAACCCGGGCGTCCCGTCCGGGCCGCCGAACTCGGCCCACCGCACGTCGCCGCGGCGCCCGTTCTCCTGCGGATAGACGTAGGGCGTCTGGAGGTCGTCGACGGTGGCGCTCCAGCGGCCCACGCGGGCGGCCATGCCGGTGTCGGGGTACGCCTCCCCCGGCCCCCGGCCGAACCAGGTGACGTGCGCGATCTCGCCGGGCAGCGTCAGGTGCACGCCCAGGCGCGGGATCGGGTCGGGCCACTCGCCCTCGGGCTCGACGTCCACGGTCAGGTCCAGGGTGTCGCCGGAGGTCGCGGTCCAGGTCCAGGTGGCGCGCATGCCGAGGTCGGTGGCCGCGGGGGCGACCCTGGTGCGGACGGTGAGGCCGTCGCCGGTCTCGACGCCGTCCACGCGGTGGGTGAGACGGTGCAGGCCGAGCTGCCGCCATGTGCGGCCCAGGCCGCCGTAGCGGTCGTTGTCGGTGGGGGCGCGGTAGAGGTCGAGGCGCGGGCCTTCGACGTCCAGGCCGAACAGGCGGGCCAGTCGGCCGGTACGCGCGTCGAACTCGCCGCCGCCCAGCACCAGCCGCCCGCCGTCCGCCGCCTGCCGCTGGGCGGCGGGAACGGGGGCGAGCAACGGTCCCGCCCGGTCGGCCGGGCCGGGAGCCAGGTCAGAGGTCGGGCCGGAAACCGGGCCGGAAGCCGCGTCAGGAGCCGGGCCGGGGGTCGGGCCGGAGGCCGGGGTGGGCAGGGGGGTTTGGGACCAGGCGAGTTCGTGGCCTGCGGGGGCCCAGGGCTGGTCGGCGGTCAGGATGGCGCGGATCGTGAGCCAGCGTTCCCCGGCGCCTTCCCCGGGCGGCAGGGCGGGCAGCTTCACCTCACCGCCGGACGCCGGCACCTCCAGCGGGAACTCCGCCACCGGGACCCCGTCCTCCTCGACGACGGCCAGGAAGCCGAGATGGGCGAGATCGCGGAAGTCGTACCGGTTGTCCACCCGGACCACGCCGTCGCCGAACGCGAACCGTACCGGCTCGAACACCTTCTTCAGGTCCAGCAGGCCCGGGGAGGGCGTGCGGTCGGGGAACACGAGCCCGTCGATGACGAAGTTCCCGTCGTGCACGGGCTCGCCGTAGTCGCCGCCGTAGGCGTACTCGTGGCGGGGATGGGTCAGGCCGTGGTCGATCCACTCCCACACGAACCCGCCGGCCAGCCTCGGGAAACGTTCGTACAGCTCCTGGTACTCGGCCAGGCCGCCGGGCCCGTTGCCCATGGCGTGGGCGTACTCGCACTGCAGGAACGGCATCGCGCGCCGCCGCGCGTCCAAGGCGGGGTCGTCGAGCGGGTCCTCCTCGCCGCGCCCGATGGCCTCGACCTCGGCGTGGGTGGCGTACATGCGGGAGTAGACGTCGGTGTGGGCGCACGACCAGTCGCCCTCGTAGTGCAGGGGCCTGGACGGGTCGCGCTCGCGTGTCCAGTCCGCCATGACGGCGAGGTTGCGGCCGACGCCCGCCTCGTTGCCCAGCGACCACATGATGACGCTGGGGTGGTTCTTGTCCCGTTCGACCATGCGGCGCATGCGGTCGAGCAGGGCGTCGGCCCAGCGCGGGTCGTCGGTGGGGTTGCGGCGCCAGCCGACCTGGCCGAAGCCGTGCGTCTCCAGGTCGCATTCGTCGATGACCCACAGGCCCAGTTCGTCGCACAGGTCCAGGAAGTCGGGGTGCGGCGGGTAGTGGCTGGTCCTGACGGCGTTGACGTTGTGCCGCTTCATGAGCAGCACGTCCTCGCGCATGGTCTCGTACGGGACCGCGCGGCCGTGGCGGGGGTGGAACTCGTGCCGGTTGACGCCCTTGAGCAGCAGCGGGCGGCCGTTGGCCAGGAGCACGCCGTCCGCGACGGAGACGGTGCGGAAGCCGACGCGCAGCCGTACGGTCTCGTGCGGGGTGGTGAGGACGGCCTCGTACAGGCGGGGTGTCTCGGCGGTCCACGGTTCGGCCTCGACGGTGATCTCGACGCCGGGTTCCAGGTCCCGTACGCCGAGTTCGGGCACGCTCAGGCGGCCCTCGGCGGCCTCGAAGCTCAGCCTGCCGTCGTGGGAGGCCCGCACGAACACGTCGGCGGCCGAGCGGGTGAGGGTGACGTCCCGGAAGATGCCGGGCAGCCACCACATGTCCTGGTCCTCCAGGTAGCTGGCGGCCGACCACTGGTGCACGCGCACGGCCAGCACGTTGCGTCCCGGACGCAGCCACGGCCCCGCGTCGAACTCGACGGGCAGCCTGCTGCCGGTGGAGAAGCCCAGCTCGTGGCCGTTCAGCCAGACCCTGGCGAAGGAGTCGACGCCCTCGAACCGCAGCCGGCCGCCGCTCCAGCCGTCCGGCAGGTCGAAGGCGCGCCGGTAGTCGCCGGTCGGGTTCTCGCCGGGGACGTGCGGCGGGTCCACGGGGAAGGGGTAGGAGACGTTGGTGTAGGCGGGGGCGCCGTGGCCGTGCAGGGGCCAGTGGGCGGGCACCGGCAGCTCGTCCCAGGCGGCGTCGTCGAAGCCGGGCCGGGCGAAGTCGTCGGGGACGTCGGCCACGGGCGAGAGGCGAAAGCGCCACAGGCCGTTGAGGTCGAGGGCGGGGGCGTCGGAGCGGAGTGCCGCGCGGGGTTCGAGACGGCCCGAACCGGGGGCGAAGGTTTCGAGATCCATCCCTTTCGACACTAGAGGCCGTCGGCGGTTTCGTCAGCGATGCCCCTTCTGGGGGTGCTTGGACTTCCCTGACGCGGTTGTTGGAGGAATGGACGCGACAGGGTGGCAGGGGTTCAGGCGTTCCTGGAGAACAACATCCCGTTCACTCCGGCGGGGCCGGGCAGCGCGGAGGCCGCCGCCAGATAACCGGCCAGCAGGCTCTCGGCCACCGCGCCCACGGCGGCGTCGCCGGGCAGGAACTCGGGGCTGTGCAGGCCGGCGGCGGTGTCCACGCCGACGAACATCATGAGCGACGGCGCCACCGAGGCGTAGTGGGAGAAGTCGTCGGCCCCGCACGAGCGCAGGCCGCCGTCGACCGTCCAGCCCTGCTCGCGCAGCAGCCCGCCGGCGCGTACGGCCAGCCCGGCGTCGTTGACCAGCACCGGCTCCCCCGGCAGGATCGTCACCTCGGCCACGCAGCCGCACGCCCTGGCGACGTCCTCGACCACCTGGGTGAACCGTTCGTGCAGCTCCTGGCGCCAGGACTCGGACATGGCCCGGAGCGTCCCCCTGGCCACGGCCTCGCCCGGCACGGCGTTGGGCGCGGTGCCGGCGTTGACCGTGCCGAAGGTGACCACGGTGGGCATCATCGGGTCGGCGGACCGGCTGACGACCTGCTGGGCGGTCACGATGACCTGCGCCATGGCCACCACCGGGTCCCTGGTGAGGTGGGGGTAGGCGGCGTGGCCCTCCGCTCCCCTGACGACCACCCTGAACTCGTCGGAGGAGGCGTTGACCGCCCCCGGCACGGAGGCGACCACGCCCTCCGCCAGGAGGGGCTGCACGTGCGCGCCGATCATGGCGCCGACCCGGTGGCGGTGCAGCGCGCCCGACGCCACGACGTCGGAGGCGCCGGAGGGGAAGCCCTCCTCGCGCGGTTGCAGCACGACCAGCAGAGGCGGGTCGGCGCCGAGCCGGTCGAGGGTCCTGGCCAGGGCGACCACGGCCGCCATGTGCACGTCGTGCCCGCAGGCGTGCATCGCGCCGCCGCCGGCGGCCCACTCGACGCCGGTGCGCTCGACCAGCGGCAGGGCGTCCAGCTCGCCGCGCACGCCCACGGCCGGGCCCGGACCGCCGACGCGCAGCACCGCGCCGGTGCCGGCCACGTGCTCGACCGTCCCGGCGGGCAGCGCGTCCAGCAGCCGCGCCCGCGTCGGGCCCTCCTGGCCCGACAGGCGGGGCGCGGCGTGCAGCTCGCGGCGCAGCGCCTGCGCGGCGGGCAGCTCCCGCCACAGTCCTTCCCGCAGCACCGCGTAGGCGGTGTCCTCCGTCGTGCCGTTCCCGATGACGGCTCCGTCGACGGGCCCGTTGATCGTACGGCCCCCGAGGTCGTTCACCCCGTGCTCTCCTCCCGTGTTCCCAGTCCGTAGACGCGTCGCGCGTTGTCCGCGCCGACCATCGCCGCCACCCGCATCGCCTGCGCGGCCGACCACTCGCCGTCGAGCACGAGCCGGCCGAGCACCCGCGCCATCGCCCGCCGCCACAACACCGCGCCCAGATGGTGCAGCTCGGCCGGCCCCCACCCGTCGGACGAGAACAGGACCTTGGCGAACGGCGCCACCTCCAGGCTCTCGGCCACCAGCGCCACGCTGCGGGCCCCGGTGTAGGTCACCCCGAGCCCCACGTCGAAGAAGACGTTGGGATAGGCCTGCGCGAGGAACCCCGCGTGCCGCTGGAACGGGTAGCAGTGCAGCAGCACCAGCGGCACTCCGGACGGCTCGGCGCGTTCGACGAGGCCGCGCAGCAGCAGCGGGTCGGCCCGGCGAAGGTCGAGGTCGGGGTCGCCGAGGCCGGTGTGGAACTGGATCGGCAACCCTCGCTCGATCCCGGTCCAGATCACGTGTCGCAACAGCACCGGGTCCGTCAGCTTACCGCCGCCTGAGCCCAGCCAGCGCCCGGCCGCCTCGGTGACCTCGGCCCGGCTCGGCGGCTCGGGGTCCAGGTCGAGGCCGTGACGGTAGGCGGCGACGCTCTTGAGCCCGCGCGCGCCGCCGGTGCGCGCCCACAGCTCGCGCGCGAACGCGTCGGCGAACGAGGACGCCTCGCAGTCGCCGGCCGCGACCTGCTCGGCCACCGTCTCCAGCCGCACCACCTCGTCGGCGGGCACGCCGGTGAGCTCCGCCATGCCGGACGGGCCCACCAGCTCCTCGCTCCGGTAGCCGGTCTCGACCAGATAGTGGGCCACGCCCGTGGCGCCCAGCAGCAGCCGGTTCACCTCACCGGCCCCCAGCCGGGCCCTCCTGGCCAGGTACTCCTCCGGCGTGCAGTGCGGTTCGAGGCCGAGGACGGGCGCGCAGTGGCGCAGGATGGCGTACCCGGTCTGGGAGTCGAACTGCGTCATCCACTCTGGCACCGGCCGGTCGGACTCGGTGATCAGCTCCTCGAACGCGCTGCGCGACAGGTCGCGGGCCACCACGCCGTGGGTGTGGTGGTCGACCAGCGGCAGCTCCTCGATGGCCCGGACGAACCCGGCCGGGGCGAGGTCGAGCTCGGCGGTGGCGTACACGTCGGTCACGGAGAGAGCTCCTCCCCCGTGGGCGCGAGGATGAACCACCCCGTCCCGGTCCGGCCCCTCGTCTAGCGGGCCGTGGCGGGCTCGGCCAGCTGCTGGACCAGCCACGGCAGCGCCTGCGGCAGCTCCCGGTTCCAGGTGTTGAAGTTGTGGCCGCCGCTGGGCAGGATCAGCGACGAGGCCCGCATGGGCGGTTTGACCGCGTTCAGGAACCGCTCGGTCGGCAGGTAGTCGGCCTCGCCCTTCCTGCTGCTGGTGACGAGCACGTCCACGGGCGGGGCGGGCAGGTGGGCCAGGCGCCACATCAGGTCGTTGCGGTCGGCGAGCCCCTTGTCGCCGTGGAACAGGTCGCCGGTGGTGCCGTCCACGATCGTCTTGTAGTAGCCCGACAGGGAGACCGCGGCGGAGAACGCGTCAGGACGGCTCATCGCCAGCTTCAGCGCGCAGTAGCCGCCGGTCGAGCCGCCGAGGACGCCCCAGGAGTCGCCGCCGGGCGCCGCCCGGTAGTGCGCGGTCACGGCCTGCCGGACGTCGGTGGCGAAGTACGTCAGCACCTGCGGGCCGCCCGGCACGTCCACGCACTCGGTGTCGCGCGGCAGCACCACGCTCGGCCGCATCATGACCAGGACGGCCGGGTTGACCTGGTGCAGGGCGATGGCGTGCGCCAGCCGCCCGGGCAGGTCCATCCGGGTCATCAGGTTGCGCGGGTCGCCGGGGTAGCCGGTGAGGGCGAGGATCGCCGGGAACCTGCGCCGCGGGTCCTTGAAGTAGGCCGACGGCAGGAACACGTACGCCTCCTCGCTCAGGTGCGTGGTCGCGCCCGGCAGGACGACCTCCTCGACGCGCCCGCCGGGGACCGCCCGGCTGTCCAGCACCCGCAGCCCGGCCGCGGCCCCGGCGGCGGTGATCTGGGCGGTGCCGGTGTCGGAGCCGAGCAGGTCGGCCCAGGAGCCGTAGAAGCCGAAGTAGTAGTTGACCAGCAGCGCGAGCGCCGCCACGGTGAACGTCTGGCAGGCGGCCAGCAGGCCCGCCCGGCCCAGCACCGGCGGCAGCCCCCGCCCGGCCAGCCGCGGCCACACCCAGACGGTGCCCGCGAGCGCGGCCACCGCGAGCACCGCGGCCGCCGCCAGCAGCGCGATCGAGGTCAGTCCCATGAACAGCAGGAATATCCCGGACGGCGTAAGCGCGTGGTTAACGGCGAGATTAACCGGCAGGAGTTTCAATCAGTATTTGTGAAGCGTCCTTGGATCCCCGCGCTGGCGGGTTACGCGTCGCTGGTCATCGGCCTGCTGGACATCCTCAAGGCCGTGGCGCCGCGGCTGGAGCACACGCGGATGGGGCAGTGGTCGGACCTGCTGCCCGGGACGGTGACGACCGTGGCGCGGGCGACGTCGCTGGTGGTCGGCATCATGCTGGTGATGATCGCGCACGCGCTGCGGCGCGGGAAGGTGCGGGCCTGGCGGGCGGTGGTGGTGCTGCTGCCGCTGAGCGCCGTCATGGGCGTGCTGCACCTGCGCCCGGTGACCGCGGCGATCAGCGTCGTGCTGCTGGCCGTGCTGGTGGCGGGCAGGCGGGAGTTCACGGCGCTGCCCGACCCGCGCTCGCGCTGGCGGGCGCTGTGGAACCTGCTCGTGCTCGGCGCGATCGACCTGGGGCTCGGGTACGTGATCGTGAGCGCCCGGCCGGGCGCGCTCGTGGACCATCCCGGGGTGGCCGACCGGCTGGAGCACGTGGCGCTGGGGCTGGCGGGCATCGAGGGGCCGGTCACGTTCAAAGTGGAACGCGTCTCCGACCTGGTCTACTTCTCCCTCGTCGCGCTGGGCGCGCTCACCGCCGTGACGACGCTCTACCTGGCGCTGCGTCCCGAGCGGCCGGTCGCCGAGCTGACCGCCGACGACGAACGCCGCCTGCGCGCCCTGCTGGCCGTCCACGGCGAGCGCGACTCGCTCGGCTACTTCGCGCTGCGCAGGGACAAGAGCGTGATCTTCTCGCCGTCGGGCAAGGCGGCCGTGGCCTACCGCGTCGTCTCCGGCGTGATGCTGGCCAGCGGCGACCCGATCGGCGACCGCGAGGCGTGGCCGGCGGCGATCGGCGCGTTCATGGCCGAGGCGCGGCGGCACGCCTGGGTGCCCGCCGTCATCGGGTGCGGCGAGACGGGCGGCGAGGTCTGGACGCGGGTGGCGGGGTTGTCCGCGCTGGAGATCGGCGACGAGGCGATCGTCGAGGTCGCCGACTTCACGCTGGAGGGCCGCGCGATGCGCAACGTCCGGCAGATGGTCAACCGCACCCTCCGCGCCGGGTACGTCTGCCGGGTGCGCCGCGCCCGCGACGTGCCCGAGGAGGAGAAGGAGCAGATCCGCCACGCCGCCGGCCTGTGGCGCGGCACGCAGACCGAACGCGGCTACTCGATGGCGCTCGGCCGCTTCGGCGACCCCGCCGACGTCGAGTGCCTGGTGGCCACCGCCTGCAAGGACGGCGACCTCAAGGCCGTGCTGCACTTCGTGCCGTGGGGGACGCGGGGCGTCTCGCTGGACCTGATGCGCCGCGACCGCGACGCCGACCCGGGGCTCAACGAGCTGCTGATCGCCGAGACCCTGCGCGCCGCGCCGTCGCTGGGGATCACGCAGGTGTCGCTCAACTTCGCGATGTTCCGCGCGGCGCTGGCCCGCGGCGACCGGCTCGGCGCGGGGCCCGTGCTGCGGGCCTGGCGGTCGGTGCTGGTGTTCCTGTCGCACTGGTTCCAGATCGAGTCGCTGTACCGGTTCAACGCCAAGTTCCGCCCGATCTGGGAGCCGCGCTTCGTCGTCTACCCGAACGCCCGCGACCTGCCCAGGATCGGCGTCGCGGCGCTGCAGGCCGAGGCGTTCATCCCCTCGGGCCTCCCGCTGCGCGCCCGCCTCCGCCTCCCCCGCCCCTTCCACCACGACCCCGCCACCGCCGCCCCCCAGACCCCGTGAGCCGCCCGGTTCAGAGCGAGGTGGCGGTGCCCGGGGCGGGCCACATGGTGTTGAGGCGGCCGGCGGTGGCCTGGTAGGCGCGTTCGGCCTCCGGGGTGAGGACGATGTCGGCGCCAGGGCCGGCGGCGGCCAGGCGTTCGCGCAGGACGATGGAGTCGGCGGTGTCGGCCAGGTCGAGCAGGCCGGTGAAGCGGGCGGCCGCCGAGACCAGCTCGGTGGCGGGCAGGTCGGTGCCGACCGCGTCGAGGGCCTGGCGGACGACGCCCTTGCCGACCGCGCCGAGGCCGAGCGCCACGGCGGCCGCCGACAGGGTGGCCACGTCGAGCGGGTCGACGTCGACCAGGCGCAGCGGCACGTGCTCGACCCGGCCGCCGGGGGCGTACAGGCGGCCGGCGAGGCGGGAGGCGGCGGCGCGCCTGCCCTGCGTGGGGCCGATCACGCGCCAGAGCCGGCGCAGCGCGCTCAGGGCGATGCCGCCGGCGAGCGGGCCGGGCAGCGGCGAGCCCACGGACTCGGCGGCGCGCAGCACCAGCAGCAGCCGCTCCAGCTCGCCCACCGCGCGGGCCAGCTCCTCGCCCAGGTCGGGGACGAGGACCGCGCGCGGGCCGAGGCCGGTCATGTGGGGCTCCTCACGGAGCCCTCGTCGTCGAGCGGTCGTCAGGCGGCGGAGCAGTCAACCGGAGGGTCACCATCGGAGCGTACGCCGCCCCGCCGACGCCGCACACCCCAGCGGGAGACGCGTCCCCGGCCGCACCGCACACCCCGGCGGAAGGCACGCCCTCGCGGGAGGTGCACGGGCCCCGTGCACGCGGCACCCCATGAGAAGCGGGCGGCCCAGGCGTGTGGGAGGATCTGGCCTCGATGGGTCCATGGTCGGTGGTGCGGTGGCTGCGTGCGGCGAGCTTCGCCGGCACGTGTGCCGCCCTGGCCGCGCTCGCCCACCTGGCGGGCGGCGGCTGCTTCGACCCCGGGGCGCTGCTGGCGGGGTTCCTGCTGGTCCTGGCCCCGGCCCTGGCGCTGACCGGGCGGGAGCGCACGCTGGCCGCCATCGTGCCCGCGACGGGCGCCTCGCAGATCGTCCTGCACGTGCTGCTCTCCTTGAGCTGTGACCATCCCGCCCCCGCGCCCGCCCCGGACGCCGCGAGTCTGGGTCACCTGCACGACACGGGCGTCCCGGGATTCGGGATGCTGCTCGTGCACGCGGCGAGCGTGCTGCTGACGTCGGTCTGGCTGCGCTGGGTGGAGTCGGGGCTGTGCGCCCTGGTCCGCGAGCTGGCCGGACGGGTGCTGCGCCCGCTGCTGGTGCTGTTCCTCGCCGTGACCGGGTGGGTCGCGCCGGCGCGCACGCCGGTGACCGGGCGCGACGACGTCACCGCGCGCGTCCGGCTGTTCCTGCGGCACGTGCTGGTGCTGCGGGGGCCGCCCGCCGCCGGACCGGAGCCGTGGTGCCCGGTCCGTCCGACGGTCGTGGGCCTGCCCGCCTGAGAGCGCGCCCGCGGTCCTTCGCGCGCCCGTCCTCCGCGGTTCCTCCGACGACATTCCCGGCTCGCCGCCGTGCCCGCCCCCTGGCCGGGGGCCGATGCGGCGTGCGCGCCTCCGGACCCGACTCTGAGGACATCACCCATGAGACCTTCCCGTACCCGCCGGGCCTCGGCGATCGCGCTGGTGCTGCTGGCCGCGGCCTGCGGCGCGCCCGCGGCGACCGGCGGCGAGACGACCACCGTCGCGCCGGCGTCCGCCGGCCGGACCGTCTACCCTCTCACCTTCGACAACTGCGGCACGCGGGTCACCTTCCGCCGCCCGCCGCAGCGCGTCCTGATCCTGAACGGCACCAGCGTGGGCGAGGTGGAGAGCTTCCTGCTGCTCGGGCTGGACCGCAGCATCCTGGCCAACGCCCAGAGCTACGGCGTGTCCGACGACCCGTCCATGACCGCCCGCATCAAGGCGCTGCCGACCGGCGGGCTGACGATGAACAAGAACTTCGACGTGCCCGCCGAGCAGGTGCTCAGGCTCAAGCCGGACCTGGTGGTGTCCACCTGGTCGGGCGGCTTCGACCCGGCCAGGGGCTTCGCCACCCGCGAGCAGCTCGCCGCGGCCGGCATCACCTCGCTGGTCAACCCGGTCAACTGCGCGATGGGCAAGCCGGAGGCGACCGAGCAGGAGAAGCGCGCCTACCGCAACCAGTCGATCAACTCCTCGCTGGAGTTCCTCAGCCTGCTCGGGCGGGTGTTCGACGTGCAGCGCAAGGCGTTCGACCTGATCGGCGAGCTGCGGGCGCGGGTGGAGTCCGTACGGGCCCGCGTCGCGGCGCTGCCGCCCAGGAAGGTGCTGGTCGCCTATCCCGGCATGGCCATGATGAACGCCAACGGCCTGCCCGCCGTGATGACCGGGGGCATCTACGACGACGTCATCAGGGCGGCCGGCGGGGTCAACGCCTTCGCCGGGCAGACCGCCGACATGACCCGCACCCTCAACCGCGAGCAGCTGGCCACCGCCCAGGTGGACGTGCTGGTCGTCGGGCTGTTCACGCCCGAGGAGAAGGGCGAGGAGGCGGCGGCGAAGCTGTTCGCCGCCTACCCCCACTGGGCCGCGGCCAAGTCCAGGACCTTCACGGTCGTCTCCGACGGCGTCTACCTCGGGCCGCTCAACGCCTGGGCCGTGGAGAAGATCTCCAAGGTGGTGCATCCCGGTGGCTGACGCGCTGACCGCCCCGCCGCGCCGGACGGCGCCCGTCCCGCCGCGGCGGCCGCACGCGGTGTCCGGGCGGGGAACCGGGTTCCTGCTGGCCGGTCTCGGGGCCGCGCTGGTCGGGGCCCTGGTGATCGGGATCTCCGCCGGGTCGGTGAACCTGCCGCCGGACCAGGTGTGGGGGGTGGTGTGGGCGTACCTGACCGGGCGGGGCGGGCAGGCCGATCCGCTGCTCGCGCAGGTCGTGTGGGAGATCCGCACGCCCCGGGCGCTGCTGGCCGCGCTGGCCGGGGCCGCGTTGTCGGTGGCCGGGGTGGCGTTGCAGGCGCTGGTCCGCAACCCGCTGGCGGACCCGTACGTGCTGGGCGTGTCGTCGGCGGCCTCGCTGGGGGCCGTGCTGGTGCCCGCGCTCGGCGGCGGCGCTCTGGCCGGGCTGACGGGGGCGCTCGGCGTCACCGGGGCCGCCTTCGCCGCCGCGCTGCTGTCGGCGCTGGTGGTGTACGTCCTGTCCCAGCGTTCGGGGCGGCTGCTGGACTCGTGGCTGGTGCTGACCGGCGTGGCCGTCGGTTACCTGTGCTCGGCGGCCACCACGTTCGTGCAGCTCCAGCTCAACCCGACCGAGCTGCAGGGCATGATGTTCTGGCTGATGGGCAGCGTCGCCGGGGCGTCCTGGGCCGATCTGGGCGTGCCCGCGCTGCTCGTCGTGTGCTGCGTGGCCTGGCTGTCCTCGCAGGCGCGGGCGCTCAACGCGCTGCTGGCCGGTGAGGAGGCCGCCGTCGCGATCGGCGTGCCGGTCGCGGCGCTGCGGATCGGGCTGCTGGCGGCCGGGTCGCTGCTGACGGCGACGGTGGTCAGCGTGGTCGGCGGCATCGGGTTCATCGGGCTGATGGTCCCGCACATGGTCCGGTTCGTGGTCGGGGCCGACCACCGCCGGGTGCTGCCGGTCTCGCTGCTGGCGGGCGCGGTGTTCCTGGTGCTGGTCGACCTGGCGGCGCGGGTGGCCGACCGGCCGAACGAGCTGCCGGTGGGGATCTTCACCACGGGGCTCGGCGTGCCGTTCTTCCTGTGGCTGCTGCGCCGGCGACGGACGGGCGGAGGCGGCGATGCGGCTTGACCTCGCGGGCGTCAGCGCGAGCATCGACGCGCGGCCCATCGTCACCGACGTCACGTTGAGCGCCGGGCCCGGCGAGTTCGTGGCGCTGGTGGGGCCCAACGGCAGCGGCAAGTCCACGCTGCTGCGCACCGTCTACCGGTCGCTGCGCCCGTCGGGCGGCGTCGTCCGGCTGGACGGCGACGACCTGTGGCGGATGCGGCCCCGGCACGCCGCGCGGCGGCGGGCGGTCCTGCCGCAGCACAACCCGGCCGGGGACGGGTTCTCCGTGGCCGAGGTCGTCGCGGCCGGGCGGCACAGCCACAAGGGGGCGCTGGACCGGGAGAGCGCCGGCGACCGGGCGGTGGTCGCCACGGCCCTGGAACGGGTCGGCATGGACTGGGCGGCCGACCGGCTGATGACCACGCTGTCCGGCGGCGAGCGGCAGCGGGTGCTGCTGGCCCGCGCGCTGGCCCAGGAGGCGCCGCTGCTGATCCTGGACGAACCGGGCAACCATCTGGACGTGGGCTCCCAGCTCCTCCTGCTGGACCTGATCCGCTCGCTGGGCCTGACGCTGCTGGCCGCGCTGCACGACCTGGACCAGGCCGCCGCCTACGCCGACCGGATCGTCGTCCTGCGCGACGGCCGGGTCGCCGGGCAGGGGCCGCCTCTGGAGGTGCTGACCCCGGCGTTCATCGAGGAGGTCTTCGGCGTGCTGGCGCACGTCGGGCCGCATCCGATCACCGGGCGGCCGCACGTCGCGGTGGCGTCCAGGGCGGGAGGTAAGCGCCTGCCCTAGGGCCGGTCAGCAGTCGTCCCCCGGTGCGGAGCCGTACCCGGCGCCGTCCGTCCGCCCGGCTATAAACGGAGCGGAGTGGATCTTCGTCGTGAAGGGGCCGGGAGACCGTGTCGATCAGCAAAGTAGGACGAATGGCAGCCGGTGTCGGCCTGCTCGCGGCGGTGTGCGTGCCGGAGCGGGCCGTCGCCGTCCCGGCGCGGCCCCCGCTCCCGGCCCCGGTCGGGGTTCCGGCTGCGGCGCCGGTGCTGAACCT
Source organism: Nonomuraea sp. NPDC051191 (assembly GCF_044455665.1). Taxonomy (NCBI): domain Bacteria; kingdom Bacillati; phylum Actinomycetota; class Actinomycetes; order Streptosporangiales; family Streptosporangiaceae; genus Nonomuraea; species Nonomuraea sp. NPDC051191. The sequence goes on along the minus strand of NZ_JBITEZ010000010.1, from coordinate 189,360 downwards.
GGTGCTGGACGGCGGCCGGTTCGCGCTCCGCGACGCCTTCGCGATCCTGGCGGGCCGTCCGGTGCTCGCGCGGGTGTCGGACGCCGCGCGGGCCCGGATGGCCCAGTCGCGGACGGGGGCGCTGGCGGCCCTGAGCGGCCAGCGGGTGTACGGCTGGAACCAGGCGCTCGGCCCGTTGAAGGACCGGCCGCTCTCGCCGGATGAGGCCGAGCAGTTCCAGCGCAACGTGCTGCGCTCGCACGCGGCGGGCGTCGGCCCGGCGTTCCCGGACGACGTGGTCAGGCTGGCCCTGGTCCTCAAGGCCAACCAGCTGGCCAGGGGGAAGACGGGCGTCCGGCCGGAGGTTCCGCAGCGGTTGTTGTCCCTGGTGAACGCCGGGGTCGTGCCGGTGATGCCGCAGATCGGCTCGCTCGGCACCGGCGACCTGCAGCCGCAGGCGGCGGCCGGGCTGGCCGCGCTGGGCGAGGACGCGCCGGTGCGCTACCGGGGCGAGGTGGGGCCGGCCTCGGCGATGTTGCCACGGGCCGGGCTGCCCGCGAGCTTCACCTTCGAGGCCGGGGAGGCGCTGCCGATCGTCAGCGGGAGCACGGTGGTGGCGGCCACGCTGCTGCACGCCGTGCACCGGGCCACGATGCTCGCCGACCAGGCCGAAGGGGCCTTCGCGCTGTTCATGGAGGCGACCAGGGCCGAGCGCGGCTCGCTGGACGCGCGGACGCACCGCGAGCGGCACATCCCGGAGGAGGACGCGATCGCGACGCGGCTGCGGGCCATGGTGGCGGGCTCGGGGTGGATGACCGAGGAGGGCCGCAGGCGGCTCGACCCGGCCGGTTACACCCCGCGCGTGCAGGACGCGGTGTCCGTGCGCGCGGCCCCGCACATCATGGCCGGGCTGCGGCAGGTGCTCGCCGCCACCCGCCGGACGCTGGCCCGCGAGGCCAACTCCTCGACCTCCAACCCGCTGGTCTTCCGGCGCGAGCGCGGCCCCGGCTACGAGTTCGTGATGGGCGGCAACTGGGACGGCTCGATCATGGGCCACCTCGCCGACAGCCTGAACGCCGAGATCACCGACCTCGGCGTCCTGTCCCAGGAGCTCTCGGGACGCCTGCTGTCGCCCCGCTGGAGCTACGGCCTGCCGGCGAACCTGGCCGGCGGCAGCGTGGGCCTGAACTCCGGGATGGTCCAGGCCCAGTCGGTGGCCGCGGCGGTGGTCCCCGAGATGCAGGTCAGGGCCCACCCCGCGGGCACGTTGTCGCGTCCGGTCAAGGACGGCCAGGAGGACCACAACACGATGGCGATGGCCTCGGTCCGCGACCTGCACGAGAACCTCGACCGCCTGGAGATCGTGCTGGCGGTGCAGTACCTGATGGCGGCGCAGGGCATCGACCTGATCGCGGCCCGGATGACCGGCCTGCCGCTCGGGACGGTGACCCGCGCCCTGCGCGACGAGCTCAGGCAGTACGTCGCGCCGCTGGGCGACGACCGCTACCTGACCCCCGACCTGCAGCGGACGATCTCGCTGGTGCACGAGGGCCGGCTCACCCCGTACCCCGCCCGCTGACGCCGCCTACGGCCGCCTGTACGCGGACGGGCGGCCCGCCGGGGTGGGCCTGCGGGACGTGACGTACGTGCCGCGGTTGACCGCGTCGCGAGCCGTGCCGCGGGCGGCCGTGTCACGGGCGGACACGTCCTGGGCCGCGGGCGCGCCCTGGGCCACGGTGGCGTCCTGGGCCGTCGTGGCTTCCTGGGCCGTCGTGGCGTCGTCGGTCCTGACGGTGGTCACCAGGATCGGCTCGATCTCCTCCAGGTAGCCGTTCGCCAGCAGCCAGCTCACCGGAACCTCGTCGCTGGTCTGCGGGGCCTCCGGAATGTACCTGCTGACCACGTGGTACTGCGTGCCGCCGCCCTGCTGCTCGAACGCGGGCGCCGCCGGGCCCACCTCGACGCGGAACGACTTGAGCACCCGGAACGCGTGGTAATTGCACAGGTGCTGCGGATCCTGCGGATTGGTGTTCAGGTTGCGGGGCGGCAGTGCGCGCTTGATGAACTGGTCGCCCAAGGGCGACAGGAACGCTCCGGTGTACCCGCCGAAACGGTCGAGCCTCATGCCGATCTGCAGAAACGTCGTCTTGAGCAGGAGTCTTCCGTTGGGGTAATTACCGGAACGGGCGAATCCGGAGTCGGGCGGGAATCGGTAATTGCCCGTGGCGTAGTCCCAGTAGCGCGAGAGGAAGTGCTGCGGGTTGAGGCCGCCCAGCGGCACGTAGTCACGCAGCAGGGCGCCGAGGTAGCCGGTCCTGGGCAGGATCGTCGGCCCCAGGTCCGGGTCGCCGGTCACGTACGGAGGCCCGCAGACCAGCCCGCCGATCTCCGCGCTTCCCGTGCCGGGAGGAGGCGCGGGCTGGGCGGCCACCGGCCGGATGAGCGGGGCGGTTTGCCGAGGTGTGCTGTCGGCATGCGCGGGCACGCCACCCAGGGCGTCGGCCACCAGGGAGATCGCGGCGGCCAGGACGGCGCTTCGTCGAAGATATCGCATGACTTTTCCCGTTGATTCGTGCGGAAGAAGCGAATGAAGAGAGATCACGAGCGATTCAGTGACACCCACGACGGCGGCCTGGACACTATGTCCGGATATTCATCAATAATGTCCGCGCGTGCGTAAGTCAGGTGTCGAATGCGTTGATCGACAGCTACATTCCCCATCGTCGCCCATATCGCATCTTCGGCATCGCCAGAGAAGAGCAAAGAGTGCAGCCACGAAAGCGGCTATTCTCACCAAAGGTGAAATATCCCCGAATGACGCGCTACGCGAGCTTCGCCGCGCCGGGCCGACCCCGACACCCCTTCGCCGCTCCGGGCCCGATCAGCCCTTCGCCGGAGGCGCGGCGGGCAGCAGGCGTATCGCGTCCAGGGCCAGGGCGAGGTCCACGATGTCGCGCGGCCGGGTGAGCGAGCGCCCGGTGAGCTGCTCGATCCTGCGGACCCGGTTGATGATCGTGTTGCGGTGGCAGAACAGCCGCCCGGCGGCCCTGGCGGCCGAGCCGTCGCAGGCGAGCCACGTCTCCAGGGTGCTCAGCAGCGTGTCGCGGTCGGCCGGGTCGAGCGCGAGCAGCCGCCCGAGCGCGCCTTCGACGAGATGACGGGCGACGCCGGGCTGGCCGATCATCAGCACGGCCGGCACCCGCTCGTCCAGGCGGGCGATCTCGGGGCCGCCGTCGGCGCAGGTACGCATGGCGAGGGAGGCCAGCTCGTGCGCGGTGCCCAGCTCGTCCAGGCCGGTGACGACGGGGCTGACGCCGGCGACGCCGCTGACGATCAGGCTCAGCTCCTGGCACAGGTCGTCCAGGGTGGCCCGGCCGAGCGCGACGACGGCGACCTCGTGCCCGGTGCGCATGCGCCACAGCAGCCGCAGCGCGCCCAGGGTCGCCGGCAGCCGGACGTCGTCGTGGTGCCGCCCGCCGGGGAAGCGCACGGTGACGACGGCGTAGCGGGCGCGTTCGGGCAGGTCGAGGGAGTCGGCGGCGGCGCGTACGACCCCCGCGTCGGCGGCGCCGTCGAGCAGGGCGTCCAGCAGCGCGTTGACGCGTTCCTTGCTGCGGCCGAGGATCTCCTGCTCGCGCCTGCCGTAGACGTCGCAGGCCACCAGCGACTGCCGGTCGATCGCGTGCCAGACGTGGCCGGCGGCGCGGACCAGGACGTCGAGGCGGTCGGGCCGCTCGCGTTCCATGTGGTCCACGATCGCCGACCAGGTGACCTGGCCGGCCAGGCGGTACATGCGCAGCAGCGACTCCAGCGGGAGCCCCTGCTCGGCCCGGCGCTGGGCCATCGCCCGGGTGAAGACCAGGTCGCGCCGCTCGGACGGCTCCTGGAGGATCGCGGTCAGCCCCAGGCGCACGCCTTCGAGGGTGCTCTTCCAGTGCTCGTCGTAGGGGACGCAGGCGCTGTAGACGTCGTCGCCGCCGCGCGTCCTGGCGACCAGCTCGCCGGTCAGCTCGGGCAGGCGTTCGAGCAGTGCCCTGGCTGCGGTGCGTAACGTCTGGCGGACGTCCTCGTCCACGACCGTAGGGGGACGCATTCCCCGAGGCTGCCACCGGCCGCCGTACCAGAACAAGGCTCTGTAGCGTTTTGTGACCTCGCGTTGTGCGGCTGCACAACGGGCCCCCGGCCGCGGTGGGCAGGGAGCCCGACTTCGCCGCCGACTCTGGACGGCGGCCCCGGACGCCGGTTTGGGTGGGCCGCCATGGGGTCCTGTGAGGAAGACGAATGGCCGAGCTGAGGGTGGACGGTCTCGTGGTGGACTACGGTCCCGTCCGCGCCCTGGACGGCGTGTCACTGAGCGTGCCGTCCGGGGCGGTGGTGGCCGTGCTGGGCGCGAACGGCGCCGGGAAGTCGACGCTGCTGCGGGCGGTCTCGGGCACGCTGCGGTTCCACCGGGGCCGGATCGCCGCGGGCGGCGTCACCGTGGCCGGGACGCGCGTGGACGGGCAGGCGGCCTCGGCCGTGGTGCGGCGCGGCGTCACGCACGTGCCCGAGGGCCGCCGGGTGTTCGCCCGCATGACGGTGGAGGAGAACCTGCGGGCCGGCGGGCTGGGCACGCCGCGCGCGGCCGCCGCGCGGGCCAGGGAGCGGGTGCGCGAGCTGTTCCCCGTGCTGGCCGAGCGGGCGCACCAGCGCGCCGGGCTGCTGTCCGGCGGCGAGCAGCAGCTGCTGGCCATCGGCCGGGCGCTGATGGCAGCGCCGTCGGTGCTGCTGCTGGACGAGCCGACGCTCGGCCTGGCTCCCCGGGCGGCCGCCACGATCGCCGCCACGATCCGGGCGATCAACGCCGCCGGCACCTCGATCCTGCTCGTCGAGCAGAACGCCGCCACGGCCCTGGCGCTGGCCTCCCACGCGTACGTGCTGGAGGTCGGCGCGGTCGCGCTGGAGGGACCGGCGGCCGAGCTGGCCCGCGGCGACGAGGTGCGCCGCCGCTACCTGGGCGTGGACGACGCGGCCCCGGTGGCGCGGACCAGGGCCGGGCTGTCGAGGTGGTCCGCGTGACCCCCACATACCAACCGGATGGTATGCCCGCTCTGGAGGTGAGCGACGTGACCGTGCGCTTCGCCGGCCTGACGGCGCTGGACGGCGTCGGCTTCACGGTCGCGCCCGGCACCGTGCACGCGCTCATCGGCCCGAACGGCGCGGGCAAGTCCACCTGCTTCAACGTGCTGTCCGGCGTCTGCCGGGCGGCCTCCGGCAGCGTCAGGTTCGGCGGGAGCGAGCTGACCGCGCTGCGCCCGCACCGGATCGCCGCGCTCGGCGTGGCCCGCACGTTCCAGAACCTCGCGCTCTCCCCCGGCCGGCCGGTGCGGGACAACCTGCTGCTGGGCCGCCACCGGCTCACCCGGGCCGGGTTCGTCTCGGCCGGGCTCGGCCTGCCGGGCGCGCGCCGCGAGCAGCGCGCCCACGCGGCCAGGGTCGCCGAGATCGCCGCGTTCGCCGGCCTGGCCCCGGTGCTGGAAACGCCGGTCGGGCTGCTCCCGTACGGGGTGCAGAAGCGGGTCGAGCTGGCCAGGGCCCTGGCCATGGAACCGCGCCTGCTCCTGCTGGACGAGCCGGTCGCCGGGATGAACGGCGGCGAGCGGTTGGAGATGGCCGAGCTGATCGGGTCGGTACGGGAGAGCCTGGGCATCTCCGTCCTCCTGGTCGAGCACGACATGGGCCTGGTCATGCGGCTGGCCGACCGGGTGACCGTCCTGGACTTCGGCCGCCGCATCGCCGACGGGCCGCCCGCCGAGGTGCGGGACGACCCGGCGGTCGTCGGCGCGTACCTGGGCGTGGAGGAGACGCGGTGATCACCTTTGTGGAGCTGCTGGTCAACGGGCTGTCCCTCGGGGCCGTCTACGCGCTGATCGCGCTCGGCTTCGTCGTCATCTTCAAGGCCACCGAGGTGGTGAACTTCGCGCACGCCTCGCTGCTGCTGGCCGGCGGGTACGTGGTGGCCCGGCTGCACCCCCACCTCGGCTTCTGGCCCGCGCTGCTGGCCGGGGTCGCGGCGGCGGCGGTCCTCGGGGCGCTGGTGGAGTTCCTGGTCATCCGCCGCTCGAAGGCGGGTTCGCACAGCGTGCTGGCCATCGTCACCATCGGCGTGGACATCGTGCTCACCACCGAGCTCACCCGGCGGATCGGCGCCGAGGTGCTGGCGATGGGCGACCCGTGGGGGTCGCGGGTGCTGCGCGTCGGGGCGGTCACGGTCGCCGAGACCAGGGTTGTCGCGCTGGCCGTGGCGGGGGTGCTGATCACGGCGTTCCTGCTGGCGTTCAAGTACACCGGGTGGGGGGTGGCGATGCGGGCCACCGCCGAGGACCCCGAGACGGCCGCGCTCATGGGCGTGCGGCTCGGCCGGGTCTCGGTCGGCGCGTGGGCCGTGGCCGGGGCGCTGGCGGCGGTGGCCGCGCTGTTCCTGTGCGTCTTCCCGACGCCCGGCCTGGACCGCGGCACCTCGGTGGCCGCGCTGAAGGCCTTCCCCGCCGCGATACTCGGCGGCCTGGACTCCACCACGGGCGCCCTGGCCGGCGGCCTGATCGTCGGCGTCACCGAGGCCCTGACCACCGGCTACCAGAACGACCTGGCCTTCCTCGGCCGCGGGATCGGCGACGTGGCGCCGTTCCTCGTCATGGTCGTCGTGCTGCTGCTGCGGCCCGCCGGGCTGTTCGGGACGAGGGAGCGGGCCCGTGTCTAGGACCGTCGTGTCACTGGCCGCCCTGGCCGCCTTCGTCGCCGTGCCCTTCTACCTGGAGGGATTCTGGCTGCAGGCGGGGCTGTTCGCCATGGCGGCCGCGATCGGCGCGATCGGCGTCAACCTGCTGACCGGGGCGACCGGGCAGCTGTCCATGGGCCACGCGTTCTTCCTGGCCGTGGGCGCCTACGCGTACGTGTACCTGGCCGCCGAGCCCACCGCGTCGCTGGGCGGCCTGGGCCTGCCGCCGCTGCCGTCCGCCGTGCTGGCGGTGGCGCTGGCGGGGGTCGCCGGCGGGCTGTTCAGCCCGATCGCCGGGCGGCTCAAGGGCGCCTATCTGGGCATCGCCACGCTGGCGCTCATCTTCGGCGGGCAGCACCTGCTGTTCAACGCCGGGCCGGTCACGGGCGGGTTCAACGGGCGGCCCGTGCCGACGATGGAGGTCTTCGGGTTCGCCTTCGCCGACGGGCCCGAGCTGGTCGTCCTGGACGTGCCGTTCGGCGCGCTGGAGCGGCTGTGGTTCCTGGGCGGCCTGGCGCTGCTGGGGGCGGCGCTGTTCGCCCGCGGCGTGCTGCGCGGACGGCCGGGCCGGGCGCTGAACACGATCCGCGACCACGAGATCGCGGCCGGGGTGATGGGGGTGCCCGTCACCCGCTACCGGGCCGGCGTGTTCGTGCTGTCGTCCATGTACGGCGGCCTGGCCGGCGTGCTGCTGGCCCTGGTCTTCCAGCGGACCGTGCCGGACCACTTCGGCATGCTGCTCTCCCTCGACTACCTGGCGATGATCGTCATCGGCGGCCTGGGCTCGGTGGGCGGCGCGGTGCTCGGCGCCGTCTTCGTCTCCCTGCTGCCGCAACTGCTCACCCGTTACGGCGACGCCATCCCCCTGGTGTCCCCGCCCGGCTCCGGCGGCGGCCTGTCCCCCGCCGAGGCCGCCCGCATCCTGTACGGCGCCGCCGTCGTCGCCGTCGTCCTCTTCCTCCCCGGCGGCCTGCTCGGCCTGCCGCGCGCCCTGCGCCGCGGATCACCGGGCCGCCCGTCGACGTCCCCGGAACCGTCCCCCGAGACCAGGAGCTCACATGTCACGTAACCGAACGGCCGTCCTGGCCGCGCTGCTGGCGCTGGGGCTGGCGGCCACCGCGTGTGGCAGCGGCAAGGCCACCGGCGGCGGCCAGGCGTCCACCGCCGCCGGCGGCGACGGCGTCAGGACCGGCCCCGGCGTCACCGCCGACACCATCACCCTCAGCCTGCTCACCGACCTGACCGGCCCGTACGCCTCGCTCGGCAAGAGCCTCACCCAGGCGCAGCAGCTCTACTTCGAGCAGGTCAACCAGGGCGGCGGCGTCTGCGGCAGGAAGATCGAGACCATCGTCCGCGACCACGGCTACGACGCGCAGAAGGCGATGGCCGCCTACGCCGAGGTCGCGCCGAAGACGGCCGCCATCCCGCAGTTCATCGGCTCGCCGATGGTCACCGCGCTCAAGGACAGGATCACCGCCGACAAGATCCTCACCCTGCCCATGGCGTGGGCCACCGGCCTGCTCGGCAGCGAGGCCATCCAGGTCACCGGCACCACCTACGACGTGGACATGATCAACGCCGTCGACTTCCTGGTGAAGGAGAAGGGCGTCAAGGCCGGGGACCGCATCGGCCACCTGTACTTCGAGGGCGACTACGGCGAGAGCGCGCTGGCCGGGTCCAAGTACGCCGCCGGCGAGCTGGGGCTCACGCTGGTCGAGCAGAAGATCAAGGCAACCGACCAGGACATGACCGCGCAGGTGGCGGCGTTCAGGAAGGCGGGCGTCGAAGCCGTGCTGGTGTCGGTCGGCCCGCGCCAGACGGCCTCGCTGGTCGGCGTGGCCCTGGCCGCCGGGATGGACGTGCCGTTCGTGGGCAGCAACTCGGCCTACAGCCCGCAGCTCCTGGCCACCCCGGCCGCCCCGGCGCTGCTGAAGGACTTCTTCTACGTGACCGCGGGCGCCCCGATCAGCGCGCCGCTGCCGGCCTACGCCAAGCTCATCGCCGACTACCGGGCCAAGTACGCCGGCCAGCCCCTGGACAGCGGCGTCGCGGCCGGCTGGACCGCGGCGGTCATCGTCGGCGACGCGCTGCGCAAGGCGTGCCAGGCCAAGGACCTCAGCCGGGCGGGCATCGTGGCGGCCCACCGGTCGCAGAAGTCGTGGGAGGCCGGGCTGGGCGGCACGCCGATGGACTTCAGCGTCTTCGACCGGCCCGCCTCGCGCGCCTCCTACGTCGTCAAGCCCGACAGCAAGGCGGTGGGCGGCGCCGTCGTCCTGAAGGAGGCGGCGGTGTCGGAACTGGCCGGGAAGTACACCGTGCCGACGGCCGGCTGACCGGGGCCGGCGGGCTCACCGCCCCTCGTCGGTGAGCCGCACCGGGCGGGGGGCGGCCAGCAGGCGGCGGTAGACCGCCTCGTAGGCCGCGGCCATCGCCTCCACGCCGAAGTGCCTCTCGACGTGGTCGCGGCAGGCCCGCGGGTCGAGCCGCCCGGCCGCCTCGATCGCCGCGGGCAGCTCGGCCGCCTCCCGCAGCACGAACCCCGTCACGCCGTCCACGACGATCTCCGGCACCGCACCCCGGCCGATGGCGACGACGGGCGTGCCGCAGGCCATGGCCTCGATCACCACCATCCCGAACGGCTCCTCCCACTGGATGGGGAAGACCATGCAGCGGGCGGCGGCCAGCAGCTCGCGCTTGCGCTCGGCGTCGGCCTCGCCCACGTAGGAGACGCCGGTGCCCAGCCGGGGCCGTACGTGCTCGTCGAAGTAGTCCCGCTCGCACGGCTCGGTGAGCTTGCCCGCCAGCACGATGGGACGGCCCGCCGCGCGGGCGGCGTCGATGGCCAGGTCCGGCCCCTTGCTGTGGCTGAACCGGCCCAGCCACAACACCCAGTCCTCCTTGTGCTCCCGGAAGGGGAAGGAGGCGGCGTCGAGCGCGTTGTGCACGGTGGCGACCCAGTTGAGGTCGGGCGCGTCGGCGCGCTGGGCGTCGGAGACCGCGATCAGGTTGACGTGCTCGCCGAGCGCCCGGTACACCTCGCCCAGCTCGCCGCCGGCCGGGCCGTGGCAGGTGACCACGGTCGGGGTCGCCCGGCCGAGCGCGGTGAGCGGCCCGGCCAGCGAGTGGTCGTGCACGATGTCGGCGGGCAGCCCTTCGAGCGCCCGCCAGGCGTGGGCGGCGTGCAGCACCTCGGGCAGCGACTCGCCGATCCGCTGCGAGGGCGCCTCGGGGTAGGTGGCCAGGAACTTGGCCGGGACCGCCGTGCTGCCCGAGCCGATCAGCGTCACCTCGTGGCCGCGTGCGGACAGGCCCGTGATCAGGTCGGCGAGCATCTGCTCGATCCCGCCGTAGGCCCGTGGCGGCACCTCCTCCCAGGGTGGGGCGACCATCACGATGCGCAGCGCGCCTGCCCAGTCGTCCTCGGAATCCGTCATCCCGGCACCTCCCCGTGTCGATCCGGTCGTCACAGCGCCCTGTCATCGCGCCGGCAGGTCGTGTGCTCCGCGGCCGGAGCCGCAGGGGCCGCTGATCGGGCGGCGCGGTTCGGTGACCAGCTCGACGCCGTCGGGCAGGCCGGACACCATCGGCGTGCCGCCGTCGCCCCTGACGCGGATGCCGACCCTGGAGCCCCCCACCGGCATGCCCTTGATCGTCACGTCCCCGAACCCCTCGGGCAGCGCCGGGACCAGCCACAACTTGCCGTTCGGCACCCCCGGGTCCAGCCGCAGCAACGTGCGCACGAGCTGGATGGGCGCGGCGGCGGCCCACGCCTGCGGCGAGCACGACGTCGGGTACGGCACCGGCCGCCGGTACTCCTCCTTGCCGAACCCGCAGAACAGCTCCGGCAGCCGCCCGCCGAAGGAGTGCGCGGCCTCCAGCAGCCCGACGGCGACACGCTGGGCCTCCTCGACGTGGCCGTAACGCATCAGCCCGGCGGAGACGATCGCGCTGTCGTGCGGCCACACCGAGCCGTTGTGGTAGCTCATCGGGTTGTAGGCCCCCATGGACGAGGCCAGCGTGCGCACCCCGAACCCGGTGAACATCTCGGGCGAGAGCAGGTGGCGGGCCACCTGCTGCGCCTTGTCCTCGTCGGCGATGCCGGCCCACAGGCAGTGGCCCATGTTGGAGCCCAGGCCGTCGATGGGCCGGCCGCGCCCGTCCAGGCCCATGGCGTAGTAGCCGGGGCCGGGCAGCCAGAACCGCTCGTTGAACGCCTCCCTGATCGCCTGCGCCCGCTGCGCGTAGCGCCGCTCGCCGGCCTCGTCGCCCTGCTGGCAGGCGAAGCGGGCGCGGGCCAGGTAGGCGGCGTAGACGTAGCCCTGCACCTCGGCCAGGGCGATCGGCGGGCGGGCGATGGTGCCGTCGGCGAAGTTGACGCCGTCGAAGGAGTCCTTCCAGCCCTGGTTGACCAGGCCGCGGTCGGTCTTGCGCTGGTACCAGACGAAGCCGTCGCGGCTGCCGTACTGCTCGATCCAGTCGAGCGCGGCGTCGGCGTGCGGCAGCAGTTCGTCGACCGCCTCGCCGTGCACGCCCCAGCGGCGCAGCTCGCCGAGGAGCATGACGAACAGCGGGGTGGCGTCCACCGAGCCGTAGTAGGCCCGTCCCCCGTACGGCGAGGAGCCGTCGTGGACGCCGAAGCGCAGCTCGTGCATGATCTTGCCGGGCTCCTCCTCCGACAGCGGGTCTACCTTCTCGCCCTGGAGCCGGGCCAGCCTGCGCAGGGTGCCGAGCGCGAGCGTCTGGTCCAGCGGCAGCGCCATCCAGGAGGTCAGCAGCGAGTCGCGGCCGAACAGCGTCATGAACCAGGGCGCGCCCGCGGCGATGGCGGGCGGCTCGTCGGGGTGGTCGCGGTCGAACAGGCGCAGGCTGCCCAGGTCCTGGCGCGAGCGGTCGAGCGCCTCGACGAGGCCGGCGTTCGTGCTCTCCAGGGTGGGGGTGCTGGCGGTCCACTCGGCCAGGCGGCGGGCCGGCTCGGCGTTGTGGGCGGGACGGGCGACGGGGAACCAGGCCGAGGTCTCCTCGCCGTCGTGGATCGGCGTCACGAGCACGGTGGCGTGCCATTCGCCGCGGGCGGGGACCACGATGTCGAAGGTGAGCAGCCCCTGCGCGGTGACGACCGGCGTGCCGGCCGGCTCGACGGCGATCTTGGCGCCGCGGGCCCGGCTCGACGAGTGGATCTCGATGCCGTGCTCGCCGGGGTTCACCTCGACGTCGTCGGCGGGCCAGCTGCGTTCGGACTTCACCTCGAACAGGTCGGCCAGGTCGGCGCCGGCCTGCACGCACACGACGCAGCCCGCGGCCTCCTCGGACATGTTGCGCAGCGTGAGGTCCTCGCGCAGCCCGACGCCGACGAAGCGGTCGCGCACCACGAGCAGCGTGCTCTCCGCCCACCCGGGACGTGGCCTGGCCTTGCCGAGGAATGTGGCGTGGTACGGCTCGCCCATGATCACTTGCAGCGGTTCGACGGGATGGTCGTCCACCCGCAGCATCCAGCGGGACAGCAGCCGGGTGTCGGAGTGGTAGACGCCCTGCGCGCCGCCGGGGACGATGTCACCGCAGTGCTGGGACACGCAGAACGAGGCGCCCTCCACGAGCGTGACCGTGTCCCCCAGCGCGCCGGGTTGTCCCTCGAAGGTCCATGCGTTCACCGACGAGCCCCCCAGTCCTTCCCCCGGCCCCGTGGCCTGCGGGGGCAGGTCCCCGCACGTCAGGAGTGCTATCCGGGGGAAGAATGGGGAATCCCATGGCTGTCTAGATTCTTAACACTTCATCCCGATATTTCGGGATTCAGGGGATTTTCGGCCAGGGAGGGTGGTCCCTCCCTGGCCGGGGGCTCAGGCCGCGGCCTTGGCGGTGATCGCCACGCTCGCCTGGCGGGTGACCCCGCTGACGGTGACGGCGACCGTCACCTGTCCGGCCCGCAGGGCCGTGATCGTGCCCGCGTCCGGGTCGAGCACCGCCACGTGCCACGGCTTGGCCGTCTGACGGGTGCCGACGTGCAGGTTGGGCGAGCCCGACCAGGAGACCGAGACCGGGTAGGCGGCCGGCACGGTCCGGTCGTCCTGCCGGATCGCCGCCGTGACCGGCGCGGGCGCGCCGACCGCGAGGGTCGCGGGCGCGGTGAGCGTCAGCTCGTCCACGTGCGGCCGCACCTGCGTGCCGATCCAGCCGGGCGCGTCGATGAACCAGTTGCGCCGTACGTGCTCGGCCTCGGCGGGCGTCACGGGGTCCACGCCCCACAGCGACCAGCCGGTGAAGCCGCCGTCGTCGGGGGCGGTGGCCGGGTTCTTGCCGGAGTTGCCGTTGACGAAGTACGGCACCGCGTCCACGCGCGAGGCGTTGAACGTGCCCACGTGCCCGCCGATGTAGGCCGCGCCCTTGCCGGTGTCGCGCTGGAAGTCGGCCAGCCAGCCCTCGACCAGCGCGGCCTCCTTCCGGTCGCCGAGCTGGCTGCCCTTGCCCGGCGTCGGGTCGCGCGGCGGCACGTGGAACAGCACGGTGACCGACCCGACGGAGGCGTCCTTGGCCGCCTTGTCGAGCTCGGAGCGGAGCATCGCCACCTGGTCGTAGTCGCCGCCACGCAGGTTCAGGCGGGAGGTGTCCAGGGTGATGAAGCGGGTGCCCTTGTGGTCGAACGTGCCGTACGTGTCGCCGAAGACGGCCTTGAAGTTGTCGATCTTGCCGCCCATGACCTCATGGTTGCCGGGGATGTAGCGATATTTCAGCTCTCCTCCCAGCTCCTCGTCGAGGATCTTCTTCGCCAGCGCGAAGTCCTCCGGCGACGCCTCGTCCACCAGGTCGCCGTTGATCAGCAGGAAGTCGGGCTTGGCGGCCTTGATCTCCTTGAGCGTGCGGCGGGCGTTCCTGACGATGTCGCTGTCGGGGTTCCGGGCCACGAACTGGGCGTCCGACATGACCGCGAACCGCCAGGGCGCCTTGGCCACGTCCGCCTTGACGACGGGGTCGGCGACCTTGGGCACGGCCGGCGCGGTGATCGACGGCGACACCTTGGCCACCAGGCCGTCGATCAGGATGTCGTTGCCGTACTTGGCGTCGGCCCTGGTCTCGGCCACGTAGAAGCGCCGGAGCTTGAGCGGGTAGTTGACCCCGGCGGGCACCGGGAACTCGACGTACTGCCAGCCGGTCCACGTCATGTACGGCCCACGCAGGATCTGCGACTGGCCGAGCGCGTCGTAGAACTCCAGGCTGGGCCACTCCCCCTTGCCGGTGGAGTTGATCCACAAGCCGAACGCCTGCGGCTGCCCGTCCACCACGATCTGCTGCGGCGGGCTGGCGTAGGCGGCCCGCGTGGCGGTCGAGGTGGTGAAGTCGTAGGACAGCTTGAGCCCGCCGCCGCTCTGGCCGGGCGCGGCCGACAGCGAGCCGGTGGCGCGGGCGGCGGCGAAGGTCCACTTGGCCGCGTCCTCGAAGTCGGCGACCGGCTTGGACTCGAAGCCGACCGTCACCGGGACGGCCGTGGTGATCTTCCCGACCTTGGCGGTGATCAGCCCGGAGCCGGTCGCCTGCCGGGCCTTGACGGTGAAGTACCCGTGCTCGGCCGGGGTGACCTCGAACAGGTTCCGGTCGTAGTCGAGGGTGAGGTCGTCCGGCTCGATGGGCGCGGAGTTGCCGTTGTGGTCGTAGCCGACGACGCCGAAGGCGGCGCTGCCGTCCGCGCCGGAGATGCCGAGCCGGTCGGCCGTCGCGCCGAGCCGCTGCAACGGCTGGAGCACGGTCAGGCCGATCGTGCCCTTCGCGCCGCCGCGCGAGGCGGTGACGGTGGTCTGGCCGGGCACCAGAGCGTGGAACCTGCCGTTCCTGATCACGCCGTGCACGGCCGGGTTGGCCCGCCACGACGGCGTGCCGGCCGCGGGCCCGTACGTCTCGTCGTAGCCGGCGGCGGTCAGCCGCCTGGTGAGGCCGGGGAAGACGCGGTCGGGACGGCCGCCCGCGACGGGCCCGACGCCGGGCGCCTTGGCCGGGTCGCTCGCGGTCTCCAGCCAGAAGCCCTTGAGCTTGCCGCTGCCCTCGGGCGCGTACAGCGCCAGGCCGTTGGGCACGTGGCGCTCGCCGCCGTCGGAGGGGCTGTTCTCCACCTGCACCTCGGCCGAGCCGGGCTCGCGCGCCAGCAGGGTGGAGGAGCCGCCGCCGTCGAGGTTGAGCGCGTTGGCCGCCCCCAGGTCCACCATCATGGCGGCCAGCTCGTTGAGCGTGACGCCGCGACTGTCGGCCTGGCGGCCGTCCACGGTCAGCAGGTACATCTTCCTGCCGTCGGCGGAGAAGCCCACGGCGGTGCGCGGGTGCGCGGCCGGGTCGGTGCTGTTCTGCACGACGCCGTCCTTGACCAGGACGTAGTTGCCGCCGACGGCCGCCTTGACGGCGGAGCCGTCCGACGCCTTCGGCTGGTACTTCACGTCCACCCGGTCGCCGGCCTTCAGAGCCGACAGGGCGGCGGCGCCGGCGTCCCGGCCGAGCAGGATCGTGGTCCCGGCGGGGATGGGCCCGCTGCCGGCGGCGGCGCGCACCTCGGTGACGACGCCGTCCACCAGCACGACCTCGGCGACCGTGGCGGCGCCCTCGACGGCGCGGGCCCGGTTGTAGGAGCCCCACAGCGGCGTGAACAGGCCCACGCCGCCGTTCTGCACCATCTGGTTGAACTGGGTGAGCGCGATCGGCGCGGCGCCGGAGGGCGTGGCGGTGCCCTCGAAGTACATCTTGAGCACCCGCCCGACGCCGTCGCCGGTGACGGCGACCGCGTTGTCGTGCCCGGCGACCGGCGACTGGACCAGCGTGCCGTCCTGCACGCCGATGCCCTGGGCGGCGCCGGAGTTGTTGATGTCGAAGAAGTCGCCGTTGACCGCCGCCACCGCGCGGGAGCGCCCGGCGGGGCCGGACAGCGGCTCGGTCCTGGTCACCTCGCCGGAGAAGACGTAGTCGGCCTTGGGCCCGCCCTTGCCGCCGCCGAGGTCGGCGGTCAGCGCGTCGGCGCGCAGCCAGCCCAGCGCGTCATAGGTGTCGAACGAGGTCAGCGAGAGGCCCGGCGCGACCGGCCGGGTCCTCTTGGCCGTCTCCAGCCGGGGCTGCCCTGCGGCGGCCTGGCTGATCAGCGTGGAGGGCGGCGGGTAGGAGGACGCCGTCAGCGCGTCCTCGGCGGGCGTGGTCGGGTCGGCCTGCGCGGGCGCGCTCAGGGCCACCGGCCCTAAAACGAGCGCGGCGGCGGCCAGGAAACGGAGGGTCTGCACGACCGAACTCAATCGCTCGTGGATATAAGTTTCAAGACTTGAGAGTGAACTAAAAGAAAATTTCAGATCTTGTCGCGTCCCCGGCCACGCCGGACGATGGGACGCGTGGATCGACAGGCGCTCTACCGCGACCCGTACCCGCTCTACGCCCGTGCCCGCGCCGCCCCCGGGCTGACCTTCGCCGAGGAGCTGGACGCCTGGCTGGTGGCCCGGCACGACGACGTGCGCGAGGTGCTGTCCAGGCCGGACGACTTCTCCTCCAAGGGCGCCCTGCGGCCGGACGTGATCCCGAGCCCGCGGGCGTTCGCCGAGCTGGCCGGGGTGCCGGGCGGCGCGCCCGTGGTGCTGAGCACGGACGGCGAGGCGCACCAGCGTTACCGCAGGCCGCTCACCCGCGGCCTGTCGCCCGCCCGGGTGGCCGCCGCGCTGCCGTTCGTCACCGCCACGGCCGCCGAACTGGTCGCCGGGCTCGTCAAGACGGGTGGAGGCGAGTGGATGTCCCGCTACGCCAGGCCGCTGCCCGCCGCCGTGATCGGCCACCTGCTGGGCCTGGACCCGGCCGATGTGCCGACCGCGATCAGGGGCGGCTTCCGGGCCGAGGAGCTGCTGTTCACCCCGATGCCCGAGGAGCGGCAGATCGCCGCCGCCCGCGAGGTGGCCGCGCTGCGGCGCCTGCTGGCCGCCCACGCCGGCCGCTCAGCCGAGGCCGCCGACCTGACCGGCGAGGTGGTGCGCGGCCTGGCGCCCGGCCCCGGGGAGCCGACGGCCGCCCAGCGCGACGAGATCGCCTCCAACGTCGAGAACGTCATGCTCGCCGGACATCTCACCACGACCGCGCTGCTCGGCTCGGTCGTGCACCGCCTGCTGCGCGACCGCCGCCAGTGGGAGCTGCTGTGCGCCGCCCCGGCCGAGCTGATCCCGGCCGCGATCGAGGAGGCCGCCCGGTACGAGGCGCCCGTCCAGGGCTTCCGCCGCCGTGTCACCAGGCCGCTCACCCTGGCCGGCACGCCTTTGGAGGAGGGCGCAACGGTGTTCGTCTCGTTCGCCTCGGCGGGCCGCGACGAGGCGGCGTACGAGCGGCCCGACGTCTTCGACATCACCCGTCCGCGCGCCCGTCACCTGGCGTTCGGTCACGGCGTGCACGGCTGCCCCGGCGCGTTCCTGGCCCGCGAGCAGCTCCGGGTGACGCTGGAGCTGCTGGTGGCGGAGCTGCCCGGCCTCCGGCTGGCCCGCGAGGACGTGGTGATGGCCGCCACGCTCATCCACCGCGCGCCCGAGGAACTCCATCTGACCTGGTGAGCCGGGCAAGGGTCTCCTCGTAGGCGGGGTCGAGCCAGTAGTCGGAGTGCCAGCGCGCCTCGGGCAGCGGCTCACCCGGCCCCGGCTGGAGCGGGTCCCAGCAGAACCGGTCGACGGTCTCCTCACCCTCGCCCGCCGGACGGGGGCCGAACGGGTCGACCCGGCGGAAGACGGGCCCGCCGATGGGATCGCTCAGCCGGTAGAGGTTCCGCCAGCGGACGGCGTCGCGCATCGCCGACAGGCCGGGGGTGCCGAAGTAGGCGGGGAAGAAGGCGGCGTACAGGCGGCGCAGCGGCGAGCCGTGGGTGAGCAGCCGGACCCGGGGCCGCAGCTCGGGCCGCACCTGGAGCACGAGCGCGGCGGTGAGCACGCTGCCCTGGCTGTGCCCGGACAGCACGACCTCGTCGTCGGCCGTCCTGGTCAGGATCTTGACGCGGGCCAGCAGCTCGGGGATCACCCGCTCGGTGTAGCAGGGCGGCGCGAGCGGGTGGATGGCCCGGGGCCAGAAGGTCGAGACGTCCCAGAGGATGCCGACCGTGCGCCGCAGCCGCGTGTCGCTGTACGTGCGGCGGCCCAGCAGGACCAGGCCCACGACGATCGCCGTCATGGCCCAGCTCCCGACCGAGGCCAGCAGTCCGGCCAGCCCGCCCACCGGGGCGAACAGGTGGAACCGGTAGATCACGGTCACCGCGGCGGACCCGGCCACGCCGAGGCCGGTGAGCACGGCCAGCACGAGCCCGGCGCGGTCGGTGAGCGAGGCCAGCGCCCACTTGCCCGCCACGTCACGGTCATAGGCGCCGTAGTAGGGGGTCAGCTTGGGCGTGAGCGCGGCGGCGGCGGACCCGCGGACCATCCACAGCTCGGCCGCCACGGCGACGAACCCGATCACCAGCAGCGGCACGAGCGCGGCCGTCCACCAGACCGGGTCGTCGAGGTAGAGCCTGCGGTCGACCGGACCGGGCTCGGCGACGGAGGCCGGCACGCCGAAGAAGGTGGCGGTCCAGAACAGCAGGCCGAGGGCGAGCACGTTCGCGCTGCCGGCCGCCACCATCAGCGTGAACCAGGCCGCCACGCCGCACAGCGCCCGCCGCTCGATCGGGTCGCCGGTCTCGGCCGGCCGGTCCATGCGGGCCAGGACGATCGACGCCACCAGGATGAACAGCCCGAGCCCGAGCGTCAGCCCGAACTGGAACGCTCCCACGCCGATGCCGGGAAGCTGCCGCCCCGGCAGCGCGGGCGACATCCCGGTGAGGGCGGCGGCGATCGTGGCCACGAAGGTCAGTGGCCCGGCCACCCGCAGCACCCGGCACGCGCCGGTGAGCCAGGACGGGACCGCCTCCCCCGGGGCCAGCCGCCTGGCGATCCCGGGCAGCGCCGCCAGCACGGCGGCGGCGACCTGGACGGTGACGTTGGCCAGCGTCAGCGCCAGCCCCCGCGGGTCGCCCACGAACGGCGCCGACACCGCCAGGCTCACCGAACCCAGCGCGAAGGCGACGTGCACGGCCCGCAGCCGCCACACGGGCGCGCCGCCGTGCCACAGCCGCGGCCGGGCCAGCAGCGGCCCCGAACGCGAGCCGCCGCCGGGCGGGACCCCGGTCTGCTCGTCGCGCTCCCAGGTGCGCCGCACCAGCCACCACAGCAGCACGACCACCGCGAACGGCGCCAGCGCGGCGACGGCCAGCCGCCGCGACGGCTCGGCCCCCCACAGCTCGCTCATCCAGTGGACCCAGGCCGGCGCGCTCTCGCGGGCGCAGGCCCGGCCGGCCGCGGTGCACTGCCAGCCGATGAGATCGACGCTCGCCCGGGTGACGGCGCCGACGAGGGTGCCGGTGAGCAGCAGCGCGAACAGCCGCTGCGCAGCCTCGGCCACGTGCCGCAGGCGGGCGCCGGCCGGCGGCCTCGGCAGCATGAAGTAGGACAGGTTGGCCAGGGAGAAGGGCAGCAGGAGCAGCCAGAGGGCGATGGTCCGGCCGCCCGAGGTGAGGCCGCCCCAGGCGTAGGCCTCGCGGTGGCGGATGCCGGGCAGGTCGTCCTGGTCGCCGTCGGGCCGGCCGCCCGGCCACCAGCGGCGGTAGAAGCCGGTGGTGGCGTCGCCGGCGATCTGGCGGGGGTGGGGGTGGTTGAGGATGCTCGCCGGCGGGGTGCCGGAGACGCCGTGCACACGTAGTTCGGTAATGCCTCCGCAGGTGGGGTCCAGGAATCCGTCCATGAGATCAGGATCACGCAAAGTCACCGATTACGCAAAGTAATGGAATGGTCACTCGAATGGGATGCCGCTCCGGCCCTCTCTTTCCGGCCAGAGCCCAGTGGGGAAAGCCGCATTTCCCCACGAAAACACCTTGCCGGGCGTACATCTGAAGCCAGGGCACTCTGTGCGGGTGAAGCGAGGCATGATGACGACGACGCTGCCGCCGCAGAATTCTTCGGGGCCGAACGAGCAGATCCGCACCGCGCGGATCAACGGCTGGTACACCGTGCTCGCGGCGGCGCTGGCGGCCGTGGTGACGTTCGTGGGCACGGTCGCCTACCAGGAGGCCGCCAAGGAGCGGCAGGGGTGCGCCGCGACTCCGAGCCGCGACAACTGCGACAGGAAGTACGCGAGCGTCACCGGCTGCGAGAAGGACGCGATCACCGTTCCCGGTGGCACCGCCGTCCGGACGGTTCCCGCCGGACGGATGGTTCTGGAGCTTCGCTGGAGCCGTACCTGCCAGACGTTGTGGGCCCGGGCGCAGCCGCAGAACGACGTCTTCTTCCTCCAGCCCTGGATAGAGCCCGACAGGAAGGACGCCACCCGCTTCTTCGCCGCGGGTGAGCGCACCCGGGGATGGCTGGAGTCGCCGATGGCCTTCATCCCGGGAGGGAACGTCGCCGCCAAGGCGTGCTCGTTCGCGGGGCGCGGCCGGCCGGACGCCCAATACGCGTGCACGGCCATGCTGATGCCGGACGGCACCGACGTCACCGAGAGCTAGGACCTGCGCCGCACCGGGGCGATGTCCGGCCGTCCGGCGCGGCGTCCTGGCGTGGGCCGCCCGCGGACGGGCACCATGATCTACGTGACCGCGGACGGCGACGGCGAGGCGCGGGCCCACTGGATCGACAGGGAGACGGTCGCCTGGACGGTGGATCCGTCGCTGTCGCACGCGCTGGCCTGTGCCCCCGACGGCGGCATCGCCTGCCGTGACGGCCGCCTGACCGGCCACACCCTGACCATCCCGCTCACCCCGGGCACACTGGACGACGAGCGGCGGCGGGCCTGGCCGCACCTGGCCGACCGCGCCGCGCTCAAGCTGCCGTCCGCGGACGTCGGGCTGGTGAGGGAGGCCCTGCGCGGCCAGGTCCTGGCCGTGGCCCGCGACGGGTCCGGCGCGGTGGCCGCCGCGACCGGCGTGCAGCTCCCGGGCGTGCTCGACGACGTCTACGCCGCAGCCACGCGGGCCCGGCTCGGGCCGTCGGGACGGCTGCTGCCCCGGCTGGCACTCTGGGCGCCCACCGCCCGGCGGGTGGAGCTGGCGCTCGGCGGCCGGGTCCACGCGATGCGGCTGGACGAGGAGACCGGCGTGTGGTCGATCCGCGGCCTGCCCACCTGGTACGGCAGGGACTACACCTATCTCGTCACCGTCTACTCCCCCGCCGCGGGCCGCGTCGTCACCCGCGAGGTCACCGACCCCTACAGCCTGGCCGCCGCGCCCGACGGCGTGCGCAGCAGGCTGGTCAGCCTGGACGACCCCGCGCTCAAGCCGCCCGGCTGGGACCGGCTGGCCAAGCCCGAGCCGGTCCCGCTGGACCGCGCGGTCGTCTACGAGTTGCACGTCCGCGACTTCTCCGCCTCCGACGCGACCGTGCCGGAGGAGCTGCGCGGCACGTACGCGGCCTTCTGCCGGGACGGCGACGGCATGCGCGAGCTGCGCGCGCTGGC
Source organism: Nonomuraea sp. NPDC051191 (assembly GCF_044455665.1). Taxonomy (NCBI): domain Bacteria; kingdom Bacillati; phylum Actinomycetota; class Actinomycetes; order Streptosporangiales; family Streptosporangiaceae; genus Nonomuraea; species Nonomuraea sp. NPDC051191. Next base: position 168,167 of record NZ_JBITEZ010000010.1, on the reverse strand, counting down.
CGCGGACGGGCTCACCCACGTACACCTGCTGCCGGTGTTCGACCTGGCCACGATTCCCGAGCGCCGCGCGGACAGGACCGAGCCGGAGCACGACCTCGCCGCCCTGCCGCCCGACTCCGAACGGCAGCAGGAGATCGTGGCGCTCACCGCGGACCGCGACTCCTTCAACTGGGGCTACGACCCGCTGCACTACACCGTCCCGGAGGGCTCGTACGCGACCGACCCGGACGAGCGGATCAGGGAGTTCCGCGCCATGGTCGCCGCGCTGAACGAGGCCGGCCTGCGCGTGGTCATGGACGTGGTCTACAACCACACCCACTCGGCGGACGTGCTGGACCCGATCGTCCCCGGCTACTACCACCGCCTGCTGGAGGACGGTTCCCTGGCCACCTCCACCTGCTGCGCCAACACCGCGCCCGAGCACGCCATGATGGGCCGGCTCGTGGTCGACTCGGTGCGCACCTGGGCCAGGCAGTACAAGGTGGACGGCTTCCGCTTCGACCTCATGGGCCACCACCCGAAGGCCAACATCCTGGCCGTGCGCGCCGCCCTCGACGCGCTCACCCCCGAGCGCGACGGCGTGGACGGCCGCTCGATCATCCTGTACGGCGAGGGCTGGAGCTTCGGCGAGGTGGCCGGCGACGCCAGGTTCGAGCAGGCCACGCAGGCCAACATGGCCGGCACCGGCATCGGCACGTTCGACGACCGGCTGCGGGACGCGGTGCGCGGCGGCAGCCCGTTCGACGCCGACCCGCGGGTGCAGGGGTTCGGCTCCGGCCTGGCCGGCGCGCCCAACGGCGCCGCGGCCAACGGCCCGGAGGAGCAGCAGCGTGAACGCCTGCGCCACTGCACCGACCTGGTCATGCTCGGCCTGGCCGGCGGCCTGCGCGACTACGTGCTGCCCTCGGGCCGCAAGGGCTCGGAGGTCGTCCACAACGGCGGTCCCGCCGGTTACGCCGCCCGCCCGGACGACGTCGTGACGTACGTGGACGCGCACGACAACGAGACGCTGTTCGACGCGCTGGCCTACAAGCTGCCGGCGGGCACGCCGATGGCCGACCGGGTGCGCATGCAGGTGTTGTCGCTGGCCACGGTGCTGCTGGGGCAGGGGGCGGCGTTCGTGCACGCGGGCAGCGAGCGATTGCGCTCGAAGTCGCTGGACCGCAACTCCTACGACTCCGGCGACTGGTTCAACCGGCTGCTGTGGGACTGCTCGGCGGGCAACGGGTTCGGCGCGGGCCTGCCGCCGAGGGCGGACAACGAGGCCGCCTGGCCGTACGCCCGGCCGCTGCTGGCCGACCCCGCGCTGCGTCCCGGCTGCGCGGCGATCGGGGCGGCGCGGGCGGCGTTCGGGGAGCTGCTGCGGATCAGGGCCTCGACCCCGGCGTTCGCGCTCGGGACGGCGGAGGAGGTGCGGCGGCGGCTGTCGTTCCCGGCCTGCGACGAGGGCGTGATCGTGATGCGCGTGGACACCGCGGGGCTGGACCCGCGCTGGGACGCGGTCATCGTGGTGCTCAACGCCACCCCCTCACCCGGTACGCGGGCGGTGGCGGCCCCGCCCGGCCGCCGGGTGGCGCTGCATCCCGTTCAGGCCGCCTCGGCGGACGAGGTGGTCAGGCGGTCGTCGTACGACCCGGCGGGCGGCACGCTGACGGTTCCGGCCCGCACAGCAGCCGTTTTCGTAATAAGTGCCGAAAATCCCTCTTAAATCGAATTTCTGGTGCCATAACCGTGAATAGCGGTTGAGGAATGATCGCCTCGCCTGGGGGAACCATTGCCTGTGGAAGATGCCCGATCACTGGCTTTGACGCGCACGACAGCGCAAACTGGATAGACGGCGATCGCGTGGAGCATGGAGCACCCGTGGACAATCACCTTGATCACATGCCGGTCCTGTCCCGCGGCAGGCATCGCAACCCGAAACGCGGCGCCTGTTTCATGGAACTGGCGTCCTATCTGGCCGGAGAGCGGTGGAGCGACCATCCGGCCTGCACCCATCCGCTGCTGGCCGCACTCGCCCGCCTGGTCAACGACAACACCGGCGACGAGAGCCGCGCCGAGCTGGTCGGGCTGGTGCCGTCCATCATCGGGCTGGCGGGCGACGACCTGCGGATCGACGCCCACATCGCGCTGCGCTGCGCGACCACGGCCCTGCCGGTCGCGGCCGCCGAACGCCAGCTCGCGCTGGCGGTGTCGGTGCTCGCGGCCGAGGAGATGCTGGCCAGGCTCGACGGCGCGCCGTCCGGGCGGCTGAGCGAGGCGAGCCGCAGGGCGATGGAGGAGGTGCCGCACGCGGCCGAGCAGGCCAGGCGCTTCAGCCGGGCGGCCAAGATCACCGAGAAGGGCTTCCGCCGGTACGCGGCGCCCAACGCGGTGCAGCTCGCCGTGGTCGGCATCGTCCAGGCGTGCATCAAGGACCCCGACGCGCTGCTGCGCAGGCTGCTGGAGGAGACGATCGCCGACTGCGAGGCGCTCATCCGCCGCCCGAAGGCCACCCGTCCGGCCGCCACGCCCGATTCCACTGTGCCCGATTCCACCGCGCCGGCACACGCCTGACCCGGTGACGTCCCTCCGGCGCCCGCTCGACGGGTTCCGGGGGACGTCCGCGTGCCCGTCCCGGAATGGGGGGAACGTGGGTGCGGGGCGGGAAAACCGCAGATCAGGCTAGCCTCTCCTTCGTTGCGGATCATGCCGGAAGGGCCTAGATTCCGTGGCGAATTGCCATTAAGGGGAGGATTGTCATGACTGTCGAGCTTGTTAGGCCCTACTCTCCTGAGAAGCACCACAGCCACCGTGACGTCACCGGCGGCTGGTTGCGTCCGGCGGTGTTCGGGGCGATGGACGGGCTGGTCTCCAACGTGGCGCTCATCGCCGGAGTCGTGGGGGCCGCGGGCGCCGGACGTGGCGCGGTGCTCGCCGGGTTCGCGGGCCTGGTCGCGGGGGCGTGCTCGATGGCGGCGGGCGAGTACACGTCGGTGAAGTCCCAGACCGAGCTGATGCGGGCCGAGATCGCCGTGGAGCGGCGCGAGCTGGCCCGCAATCCCGACGGCGAGCGGGCCGAGCTGGCCGCCCTCTACCGGTCGCGCGGCCTGGACGCCGACCTCGCGCGCCGCGTCGCCGAGGGCCTGTCGGCCGATCCGGAGCAGGCGTTGCGCGTGCACGTGCGCGAGGAACTGGGCGTGGACCCCGACGACCTGCCCTCGCCCTACCTGGCGGCGGGCTCGTCGTTCCTGGCCTTCGCGATGGGGGCGCTGGTGCCGCTGGCGCCGTTCCTGTTCGGGGCGTCGGGGCTGTTCCTGGCGCTGGCGCTGAGCATGGTGGCGCTGTTCGGGTTCGGCGCGGCGGTGGCCGTGATGACCGCGCGGCCGTGGTGGCTGGGCGGCCTGCGCCAGCTCGGGCTGGGCGCGGGTGCCGCCGCCGTCACCTTCGGCCTCGGGCACCTGCTCGGCGTCGCCGTCTCCTGACGCCGGCATGCCCGCCCAAAAGCGCCCGCCCAGGAGCGGCCCCCGGGAGGCCGTTCAGGGGCGGCCGGCGACGGCCAGGTTGACGCCGAGGGCGATGAGCGCGGCGCCGGTCAGCCCGTCCACGGCCTTGCGCACGCCGGACCGGGCGAACACCCGGCGCAGCGTGCCGACCACGTTCGCCACCGTGAGGAACCAGACCACCGTGCCGGCCAGCGCGACCGCCGACAGCAGCAGCGTGCCGCCGAGCGCGGTGCCCTCCCTCACGAACTGCGGCACCAGGGCCACGAAGAACAGCGCGGCCTTGGGGTTGAGCACGTTGGTCAGCAGCCCTTCGGCGAAGGCCGCCCACGGGCCGTTGTCCGCGGGGCCCGGCAGGCCGAGGTCGAGCGGGCCGCCCTTGCGCAGGGCCGCGCGCAGCGCCTTGACCCCCAGGTAGAGCAGGTAGGCGGCGCCGACCACCTTGACCACGGTGAAGGCCATGGCCGAGGCCGCGAGCAACGCGGCCACGCCGGTGCCCGCGGCCACCACCCAGACGGCCACGCCCACGGCGATCCCGGCCGCCGCCGCCATGCCGTGCCCCCGGCCCGACAACGCCGAGCGGCGGACCACGACCGCGAAGTCGGGGCCGGGCGACATCGCCCCGAGCATCACCAGGGCACCGAAAGCCACGAAATGCGGCAAAGAGATCATCATGGCGTCCACCTTACGAGGACCCGGCCCTCCGGGACCAAGGTGGAGACCTCCCACGTCCAGCTCGGCACCGTGATCATCTCGGCGGGCTGGTCGAGCGTGACGGGCGTGTCCAGCAGGACGGAGTGAGGCGTGAGCGGCAGCCCGCCGCCGGGGATGACGACGGTGCACAGCGGGGTGCGCTGGCTGGGCCCGTCGGGCTCGTCCGCGTCGCTGGACACCCAGGTGGGCTCGCCGTCGAAGAACGTGCACACCAGCGCCCCCGCCGGCGCCGCGCAGGAGTGGCGCAGGGCGCCGGCGGGCAGCCAGGCGTGCTCCCCCGGCAGGTACGTCACTCCTGACACCCGCAGCTCGCCCTCCAGCAGCACGAACTCCTCCCCCGCCAGGTAGTGGCCGCGGCCGGGCCGGCTCCACCGGGGCGGGAGGCGGACCAGCGACGTGCCGCCGCCGAGCGGGGTGACGCGCACCGGCAGGTTGGAGCCGGGCACCAGGGCGTCGTGTCCGGGCAGCCCGGCGTCGAGCAGATCGATCAGCACATCAGTGGATGTGCCCGTTACCTCCTGCGATGCCACTTCTTGAAGATTGTCCGGATCGTCAGCACCAGGGCGAGCCCGACGAGCTGGCCGCCGAGCACGATCCGGTTGACGTCGACGGCCGGACGCCACCGCACCTCGCCGTCCTTGATCACGAACACCCCGGCGGGGGTGGCGCTGTAGCCGAAGCCGCCACCGCCGCCGCTGCCTCTCTCCTCACCCTTCTCGTCGAGGCCCTGCCCGTGGCCGGCCCCGCCGCCCTGGGCGACCCGGGCGACGGGGACGACCAGGACGTCGCCGTGGCGGATCGGCTCGCCGAAGACGCGCCTGACCGTGACGACGTCCTTCGACTGCTCCAACAGCTCCTTGATGTCCATGGCCCTCATCGTTCACCCGGATCGGCCGCTAGTCGAACGTGGTGGAGATCTCGTGCCAGCCGCCCGGCGCGATCTTCTCGGCCGGCTCCGGCCCCCAGGTGCCCTTCTCGTACGGCATCGGCCGGTCGGGCAGGTCGAGCAGCCGGCCCACGATCCGCCACGACTCCTCCACCAGGTCGAACCTGGCGAAGCGCCGCGGGTCGCCGCTGACGGCGTCGGTCAGGATGCGCTCGTAGGCGGCCTCCATGGGCCCGAGCACCTTGGTGAAGTCGACGCTCACCGGCACCGGGATCGTCCGTTGCCTGCCCGGCTCCTTGGCCAGCACGTCGAAGGTCACCCCGGCGTCGGGCTGCAGCCGGAACCTGATGAGGTTCGGCCCCGGCGGCACGTCGCCGCCCCGGAACATCGTCACCGGCGGCCTGCGCAGCTCGGCCACGATCTCCAGGTCGGTGGTGGGCAGCGCCTTGCCCGAGCGGATGCACCAGGGCACGCCCGCCCACCGCCAGCTGTCGATGTAGAGCCGCATGGCGACGAACGTCTCGGTGGTGGAGCCGGGCCGGACGCCCGGGGTGTCGAGGTAGCCGTCGTACTGGCCGCGTACGACGTGGGCCGGGTCGATGGCCTGGACCGCGCGCAGCACCCGCCACTTCTCGTCGAGCTGGGCGCGGGCGTCCATGGACGGCGGCGGGTCCATCGCCAGGATGGCCAGCAGTTGCAGCAGGTGGTTCTGGACCACGTCGCGGACCGTGCCGTTGGCGTCGTAGAAGCCCCCGCGGTCGGCGACGTCGAAGTCCTCGGCCATGGTGATCTGCACGCTGCGCACGTAGTTCCGGTTCCACAGGGGTTCCAGCAGCATGTTGGCGAAGCGGAACACCATGAGGTCCTCGACCGGCTCCTTGCCCAGGAAGTGGTCGACCCGCCGCAGGTGGTCCTCGTCGAAGTACTTCAGCAGCTCGTCGTTGAGCCTGCGCGCCGAGTCCAGGTCGTGCCCGAACGGCTTCTCCACCACGAGCCTGGCGTCGTCGTTGAGCCCGGCCCCGGCCAGCCCCTCGGCGACGACGGAGAACAGCGCGGGCGGCACCGCCAGGTAGTGGACGAGGAACCCCTTGCCCTCCACCTCCGCCTTCAGCTTCGCGAACGTCTCGGGATCGCGGTAGTCGCCCGCCACCAGCCGCAGGTTGCCCGCCAGCTTCTCGAACGCCGCGTCCTGGACGCCGCCGCAGGCCTCGCGGGCGTGCTCGCGCAGCCCGTCGAGGTCCATGTCGGTCTTGGCGACGCCGATGATCGGCAGGTCGAGCCTGCCGTCGGCGCTCAGGTGGTAGAGCGCGGGAAGCAGCATCTTGCGCGCGAGGTCGCCGGTGACGCCGAACAGGACCAGCGCGCCCGCCTTCCCCTCCCCCATCTCAGACCTGCCTTCCGCGCAGCTCGCGGTACCTGCGGACGAGCTGTTCGGTCGAGGAGTCGGGGAAGGTCTGCGGCGGCTCCTCGGAGGTGAGCGCGGGCGCCACGTCGAGCGCCATCTTCTTGCCCAGCTCGACGCCCCACTGGTCGAAGGAGTCGACGCCCCAGATCGTGCCCTCGACGAACACGATGTGCTCGTACAGCGCGACGAGCTGGCCCAGCGTGGACGGCGTGAGCTTGGTCACCAGGATCGTCGAGGTGGGCCGGTTGCCCGGCATCACCTTGTGCGGCACGATCTCCGGCGGCGTGCCCTCGGCCGCGATCTCCTCGGCGGTCTTGCCGAAGGCCAGCGCGCTGGTCTGGGCGAGGAGGTTGGCGGTGAGCTGGTCGTGCATGCCCTCGCGGTCCTCGAACGGCTCGGCGAAGCCGATGAAGTCGGCCGGGACGAGCCGGGTGCCCTGGTGCAGGAGCTGGTAGAAGGCGTGCTGGCCGTTGGTGCCGGGCTCGCCCCAGAAGATCTCGCCGGTCGGGACGGTGACCGGGCTGCCGTCGGCGCGCACCGACTTGCCGTTGGACTCCATCGTGAGCTGCTGGAGGTAGGCGGGGAAACGGTGCAGCCGCTGGCTGTAGGGCAGCACGGCGCGGGTCTCGGCGCCGAAGAAGTCGGTGTACCAGATGCCGAGCAGGGCCATCAGGACCGGCATGTTGGCGTTGAACGGCGCGGTGCGGAAGTGCTGGTCCATGCTGTGGAAGCCGGACAACATCTCGCGGAACCGCTCGGGCCCGACCGCGATCATCAGGGACAGGCCGATGGCGCCGTCGTAGGAGTAGCGGCCGCCCACCCAGTCCCAGAAGCCGAACATGTTGTCGGTGTCGATGCCGAACTCGGCGACCTTCTCGGCGTTGGTGGAGACGGCCACGAAGTGCTTGGAGACCGCGTCCTCGCCCAGCGCGCCGACCAGCCAGGAACGGGCGACCCTGGCGTTGGTCAGCGTCTCCAGCGTGGTGAAGGTCTTGGACGCGACCACGAACAGCGTGGTGGCCGGGTCGAGGTCGCGCAGGTTGCCGAGGATGTCGGCGGGGTCGATGTTGGAGACGAACCTGGCCTCGACGCCGGCGTCCACGTAGTCGCGCAGCGCCTCGTAGGCCATGGCCGGGCCGAGGTCGGAGCCGCCGATGCCGATGTTGACCACGGTCCTGATCGGCTGCCCGGTGGCGCCCTTCCACTCTTTGGACCTGACCCGGTCGGCGAAGGCGCTCATCTTGTCCAGCACCGCGTGCACGTCGGCCACGACGTCCTGGCCGTCCACGACCAGCTCGGCGTTCTTCCGCATGCGCAGCGCGACGTGCAGGACGGCGCGGTCCTCGCTCACGTTGATGTGCTCGCCGCCGAACATCGCGGCGATGCGCTCGCGCAGGCCCGACCGCTCGGCCAGGGCCACCAGCAGGCCGATCGTCTCCTGGGTGGCGCGGTGCTTGGCGTAGTCGAGGTAGAGGTCCCCGGCGCTCACCGTCATCCGCCCGGCCCTGCCCGGGTCCTCCGCGAACAACTCACGCAGCTGCTTTCCCGCCAGCTCCTCGTGATGCTTGCCCAGAGCCGCCCACTCCTGGCTCTGGCTGATGTCGCCGTTCACCGCTTCCTCCTCATGTGTCGCCAAACCTGATCACATCGTCCCGTACTCGCAGGAGATCCGCTGAGCCGGGCTCCCGACAGGGAACCCCGTACCCCACGGGGATGATTCCGCGCACGGCGGCGGTCACTCTTTGCCTTCAGTGGGACTCGCGGCCGACGGCGTCGCCGGAGGAGCCCGTCAGGAAGTCGAGATCGGCGCCCTGGTGGGCCTGGGTGACGTGGTCGACGTACAGGCGCTCCCAGCCGCGGGCCGGGCGGGCATGGCCGGTCATGACCGGTTTCCTGGCGGCCAGCTCGGCCTCGGGGACGTCCACGTCGAGCCTCCTGGCGGCCACGTCGAGCACGATCGGGTCGCCGGTGCGCACCCTGGCCAGCGGACCGCCGGCCGCCGCCTCGGGCGAGGCGTGCAGGACGACCGTGCCGTACGCGGTGCCGCTCATCCGGGCGTCGCTGACCCGCACCATGTCGCGGACGCCCCTGGCCAGCAGCTTGCGCGGCAGCGGCAGGTTGCCGACCTCCGGCATGCCCGGGTAGCCCTTGGGCCCGCAGCCGCGCAGCACCAGCACCGAGGTCTCGTCCACGTCGAGGTCGGGCGAGTCGAGCCGGGCGCGGGCGTCCTCGACGCCGTCGAAGACGATCGCCCGGCCGCGGTGCCGCAGCAGCTCCGGCGAGGCGGCCGCGGGTTTGATCACGGCGCCGTCGGGCGCGAGGTTGCCGCGCAGCACGGCGATGCCGGCGTCGGGCAGCAGCGGGTCGGAGCGCCGCCTGATCACGGTGTCGTCCCAGATCTCGGCGCCGGCCAGGTGCTCGACCAGCGGCCTGCCGGTGACGGTGATCGCCGCCGGGTCGAGCAGGTCCTCGACCTCCCGCAGCAAGGCGGTCAGCCCGCCGGCCCTGAACAGGTCGTCCATCAGGTGGCGTCCGGCCGGCTGGAGGTCGGCCAGCAGCGGCACGCCGGAGCCGGCGCGGTCGAAGTCGTCGAGGCCCAGCTCGACGCCGAGCCGCCCGGCGACGGCCAGCAGGTGCACGACCGCGTTGGTCGAGCCGCCGATCGCGGCCAGCGTCACGATGGCGTTGAGGAAGGAGGCCCTGGTCATCACGTGGCTGGGCCGCCGGCCCGCGCGGACCAGCTCGACGGCGAGCCTGCCGCTCTGGTGCGAGCGCTCCAGCAGGCGGCTGTCGGGGGCGGGGGTGCCGGCCGTGCCGGGCAGCGTCATGCCCAGCGCCTCGGCCATGCAGGCCATGGTGGAGGCGGTGCCCATCGTGTTGCAGTGGCCGCGGCTGCGGATCATGGACGACTCGGAGGCGAGGAACGCCTCGCGGGAGAGCGTGCCGGCCCGCACCTCCTCGCTGAGCCGCCACACGTCGGTGCCGCAGCCGAGCGGCACGCCGCGGAAGTGCCCGGTCAGCATCGGGCCGCCGGGCACCACGAGCGCCGGCAGGTCGACCGAGGCGGCCGCCATGAGCAGCGCGGGAATGGTCTTGTCGCAGCCGCCGAGCAGCACCACGCCGTCGATCGGGTTGGCCCGCAGCAGCTCCTCGGCGGCCATCGCGGCCAGGTTGCGCCAGAGCATCGCGGTCGGGCGCACGTTCGTCTCGCCCAGGGACAGAACGGGCAGGTCGAGAGGCACGCCGCCGGCCTCCCACACGCCGTTGCCGACGCTGCGGGCGATCTCGTCGAGGTGGGAGTTGCACGGCGCGAGGTCGGAGGCGCTGTTGGCGATCGCGATGTGCGGCCGCTCCCCCTCGAACGCCTCGCGCGGCAGGCCGCGGCGCATCCAGGCCCGGTGGATGTAGGAGTTCCGGTCGTCACCCGCGTACCAGAGGGAACTGCGCAGTGCCATGTGACGGCACATTATCGGCAGTCCGGGGGATTCAGCATCGCCTGTAGAGGAATGGGCAGGGCATGGACCACATAGACGCGTACTGGCGGGCGGCCAACTACCTGTCCGTCGGGCAGATCTACCTGCTGGACAATCCGCTCCTGGCCGAGCCGTTGCGTCCCGAGCACATCAAGCCGCGCCTGCTCGGCCACTGGGGCACCACCCCGGGGCTGAACTTCTGCTTCGCCCACCTCAACCGGGTGATCTCCGAGCGCGACCAGGACATGATCTACATCGCCGGGCCCGGGCACGGCGGACCGGCCGCCGTGGCGCACGCCTGGCTGGAGGGCACCTACACCGAGCGTTATCCGGACGTCTCGCAGGACGTCGAGGGCATGCGGCGGCTGTTCCGCCAGTTCTCCTTCCCCGGCGGCATCCCCAGCCACGTCGCGCCCGAGACCCCCGGCTCCATCCACGAGGGCGGCGAGCTGGGCTACTCCCTGGCCCACGCCTACGGCGCCGCGTTCGACAACCCCGGCCTGGTGGTGGCCTGCGTCATCGGCGACGGCGAGGCCGAGACCGGCCCGCTGGCCGCGAGCTGGCACTCCGGCAAGTTCCTCGACCCCCGGCACGACGGCGTCGTGCTCCCCATCCTGCACCTGAACGGCTACAAGATCGCCAACCCCACCGTACTGGCCCGCATCCCCGAGCAGGAGCTGTTCAAGCTCATGGAGGGGTACGGCTACCGCCCCCACCTCGTCGGCCCCTCGCACGAGGAGATGGCCGCCACCCTCGACACCGTCTTCGACGAGATCGCCGAGTACAAGGACGGCCAGGACCGGCGGCTGCCGATGATCGTCCTGCGGACGCCGAAGGGCTGGACCGGCCCGCGCGAGGTGGACGGCAAGCCGGTCGAGGGCACCTGGCGGGCCCACCAGGTGCCGCTGTCGGCGGTCCGGGAGAACCCGGCGCACCTGGCCATGCTGGAGGAGTGGATGCGCTCGTACCGGCCGGAGGAGTTGTTCGGCTCCGGCGGGAAGCCGGTCGAGGAGGTGCTGGCGACGGTGCCGCGGGGGCCGCTGCGGATGAGCGCCAACCCGCACGCCAACGGCGGCGAGCTGCTTCAGCCGCTGCGGCTGCCGGACTTCCGCAGGCACGCCGTCGAGGTCAAGTCACCGGCCGCCCGGCTGACCGAGCCGACGCGGGTGCTCGGCGCCTTCCTGCGGGACGTGATCGCCGGGAACCCGCGCAACTTCCGGCTGATGGGCCCCGACGAGACCGCCTCCAACCGGCTGCAGGACGTGTTCGAGGTCACCGACCGGGCGTGGGAGGCCGAGCTGCTGCCCACGGACGAGAACCTGGCCCCCGGCGGCCGGGTGATGGAGGTGCTGAGCGAGCACCTGTGCCAGGGCTGGCTGGAGGGCTACCTGCTGACCGGCCGGCACGGGCTGTTCAACTGCTATGAGGCGTTCATCCACATCGTGGACGCCATGTTCAACCAGCACGCCAAGTGGCTGGAGTCGTCGCAGAAGATCTCGTGGCGGCGGCCGGTGGCGTCGCTGACGTACCTGCTGTCGTCGCACGTGTGGCGGCAGGACCACAACGGCTTCAGCCACCAGGACCCGGGCTTCCTGGACGTGGTCGTCAACAAGAAGGCGTCGGTGGTGCGGGTCTACCTGCCGCCGGACGCCAACACCCTGCTGTCGGTGGCCGACCACTGCCTGCGCTCGCGCGACTACGTCAACGTGATCGTGGCGGGCAAGCAGCCGGTGCTGGACCTGTTCACGATGGAGGAGGCGATCGCGCACAACACGCGCGGCCTGGGCATCCTGCCGTGGGCCTCCACCGACCAGGGCAGCGAGCCGGACGTGGTGCTGGGCTGCGCGGGCGACGTGCCGACGCAGGAGACGCTGGCCGCGGCGGCGCTGCTGCGCGAGCACCTGCCCGAGCTGAAGGTGCGCGTCGTGAACGTGGTGGACCTGATGCGGCTGCAACCGCGGTCGGAGCATCCGCACGGCATGCCGGACGCCGAGTTCGACACGCTGTTCACCGTGGACCGGCCGATCATCTTCAACTTCCACGGCTATCCCTCGCTCATCCACCAGCTCGCCTACCGCCGGCGCGGCCACGCCAACCTGCACGTGCGCGGCTACAAGGAGGAGGGCACCACGACCACGCCGTTCGACATGGCCATGCTCAACGACATCGACCGCTACCACCTGGTCATCGACGTCGTCGACCGGGTGCCGGGGCTCGGTTCCAAGGCGGCGCACCTGCGGCAGCGGATGAGCGACGCGCGGCTGCGGGCCCGCGCGTACACCAGGGAGCACGGCGAGGACCCGGCGGAGATCAGGTCGTGGACATGGCCGGCCGAATTCTCGTCCTGAACACCGGCTCCTCCTCGATCAAGTACGAGCTGGTGGACCTGGGCACCGGCGGGCGTCCGGCGCGCGGGCTGGTGGAGCGCATCGGCGAGGAGCGCGGGCGGCTGACGCACCGGACGGGCGGCGGGCCGCCGTACGTGCGGGAGGAGCGCTTCCCGGGGCACGCCGAGGGGCTGGAGGCCATGCTGGAGGCGTTCGCGGAGGCCGGGCCCGAGCTGGATCCGGACGCGGTCGGACACCGGGTCGTGCACGGCGGCACCCGCTTCACCGGCCCGGCGCTCGTCGACGACGACGTGATCGCCGCGATCGAGGACCTGGCGCCGCTCGCCCCGCTGCACAACCCGGTGAACCTGGCCGGGATCCGGGTGGCGCGGGCGGCCTTCCCCGGGGTGCCGCAGGTGGCGGTGTTCGACACGGCGTTCCAGCTCACGTTGCCGCCGCAGGCGTACACGTACGCGGTGCCGCGGGACTGGCGGGAGCTCGGCGTGCGCCGCTACGGCTTCCACGGCACCTCCTGCGCCTACGTCTCCCGCCGCGCCGCCGCCTTCCTCGGCCGCGACCTCGACGGCCTCGACCTCGTCGTGCTGCACCTGGGCAACGGCGCCAGCGCGACGGCGATGTCCGGCGGGCGCAGCGTGGACACCTCCATGGGGCTGACCCCGCTGGAGGGGCTGGTGATGGGCACCCGTTCCGGCGACGTGGACCCCGCGATCGCCGGCTACCTGGCACGGGTGCGCGGCATGGGCGGCGAGGAGGTGGAACGCGCGCTCAGCCACGAGGGCGGCCTGCGCGCCCTGGCCGGGACGCTCGACATGCGCGAGGTACGGGCCCGCGACGACGAGGAGGCCCGGCTGGCCCTGGAGGTCTACACCCGGCGCATCCGCAAGTACGTCGGCGCCTACTACGCGCTGCTCGGCCGCCTGGACGCGATCGTGTTCACCGGCGGGGTCGGCGAGCACGACGCGGCCACCCGCGCGGAGTCCCTGGCCGGGCTCGACCGGCTCGGCATCACCGTGGACCCGGAGCTGAACGCGGCGGGCCCGGACGGGGAGCGGGCGGTGTCACCGCCGGGCGCGGAGGTGGCGGTGCTGGTCATCCCCACCGACGAGGAATGGGAGATCGCCCGCCAGGCCCTGGAGGTCCTCCCCCGCTCGTGAACCTCGTGCGGTCAGGGCCGGTGGGGGACGGCGGGGACCCAGAAGTCCACCGTGGTCCCGCAGCCGGGGCGGCCGCTCAGGCTCCACCAGCCGCCCGCGATCTCGGCCCGCTCGCGCATCTCGACCAGCCCGAAGTGCCGCAGCGGCCCCTCCGCGTGCGGCGGCGGCCCGGCGCCGTCGTCGGCTACCCGTACGTGCACGCCGCAGTCGAGCGAGACCAGCGAGAGCCGGATCGAGGTGGCGCGGGCGTGCTTGCGCACGTTCGTGATCGCCTCCTGGCAGATCCGGAAGATGGTGACGGCGGCCTCGGGCGGCGGGTCGGCGTCGAGGCGATGGGTGATCTCGAACGTCAGCCCGGTGCCGGCCGTCACCTGCCGCAGGTAACCGGCCAGGCCCTCGACCAGGCCCTCCTGGTCGAGGGCCGGCGGGCGCAGCTCGAACGTCAGGTCGCGCAGGCGGGCGACGGCGGCCTCGACCGCCTCGCCGACGCCCCGGAGCTCGGCGGCCTGCTCGCGGCCGAGGCCGCCCTCCATCGCGCGCAGGCGCATGCCGACGGCGACCATGGTCTGGATCGTGTCGTCGTGCACGTCGTAGGCGATGCGCCGGCGTTCCATCTCCTGGGCCCGCACCAGATGGGCCAGCAGCATGCCGCGCTCGTCGAGGGCGCGGGCCACGTTGCGGCGCTCGGTGAGGTCGCGGGTGACCTTGCCGAACCCGCGCAGCTCGCCTCGGTCGTCGTAGAGGGCCGTGATGACCACGCTGGCCCAGAACCTGGTGCCGTCCTTGCGGACGCGCCAGCCCTCCTCCTCCCACCGGCCGTCGGCGACGGCGACCTCCAGCTCCATGGCGGGCTTGCCGGCCGCGACGTCCTCGGGCGGGTAGAAGACCGAGAAGTGGGTGCCGAGGATCTCCTCGGCGCGGTAGCCCTTGATGCGTTCGGCGCCGGCGTTCCAGCTCACGATCCGGCCCTGGTCGTCGAGCATGAAGATGGCGTAGTCGACGACGTTCTGGACCAGCAGGCGGAAGCGCTCCTCGCTGTCGCGCACCGCCTGCTCGGCCAGGCGGCGCTCGGTCAGGTCGCCGGTGACCTTGCCGAACCCGCGCAGCAGGCCCCGCTCGTCGCGGAGGGCGGTGATGACCACGCGGGCCCAGAATCTGGCGCCGTCCTTGCGGATCCGCCAGCCCTCGTCGGCCACCCGGCCGGCGGCCGCCGCCCGGCCCAGCAGTTGCTCGGGCCGGCCGGCCGCGACGTCCTCGGGCGGGTGGAACACGGAGAAGTGCCTGCCGATGATCTCCTCGGCCCGGTAGCCCTTGATGCGTTCGGCGCCGGCGTTCCAGCTGGTCACGTGGCCGGAGGAGTCGAGAAGGCAGATCGAGTAGTCGACGACGCTTCGGACGAGCAGCTGAATGTCGTCTGACTGCCTGTCTTGACCGGGCATACTGCAGCTTCGCACGGTCCGGCGGAAGACCGGAACCCGGTCAGGCCCGGGAGTGCTCCTGGGCGGGCGCGCCGACGTGCTGCGCCATCTCGCACCACACCACCTTGCCGCCGTCCTCGCCGTCGTCGCCGTCCTCGGCGCGGGAGAAGCCCCAGCCGGTGGACAGCAGCTCGATGACGCGCAGACCCCAGCCGTTGTCCGGTCCGGGCTCGCGCGGCTCGGGCAGGCCGGCGCCGGAGTCGCGCACCTCGATCCGCACGTGGGAGGAGGTGCAGCGGATGCGTAAGGCGGGCGGGCCGTCGCCGTGGACGAGCGCGTTGGTCACCAGCTCGGAGACGACGAGCAGGACGTCCTCGCGACGTCCGCGGTAGCCGCACTCGGCCAGCGCCTCGCGTGCTCTCTGACGCGCCGCGGTGATGCTGCCCATTTCCTCCGGCAGCCGGGTGTCCACCTGGTACGGCGCAGCGAAACTGCCCATCCTCCAACTGTCGGGCAGTACAGGGTCGATCACGAGACGCAGTGGAACCAGCGCGTCCGGTGCGGATGCGGGACGCGTACTGGTGCATCTGCGTCAGTCGAGCAGCCCTTCCCTGCGCGCGACGGCCACGGCCTCCAGCTTGGACCGGGCCCCGAGCTTCTCCAGGACATGCTGGACGTGGTTGCGCGCGGTGTTGCGGGCCACGCCGAGCCGCGCGCCGATCTCGATCGTGCTCGCCCCTTCGGCCAGCAGCCGCAGCGTCTCGCGCTCGCGCGCGGTCAGCGCCGCGCCGGGGCTGCGCACCCGGCCGGTCAGCCGGTCGAGCACGCCGGGCAGCAGGCCGGGCGCGAACACCACACCGCCGGCGGCCACCTCGCGCACCGCCGACTCCAGCTCCTCCAGCCTGGACGACTTCACCAGCAGGCCCGCGCCGCCCGCCTCCACCACCCGGGCGGCGACGGAGGCGGTGGCCTCGCCGGTCAGCACCAGCACCCGGGCCATGGGCGCGGCGGCCCGGAACCGGCCGATGGCCTCGACGCCGTCGCCGTCGGGCAGCCGCCGGTCGAGCACCACGACGTCGGGCCGGCGGCGGGCGGTCTCGGCGAGGGCGGCGGCGACGGTGCCCGCCTGCGCCACGACCTCGATGCCCGGCGCCCGGCCGAGCGCCAGGCCGATGGCCTCGGCCACCATCGCGTGGTCCTCCACGAGCAGCAGCCGGATGGAGGCGGTGGTCGGCATCGCTTCGTCTCGCTTCTCCCGCGGCAACGTCCCCAGCAGTCTGCCACCCGCGTCCGGCCCCCGCCGCCCGTTCGCGCCGCCCGTTCCCCCAGGCCGGACGGGCGGAGCGACGCCGCGCGCGTTCCCCGCCGGGCGGGGGCGGGCGGGATTCGAGGAGGTCGGAGGGCCGGGAGCGTTGGTAGTGTTGTCCAGAAATATGCGCATTTTTTAGATGGGTGGGATAGGTGGAGGTTGAGCAGACAGCGTTGCCGGGCATCGGGCTTCGGCACGATTTCACCACCCGCGCCGGCCAGCGGGTAGGCATCGTCTCGCACCGCACCGGCCGCCGGGACCTGGTGATCTACGACAAGGACGACCCCGACCGCGCCTGTCAGACGGTCAAGCTGAACGACGAGGAGGCCGACGCCCTGGCCGAGCTCCTCGGCGCCCCCCGGATCGTGCAGCGGCTCAACCAGCTGCACCAGCAGGTCGAGGGCCTGGTCAGCGTCCAGCTCCCGATCCCGTCGGGCTCCCCCTACGCCGGGCGCACCATGGGCGAGGCCCGGGTCAGGACCCGTACCAGCGCCTCCATCGTCGCCGTCGTACGCGGCGGCCAGGTGTTCGCCAGCCCCGGCCCCGACTTCGTCTTCCGCGAGGGCGACGTCGTGGTCGTGGTGGGGAGCGCGGACAGCACCGCGGACGTCGCCGGCATCCTGGCTGACGGGTAGGACCGCGGGTGCACGAAACCGCGGTCATCTTTCTGGAATTCGGTGCTGTTCTTCTGGGTCTGGGGGTTCTGGGCGCGCTCGCGCTGCGCGGCGGCATCTCCCCGATCCCGCTCTATCTGATCGCCGGTCTGGCGTTCGGCACGGGCGGTGTGCTGCCGCTGGCCACCAGCGAGGAGTTCATCTCGGTCGGCGCGGAACTGGGCGTCGTCCTGCTGCTGCTGACGCTCGGTCTGGAGTACAACGCCGACGAGCTGGTCACCAGCCTCACGAGCAACGCGCGGGCCGGGATCGTCGATCTCGTGCTCAACGCCGCCCCCGGCGCGATCTGCGCGTTGCTGCTGGGCTGGGGGCCGGTCGCGGCCGTCGCCATGGCCGGCGTCACGTACGCCACCTCCTCGGGCATCACCGCCAAGGTGCTGTCCGACCTCGGGTGGATCGGTAACAGGGAGACGCCGACGGTGTTGTCCCTGCTGGTGTTCGAGGACCTGACCATGGCGGTCTACCTGCCGGTCCTCACCACGTTGCTGGCGGGCCTGAGCCTGGTCAGCGGGGCCATCTCGGTCGGCATCGCGCTGGGCACGGTGAGCGTCGTGCTCGTCGTGGCGCTGCGGTTCGGGCGCTTCATCGAAGCGTTCGTGTCGAGCCCCAACTCCGAGGTGCTGCTGCTCAAGGTGGTCGGGCTGGCGCTGCTGGTGGCCGGGCTGGCGCAGCAGCTGCAGGTGTCGGCGGCGGTCGGCGCGTTCCTGGTCGGGATCGCGCTGTCGGGGCAGCTCGCGCACGACGCGCAGGCGCTGCTCGCGCCGCTGCGGGACCTGTTCGCGGCGGTGTTCTTCGTGTTCTTCGGGTTCCAGACCGACCCGGCGAAGATCCTCCCGGTGGCAGGGCTGGCCGCGCTGCTGGCGCTGGTCAGCATGGTGACCAAGCTCCTGACGGGCGCGTACGCGGCCAGACGGGCGGGCATCGGCAAGGCCGGTCAGGCACGGGCGGGCATCGCGCTCATCCCGCGCGGTGAGTTCAACATCGTCATCGCGGGCCTGGCGGTGGGCGCCGGCGCCCATCCCGACCTCGGGGCCCTGGCGGCCGCGTACGTGCTGATCCTGGCGGCGTTCGGTCCGCTGGCGGCCAAGCTCGTCCAGCCGCTCATCACGGCCATCGCGAACAAGGCGTGATCCGCTAGTTTGTTCGCATGGCCGACCGCAAGCACGGGGTGCCCGCGCCCCCGATCGAGACGACGATCCACGCCGACGACTGGGACAGGACGGAGATCATCGGTGAGACCTTCCACCGGGTCCTGTTCCAGGGCGTCGACCTGACCGAGCTGGTCGACCAGGGGTCGTCGTTCGAGGAGTGCACGTTCAGGAACGTGCGGCTCAACGTCTCCACGCACGAGGACGCGCGGTTCCTCAACTGCCTCTTCAGCCGGTGCTCGCTGTTCGACGCCACGTTCAAGGGCTGCAAGCTGACCGGCAGCATGTTCGACGGCTGCACCTTCGGGCTGCTGAAGGTCGACGGCGGCGACTGGTCCTACACCGGGCTGCCCGGCGCCGACCTGCGCGGCAGCGCCTTCCACGGCGTCCGGCTGCGCGAGGCCGACCTGACCGGGGCCCGGCTCGCGGGGGCCGAGCTGCGCCGGGCCGACCTGTCGGGGGCCTGGCTGCACGGCGCCGACCTCACCGGGTGCGACCTGCGCGGCAGCGATCTCGGCACGCTCGACCCGCACGCGGTCACCCTCAAGAAGGCGGTCATCGACCCCTTCCAGGCCACGGTCATCGCCGAATCCCTGGGCCTGGAGGTCCGCTCCTGACCCCAGGCCGTGACCGCGGGCGGTTCGGCCGTGGGAGCGGGGTCGGGGATGATGGCGGTGTGCCGATCGCCGATCTCAACGACGCCGAGCGGGCCGTGGCCGCCGCGCTCGCGCACGGCCGCGCGGTCGACCTGCGCGCCGGCGACCCCGCCGCCGACGACCCCGCCGCCGCCGCGTCCTGGGACGCCGGGCGTACGGTCCGGGGCGAGGTGCTGGCCGGGCTGCTGCTCGGGGGGTTCGACGAGCCCGCCGCCAAGCCACGGCTGATCCTGGCGGGGGCGCGGATCACGGGCGTGCTCCAGCTGGCGTTCGCCGAGCTCGCCTTCCCCGTCACCTTCCAGGGCTGCGCCTTCGACGCCGCCCCCGACCTCTACCACGCCCGCACCCGCTTCCTCAGCTTCAGCGGCTCGCTGCTGCCCGGCCTGACCGCCTCGAACGTCCAGGTCGAGGGCAACCTGCGGCTGGCCGGCACCCGCGTCACCGGCGAGTTACGGCTGCCCGGCGGCCGGATCAGCGGCAACCTCGTGCTCAACGGCGCCCACCTGAGCCATCCGGCGGGCACGGCGCTCAACGGCGAGCACCTCGACGTGGCCGGCCACCTGCGCGCCCAGGACGGCTTCGCCTGCGACGGCACGCTCGTCCTGTCCTCCGCCCGCATCGGCGGCGCGGTCGAGCTGGACCGGGCCCGCCTGAACACGCCGGGCGGCACGGCCCTGGAGGCGTCCAACCTGATCGTCCAGGTCGGGCTGTTCGCGCGGAAGATCGAGGCCGACGGCGAGGTCAGCGTGCGCTTCGCCCGCGTGTCCGGCCCGCTGACGCTGCGCGGCTCGCACATCCGGCGGCCGGGCGGGCTCGCGCTGCGCGCCACCGGGCTCAACGCCGAGGCGGGGCTCTTCCTGGCCGGGCTGACGACCGAGGGCCAGGTGCGCCTCAACCGCTCGGTCATCGTCGGCACCCTCGGCCTGGAGGGCGCGCGGCTGAGCGCCCCCGGCGGGCTGGTGGTCGGCGCCGACGGGATCACCGTGAACGGCTCGCTGCTGGCCTGGCGGGGGCTGCGCGCCGAGGGCGAGTTCAGCCTGCTCGACGCCACGGTCACCGGCCCGGTCCACTTCGAGGGCGCGACCCTGGTCAACCCTGGCGGGGCCGCCCTGTCGGCCAACGGCCTGTCGGTGGGCAAGGTGCTCAACCTCTGCGACGGCTTCTCCGCCCACGGCCGGATCAGGCTGACCAGCGCCCAGATCGGCAGCCGCCTGTGCCTCGACGACGCCACCCTGGCGGCGCCGGGCGAGGTGGCGCTGAAGTGCTGGCGGCTGGAGGTCCGCGAGCTGGCGCTGCGCCCGGCCGCGCCGGTCGAGGGGCTGGTGGACTTACGTTACGCGCGGATCGGCGTCCTGCGGGACGACCCCGGCGGCTGGCCGCGGGCGACGCGCATGGACGGGCTGTCGTACGAGGTGCTCGACCCCATGCTGCCGGCCGCGCGGCGGCTGCGCTGGCTGCGTACCGACGCCGACGGCTACCTGCCGGGCGCCTACGAGCAGCTGGCCTCCATGTACCGGCGGCTCGGCGGCGACGCCGACGCCCGCGAGACCCTGCTGGCCGGTCAGCGGCAGCGCCGCGCGGCCCTCCCCTGGTACGCCCGCTTCTGGGGTCACCTCCAGGACGTCACCGTCGGCTACGGCTTCCGCCCCCTGCGCGCGGCGGCCTGGCTGCTCGCGCTGCTGGCCGCAGGCACGGCCGTGTTCGGGCTCGACGTGCCGCCGCCGCTGAAGGCGGGTGAGGCGCCGCCGTTCCACGCGCTGGTCTACACCCTCGACCTGCTGCTGCCGATCATCGACCTCGGCCAGGAGAAGGCCTACAACCCGCAGGGCGGCGCGCAGTGGCTGGCCTGGGGGCTCATCATGGCCGGCTGGGTGCTGGCCACGACGATCGCCGCCGGCCTGACCCGCTCGCTGCGCCGGACCTGACCCGCGCGGTCTTCCCGGACCGGCCCACGGCGGTCGGCCGCCGTCGGCACAGCGCCCTCGGGCCGGTCAGCACAGTGCCATGGCCGTCTGCCACAGGCTGGGGAGGGCGGCCAGCACGTGGTCGCCGCGGCGGCGCCGGTCGGCGAACGTCGCGGCTCCGAGGTCGGCCAGCAGCTCCTGGAAGCCCTCCTCGTACCCGGGCGGCGCGCCGGCGGCGGCGCGTTTGTCCAGGCAGCGGGCGTATGTGGCGACCAGCCAGAAGACCGCCTCCCGGTGGAGACCGGCGTCGACCAGCTCGCGGCTGCCGTCGATGGCCACCGCCCGCGCCTCCGGCGTGATGTCGGAGGTGAAGCGGTAGGAGGGCGCCCGCAGCCCGGAAGTGGCGTCGAAGACCTTCTCCAGCGCCGCCAGGTGCCGCTCCACCCGCTCGACGGTCATCCGCGCGCAGCCCAGCAGGTCGAGCAGGTGCTCGTGCCAGTCGAGGCGGCCGTGCCCGGCCAGCAGGTCGCGCACGGCGGCGTACCGGCGGCGCACGGTCGGGTTGCGCAGCCCGGCGACCAGCAGGACGTGCGTGGTCACGCCGGTGCCGAACAACCAGGCCGCCACCTGCTCGGGGACGGGCGCGTTCTCGTCCATGGAGTTGATCCAGCCACGCACCCGGTCCATCGCCTGCGTGCAGCGGGCGATGATCCAGGGCCGCTCGGCGAAGTCGCGGGCCACCAGGCGCTGGATCTCGGCCAGCCGCCCGGTCGGGTCGGCCAGCACGCTGGGCAGGTGGAAGCTGCCGGCCAGGTGGTAGTCGCTCAGCACCTCGTGGGTGGTGCCGACGCGGGCGATGCCGGAGACCTCCAGCAGGACGCCCTCGTAGCGGAACTTGCCGATCGCGGGCGGCGGGTCGGCGACCACCATCACGTCCACGTCGGAGGTGGGGTCCAGCTCCGTGCCCGGGGCCGCCCACAGCGCGGACCCGGTCAGGAACGCCCCTTCGAACCCCGGCAGGCCGACGCCCTCGTCGAGCACCCACTGCCGCGCGAGCTGCCTGGCCCGCTCAACCAGCATCCACGTCCTCCCGGTCAGGGCCTCGGCGCGCACCCCTGATCAGGAGGAACGCGCCCAGCACGACGAGCACCGCCAGCCCGCCCCAGATCCAGCCGGGGACGCCCGTCGCGGCGGGCGGTTCCTCGACGGTCGAGGGCGCCGCTGCCGGTTGCGAAACTGATCCTTTCATGACGAACGGGATTTCGCCTTCGATCGGATGTCCGTCCGAGGACACGACACGCCAGGCGATCACGTACGAACCGGGCGCGGGCGGGCGGGGCACGTCGGCGAACACCTTGGGCCCGTCGAGCCGGGGCTTGCCGACCTCGACGGCCTTGCCCGCCGCGTCGTGCAGCACGACGAACGGGAACTGGACGTGGGCGTTGAACTCCAGCTCGATCTGCTCCAGCGTGGCGAGCTGGGCGTTCTTGGCCGGCGAGCTGCTCTTCAGCGCGTCGTGGGCGAGCGCCGCGGTGGACGGCAGCACCGCCAGGAGGGCGGCGCAGGCGAGCGAGGCCAGGCGGACGGGCCAGGAGGACTTCATGGAGACTCCGATGCGGACGGCCGGACCGGCGCCGGGGCGCCGTCCGGGCACGGACAGGCGGGAGAACGCGTCGTGAGCGGACGCGGGACTTCAGCGGAGGCGGAGCCGCCGGGGTGGTCCTCGCCGGGTGAGCGTGCGGCAGGCGATCCTGCCCGTCGGAGTGGGGACGTCGGCGTGCGCCGGGGGACGCCGCGGCGGGATCGTCACCTCGACCGGCGCGAGGAGCAGCAGGCCGATGACCGGAGGCGGCGCGGCGTACAGGCGGATCATGAGCCACAGCGCGCGCTCGCCGCGGTGCAGCCACCACGCCGTCAGCGCCGCCACGGTGAGGTGGACCAGCGCCATGGCGGGGGCGGGATGGCCGTGCCCGGCGGCGGGGCCGGCGGCGGGCGCGAGGTGTTCGAAGAGCTGGTGCAGCACGAGCTGGGTGACCGTGGTGGCGGCCAGGACGGCCGCGGGGCCGCGCTCGCGCCCGTCGATCAGGACGGCGGCGGCGAGGGCGGCCAGCACCCCCAGCGCGCAGCCCCACAGCGGGACGGCCCCGCCCCCGGCCAGCAGGTGCCCCGCCGCGGACACGAAACCGCAGACCGTCGCGAACACGACGGCCCGCGACAGGCGCAGCCAGACTGACGCGGCGGTCACAGCCGCCATCCTTACACAACCGCCACACTTCCGAAGCGGCGCGTTCGGCGCGCGCCACAGGGGGCAGCGGACTCTGATGGACTTCGCCCGAGGCGATGGGCCGGATCTGGAAGTCGTGGTCCGGCAGGAACTGACCGATGCGGGCTTCGGCGTCGAACCGTCCCCGATGCCGGTCGACGGCGGTCTGACCGTCTGGCTCGACCCGTCCCGGGGTGTGGTGGTCGTCTGGGGTCCGGCAGGCACTACGACGGCCGCCCACCTGGTGAAGTACGAGACCATCCGCACCGCGGTCCTGCTCGCGCTGCGGATGGTCCTGGCCGGGGCCGGCCATGAGATCCGGGAGGATCAGGAGGGGCTGGAACTGGTGGTCACCTCCTGAGGGGCGCGCAGCGGCGCTCCGACGGCGTGCAGGTGGCGCATGGCCTGGGCCCACGACTCGACGAGCCCGCACTCGGCGTACTCGACGCCCAGCTCGCGGCAGTACTCGCGGACGACGGGCCGGGCGCGGCGCAGGTTGGCCGACGGCATGCCGGGGAACAGGTGGTGCTCGATCTGGTAGTTGAGCCCGCCGAGCGCGACGTTCATCAGCCGGCCGCCGCGCACGTTCCTGGAGGTCAGCACCTGGCGGCGGAGGAAGTCCAGGGAGTCCTCGGCGGTGAGCACCGGCATGCCCTTGTGGTTGGGGGCGAACGTGCACCCCAGGTAGACGCCGTAGCACGCCTGGTGCATGGCGAGGAAGACGAGCGCCTTGCCGGGCGGCAGCACCGCGAACACCCCAGCCAGGTAGGCCAGGTTGTGCGCGACCAGCAGCAGCCCCTCGGTACGGCCGCCCTTCACCCTGGGCAGCGCGCGGAAGCCGGCCACCTTCAGGTTCAGCCCCTCAAGGGTGAGCAGCGGGAAGAACAGGAACGCCTGCCAGCGGCCGATGAAACGGGGCAGCCCGCGGCTGACCTCGGCCTGCCGCCGCGACCAGATGAGGATGTCGGGCGCGACGTCGGGGTCGTGGTCCTCGTGGTTGGGGTTGGCGTGGTGGCGGGTGTGCTTGTCCATCCACCAGCCGTAGCTGAGCCCGACGGTCAGGTTGCCGACCAGCAGCCCAGCGATCCTGCTCCGGCGCCGCGACCGGAACACCTGGCCGTGCGCCAGGTCGTGGGCCAGCAGCGTGACCTGGGCGAAGGCGACGGCCAGCAGCGCCGCGACGCCGAGCTGCCACCAGGAGTCGCCGACCGTGGCGAACAGCGTCCACCCTCCG
Organism: Nonomuraea sp. NPDC051191; assembly: GCF_044455665.1. Classification (NCBI taxonomy): domain Bacteria; kingdom Bacillati; phylum Actinomycetota; class Actinomycetes; order Streptosporangiales; family Streptosporangiaceae; genus Nonomuraea; species Nonomuraea sp. NPDC051191. Next base: position 144,099 of record NZ_JBITEZ010000010.1, on the reverse strand, counting down.
GCGAACAGGGCGGCCACCAGGCCGATCCTGATCACGTAGTAGGCGGGCCGCCGCTCCATCAGCCCCGCCTGGGCGATGCGGCGCGACAGGTGCGCGAAGTCGCTCCCCCGGGACGCGGCGCGAGGGGTTTCCACCACGGTCAAGGTTCTCTCCGATGCTGACGATGCCGGTGTGATCACTCATCAGCATCGCGGCGGCGGCGCTCCGGCGGACCCCCGCTGTCACCCTTCCTCGTGGTGGTGCAGGCCCTACCATCGGGGGGCCGCCGCCGGGGCGGGCGGTCAGCGGTAGTAGCCCTCCAGCGGGGCGGTGGCCTCGGCGTACAGCGCCGGGCCGTCCTGGGGCACGTGCGGCCAGCCGGGGCCGGGTTTGAGGCCGGCGAGCTGCTCGTTCGACAGGGCGTACACCACGCGGCCGAGGCCGGAGCGTTCGATGGCGCCCGCGCACATGCCGCACGGCTGGCAGCTCGTGTACATGGTGGTGGCCGCCGCGGTGCCGGGGTCCAGCTCGCGGGCGGCCCAGCGGGCGAGCTTCAGCTCGGGGTGGGCGGAGATGTCGCGGTCGCCGAGGACCGTGTTGTGCTCCTCGGCCAGCACGTCGCCGCCGGGGCCGACCAGCAGCGAGCCGAAGGGGGCCTCGCCGCCCGCGCGGGCGCGGGCGGCGAGCTCGATGGCCCGGCGCAGGAAGGTCTCGTCATCGGGTGTCATGGTCGTCCTCCTTGGACGGGTCGCGGGGGTCGCGGGGGTCGCGGGGGTCGCGGGGGTCGCGGGGGTCGCGGGGGTCGCGGGGGTCGAGGTCCCAGTGGTCGGCGACGGTGGCGAGCGCGTGCCAGGCCGTCTGGGGGTGCAGCGTCTCGGCGGGGTCCCCGGCGAACGGGTCGAGCACGACGGTGTCGGCGCCGAGCAGCCGCAGCTCGTCGAGGTCGGCCAGGACCTGGTCGAGGGTGCCCTCCCCGGCGTGGCGGCGGGGGCCGGTGACCGGCTCGGCGGTCAGGCGCAGGAGGATGCGGGGGGCGAACGCGGGCGCCGGGCGTCCCAGCTCGTCCGCGGTGTCCGCCAGCCGCCCGGCGGCCTCCCGCAGCCAGGGCAGGGTGTTGCGCAGGGGGTGCCACGCCTGGCCGAGCCGTACGGCGCGGCGCAGGCCGGCCTCGCCGTTGCCGCCCACCCAGAAGGGGATCGGCCCGGCGCGGTAGTCGTCGGCGGCCGACCAGGCGGCGCGCATGGCCTGGAGGTGGTCGTCGGTCAGCCGTCCGCGCCGCTCGAACGGCACCCCGAGCGCGTCGAACTCCTGCCGCGCCCAGCCGACGCCGACGCCGAGCACCAGCCGCCCGCCGCTGAACCGGTCGAGGTTGGCCGCCATCCTGGCCATGACCAGGGGATGCCGGTACGGCACGATGAGCACCGAGGTGCCGAGCCTGATCCGCGTGGTGATCCCGGCCAGCCAGGCGAGCGTGGTGAACGGCTCGTAGAAGGGGGGCGGGTACTGCTCGGCGACGTCGGGCGTGATCGCGACGTGGTCGGAGATCATCAGCAGGTCGTAGCCGAGGGACTCGGCGGTCAGCGCCCATCGTCGCAGCGTGGCGGGGTCGGTGCCGGGCCCGAAGTTCGGTACGTTCACGCCGATTCTCATGACACCGAGGCTATCCAGGCCGTCCTGCCCGGCTGAAGGCCCTGCTCACGGCGTACGGCGGGGTTCGCCGGGGATCTGCCGGTATATTCGCCGGATGGCCGAGGATCTCGACGAGACCGACTGGGCGATCCTGGTGGAGCTCCAGCGCGAGGGCCGGGTGCCCCTGACCGAGCTGGGCCGCCGGGTCAATCTCAGCGCCTCGGCGACGACCGAGCGGGTCAGGCGGCTGGAGGCGCTGGGCGTCATCGCCGGCTACCGGGCCGAGGTCGACCTGGGCAAGGTGGGGTTCGGCGTGCTGGCCGTCGTGCGCCTGAAGTACCCCGGCAGCCGGCACGAGCCGCTGCGCCGCCTGCTGGGCGAGCGTCCGGAGATCCTTGAGTGCCTGCGCACCACGGGCGAGGACTGCTACACGCTGAAGGTCGCCGCGGGCTCGATGCCGCACCTCGAACGGGTCATCGACGAGCTGGCCCGGTTCGGCGGCACCACGACCAACATCGTCTACAGCCAGACCCTGCCCTACCGGGGCCCGGCCGCGCCGCCCGCCGGACTCTGACCCGGCGGGGGCGCGGTGACCTCCTCCGGAGGCCGGAGGGGGTCAGATCGGCTGGAGCGCGGGGGTCGTGCGCGGGGCGGCCTCGTCGCCGTAGATGTGCAGGTCGGCACGGAAGGCCCGCAGGTACGCCCGCCGGTCGTGGAACGTGGTGGCCAGGGCGTCGCCGTAGTCGATGAGCTGGCGGTGCGCCTGGCGGCGCGGCTCGTAGCGGGCCTGGAGCAGCTTGTCGAGCAGCGGCAGGTCGCCGTCGGCCGCGGAGATGACGTCGGCCAGGATCTCGGCGTCGTACAGGGTGTAGCTCATGCCCATGCCGGTCATGGGGTGGCAGGCGAAGGCGGCCGAGCCGAGCAGCGCGGCGTTGCCCCGGTGGTACGCCCCCACCCGCAACGACGAGACCTTGATCGGCTGCCAGGCGGCGGCCTGGAGGGAGCCGAAGGCGTCGGTGCTGTCGGTGACGAAGCCCTTCAGCATGTCGGGCAGGCTGGTGGCGCCCCGGCCGAAGACCTCGTCGTCCTGCTCGGGGGGCAGGCCGACGAACACCCGGGCCTGGTCCCGGTCAAGCGGGTAGAGGTAGGCCAGCCAGCCGCCGGAGCTGAAGTAGAGCCGGTTGAGCTGGGCGACGCTGGCGCTCAGCGGCACGGTGGCCACCCGCATCAGCAGCCGGTCGTACGGCATGGCGACCTGGTCGATGTCGAGCGCCCGGCGCACGGCCGACTTGGTGCCGTCGGCGCCCACGACCACGTCGGCGCGCAGCCGGCCGCCGTCGGACAGCGTCAGCAGCTCGATGCGGTCGCCGTCGCGCTCGACGTGCTCGATGGCGGCGTCGAAGACGAACTCGACGCCCTCCATCGCGCAGCAGGCGTAGATGAGCTCGACCAGCTCGCGGTAGGGGCGGATGAGGAAGCCGCCGTCGGAGAAGCGGCACTCCCTGATCGGCTCGCCGTCGTGGTAGTAGCGGATGAGGTCGCGCCGCAGGCCGTGGCGCTCGACGAGCTCGGCCAGCCCGTGGCGGGCCAGCACCCGCAGGCCGGGGGGCTTGAGGAAGTCGGCGCCCGCGCTCGGGATCGAGGGTCCCTGCTCGATGACGACGACGCGCTGTCCGCGGCGGCGCAGCAGCAGTGCGAGGAAGCAGCCGCCGAGCCCGGCGCCGACGATGGCCACGTCGCACGATGTGGTTGCCATGACGAGAGCCCTTCTTGAGGTTGAACTAGACGTGCGTGGTTCCGTAGGTCTCCGAGCTCTCGGCGGCCCGGGGCCTCGGGATGTGATCCCTGGGGGTCGTGCGGGTCTCGGCAGGCAGCAGCGCGTCGGCCTCCGCCGCGACGGTGGCGAGGGTCATGCGCAACTCCAGCAGCAGCCGGCGCGGCACCTTGATCATGTCGTCGCCCGGGTCGGTCCGCAGCCGGGTGATCTTGGTGAGGGCGATGGCCCCGATGAACACCGAGATGGCCACGCACATGGCGAGCGCGCCGGCCAGCCCGGCCAGCGGGCCGGTGAGGATGAACGGGTGGTCGATGACGAGGGACACCACGGCGATGCCGACGGCCCCGCCGACCATCCGGGCCATGGTGGCCGCGCCCACGGCGGAGGCGTACTGGCTGGGGTGGGCGGCCAGGGTGGTGGCCACGGAGGTGCCCGGCGCCAGCGCGCCGACGCCCATGCCGACCACGACGCTGGCGATCAGGCCCCACACGGTCGGCCCGGACTGGGTCAGCACGAGCACGCACGCGCCGCCGCAGAGCAGCGAGCCGGCGTAGATGAGGCCGTACGCGCCGATGTGCTTGAGCAGCTTGCCGGCCAGGTAGCTGGTCACGACGACGGCCACCGAGGTGGGCGTCAGCCACATGGCCACCTCCAGCATCGGGTAGCCCAGGTGCAGCAGGTACAGCGGCTGCACGGTGAGCAGCCCGTACGACAGGGCGCCGAAGAACCAGGTGGCCAGCCAGCCCCAGACGAACTTGCGCTGCCGCCACAGCGCCAGGTCGATGGCGGGCAGGCGGTGGTGCCTGGCCTGGGCCAGCGCGCCGCCGAGCAGCGCGAGGGCCGCGACGGCCAGCCACACGACGTCCAGGCCCCAGGCCATGGCCTTGGAGATGGCCAGCACGATCACCGCGATCCCGGCGGCCAGCAGCCACGCGCCGAGCACGTCCGGCACGCCCTTGGCCGTGGTGCGCCTGCCGGACGGCAGAGCGGCGCAGGCGATCAGCAGCGCGATGCCGATGACGACGTCGGGCACGAACAGGGCGCGCCAGTCGACGGTGGCGGCCAGCCAGCCGCCGCCGGCCTGCATGAGCAGGCAGCCGAGCCCGGAGGCCGAGCTCCACAGGGCGATCGCGCCCCGGCGCTGCGACTCGGGCAGTTCGCCGAGCAGTAGCCCCAGGCTGGCCGGGATCATCGCCGCCGCGCCCGCGCCCTGCACCGCCCGCGCGGCCAGCACGAACGACCAGGACGACGCGGCCACGGTGGCGACCCCGCCGGCCACGAACACCACCAGCCCGAACGCCAGCACCCGGCGGCGGCCGAACAGGTCGGCCCAGCGCCCGGCCGTGGCCAGCAGCGCGGCGATCGGGATGAAGGCGGCGCTGGTCAGCCAGACCAGGTCGCCGAGCGGCATGCCGGCGCCCGCGGGGGTGTAACGCAGCACGCCGACGGCCAGGGTGGTGGCCGTGGTGTCGGCCATCACGGTCAGCATCACGCCCGCGCCGACCAGCCGCAGCATGACGGCGTGACGGCGGGTCACGCCGGTTCCTCTGACGGCCACTGGTGTCTCACGCACTCGGTCCTCCTCACAGGAAAGCCTCGGGTTCCACGCCGGCCGGCACACTCCGGTGGTGCGACCGGCGTGGTGGTGGTTCGGGTCAGGCGCCGTAACGGCCGGGGGAGATCAGGCCGTCCGGGTCGAGAGCGGTCTTGAGCCGGTGGAGCATGCCGAGGCCGGCGGTGCTGGTCTCGGACCAGACGTCGGCGGCGGCGTGGTCGATGTCGGAGCGGTATATGGCGCAGCCGTTGCCGCGCAGCAGGTTGCCCGCTTCGTTGCGGAGCTGGTGGGCGCGGTGGGCGGCGTCGGGGTCGGCGCCGTCGAAGAAGATCTGGATGACGGCGTTGGCCATGTGCGGGCTGACCAGGTTCCACTCCACCATCAGGCCGGTGCCGTAGGTGTCGACCGCGGACTGGAGGGCGTCCATGATGCGCTCGGTCCTGGCGGCGTGCAGCGGCATCAGCGGCAGCAGCACGAGGAAGCCCATGCGGCCGGCGTCGATCTGCTCGCACGACGTGACGCCGAGCGCGTTGCGCACGCCCTGGCAGGTCGGGATGCCCTGGGCGGTGAGCGCCCTGGTGTAGAGCGGGTCGTCGGGGCCGACCGCGGCGGCGTCGAGCACGCGCAGCGTCTCGCCGCCCTCGACCTCGATGAGCGCCTTGCGCAGCATCTCCTCGGCCAGCTCGACGGCGGCGTCGGTGCCGAGCAGCGGCCCGAGGACGGTGAACTTGCCGGTGTCCACGCCCGCCGGCAGCAGCCAGCCGTTGTCGCGGGCGGGCGCGAGGGCGAGCTCGCGGATCCGCATGAGCCCGTCGGCGGGGTTGCCGCGGCGCAGGAACCCGGCCATCGCGCCGATCGCGGCGCCGATCTGGTCGCGCCGGATGCGCGCGTGCACGAGCCCGATCGTCTCCGGACGCGGCACCAGCGCGACGGCCATGGCGGTGACGACGCCCAGGTTGTGCTGGACGAACGCGGCCGTCAGGTCGGGCCCGGCCACCCGGCCGTGGTAGACGCCGGTGGGGTCGAGCCCGCCGGTGGTGATCACGCTGCCGTCGGCCAGCACGACCTCCAGGCCGGCCATGTCGTGGACCCGGGAGCGGAAGCAGCCGTCGCCGCGTTCGAGGGCGTTGCCGATGACGGAGGTGTCGGCGCAGGAGGCCGTCACGTTGAGCATCCAGGGGGTGTCCCGCAGCGCCTCGGCGAGCTGGGCCTGGGTCACACCGGGCTCGATGACGGCGTGGCCGGTCTCCAGGTCGAGGCCGCGGATGCGGTTCATCTGGCTGAGGTCGACGACGACGTTGTCCTCGGTGACCGGCAGCGCGGAGCCCATGCCCCAGTTCCTGCCGGTGCTGACCGGGTAGAGGCGGCTCTTGCTCACCATGGCCCGGCGGACGAGGGCGCGTACCTCGTCCAGGGTGTGCGGGGTCTCGGTGCCCGCCAGCGAACGCGGTCGGTGGGCGCCCACGTCACGCGGCCGCAGTTCCACTCGCGATAGTCCCTGCATGGCTCTCCTCGGGGGATGCGATATCACGTCAGGCGGTGTGCTGGAGGAGGTCGTCGATGGAGCCGATGGCCTGGGTGGACATCTCCCTGATCTCACGCAGCCGCTGCTCGGTGAACGCCTCGAAGGGCGCCGGCGGGACGGCCGTGGGGGCGGGGAAGTCGAGTGAGCCGCGCGGCGCGGCCTGCACGGGCACCTCGTGCGGGCCGTAGGGGTGGCGGCGGGCGCGGGTGCGTTCGGTGTCGGATGACTCGTGCCGGACGAGCGCGGGCAGATGCGGTGGGGTTCGCATGACGGGAGCTCTCCTACAGGGTTCGTACGGGTTGTGCGTGCTGCCGCCCGCCGTGGAGCGGCACCTGGGTCGTCACGTGCCCTCCTGGTGGCCGGAGCGGGGGATGACGGCCGTGGGGGTCGCCCTCGGCACGCCGTGGTTGATGACGCTCGCGGCGATCCGGCGCTCGGTCAGCCCCATGTGCGGACGGGGCACGCCGGCCGGCCGTACGGTGGCCGTGCCGCGGATGATCGAGCTGGCGTGCACCCACCGGCGGGTCTCGGCCAGCACCTCGCGCTGTGCCCTGGGCAGGTCGCCGTGGGCTGAGTAGTGCTCGCAGACGGCCCACGCGAGGGCGCGGGCCATGATCAGGTGTTCTTCGCAGGCCGTGGCCACCTTCGACTCCAGCCCGACCACCTGGGCCAGGAGGAGTTGCAGGTGGGCCAGGCCCGAGCTGCGGTCGAACCCGTCGAGCTCGGCCAGCCGGGCCGGCCAGCGCAGCCGCCGCTCGACGGCGGCGCGGGTGGCGGCGGCGACCTCGGCCGCGGTGCGGCCCCGCGGGTCCTCGCCCTCCAGTTGCACGGCCCGCTGCGCGGTGTGCTCGAAGTCGCCCAGCCGCTTCAGGCCGCTCTGCAGCAGCCGGATGCGGTTGTGCAGGCAGGCGGCGCTCCAGCCGAGCACCAGCAGCCGGTCGCTGTCGGCCTCGCAGTGCCAGCCGACGAGGCTGACCTCGCGGGCCATGCGGTGATGCAGCACCCATGACTCGCGCGGGTCGACGTGGACGGGGGCGTCGATCCACACCTGCAGGCCGCCGGGCGGCAGCTCGCCGACGCCGACCTCGACCCCTTCGGGGGCCACCCTGGCGCAGATGCGCTGGACGACCTTCTGCTGCGCCGCCGTCTCCGGCGCCACCGGCGCCGGGTCCGCCTCCCAGACCGGCGGCACGCGCTCGGGGGCGACTCGCGCCCTGGGCTCGATGCTCATCTGAGGCCACCTCCAGACCCGAGGGTCCCTGCTACGTAAATTGCCACTTAATCCTGCAGCTCCGATCCTCGGCTCACGCCCCGTCGCTGTCAACTGACACTTAACGAATACCTATGGGAACCGCTGTTGGCAACCCTGGGACGCAGGTGAACGAAGGGACGCGAGCAAATGAACAGGGGCTGAAGGGGGCAGAGATAAGGCAGAGCCCTCGCCCGTCGCGAGGCGGCCGCGCACGAGCGGCGACGACAGAGAGGAGTGCCCGGTGGCGATGCCCAGAGCCGCGCTGGCGGCGGTGTTCCTGGCCGCCGGCCTGCCCGCGGTCCACGGGGTGGCGCACGCCCCGGAGACGTTCTGCCGCCTGCCGGAGTTCACCGGCAAGTCGGTTCCGGAGGGGCCTTACCTGACCGACACTGATGTCTCACCGCGCTGGATTTATCCGTATCCGACGCCGGCCGAGCGCGAGCCGTCGTCGGAGCAGCGGCTCGACTTCGCCGGGTTCCCGAGCGTGGCGGCCCTCGACACGGTGGGCCGGGGCGGCGCGCCGGTGCGCAAGCTCCTCGTCACCTACGCCACGAACGTGGACAAGGTCGTCACCCTCTCCAGCGAGTCGGCGACCTCCGAGGACGGCGGCGTCACGTTCGGCGCGAGCAACCGGACCCCGCTGCGGGAGGCGCCGATCGAGCTGCGTGACGGCACGCTGCTCGCCCTGGAGTACTACCTGCGGCGCTCCGGGCCGGGCACCGCCAAGCTCGGCGTGCTCTCCTCCCGCTCCCCCGACAGCGAGAGCTGGGTGCGCTGGGAGGCGACGGTCTCCTCGCCGGACGCCGAGGCCGCCGGCGGCGCCGCGCACGGCCTGCCGATCCAGCTCGCCGACGGCACGATCCTGTTCACGGCCTACATCCGCCAGGGCGAGTCCGAGACCTACCAGCCGGAGGTGTTCGCCAGCGACGACGGCGGCCGCACGTTCGCCCGGCGCGGCGTGATCGCCCCTCCCCAGGCGCCCTTCGTCTACAACGAGACCGCCCTCGCCCAGACGCTCGACGGCTCCCTGCTGGCGGTGCTGCGCAGGGACGGCGAGCCCCCCTCCACGCTGCACCAGAGCCGCTCGTCCGACGGCGGCCGCACCTGGTCGCCGGTCCGGCCGCTGCGCATCGACGGCCAGGACTGCCTGGTGCGCGGCGTGGCGCCGCGGCTGCTGCTCATGCCCGACGGCGTGCTCGTGCTCAGCGCCGGGCGTCCGCACAACTGGCTGGCGGTCGCCCCCGACGGGATCGGCGAGGAGTGGCGGCAGCAGACGGTGACGTACCGCAACAGCGACGGCGTGCGGGACGTGCACGGCTCCTCCGGCTACACCGCCGTGGCCGCGATCGGCCCGCACCGGCTGATCCAGGTGTTCGACAACTGCAAGCTCCCCGGCGTGAGCCCCGACGGGCTGCTCAACGAGTCGGCCTGCCCGGCTCACGGCAAGTTCGAGAACGGCGGCTGGTACGCCATCAAGCGCCGCCTGTTCACCGTCACCGCCCCCGGCCCCGACCTGATCGACCTGGCGGGCCTGTACCACCGGGGCTCGCTCACGGTGGACACCGACATGCGCTGGACCGCCGCCGGCCGGCGGCGCACCGGCCCGGTGGGCGCCTTCGACGGCAGCACCGACTACTGGTCCAGCGCCGTCGCCGCCGGCCCCGGCCGGTACGTCCTGCACCTCGACCGCCCGTACGCGATCAACCGCGTCGGCATCAGCCTGCGCCCCGGGCACGCGGCCGGCGCCCGCGTGTACGTCTCCGCCGACGGCCGCACCTGGGGCGAGCCCGTCGTCACCATCGAGGACCGGACCGACTACGCCATGCGCTACCACACGGTGGCCCGCACCGGCGCGCACGTCATGATCGTCACCGAGCCGACCGACGACTGCGACGCCGAGATCGGCGACTCCTGCAGCATGCTGAACGAACTCGAACTCTACGGACGGTGACACCGGGCGGGAATTTCGCATTATCAGGCGGGCCGAAAAAGCGCCGCCCCCGGGAAATGTGACGCCGGATCCCGCGAAAGGGACCGGCCGTTTATCGTGGCCGGAATTTCCCTGTCGGACGGCTCGGTTACTGTGACTTGCGTTCCTCTCTGCCCGCCTTCCGGCCCGCCACGGTGACGAATGGTGACGCACGGCCGGACCGATGCTCCGGAGAGCCGAGACATTGCCGCCCTACTCCCCCGGCGCCGGGGCGCCGCCGTGCGCCTGATCCCCTCCCGTCCCTTCGACAGCGCCGCCGTGTGCGGCGTGGCGGGCACCGTCATACTGCTGTGCGCCGCCGAGGCGGCCGGCCGCCTCGGGCTGGTCTCCCAGCTGGAGCTGCCGCTCGTCTCGGCGGTGCTGGTCACCGCCGCCGGGCTCGCCGCCGACCCCGCCTTCCTGGCCGACGTGCTGGCCACGTGCGGCGCGTGGGCGCTCGGCCTGCTGACCGCCGTGGCGGTTGCCGTGCCCGCCGGGCTGCTGCTGGGCAGCGTGCCGCCGGTCGAGCGGGCCCTGCGTCCCGTGCTGGAGTTCCTGCGGCCCATCCCCTCGGTGGCGCTCATCCCCCTGGCCGCGTTCGTCTTCACCGGCCGGCTGGAGACGGAGGTCGCGATGATCGTGTACGCCGCCACCTGGCCCGTCCTGCTCAACACCATGTACGGCCTGCGCGAGGTCGACCCGCTGGCCAAGGAGACGATGCGGGCCTTCGGGTTCGGCCCGCCGGCCGTGCTGTGGCGGGTCAGCCTGCCGAGCGCGGCCCCGTTCGTGGCGACCGGCGTACGGGTGGCCGCGGCCATCGCCCTGATCCTGGCCGTCAGCACCGAGCTGCTGGCCGGGACGAGCGGCATCGGGCACTTCATCATCGTGGCCGAGAGCAGCCCGGACGGGCTGCGGCTGACCATCGCCGCCACCCTGTGGGCCGGCGCGCTCGGCCTGCTCACCAACACGCTGCTCGCCCACGCCTCCCGGCGGCTGCTGCGCTGGCACACGGCCCTGACGGGAGCGGCCCGGTGATCAGGTCCCTGGCACGGCTGTGGGCCGTCCCGGTCGTCGTGGCCCTCTGGGAGCTGGCCACCAGGGCGGCGGGCAACCCCTACTTCCCGCCGCCGTCCACGATCGCGCTGCGCCTGGGCGACCTGTGGATCAGCCGGGCGGCCCTGGACGACCTCTCCCGCAGCCTGGGCCGGCTGCTGACCGGGTGGGTGGTGGCCGGCGTCGCGGGTGTGGCGGCCGGGGTCGCCATGGGCCGTTCGCCGTTGCTGGCCAGGTTCGCGGACCCGGCCGTGCAGTTCTGCCGGGCGCTGCCGCCGCCGGCGCTGCTGCCGGTGTTCCTGGCGCTGTTCTCGACCGGCACGCTCATGCAGGTCGCGACCATCGCGTGCGGCATCGTCTGGCCGGTGCTGATCAACGCCGCCGACGGCGCCCGCAACGTCGACCGGCTGCACCTGGACACCGCGCGGGTCTTCAGGCTGTCGGCCGGTCAGCGCCTGCTGCGGGTCGTGCTGCCGTCGGCGGCCCCGAAGATCCTGGCCGGGTTGCGGCTCAGCCTGTCGCTCGCGCTGATCCTCATGGTCATCGCCGAGTTCTTCGCCACCGACGGCGTCGGTTTCCGATTGCGCGCGGCGCAGCGTTCCTTCGACCTGCCGGGCATGTGGGCCGCCGTCACCGTGCTCGGCCTTCTCGGATATCTGCTGAATCAGGTGTTCCTGATGGTCGAACGCCGGATGGTGGCGAATTATGGCGCGTCCGAATAAAGCCGCCCGGGAATGAAGGTGATTACTCGGCGGCTGTTCCTCTCGCGTTTCCCCGGCACGCTTTCGTTCACGAACCCACTCCTTGGAGCGTTCATGCGTCTGTTACTCGCGGCGGTCGCCCTCGCCCTCGCCATGACCGGGTGCGGCGGGGCGGACCCCCGGCCGTCGTCCGGCGGGCCGGAGAAACCCGTGCTCAACCTCGGCATGCTGGCCCTTCCCGAGGTCGCCCCCATACAGATCGCCATCGACAAGGGCTACTTCGCGGCGGAGGGCCTGACCGTCAAGCCCGTCGTGATCCAGGGCGGGGCCGCCGCGATGCCCGACCTGATCAGCGGCAAGCTGGACGTCCTGCACAGCAACTACGTCTCGGCGATGCTGGCCGCCTCGCGCGGCGTGGGCCGGTTGAAGGTCGTCGGCGAGGCGTACGTGGCCAAGCCCGGCAACTTCGTCCTCATGACGAGCAAGGACTCGCCCGTCACGGAACTGGCCGACCTCAAGGGCAGGAAGGTGGGCGTCAACACCCTCGGCAACGTCGCCACCCTGGCCGTGAGCGCGCTGCTCAAGCCCGCCGGCGTGACACCCGCCGACATCACCTTCGTCGAACGGCCGTTCCCGCAGATGGCCGGCGCCCTGGCCAACGGGGACGTGGACGCGGCCGTCCTGCCCGAGCCGTTCTGGCAGACCGCGGCCGCCACGAACGGCGCCCGCTCCCTGTCGGACCTGTTCACCGGGGCGACCGCCGACTTCCCGATGGCGGGCTACCTGACCACCGAGGGCTTCGCGGCCGACAATCCGCGCACGGTGGCCGCCTTCCAGCGCGGCCTGCGCAAGGCGGTGGACCTGGCGATCGCCGACCCGGCCCAGGCCAAGGCCGCGCTGCTGAAGTACACCAAGATCGACAAGGCCACGGCCGACCGGATGGCGCTGGGCGGCTACTCCACCGCCGTCGACAAGGCCCGGTTGCAGCGCGTGGCCGACCTCATGCTCCAGTTCAAGGGCAGCGGCTACCTGGAGGCGCCGTTCGACGTCTCCGCCCTGCTCCTGCCCGGAGGCTCCTCATGACGGGGTTCGCGGCGCGGCCTCCGAGGCGGGTGGTCATCGCCGGAGCGGGCATCGCCGGGCTCACCGCGGCCCTGTCCCTGCACGCCGCGGGCATCACCGACGTGACCGTGCGCGAGGCGGTCAAGGACGTCCGCCCGCTCGGCGTGGGCATCAACCTGCTGCCGCACGCCGTGCGCGAGCTCGTCGAACTGGGCCTGGGCGAGCGCCTGGCCCGCATCGGCGTCGAGACGTCCGACCTGACCTTCGTCACCCGGCGCGGGCAGCGCATCTGGTCCGAGCCGCGCGGCCGGGCCGCGGGCCACGCCTGGCCGCAGTACTCGATCCACCGCGGCCGATTACAGCTCATGCTCCTGGACGCCGTACGCGAGCGCCTGGGCCCGGACGCCGTGCTGACCGGCTCCCCCGTCACCGGGCTCGACCACGACGGCGACCTGCTCGTCGGCGCCGACGGCATCCGCTCCGCCGTCAGGGCCGCGCTGTTCCCCGGCGAGGGCGACCCGCTCTGGGGCGGTCACGTGCTGTGGCGCGGCACGTCCCGCGCCCGGCCGTTCCTGACCGGCCGATCCATGATCATGGCGGGGGACGGTACGCAGAAGATCGTCATCTATCCGATCGCGCCGCCGGACCCCGACGGCACCCAGCTCATCAACTGGGCCATCCAGCACCGGGCCCCCGAGACCACGCCCCGGGGCGACTGGAACCGCGAGGTCGAGATCGCCAAGTTCCTCCACCACGTGGCGGACGTGCGCTCCGACGCCCTCGACATCCCCGCCCTCATCGCCTCGGCCGACCAGGCGTACGAGTACCCGCTCGTGGACCGGGACCCGCTGCCGCGCTGGTCGTCGGGGACGGTGACGCTGATGGGCGACGCCGCGCACCCGATGTACCCGACCGGGTCCAACGGCGGCACGCAGGCCGTCATCGACGCCCGCGTGCTGGCCTACGCCCTGGCCACCGGTCAGGGGCTGGAGTTCTACGAGAGCCGGCGGCGGCCGGTCACGAACCAGATCGTGCTGGCCAACCGGGAGGACGGGCCCGAGGTCGTCCTGAAGCTGGTGCACGAACGCGCCCCGGACGGGTTCGCCGACATCGAGGAGGTCGTCCCCCGGGACACGCTGGAGAAGATCTCGCTGCACTACCAGCAGCTCGCGGGCTTCGAGCCCGCCGTCCTGAACGCCCGCCCGAGCTGGTCGGTCCCCCCGGACACCGGCCGGGGCTGAGCGGGGCCGGCGGCGGGCGCGTGGTGGGCATGTGGTGGACCTGGTGGGCGTGGTGAGGCGGGGGCGCGTGGGCGCCCCCGCGCGGGACCCGGAAGGGCCTCCTACCGCTTCGGCGGGAGGTCGTCCCCGCGGTTGCGGGTGTGCTCGCGCGCGTTGCCGTCCTCGTCGACCTCCAGGCGTTCCCTCCTGACCTGGCCCTCGACGGTCTCCTCGTGCTGGACGGTCTCCTTGTGCACGCGGATGTGCTCGACCGGCCTGGTCTCCTTGCCGATCACCGGCCGCTCCTCGTGCAGGGTGATCTGCTGCTCGTCCTCGCCGATCTCGTACGTGCCGGGCTGGCCGTCCCTGATGGGCTCGCGCTCGATCACGACCTCCTCGTGCGAGAGCGGCACCCTTTCCTGGACGTTCTCCGTCTCGACGTACTTGCGCAGCCGGACGTGCCCGGTCTCGCGGCTCTCCTTGCCGACGCGCAGCCGTTCCTCGGACGTGGTCATGTCGATGTCGCGGTCGCCCACGTCCCGGCCGCGCAGCTTGCCCGGCTGTCCGGTCGGGACCGCCTGGCCCGTCTGTCCGGTCATGCCGGTGCGCCGGCCGCGCTCCTCGGCCGTCCGCGACTCCCCCATGGGCCGCTGGGCCTGCCGCTCCCCCGCGGCGGGCGAGCGCTGGGACGGGATGGTGGACGGTTGCATCCCGTAGTACCGGTAGAGCTCGGCCTCCTCCTCCAGGGAGAGGCGGCCGTCCACGTCGATGTTGGGCGCGCCCTTGATCATCTCCTTGTCGAAGGGGACCCTGATCTCGTCCCCGGCGCGGCGGGCGTTGGCCAGCGGCACGAAGGTCTGCCTCATGCCGAAGAACCCCGTGCGAACCGTGACCCACTCCGGCTCGCCGGTGCGGTCACTGAGGTAGACCTGGCCCACCTTGCCGATCGAATGTCCGTCCGACCCGATCACATGGCACTCGAGCAGGCTTCGGATCTCTGTTTGCATAGCCACGACGATCCCCCCGATTGTTCGTCCTGGTTCAAACAGGACAAATACCCCAGAATGTCGCATATGCACACATGGGTCGGCCAGTCTTTGCCATAAACGGTCTAGGGCGGAGGCACGCCGCGGCCCTGCCGGGAGCCCTCGTAGGCGGCCCGCCGCAGCCGGGCCGTCCATCCGGCCGGACGCAGGCAGGGATGGCTGTTGAGCACCGGGTCGAACGTCAGGTCCTCGCTGGGCAGCGCGGTGTGCAGGCGCAGGCGGGCGAGGTAGCGGCCACCGGCCCACAGATGGAACAGCAGCGGGCCGCGGGCCAGCGCGCCGGGCAGCAGCGCGGGGTCGGCGGGCACGCGCTCACCCTCGGGGCGGGCGACCAGCCGGTACCGTCCGGTTCCGTACACGTAGGGCGTCAGGGTGGAGTACGGCCCCGACGTGAAGGTGCGGCGCGGCACCGGCAGGCCGCCCACGCCGGTGGACAGCAGCAGATCGACCCCGTTGGGCAGCCGCACGGCCAGCCCCAGCACGTCGGGCAGCCGTCCCGGCAGGGACAGCCCCTTGGACAGCCGGGCCCGCACCTCGTGCTCGCCCGGCTCACCCAGCGGCGCCGCCTCGACCGTCAGCGTGCCCGCCAGGAGCAGGCCGCGCCGGTGCAGCGCCCGGCCGTGCCGGAGCCCGGCCACCTCGCGCGCGGCGGCGCGGGCCAGGGAGGCGACCGCGTCCGGCACGCCCGCACCTTCAGGCGGCGCGGGCGTCTCCGCCGGTCCTGCGCCTTCGGGCATCGCGGGCACCTCCACCGGTCCCGCGCCTTCAGGCATCCCGGGCGTCTCCGTCAGTCCTGCGCCTTCTTCAGCGCCTTCAGGTGCTCCTCCAGCGTCGGGGTCGCGGACTCGGCCAGGGCCACCACCGCCGGCGAGGAGCCCTTGGAGATCTCCTCCTTGGTGGCCTCGATCGCCGTCTTGTGGGCCTTGAGCATGCTCGCGACGAACTCCTTGTCGAACTCCTTGCCCTTGGCGTCCTGCAGGCGCTTGGCCATGGCGGCCTGCTCGGACGTCAGTCCGGTGGGAAGCTGGATGGCGAGCTGGCTCGCGGTCTGGGTCACCTTCTTGTCGAACTGGGTGTGGTCGTCGACCAGCATCCGGCCGATCGACTTGACCTGGTCGGTGGCACCCTTCTTCTCGGCCAGGCGGCCCGCCTCGATCTCGGCCAGGTTGCCCCGGTGGATGGTCGCCATCCAGGTCCTGTCCTGCTCGGACGGCTGAGCGTCGGTCCGCGGCGCCAGCCCCGCGGTGTTGGTGGTGGCGCTTTCGCCGCACCCCGACAGGGCGACGACGGCCGCGGCGGCCAGCAGCATGGTCAGACGAGTACGCATAAGTTTTCCTATGACATGGTGATACATCTCCGTCACAGAGCGTAACCATGCGGTCGCGACTTCCCCCTCAGGCGCGCCGCGCCATATGCCGGTCAGGCGGCGAGGGGGGCGCTGTCGCGCTCCTCCGCCGGGAGCCGTCATCATGTGACGGACGCGACAAGAGTGCGAGGAGAAGAATGACGCCACCGGCCCGTTCACCGGAGCAGCGCAAGCAGGACACGCTCGACCGGCTCGAACACGACGTCGACGCCTGGGTGGCCACGGCGGGCGACGGCGGCCCGTACATGACGCCGCTGTCGTTCCTGTGGGACGGGCACACGCTGCTGCTGTCCACCGCGGACGCCACGCCCACCGGCCGGAACCTGCTGGCCGGCGGCACCGTCCGGCTCGGCCTGGGCCTGACCAGGGACGTCGTCCTGATCGAAGGCACGGTGACCGCCCAACCGGCCGGCACGATCCCGGACGACATCGGCGACGCGTTCGCGGTCAAGACCGGGTTCGACCCGCGTGAGTCGCGCGGCCCGTACACCTACTTCCGGGTGACGCCGGTGCTGGTGCAGGCGTGGCGCGAGGTCAACGAGCTGGCGGGCCGCGACCTCATGCTCGACGGCAAGTGGACCGTCTGACCGGAACCCACATCACGACGACGAGCCCGGCCCCCGAAGGTAAAGAAAACACCAAGGAGGGTTGGGTCCCGGCATCGGGGGAATGGCAGGCAACTCTCTGTACGTCGACCGTGAGGAGGAGCCGTAGTGCTCACCCTGACAGCCAACGCAGCCCAGGCGATTCGCGACCTGACCGCGTCCGCGCCGGAACCCGCGCAGGGCGGGATCCGCATCTCGTCGCAGGGCGACGGCGCGAATTCGCTCACCCTTTCCCTGGCCACGGCCCCGGAGCCGGCGGACGAGGTCGTCGAGACCGAGGGCGCCCGGGTCTACCTCGACCCCGTGGCCGCCACCGTGCTGGACGACAAGGCCCTGGACGCCGGGGCCGACGCGCAAGGGAGCGTGTCGTTCATGGTGACGCCGCAGGCGGTGTGACGGGAGCCGCCGTACCGGCGATCACGCCGGTACGGCGGCCACCCACCGGGTCAGCCGGCCAGGAGCTTGTGCAGGTAGCGGACCTGCTCCTCGGTCTGGTAGCCGGACCCGCCCTCGTGCCCGTTCCAGGGCCAGACGTTGATCTCCTTCGGTCCCTGCCAGTGGTTGTAGGCGGCGAAGACCGTGGAGGGCGGGCAGACGGCGTCCATGAGCGCGACCGAGTACAGCGCGGGCACCCGGCCGCGCGCGGCGAAGTTGAGGCCGTCGAAGTACGACAGCGTGCGGAACACCTGGTCGGCGCCGTCCCTGCGGGAGGCGAGGAAGCGCACCAGCTCCTGGTACGGATACTCGTCGGTGATCTCGACCGCCCGCCGGAAGTGCGTCAGGAACGGCACGTCCACCAGCGCCGCCCGCACCGACGGGCGCAGCGCGGCCGTGGCCTGCGCGATCGCGCCGCCCTGGCTGCCGCCCGAGACCACGATGCGGCTCTCGTCCACCGCCGGGTGGGCCGCGGCCACGTCGACCGCCCTGGCCGCGTCGGTGAACACGCGGCGGTAGTAGTAGTCCTCGGGGTCGAGGATGCCGCGCGTCATCATGCCGGGCGCCTGCACGTTGGCGCTGCCGTGCGGGTCGCCGGTCACGCCGGGGCTGCCCGGGCTCGCGCCGCCGTGCCCCCGGGTCTCCATCACGAACACCGCGTATCCGGCCGTGGGCCACAGCAGGTGGTCCTTCGGGAAGCCGCGCCCGCCGCTGTAGCCGATGTAGTGCATCACGCACGGCACCGGCTCCTGAACGCCGCGCGGCAGGATGAACCAGCCACCGATGCGGTGGCCGCCCCAACCGGCGAACGACACGTCGTAGACGTCGACGCCGCTCAGCGGCAGGTCGTAGGGCACGAACTCGGCGGCCGGGTCGAACCTGCCTGCCTCGGCCAGCGTACGGGACCAGAAGTCGTCGAAGTCGGCGGGCTCGTCGCGGTCGGGGAGGTAGCCGCGCAGCTGCTCGATCGGCAGGTCGAACAAGGACATGAGGGGAACTCCAGCCTGTAGGGAACCCTGATATTTCACCTCATCGGTGCAGGTAAGCGCTATCCTCCGCGGGCCGGAAGCTGAAAGCGCGCGAGCGGGGTAGTGGCGAGCGCGTGAGCGAATACGTGATCGAGGTTCCCTCCTCCCATCTCTATCCCGGCCTGGTGCTGGAGGCCCCCGCGCACGCCGAGGACTTCCTCGTGCTGTTCGCCGACGACTCCGAGTCGCGGGCCCAGCTCCTCGGCGACGCCTCGGGCCGTCCGGTGCTGCGGGTCGGCGGCTACATGACCACGAACGGCACCGTCATCGACGAGCGGGTGTGGACCGTGCGCGAGACCCTGCGCACCGGCGACCGCCTGCGCATCCGCCTCGGGCGCTCGCTCCCCTCCCCGGTCGGGGGCTAGCGTCCCCCTGTGAGGTCTTTCACCGGGATCGTGGCGGGCGCCGCGGTGCTCGTGCTGTCGCCCGTGGCCGGGCTCGCCGCGCTGGCCGGGACGGCGATGGTCGGCGCGCGGCCCGGGGTGTTCACGGGGACCGGCCTCGCCGTGTTCGCCTCGCTGTTCTTCCTCGGGCTGCTGCTGTGCGTGCCCCGGCCGGGCCCGGCGTGGGGACGGTGGTTACGGGCGGCGCTGATCCTGGCCGTGGAGGCGGCGGTGGTCTGGCAGGTCGCGGGCGCGACGCTGACGCCGCCGCCGGTGCCGGTCGCGGCCGGGCCGCCGGTGGCCGGGCAGCGCGAGTGGCGGCTGGCGACGGGGTCGCGGCTGGCGTACGTGCGGGTCGCGCCGAAGCGGGTCACCCGGCCCGAGCCGGTGGTGTTCCTGTCCGGCGGGGCCGGCGTGGCGGACGTGGCCACCGATCCTGCGTTCTACCGGCGCCTGGCCACCGACGGGTACGAGGTCTACGTCTACGACCAGGTGGGCACGGGACGGTCGGCGCGGTTGCCGGACCCGGCCGCGTACGGGCTGGGACGGGACGTGGCGGACCTGGAGCAGGTGCGGCAGGCGATCGGCGCCCGCCGGCTGAACCTGGTCGCGCGCGGCGGCGGTGCCCGGCTGGCGGCGGCCTACCTGTCCGCCCATCCGGACGGGGTCGCCAGGGCGGTGCTCGCCTCCCCCGCCGGGCTCGACCAGGTCCGTTCCGCGTCGCTGCTGGACGACGGGCCGCCCGGCCCCCGGCTGCTGGCGGTGTACACGCTGCTGCGGGTCGAACCGGCGGCGGCGCACGCGTTCGCCGGCGACGCCGAACTCGACGCCCGCACGGTCGCGACCGCGGGGTCCGGCGACGACACCGCGGCCCCCTGCCCACCACCACCGCCGCTCCCCGCGAGCCCGAGGACCGCGAGTCTCCCGGCCGCAGCGGACGGTTCGGGGGGATATGCGAGCCTGGTGGAGCGGCCGTCGCCGCCGGGGCTGCGGGAGGGGCTGGCCCGGGTGACGGCGCCCGTCCTGGTGGTCAAGGGGCCGTGCGACGGGGAGAGCTGGTCGGCGGCCACCGACGTCCGCCGGGCGATCCCCGGTTCCGGGTTCGCCTACGCCGAAGGGCGGGCGGCCTACCTGGGGACGGTGCGGGCGTTCCTGGCGGACCGGGCGGTGCCCCCGTACGAGGCGGCCGCGCCGCCGCCCGGATACCTCGGCCCTTGGTGATTCGGCCCGCTCACCGGCGGGCGCGGGCGCAGGAGCCCGCCGTCGCCGCCGCCACCTTCCAGTCCGGCCCCGGGAACGGCGACATGAAGTGGGTCAGCAGGTCCACCGCGTAGTCCGGGGTCTGCCCGCCGGGGTCGAGGAAGGACACCATCTGCGGGCCGTCGGCGCCGCGCAGGGTGACCGAACCGCCCCTGCCGGCGGCGGCGAAGCCGGGTTTGGCGTCCACCGTGAGGCAGGCCAGCCCGATCCCGGCGGCGGCGATCTCCTGGCGGGCGCCGATGCGGCGCATGCGCTGGTCGTAGCGGCGCAGGGCGAGCGAGGTGGCCCGGGTGAGCCGGAGCGAGCCGGTGAAGACATCCTCGCCGATCTTCCTGCTCAGCCTGACCCGGAGGGAGACGTCGGGCCGCAGGTCCACGCCCTTGGCGGCCAGGTCGAGGCGGTCGTAGGCGCCTTCGAAGCCGGGCGCGAGGAACCCGGCCGCCGCCGGAGCCTTGAGCCCGAACGGGATGCGTCCCGGCCGCACCCGCAGCCAGGACATCCGCCGGACCGTCATCGACACCTCCCGAACCGCGCTCGCGCCCAGCGCGAAGTCCCCGCCGACCTCGTAGGTGAGGAAACCCGTGGTGTACGGGACCTCCTTGGACACGGCGATCCGCTGCCGGGCGACCGGGCCCGCGCGCAGCCCGGCGGCCACCGCGATCCGGCCCGTGGGCCCGGGTTTGGAGGCCAGGTCGAGCGACTGGTCGGGGTTGAGCCTGATCGTGGTGTCGGCGGCCAGGTCCTCGACCGTGAGCGAGACGGCGCCGAGCCGCCCGGAGGGGTCGACCAGGCCGCCGTCCACGCCCAGGTGGCCGTCCAGGGTGCTCGCGCCGCCCCGGTAGGTGATCGCCGGGACGCTCAGCCCGGCGGACGAGGCGTCGGCGTCCAGGCCGAGCACCGCCGGCACGTCGGTCAGCCGCAGCGCGCCGGTGCCCCGGCCGGGCAGGGTGACCTCCGCGGTCAGGCGCTCGACCGGCGCGGAGTTCCGTACGCGCACCCGGGTCCTGGCCCCGTACGCGGCCCGCACGTCCACGGCGGCGGGAACCGGGTCGAGGGCGACGTGGCCGCGCAGCCCGCCCGCCTCGGCCCGTACGTCGAGCGCGCCCAGGGTGGCGGACGGCTCGACGCGGTAGGCGACGTGCCCGGCGTCGAACGGCCCCAGCGACAACCGGGTGATCCTCGACGGCAGCCGGGTCAGCGTGGCCCGTGCCTTGACCGGGACCGGCGCGAGCACGCTGCTGGCCAGGTAGAGGGCGAGGGTGCGGCGCCTGGGCGCGAACCCGGCGAAGGCGAACGTGCCGCCCGCCGGGTCGATCGTCACCTGGCTGGGCAGGCCGGTGACGTCGAGGTAGCCCTGGAGGCCGTAGCAGCCGCGCCCCGCCGTGCAGAACGGGCCCTGTGCGCAGCCCTCGGTTCCGGCCGGGCAGCCGCCGTCCACCAGCGAGAGGCCGTCCCGCACGGCGGGGGCGGGCCGCATGCGGGCCAGCGCGGCGGTCCTGCCGAGCCAGGCGCGGGCGGTCACGCCGAGCCGGGAGCCGGAGTAGCTGAGCCTGCCCTCGGGCGTGGCGGCGACGGTCAGGTCGCCCGGCACCGGTCCCACCCTGCCGAGGACGCCGAAGCGCGTCTCGCCCAGGACGATGTCGGCGTCCACGGCGAGCCGCTGCCGCGCGGCGCGGAACCCGGCACGGAAGCCCTGCCCGGACGGGCCGATCTCGACTCTCCGCAGGCCCTTGACCAGCACGCTCGCGTCCAGGTCGCCGGTGGCGCGGTCGTAGTGGGCGGCCAGGTGCGGGCCGTCGGGGGACGTGGCGCCGTCGTGGTTGGCCACGGCCAGGGCCGCCGATCCCACCGGGCCGGACAGCCCGCGGAAGCGGTAGCCGCCGTCCTTCCAGGCGGCCTCGAAGCGGGCCGGCACGCCGGTCACGTCGGCGGCGGCCCGCAGCACCCGGCCGCCCGTCCTGATCCTGGCCAGCGCCGACACTTTCGCCACGGGGGCGCTCGCGGTCCAGGCGAGGGTGCCGGTCGAGGTGTCGGCGACCAGCTCGGCCCGTTTCCGCACCCCTTGCACCGCCACCCGCACGTCGTCCCCGCCCGCGGCGCGGCCGGCGTTCCCGAGGGTGGTGACGTACGACCTGGCCGCGTACAGGCTGAGGTCGCGGAGGCGGCCGGACGTGGTGACCTCGACCGACGAGCGCGCGCCCAGCGTCCACGCGGTCCGTACGTCCTCGCGCACGCCGCGGACCGTGCCGTCGATCGTCGGCCCGTTCCGTACGTCGGCATAGGCGGCCCTGGCCCGGTCGATCACGCCGCTGGCCCGGTAGACGGCCCGTCCGGCGGCGGGGTCGAGGGAGAGGTCGACCTCGGCGGGCGTGTTGGAGATCTCCAGTCGTGCCAGGCGCGTCCCGTCGACGCCGGCCGCGCCCACGAAGGACCGGCGGCTCGCCCTGGCCTTCAGGTGCGCGTGCGGCGCCGCGCCGTACGAGACGTCGAACGCCGACAACCCGGACAACAGCGCCGAGATCCCGACCGCGTCGCCGTTCTTGATCATGGTGACGTGGCCGCCGGAGGGGCTGGAGACCGCGCCGCCGCCACGTTGCAGGATCGCGGCGAAGCGGCCGATCGGCGAGCTGGCCGTCTGGGTGACGCGCCGCGCGGCCGGGTCGTTCTCCATGCGGACCCGGGCGGGCAGCCCGCTCAGCTCGGCCCGCAACACGGTCCTGGACGCGGCCCGGTCGTAGTAGAGCACCTCGGCCGAGCCCGTCCGCGCGGGCCGGGACGACTCGACGGTCAGCGTCTGCCCGCCGCCGGTCGAGGCGTAGGCGGCGGTGAAGGAGCGGGGCACCTCGCGCAGCCCGGCGCTCACCACGGTGGCCAGGCGGCCGTCGCGGTAGAGGTGGCTGTGCAGCTCGGCGCGGGCGATCGGGGCGGGGGCGGTGAAGCGGATCCGTCCGCCGGACAGGCGCACCCGGGCGCGGGTGGGCATGCGGTCCAGCACGGCCTGCGTGTAGCGGGTCCGGGAGACGGCGATCGCGTCGAGCCTGGCGGGCCGGGAGGCGGTGACGTCCAGCTCGACGGCCCCGGGCTTGGAGGTGGCCTCCGACGCGGGTGAGCCGAGTGCGGCCTCGACGGTGAGTCGTTCGGTGGCGGGGGTCTGGCGCAGGCTCACGGTGGTGCGCCCGGTCAGCCCCGCCAGGGTGACGGCGGACGCTCCCGGGTCCTGCCTGGTGACGCTCGCCCTGACCGTCCCGCCTTCCTGGTCGACGGTGAACGTCCCGCGGTCGAGCACCGAGAGCGACGCGCCGGCGCGCAGGCCGTCGAACCCGACGGTCACCCTGTCGTCGTACTCGGCCCAGACCAGCGCCTTCACCTTCTGCCCGGACAGGCTCCTGACGGCGAACCCGAGCCCGACGTCCCCCTTTCCGGGGTTCGCGGCGGGCACCAGGTCGGCCGCCAGGTCGGGGAGGCCGTCGCCGGTGACGTCCGCGGCGACCGGTACGGCGACGGGCCTGCGCGCCGAGCACGCCACCGTCCGCGCCACCCCCATCACACACAACCGGTACGTCAGCGCCTGCCCCTTCACCATCCGCCCGCCCTGGGCCAGGGGGGTGTTCAGGCGCAGGGCGTCCAGAGCCTTGGTCACGGCGGAAGGCGGGCGCAGGAGGGTCAGCGGCGCGGCACCGGTCGTGTCGGGGAGCAGGGCGGCGGGGTCGGGGGCCTGCCGCCCGAGCCCCTGCCGTTCCTGCCGCCGCGCGGCCAGCGCGGCGATCCCGTCGGCGAGGGACGTTCCGGCGGGCGTGGTGATCTCCGGTCGTTCCGGCCCCACCGGCCCCTCCCCCATCGGCCGGACGGCGGGCGACGGCCCGGAACGAACGGCCACCACGGCCGGCGGCGGCTCCTTCACCGCGGGCACCACCATCTGACCAGGCGCTGAAGCCCGAACGGCGGCCGTCGTCGCGGCATGGCTGGAGACGGCGAGCGGCCCACCCGCCAGCGCGGTGGCTGCGATGGACGTCGAAGCGAGCACGCGCAGGAGGGCGTGCGGCATGAAGCGTTCCCCCGGACCCGTCTAACTCATCCCATCAGAAACAATGGTCACGAGATGACCATATTTCCTCACTAATCGTCAAACTCGCCCCGACATGGAACTCCAGTTTCTGCCCCCTCGCCGGGCCACTACGCCGCCCGGCGGACCCCCGTCCGGCTCACCGCCGTGACCACCGTGGCCGCCACGGCGAGCACCAGCAGGACGGTCACCGCCAGCCGGTAACCGTCCTGCAGCACGTCGGCCACGCCGGACAGCCGGGACGGGTCGGCGGCGTAGACCAGGTGCCGCTCGGCGGCCGGCACGGACGCGGCGACGATGGCCAGCGACATGGCGGTGCTGATCACGGTCGAGACGTTGACCAGCATGAGCCGGACGCCGTTGACCACGCCGAGCCGGTTCTGCGGCGCGTCCATCATGATCGCGGTGGTGTTGGCCGTGATGAACAGCCCGCTGCCCGCGCCCACCAGCCCGAGCGCCGTCCCGAGCCAGGCGTACGGCACGGACGGGTCCAGCGCGGCCAGCATGACCGCCATGCCCGCCGCGCTCAGCGCCGATCCGGCCACGGCCACCGTACGCGGGTGGAAGCGTCCGGTCAGCGCCCCGGCGACCAGCGAGGTCAGGGCCGAGGCGGCCGAGACGGGCAGCACGGCGAGCCCCGCCTGGGCGGGCTCGAACTGCCGGGTGGACTGCAGGAACAGCGAGATCACCAGCACGATCGAGAACTGCCCGAGCGAGTTGAGCACGGCCGCCAGGTTGGCCAGCGCGAAGCCGCGGTCGCCGAACAGCCGCAGGTCGAGCAGCGGCGTGCGGCTGCGCCACTCGACCAGCGCGAACACCGGCGCCGCCGCCGCGAACGCCACCCCGCCCGCCACCACCCACGGGCTCAGCCAGCCCAGCGAGCTGCCCTGCGACAGGGCCAGCAGCAGCCCGCTCAGCCAGGTGAACAGCAGGACGATCCCCGGCAGGTCCAGCCGCTCGCGCGGCCCCCTCGGCACCGGCCGGAGGGTGACGGCGCCCCAGACGATGGCCGCGACGCCGACGGGCACGTTGAACCAGAAGACCCACCGCCAGCCCGCCGCACCCGCCAGGAACCCGCCGAACGACGGCCCGACCAGCCCCGCCACGGAGATGATGGCCATGTAGACGGCCATGCCGCGGCCCAGCCGGGCAGGCGGGAAGGCGCCGGCCAGGATGGCCGAGCTGTTGGCGAGGATCATGGCCGAGCCGCACGCCTGGGCGACGCGGGCGGCCAGCAGCAGCTCGATCGAGGGCGAGAACCCGGCCGCCAGGCTCGCCGCGGTGAACACCATGAACCCCAGCAGGTACGTGCCGCGCCTGCCGAACAGGTCGGCCACCCGTCCGAACACCACCAGCCCGACCGAGCTGACCAGCATGTAGGCCAGCAGCACCCAGCTCGCCAGGAAGGCGTCGGCGCGGAAGTGCGCGACGACGGCGGGCAGGGCGACGTTGAGCGAGCTGGAGTTGAGCCCGGTCAGGAACATGCCGAGGCTGGTGACCGAGACGGCTCGCCAGGCGTACCGCAGCCGGGCGGCCTCGTCCTCCTCCGCCGCCGCCCCCACGACCGGCTCCGACACGACGGCCTTGGACGGGCACTCAGTCACACCGGACCGCCTGAAGGTTCATGCGCCACTCTTTCTAGAATCTTCCTCTAGGAAAGAGGGCGGCCCGTCGATTGTCAAGATCCCGTCCGCGCACAGGCATACCGGTGCCCCCGGTCAGGCGCGGCCTGGGGCGCTCAGTTCAGGGCGCGCAGGGCCTGCTCCAGGGTGTCGCCGGTGCCGACGGCCACTTCGCCGCCGTCGCGGTCACGGGCCACGGCGATCACGCCGGACCCGGTCGGATGGCAGCTCAGGGTGACCGTGCAGCCCTCGCGCAGCAGCGCGTCGGCGCCGCCCGCCCCCGGCCGCGCGACCTGCACGCCCACCCGGGGACTGAGCAGGCGGGTGGCCGCGATCAGCGCGGCGACCGGCGTCCGGTGCCGGGCCAGCAGCACGGGACTGTCGTCGTACGGCTCGGCGACCTGCCGGACGAGGTCGCCGAGCTTGGCCTTGCCCGTGGACAACGACACCACCGGCAACCCGGCCAGCACCCCCGAAACCTTGGACAGCGGCACCAGGGCGGCCCACTCCCAGCGCTCCCGGGTGATCAGCGTGACCTGCCCCTCGCCCGCCGCGCTCACCAGCGCCCCCCATCGGGACCGCGCCTCCTCGACCCCGATCGGGACGCCCAGTCTTTCCTCCAGCTCGCTGTAACTGATCATGAGAATATCGTAAGGCGCCTTACGACCGCCCGCGTCTCCCCCCGACCTGCCCGGTCGCCGTCGCGGGTCAGCCCCTCCGGCTGAGGCGCACTCTCCGGACGAGCTCCTCGGCGGCCTCCGGCCACTCGGGGTGCTCGAAGGCGAAACCCGCCTCCAGGAGCCGGCCCGGGACGACCCGGCGGCTCTTGAACAGCAGCTCGGTGTCGGACCGCAGCGCGTACGCGCCCAACTCGGCCATCCACCGCGCCGCGGGCAGGCCCACCGGCACGCCCCAGGCGGACCTCAACGCCCGCATGAACGCGGCCTGCGGCAGCGGCCCAGGGGCGGCCAGGTTGACCGGTCCGCTCAGGTCGTCCCGCCCGGCCAGGAACTCGACCGCGCGGACGAGATCGCGGTCGTGGATCCAGGACACGTACTGGGCGCCGCCCGCGACCGGCCCGCCGAGGCCGAGCCGGGTCAGGCGCAGCAGCACGTCGAGGACGCCGCCACGATCGGGGCTCATCACCATGGCGGTGCGCAGGCCGACCTTGCGCGTGTACGGGGTCTCGGCCCGTTCCTGCTCCCGCTCCCACGCCTTGGCGATCTCGACGCTGTAACCCCAGTAGCCCGGCACGCCGGGCTCGTCGCCGCCGATCAGGCCGGTCGCCTCGTCGTTGGGCGCGTCGAAGCGGTGGGCGTAGACGGTGGCGGTGCTCATCTGCAGCCAGACCCGGGGCGGGCGCCCGGCGGCGGCGATCGCCCGGCCGACGGCCCGGGTGGAGCGCACCCGCGAACC
Organism: Nonomuraea sp. NPDC051191; assembly: GCF_044455665.1. Lineage (NCBI taxonomy): Bacteria > Bacillati > Actinomycetota > Actinomycetes > Streptosporangiales > Streptosporangiaceae > Nonomuraea > Nonomuraea sp. NPDC051191. The sequence goes on along the minus strand of NZ_JBITEZ010000010.1, from coordinate 117,153 downwards.
CATCATGGCCCGCAGGTTGGCCGGGGTGTAGCGGCAGTTCACGCTCCGCCCGGCCAGGTTGATCACGAGGTCGCTGTCGTCGATCTCCCGCGTCCACGCGCCCGGGGTCTCGCCGTCCCAGGCGACCTCGCCCGGACGGGTCGGCCGCCGGGTCAGGATCACGACGTCGTGTCCGGCCGCGGTCAGCGCCCGGCGGAGGATCTCGCCGACCTGCCCGGCGCCTCCGGGAATCACCGTCTTCACCCGGTCGACACTACTCCGGGCTTTTGAACGCGTTCAGCGAGGGGTCCCGCGCGGTTGGGACGCGCTCGGCCGGCGTGTGCCCGGCCTCGGGTGGATCACTTCAGGGCGTGCATGTCCTCGTCGGTCAGGGCGAGGTCGGCGGCGTCCAGGTTCTCCTCCAGGTGGGCGGGCGAGCCGGTGCCCGGCGTGGGCAGGACGACCGGGGAGCGGTGCAGCAGCCAGGCCAGCGCCACCTGCCCGGACGTCGTGCCGTGCCGGGCGGCCACCCGTTCGATCGCCGTGCCCGCCCCGGTGGCGAGGGAGCCGTTGCCGAGGGGGAACCAGGGCAGGAACGCGATGCCCAGCTCCTCGCACCGCGCCAGCACCGGCTCCGACTCCCGGTCCAGCACGTTGAAGCGGTTCTGCACGGACGCCGGCCGCAGGATCGTCAGCGCCTCGTCGAGCTGGTCGAGGGTGACGGTGTCGAGCCCGATGTGCCGGATCTTGCCCTCTTCGCGCAGCTCGGCGAGCGTGCCGAGCTGATCGGCGAGCGGCACCGCGGGGTCGATGCGGTGGAGCTGGTAGAGGTCGATCGTCTCGGTGCGCAGGCGGCGCAGGCTCGCCTCGCACATGGCGCGCAGGTCCTCGGGACGTCCGGCGGGATGCCACGTGTCCGGCCCCGTACGGACCACGCCGCCCTTGGTGGCCAGCACCAGCTCGCCGGGGTACGGATGAAGGGCCCGCGCGATCAGCTCCTCGGCGACGCCGGGGCCGTAGTTGTCGGCGGTGTCCAGGAGCGTGACGCCGCGCTCGACGGCCCGGCGCAGCAGCGCGACCGCCTCAGCGGACGGCAGACGCGGGCCCCAGTAGCCGGGGCCGGTGAGCTGGGCGGTGCCGTAGCCGAGGCGGCGTACCCGCAGCTCACCGGCGATCTCGAACGTCGTGCCCACCACTGTGCCCGCCCCTCTCCTGACGAAGGGGCCCATCGTACGGCCGCCGCCACCGCTGTGTTCCGCGCACCCCTCCGACACCCGCTCAGAGCATCGCCACCACCGCGTAGCGTTCGTCGGTGATCTCCTTGCCCCACAGGGCCGGGTCGGGAAGGGGATGCACCTGAAGGTCGCCGACCAGGGGTCGGAGGGCGGCGGTCAGGTTGACGGCGGTGACGCCGCCCATCCAGGGCAGGCGCTCGCCCGGCACGTAGCCGGACTGCTCGCCGGAGCTCTGCCAGCGGCCCTCCACCAGCACCAGCCGGCCGCCGGGGCGCAGCAGCGACACCCAGCGGGTCAGCGCCGCCTCCGGGTCGGGGATGGTCCACAGCAGGTGACGGGCCAGCACGACGTCGAAGCGGCTGTCGCCGACGGGCGGGTCGGCCGCGTCGCCGGTCAGCACCACGGCGTCGGTGGCGGCCAGCTTGGCGCGGGCCCGCCCGACCATGCGCGGGGCGAGGTCGACGGCGGTCAGGCGGTGGCCCTGGGCGGCCAGGAGCAGCGACAACGAGCCCGTGCCGCAGCCGAGGTCGAGCACGTCGAGCGGCCCTGCGGGCACCCACTCGGCCAGCCGCGCCGCCCAGGCGGCCCTGGTCGCGGGGTCGCGGAGCCCGTGGTCGGCTTCGTCGTCGAAGGAGTCGGCGGCGGCGTCCCAGAAACCGGCGATGGTCGTCATGGCCCGCATCCTGACAGGCGGCACCGACAGTTCCGCGACGTGCGGGCGGACGGGATCGGCGGAACCTGGTGTACTGGTCTGACCAGTCGCTAGTGTTCTCCAGCATGACGGGATATGACGCGCTGTTCCGCCTCGACGGGCGGCGGGCCGTGGTGATCGGGGCCGGGAGCGGGATCGGCAGGGAGGCGGCGTCCGCCCTGGCCGCGCATGGGGCCTCCGTGGTGTGCGCGGACCGGGACCTGGCCGCCGCCCAGGAGACCGCCGCCGGGTGCGACGGCCGGGCGCGCCTGCTCGACGTGCTGGACGCCGACGCCGTACGGGCGGCCGCCGCCGAGGAGCCGGCCGACGTGCTGGTGTTCACCGCGGCGACGAACGTGCGCAAGCGGCTGCTCGACTACACCGGCGAGGAGTTCGACCGGGTGGTGGGGCTGAACCTGCGGGCCTCGTTCGACGTGGTGCGGGCGTTCGGCGCCGGGATGGTGGAGCGGGGGCGCGGGTCGATCATCGGGTTCGCCTCGATCCGGGCGTCGGTGACCGAGCCGGGGCAGGGCGTCTACTCGGCCACGAAGGCGGGGCTGGTGCAGTTGCTGCGGACGGCGGCGGCCGAGTTCGGCCCCCACGGCGTGCGCGTCAACGCCATCGCGCCCGGCGTCGTGGAGACCCCGCTGACCAGGCAGATCAAGGACAACCCCGACTGGTACGCCGCGTACGCCGCCAAGAGCGCCCTCGGCCGGTGGGCCACCGCGCCCGAGATGGCGGGCGCGGTGGTCTACCTGGCGAGCGACGCGGCGAGCTTCGTGACGGGCTCGGTGTTGTACGTGGACGGCGGCTGGACCGCCGTGGACGGCCGTTTCGATCCTCCGAATTGAGGTGAATACTCCCGACCGAAGGGGGCAGCAGGCACGGGTCCCATTGAAGGGAGGGACTCATGAGAACAGCACGGAGCCACTTAGCACCCGCGGGAATCGCGGCCGTGCTGGCGTTGACCGTGTCCGCCACTACCCCCACCGCGGCCCAGTCCGCGACCGGGCCCACGGCGGCCCAGGCCGCCGGCGCCGTCCGGCCGGTGGCCGCGCCAGGCGCCGCGACCGCCCTGTCCGTCCAGGCGTTCCACGCCTCGGCCCAGGACCGGGCGTACCTGCGGCAGGCGCACCGCGGCAACCTCGCCGAGATCGCGGCCGGCCAGGCCGCGCTCCGCAGGTCGCACGACAGGGACGTGCGCGAGATCGCCTGGCGGCTGATCCGTGACCACCGCAAGCTCGACGCCCGGCTGCGCGAGGTCGCCCGGCGGCTGCGCGTCGGCCTGCCGGACGCGCCGAACGCCGCCCAGCGCGACAGCCTGGACGCGGTGCTCGCCCGCCGTTCCGGTCACCGGTTCGACCGGGCGTGGCTGCGTCTCCAGACCGAGGCGCACGAGCAGACGCTCACGCTGATCAGGCGCGAGCTGCGGCACGGTCACTCCGGCTGGGTGCGGGACCTGGCGCGCGACGGCGCCCCCGTGGTCCGGCACCACCTGGACGAGGTCCGTACGGAACTCGACCACCACACCCGCTGACCGGCGCGCGACGTCACGTCCGATGAGCGGCGCGCGACGTCACGTCCGATGAGCGGCGCGCGACGTCACGTCCGATGAGCGGCGCGCGACGTCACGTCCGATGAGCGGCGTGCGACGTCAGGTCCGTCGAGCGGCGTGACTCATCGCGTCCGTTGGGCGGCGTGAAGCGGCCCGTGGTCGGGACGTGTGGCGTCCCGGCCACGGGTGGTGAGCGCCCGGGCGGGGGCGGCCCCCCGCCTCCGTCCGGGTCAGGTCGCGGGTTCCAGCCGCACCTGCACCGGCTGCCCGTGCACGGTCTCGAACTCCAGGACCGTGCGCGGCCCGGTGATCCTGGCCCGGCACGGCAGGCCGGCATCGACCCGCCATCGCCCGTCCAGGGTCACCCGCATCCGGTGCGGGTGGCTGGGGCTCGCCAGCCAGGGCCGCGACCACGGGCTGTAGTGCCCGACGTAGCGGCCCTTCTCGTACTGGTCGTGGTCGATCCCGCCGTAGAGGCGCAGGTCCGGATCGCACACCGCGAGGACCAGCGTCTCGCCCTCCGTCCGGACGAGCAGCATCGAAGGCGTGTCGACCTCGCGTACCAGACCTTCCAGGCTGGTGCGCTCGAACACCGCGTACCCGGTGATGCCGGTCTCGCGGTCCCGGACGACGTGGGCGGCCGTGTCGGCGCGCAGCACCTGGTACGGGGCCCGCGCGGCGTCCCCCATCGCGGCGGTGAAACCGGCCATCCGCTCGGCCGTGGCGTTCACGACCATCGCGTACTCGTAAGTCCCGTTCCGAGGGGCGGTGCCGTGCCTGATCCAGGCCGTGGCGAAGTCTCCGCCGGTGGGCTCTTCCGTGGCGTTGTTGCGGGAGGTCTGGGCCGAGCGGGTCAGGGCCACCTTCTGCCCGGCGGCCAGGTAATAGCCGATGCCCTTGTCGTCCAGCAGCCAGCGCGGCCCGCCGTCGAGCGCCTGGTGGGGGAAGGCGGTGACCGGCGTGCCGTCCACCACGGTGGGCGCGGTCCTGCTCGGGAGCCGGGTCTGGAAGAGCGTGGTCTCGGTCTCGTCCGCGGTGTCGTCGTTGGTGATGCCGGTGCCCAGGGCCACGACGCGGTCGTCGAACAGGAACACCGACTTGCGGGCCCGGTGGGTGCCGTCGTACTTGGGGTGTCCGTGCAGGTCCATGGCGAACAGGGCGTTGCGTCCGTCGATGGTGCAGGCTCCGGCGAAACGGGAGTCGGTGAGGAGCATCTCCTCGATCGCCCTGGTCAGGTCGCCCCTGAGCTGTTCGAGCGGTTTGTGGATGACTGTGGTGCCGGGGCGGCGGTTCCAGTCCCAGCCGGGCTGGGCGTAGCCGCTGTCCTGGTTGGTGACGGGGTTGCCGCGGTGCAGGACCTGGATCTGGCCGTAGGTGTTGTAGCGGCCGTACCAGTTGGCACCGACGTAGATCTCGGTGCTCCACAGGTAGCGGTTGTGGCCGCGTACCGTGATCTGCCATTCGTCGCGGCGGTGGACGGCGAGCGCGGCGTAGTTGAGCGCCCAGGCGCCGGTCGGAGCCGGTTCCGCGACGATGCCGCGCGCGGCGAGCCGGGCCGCGAGCTCCTTCTGCCGCTCGGTCGGGCTGCCGGGCAGCAGGCGCAGGAAGGCGGCGGCGATCTCATCGTCGATCGGGGCAAGCCACTCGAACGGGACGATCGACAGCGCGGTCGTGCCGCCGGGGTTGCGGCCGCTGATCGAGATCGGCCAGTGGTTCTTGTTGGCGTAGACGCGCTGTGCGAGCAGCGCCTTGCGCAGCCACCCGTACGCCTCCTCCGAGATCGCGAACGAGCCGCCGTGCAGCACGTAGACCAGCGGCGCGAGCCCGGCGAAGCCGTCGCGGACGTAGTCGGGGAAGAAGCCGACGTGGTGGAAGGCGGTGCCGTCCACCTTGATGCCGTCCTGGATGCCGTCGGTGGGCAGGAGGGTGGCGTTCAGCCAGTCGCGCAGCGCCCGCAGGTACGCCACCTGCCCGGCCTCGTCGTCGCGCAGCAGCACGGCCGCCAGCATGCCGCGGACCGTGGTGTTGTACAGGTCCATCATGCTGCCCCGGGCCATCCGGAAGCCGAAACCGCGGAAGATCCGGCCGAGTCCGCTCAGCCATTCCAGGTCCGCTCGTACCCGCTGCAACTCCCCCGCCGCGCGCAGGGCGTCCCGCATGAGGTAGACGGAGTCGTAGAAGCCGCGGACGTCGTAGCCGAGGTGGTGGATGGTGCCCTGGCAGCTTCCCTTCGTCCAGCCCTGTTCCCGCAGGTGGGCGACCAGGCGCAGGTAGAGCGCGGCCAGCGCCGGACGGTCGGCGGGGGCGGCCTGGTGGGCCTGGGCGATCGTCTTCATCAGGTCGGTGCAGGCGCGCAGCGTGACCGGGTTCACGAACGCCTTGAGCTCGGCGGCGATCCCGGCCGGGTAGATCTGCGACTGGTAGGCGTGCGTGGGACGGCCCTCCAGGGCGGCCACCTGGGCCGTCAGCCCCGGCAGGTCCGGCTTGACCTGGGCGATCAGGTACTCGTCGTGGTAGCGGGTGTGCAGGGCGCGCAGCGAGGCCAGCTCGCCGGCGGACGGGGGCGAGGTGTCGGGCCTGACGGTCTCCAGGAGCCGGTCGAAGCGGTGGAGCGCCTGCCAGTGCTGGTTGTCGTACTCGTCGCCCTCGGGGGCGATGTCCGGGAGCTGGTGGTCGCGGCAGGGGGCGTCGGGGCGCAGCGGCACGTTGAGCATGAGCTGGTCGAGGTGCAGGGTCCCGGCCCTGCGGGGCGCGACGATCCGCAGGGTGTCCATGTCGGGGTGCGGCCTGCCGTGCATGTCGTAGGCGTACCGCACCCACGCCGTACGCCACCCGCTGAACCCGAGCCGGAACTCGAACCACAGGTCGGTGCGCTCACCCCGGCCGAACTCGAACCTGAGCACGTCGTCCACCGGCTCGGCGTTGTGCACCCACACGCAGAACGCGTCCACCAGCCCCTGCCACGCCTGGTCGTCGCCGAGCCGGTAGGGGGCGGGCGCCCACCGCAGCGGTGCCCGCACGGTGATCACGTCGCGGCTCGCGTGCTCCCATCGCAGCGACCTCGTCCCGCACACGGCGACCCGGTCGCTGATCGACAACGTGGAGCCGGTCCCGGCGGCGAAGTGCGGCGGGACGGCGCTCTCCAGCAGGAACACCGACGGGTCCATCGCCATGGCCCGCTGCTCCAGCGCCTCGCCGGTCATCCCCTCGCCGACCGGCCCGTCCGCCGCCGACGCGGCCGCCACCGGGCCGCCGGCCGTCAGGAAAGCGCTTGCCGCACCTGCCTTGAACACCGCTCTGCGCGTGATCTCCACCATGCGCGCCATACAACGCGACCGATGCCAGAACGTAAAGACATTCCGTCAAACCGTTACTCGCGTCCCGGCCGTCAGGGGCGGATGATCGCCATTCTGGTCACCGTCAGTTCCTCGATGGCGAACCTCGGGCCCTCGCGGCCGGTGCCCGAGTCCTTGACGCCGCCGTACGGCATGTTGTCGGCCCGGAAGCCGGGCACCTCGTTCACCACCACGCCGCCCGCCTCGATGCGGTCTATGGCAGTGAAGGCGGTGGCCAGCGAGCGGGTGAAGACGGAGGCGTGCAGGCCGTAGCGGGAGCGGTTGACGGCCTCGAAGGCGGCGTCGAGGCCGGGCACCGCGCGTACGCACACCACCGGCCCGAAGATCTCCTCGTCCCAGGCCGCGGCGCCGTCGGGCACGCCGGAGAGCACCGTCGGCGCGATCGCCCGGCCCTCCCGCACCCCGCCGGCGACCACCTCGGCGCCCGAGGCGGTGATCCACTCCAGGACGCGGTCCGTGGCGGCGGCGTCGATCAGCGGGGCCACGCGGGTCTCGGGCAGGCGCGGGTCGCCGACGGTGACGTCCTTGACGCGGGCGGCCAGCAGCGCCAGGAACTCCGCCCGTACGGGCTCCTCCACCAGCACCCGCTGCACCGCGATGCACGCCTGGCCGGAGGCGTAGTAGCCGCCGCGCACGACGGCGTCGGCGGCGGCCTCCAGGTCGGCGTCGGCGGCGACCACGAGGGCGGCGTTGGAGCCGAGTTCGAGCAGCACCTTGGTGGGGGCGGCGGCACGGGCGATGGCGTGCCCGGCGGCGGCCGAGCCGGTGAAGGAGACCGCGCCGATCCGCCGGTCCTCGACCAGCGTGCGGCCGACCTCGACGTCCCCGGTGACGAGCTGCACCCCGGCGGGCGGCAGGCCGCCCTCGCGGAGCAGGTGCACCAGCCGGAGCGTGGCCAGGGGCGTCGCCGGGGCCGGCTTGACGATCACCGGGCAGCCCGCCGCGACCGCCGGGGCGATCTTGTGGGCGGCCAGGAGCAGCGGGTAGTTGAAGCCGGTGATCCCGACGACGACGCCGATCGGCCGCCGCGTCCAGAACCCGACCAGCCCCTCCCCCGACGGCAGCAGGTCCAGCGGGACGGTCTCGCCGTGCAGCCGGGCGACCTCCTCGGCGGCCGTGGCGAGGGTGACGAGCGTCCTGGCCACCTCGACCCGGCAGTCGACCAGCGGCTTGCCGGTCTCCAGGACGAGCAGCCGCTCGAACTCCTCGCGGCGGGCGGCGAGCGCGTCGTGCGCCGTCATGAGCGCGGCGCGGCGGGCGTGCGAGGGCAGCGCGGCCATGGCGGGCGCGACGGCCAGCGCGGCCTCCAGGGCGCGGACGGCGTGGGCGGGGGTGCCCAGCGGGGCGCGGGCCACCACGGAGCCGTCGTAGGGGAAGACCACGTCGGTGGCGTCTTCGGTGGTGACCCATCCGTCGCCGATGGGCAGGCCGTCCGGCCAGGTCATCTGTCTCCCCCCAGAGCGCTCGGGAACACGTCGAGGTACGCCGGTGCGCCCTCGCGGCCGGTGGCGGCGAGCATGGCGTGGGCCACCGCCCGGCTGAAGACGTCGGCCGCGGCGGCCAGGACGTCCTGGAGGCCGTCCGGGCCGGGGGCCGGGCGGGCGCAGGTGGCCAGGCCGAAGACGGTGTCGCCGTCGACCATGGTGTGGGCCGGCCGGATGGCTCTGGCCAGGCCGTCGTGGGCCACCCCGGCCAGCTTGCCGCACTGGGCCTTGGTGAGGGTGAGGTCGGTGGCCACCACGCCGATGGTGGTGTTGAACGAGGTCACCTTGTCCGGACGCCACGCCCCGGCCTCGGCGGGGTCCGGCGCGCTGAGGTGGCCGAACTCGCCGGGCAGGCCGTAGCGGACGCCGGCCAGGGTGGCGCCCGCGGGGTCGAGGACGGATCCGGCGGCGTTGACGACGGCCAGGGCGGCCACGGTGACACCGTCGGGCAGGACGGCGCTGGCGGTCCCGGCCCCGCCGGCCAGGCCGCCCGCCATCGCCCCGGCGCCGGCCCCGATGGAGCCGCCGGCCGTGGGGGGCGCGGTCGCGTACGGAGCGGCACCGCCGTCGCCCGTCGGCCGGGAGAAGGGGGCGGACGTGGTGCGCGGGGAGGGATCGTCCGCGGCGGGCCGGGGCAGGGGGAAGACCGGAGGGGCGAGGCGGGCGGCGTCGTAGGCGGCGGCGCCGAGGGCCGCGTCGGGGGTGGCGCGGAAGTCGCCGCCGCGCCCGAGGTCGTAGATGACGGCCGCCGGGACGATGGGCACCACCCCGCCCGCCACCGGGAAGCCGATGCCCGCGTCGGCCAGCCGTTCCATCACCCCGCACGCCGCGCTCAGCCCGTACGCGCTGCCGCCCGACAGCACGACGGCGTGCACGCGCTCGACCAGGTTGCGCGGGTCGAGCAGCTCGGTCTCGCGGGTGCCGGGAGCGGCGCCGCGCACGTCGACGCCGGCCACCACGCCGTCCGGGGGCGCCAGCACCACGGTCGTGCCCGTCCGGTAGCCGCCGCCCACCCGATGCGCGTGCCCGACGCGCAGCCCGGCCACGTCCACCAGGGAGTTCGTCGCCCCGGGACGCATCCCGGGTGCGGGCTCGGCGAGCATCAGAAGTCCCGGTGCAGGAAGCGCCGCGCCGCCTCGGCGAACACCCGGGTGCACCGGACGATCTCCGCGACCTCGACGTACTCGTCCGCCTGGTGGGCGATCCACTTGCCGCCGGGGCCGTACACGACCGAGGGGATGCCGCCCCAGTGGGTGAGCACGGTCCCGTCCGTCGAGCCGGGCACGCCGCCGTAGACCGGCTCCTCCCCCGTCACCGCGCGGTGGGCCGCCGCCAGCGCGGCCACCACCGGGTCGGTCACCGGCACGTCCACCGGCGGCCGGTCCACCAGGACCGACACCGACGCCTCGATCCCGTCGGAGGCGGCGGCGAGGGCGGCCACCCGGTCGGCCACGACCTTGTGCTCCAGCCCGGGGACCGTCCGCACGTCGACGAAGACGGACGCGGTGGCGGGGATGACGTTGACCTGCTCCTCGCTGCCCGCCCGGACCACGGTCGGGGTCACGTACACCTCGCCGAGGTGCTCGTGGGCCGGATGCCGTTCCTGGAGCTCCCGCTGAAGGGAGCTCAGGGCGACCAGCAGCGTGCCGGCCGCCTGGACGGGGTTGCGGCCGTGCTGCGGCATCGCGCCGTGGGCCATCTTGCCGGTGAGGTCGACCCGCAGCCGCAGCGCGCCCTTGGCCACCGCGCAGATCTCCCCGGCCTCGGGCTCGGCGACGATCGCGCCGTCCACGCCGGCGGCCAGCCCGGAGGCGACGAAGTGGTGGGCGCCGATCATCAGGCCCTCCTCGTCGGCCAGCGCGCACACCTTGATCCGTCCGGGGAACGGGCCGGCGAGCTGGAGGGCGCGGGTGGCGTAGAGGGTGGCGGCCAGGCCGGACTTCATGTCGGCGCTGCCCCGGCCCCACAGCCGCCCGTCGCGGATCTCGCCGCCGAACGGGTCGACGGTCCAGGTGGACAGGTCGCCCTCGGTGACGACGTCGGTGTGGCCCTCGAACATCAGCGTCGGCCCGTCGCCGCCGCCGCCCTCGACCACCGCGACGACGTTGGGGCGTCCGGGGGCGGCCTCGCTCACGACGGGGTCCCAGCCCCACTCGCGCATCCTGGCCTCGACCAGCGCGGCGGCGGGCCGCTCGGTGCGCCCGCGCGCGGGGTCGTTGGTGCTGGGGATGCGCACCAGGGCCTGCGTGAACTCCACGACTCCCCGCTCGTCGACGTCGATCACAACAATCCCTCCAGGGTCGGTACGGCCTGCAGCAGGTCACGCGTGTAGGGGTGGCGCGGCGCGGCCCAGACGTCGTCCACCGGACCGGTCTCGACGATCTCGCCGCCGCTCATGACGGCCACGGTCTCGCACACGTGCCGCACCACCGACAGGTCGTGCGAGACGAACACGAGCGTCAGGCCCAGCTCGTCCACCAGATCGGCGAGCAGGTTGAGGATCTGGCCGCGGACGGACACGTCCAGGGCGCTGACGGGCTCGTCGGCGACCAGCACCTTCGGCCGGGGCGCGAGCGCGCGGGCGATGGCGATGCGCTGCCGCTGCCCGCCGGAGAACTGGTGGGGGTAGCGGTCGGCGGCCGAGGCGGGCAGGCCGACCTCCTCCAGCAGCTCGGGCACCCGCGTGCCGACCGGCAGGCCGAGCGCGACCAGCGGCTCGGCCACCAGGTCGCGCACGCGCATGCGCGGGTCGAGTGAGCTCATCGGGTCCTGGAAGACGATCTGGAGGTTCTCCCGCAGGAAGCGCAGCCGCCGCTCCGGCAGGCCGGTGATCTCCCGTCCGTCGAAGGCGACGGACCCGGAGGTGGGCCGGTCGAGGCCGCACAGCAGTCGCAGCAGCGTGGACTTGCCGGAGCCGGACTCGCCGACGATGCCGAACCGCTCGCCGCGGCGGACCGTCAGCGACACCTCGCGCAGCGCGTGGACGGGCGCGCCCGGCCTGGTGATCGAGGTGCGCGGGCGGTGGTAGACGCGGGTGAGCCGGCGGGCCTCGATCAGCGGCCCGTCCGGCGGCTCGATCGGCGGCTCAGTCGGCGGCTCAGTCGGCGGGGTGCCAGCATGCGTGGGCATGGCCGTCTCCTGTCAGCGCCGGCGGGGTCTCGCACCGCGGGGTGGCGTGCGGGCAGCGGTTGCGGAACACGCAACCCTCGGGGAAGGCGCCCGCGGGCGGCACGCTGCCCTTGATGGTGGGGAGCCTGGTGCCGCGCGGGGTGAGCCGGGAGGCGGCCAGCAGGCCCTCGGTGTAGCGGTGGCGGGGGCGGGTGAAGACCTCGCGGATGGGCCCGGTCTCGACGACGCGGCCGCCGTACAGGACGATCACCCGCTCGCAGACGGAGGCCACGACCGCCAGGTCGTGCGTGATGAACAGCAGCGCGGGGGCGACCTCGGCGATCAGCTCCAGCATCTGCCTCTGCACGGTGACGTCGAGCGCGGTGGTGGGCTCGTCGCAGATGAGCAGCCCAGGCTCGTTGGCCAGGGCGATGGCGAGCATGACGCGCTGCCGCTGGCCGCCGGAGAGCTGGTGGGGGTAGGCGCGGGCGATCTGTCCGGGTTCGGGGAGCCGGACGCGTTCCAGGAGGACGAGCGCGCGCCGCCCGGCCTCGGCGCGGGGGACGCCGTGCAGGGTCATGACCTCGGCGACCTGGGCGCCGACGCGCATGAGCGGGTTGAGCGCGGTCATCGGCTCCTGGAAGACCATCGACAGCTCGCGTCCGCGCAGGTCCTTCAGCCGCTTCTCGGGTACGCCGACCAGGTCTCGCCCGCCGAGCCTGGCCACGCCGGAGGCGGTGACGCCCTCGGGCAGCAGGCCCATGAGCGACAGCGCGGTCAGCGACTTGCCGGACCCGGACTCGCCGATCAGCCCGACCCGCTCGCCCGCCCCGATCGCGAACGACACGTCGTGCACGAGCCCCACCCCGCCGGCCCGTACGGACAGCCCTTCAACGCTCAGCACGGATCCTCCTGAGCTTGGGGTCGAGGTGGTCGCGCAGGCCGTCGCCGAGCAGGTTGAACCCGAGGACGGCGAGCGCGATCGCCAGGCCCGGCCAGAGCGCCAGGCGCGGGGTGGAGAAGAGCAGTTCCTGGGACTCCTGCAACATCCGCCCCCACGACGGGGTCGGCGGCCGGGTGCCGAACCCGAGGAACGACAGCGCCGCCTCGGCCAGGATCGCGATCGCGAACGACACCGAGGCCTGCACGATCAGCACGGACGCGATGTTCGGCAGCACGTGCCGTACGGCGATCGCGCCCCGGCGGCGGCCGGCGGCGCGCGCGGCCAGGATGTAGTCGGTCACCATGACCTGGAGCGCCGCGGCGCGGGCCACCCGCGCGAACGCGGGCACGGTGGCCACCCCGATCGCGATCATGGCGGTGAGCGTGCCGGCCCCGTAGACCGCGCCCAGCATGACGGCCAGCAGCAGCGCCGGGAAGGCGAACACGAGGTCGTTGACCCGCATGATCAGCTCCGACAGCCAGCCGCGCGGCGTCATCCCGGCGACCACGCCGAGCGGCACGCCGAGCACGGCGGCGATGCCGACGGCCACCACGCCGACGTAGAGGGTGGTGCGCGCGCCGACCATCAGCTGGCTGAGGGTGTCGCGGCCGAACTTGTCGGCGCCCAGCAGGTAGCCGCCGCCCGGGTCGCGCAGCTTGCGGGCGGCGTCGACGAGGGTGGGGTCGTGCGGCGTCCAGACGAACGAGGCCAGCGCGGCCACCGTCACCAGCCCGACCAGCACGCCGCCGGTCAGCAGCGCGGCGTTCACCCGGCCCGTCATCGCAGCCTCGGGTCGAGCAGGCGGTAGGCGACGTCCACCACGAAGTTGATCAGCAGGACCGCGGCCACCAGCACCATCACCACACCCTGGACGAGCAGCAGGTCGCGCCCGGCGACGCCGTTGAGCAGCAGGTCGCCGAGCCCGGGCAGGACGAAGACGCGCTCGACCACGACCGCCCCGATCAGCAGGGTGGCCAGTTGCAGGCCGAGCACGGTGACCACGGGGATCGAGGCGTTGCGCAGGCCGTGCCGCCACAGGGCGCCGGTGCTGCCGCGGCCCTTGGCGCGGGCGGTGCGCAGGTAGTCCTCGCGCATGACGTCGAGCACGGCGCTGCGCACGTAACGGGTGAGCACGGCCCCCTGGACGAGCCCGAGCGACAACCACGGCAGCAGCAGCGAGCGCAGCCACTCCTGGGGGCTGTCGGCGATCGGGACGTAACCGCCGGAGGGCAGCGCCTGCGCCTTCACCGCGAACACGAACACCAGCAGGATGCCCGCGAGGAAGGCGGGGACGGCGATGCCGAGCTGGCTGACCGCGCTGACGGCCGCGCCGAGCGGGTTGCGGTGGTGCACGGCGGCGAACGTGCCTAGCGGCACCGCGACGGCGAGCGCCAGCACCATGCCGCCGAGCACCAGCACGGCCGTCACGCCGAGCCGTTCGCCGATCTGCGGGCCGATCGGCGCGCTGGTGACGTAGGAGACGCCGAAGTCGCCGTGGGCCAGGCCGCCGATCCAGTCGAGGAACTGCGCGGCCGGGGGCCGGTCGGTGCCGAACTGCCGGCGCAGCGCGGCGACCGCGTCGGGGGTGGCGTTGACGCCGAGCGCGATCTCGGCCGGGTCGCCGGGCAGCAGCGCCATGAACGCGAACACCGCGACGGCGGCGACGGCGGCGCTCACGATCAGCACCGCCAGCCGTTTGAGCAGGTAGAGCGTCACTGCTTGGCGAGCCCGGTGAAGTCGAAGGACTCCGCGATGGCGTTCTTCGGCAGCCCGGTGACGCCCTTCTTCGCCACGATCAGGTTGGGGAACAGGAACAGCCAGTCGGCGGCGGCGTCGTCCGAGAGCAGCTTGGCGGCCTTCTTGAGGTCGTCGGTCTGCTGCTGTTCGGTGCCGGCGTCGGCGGAGGCGAGGAGTTTGCCGAACTCGGGATTGTCATAGTGGAAGTAATACGATTTATCGGCAAAAATCCCCATGTCGCGGGGCTCGACGTGGTTGATGATGGAAAGGTCGTAGTCGCCCTGCTTGAACACCACGTCCAGCCAGCGGGCCGGGAACTCCAGCGGCTCGATGTCGGCCGTGATGCCCACCTGGGCGAGCTGCGACTTCACGACCTGCGCGCTCGCCACCGCGTACGGCAGGTTGGGGATGCGCATCTTGACCGTCAGCGCCTTGCCGCCCAGCAGTTCCTTGGCCTTGGCCGGGTCGTAGGGGTAGTCGCCGGTGCGGTCCTCGTACCAGGGGTCGGTGGGCGGCACCATCGAGCCGATGAGCTGGCCGCGGCCGGCCCACGCGGTGTCCAGCAGCGCCTTGTGGTCGATCGCGTACCGGACCGCCTGGCGGGCCTTGACGTCGTCGAACGGCGGCCGGGCGTTGTTCATCGACAGCACGACCTCGCCGTTGGTGGTGCCCTCGACCGTCTGGAAGCGGTTCGGGTCGGCGAACTGCTGCAGCGACTCGGGCGCCTGCACGGCGGAGATGACGTCGATGCCGCCGGTCAGCAGCGCGTTGTTCATCGCCGTGGCGTCCTTGAAGTACTTGAGCGTGATCGCCGACAGGGCCGGCTTGGCGCCCCAGTAGGAGGGGTTGGCGGCGAGCTGGATCGACTCGCCGCGCTTCCACGCCCCCAGCGTGTACGGCCCGGTGCCGACGGGCTTGTTGGCCAGGTCGGCCACGCCGGTGCGGCTGAACATGGCGCCGAGGCGGGTGGCCAGGGCGTAGAGGAAGCCGTTGCTCGGCCGCTTGAGCGTGACGACGGCGGTGGAGTCGTCGGTCTTTTCCACCTTGTCGATGACGTCGAGCTGGGACTTGATCTTGAGCTTCCAGTCGGTGCCGACCCGGCCGAGCGAGAACACCACGTCGTCGGCCGTGAACGGCGCGCCGCCGCTGAACGTGACGCCCTTGCGCAGGGTGAAGGTGTAGGTCTTCCGGTCGTCGGAGACCGTCCACCTCTCGGCGAGCAGCGGCTTGATCGAACCGTCCTGGTCGAGCTTGACCAGGCCCTCGTAGACGTTGACCAGCAACGCCTGCGGGATGGCCGCGCCCTCGGTGGCGGTGAAGTCGAGGTTGGCCGGCTCGGCCACGAACCCGACGGACAGGGACTGCGCCTTGGGGGCGCCTCCGGTGCCGGAACCTCCCGAGCCGGAACCGCCGCCACAGGCGGCTGTGACCAGCAGGAGACCGCCCACGGCGATCCAGATTCCGATTCGCCTCATGTCTTACAGCCTCCTGGCTAGTGCACTGGTCTGACCAGTAGGCTACGCACATTGCCAGTCCGCGACGGCCCGGGTCAAGGGGGCTCCCATGGGTGCACGGTTCGAGCCGGTGCGCGCCGTACGCGCCTACGAACGGGTCGTGGAACAGGTCGAGGAGGCCATCGAGAGCGGGGCCCTGGGCCCCGGTGCGCGGCTGCCCAGCGAGCGCGAGCTGATGGTGCAGTTCTCGGTGGGGCGCTCCACGATCCGGGAGGCGCTGCGCGTGCTCCAGGCGCGCGGCCTGGTGCGTTCCCGGCCGGGCGATCCCAACGGCGCGGAGGTGCTGCCGTTCTCCCCCGCAGCCTTACACAAGTCGATGACCACGCTGGCACGGGTGGCCGAGCTGTCGCTGGCCGAGCTGGTGCAGTTCAGGATGGTGCTCGACGCCTCGGCCGTGCTGCTGGCCGCGCGGCTGCGCACCGAGGAGCAGCTCGCGCAGATGGAGACGGCCATCGCCGGCATGCGCGCCGCCGTCTCCTCCGACCACGACGCCTTCAGCGCCGCCGACGTGGCCTTCCACGACGTGATCGTGGCGGCCGGCGGCAACACGCTGATCCAGGTCTGCACCGACGTCGTGCGCTCGGTCGTGCTGGGGCTGATCTCCGGGAAGATCGCCGACGCGCCCGACCGCGGGTCGCTGATGCGGCGGAGCATCCGGCATCACGAGGAGGTGCTGGCCGCCGTACGCGCCGGCGACGGGGCCTCGGCCGCGCGCCTGCTCCGCCGGTCCATGTACGACTACTACGCCGTGCACCTGCCCGAGGCCGAGCGGCCCGCCCTGCGCGCCCTCCTGGAGTGACGCCCGCCACAGGGTGTTATGTTGCACGCGTGTCACGCGAGGACGCGGACGGGGTGGCGGAGGCGTTCCTGCGCGCACCGCGCCGCTACACCAGCCACCAGGTGGCCCACATGGCCGGGGTCCCGGTCTACCGCGCGCGCCGGCTGTGGCGGGCGCTCGGGTTCGCCAACGTGGCCGACGACGCGGTCGAGTTCACCGACTCCGACGTCGAGGCGCTGCGCACCATGCTCGCGATGGTCAGCTCCGGCGCCTACGACGAGGAGCACATGCTGCTGATGGCCCGCTCGATCGGCCGGGCCACGGCCCGGCTCGCCGAGTCGCAGGCCGAGCTGGGCGCCGAGGCGCTCGACCAGGCGGGCGTGCCGCTGGCCGAGCGTCCGCGGGCCTGGCGGCGGCGGGCCGAGCGGGTGGTGCCCGACCTGGCGCGGCTGCTGGTCTACGCCTGGCAGCGCCAGCTCGCCGCCGCCGCCGGACGCCTGGCCGACCAGGACATGAGCGCCGTGCGCATGGCGGTGGGGTTCGCCGACCTGGTGGCCTTCACCCGGCTCAGCAGGCAGATCACGGCGACCGAGCTGGCCAGGCTGGTCGACAGGTTCGAGGGCCGCTCGGCCGACGTCGTGACGTCCTCGGGCGGGCGGGTGGTCAAGACGCTCGGCGACTCGGTGCTGTTCGTGGCCGACAAGGCGCACGTGGCGGCCGAGATCGCGCTGCGCCTCGTGGAGACCCATCGCGGCAGGGACATGCCCGAGCTGCGCGTGGGTCTGGCCGCCGGCCCGGTGATCTGGCGCATGGGCGACGTGTTCGGCACCACCGTCAACCTGGCCAGCCGGCTCACCGCGTTGTCCCTGCCGGGAACGATCCTGGCCGACCCCGAGATGGCCGAGGAGCTGGAGGGCGACCGGGCCTTCCGGCTGCGCGCGGTCGACCGGCTGTCGGTGCGCGGGCTGGGCGAGCTGGCGCCGTTCACGATCATGCGCGCCGGGGCAACCTGACGTCGCCGACGATGCGTCAGTACCGGTGTGCCTGACAGAAAGCTCTTCCACGACTTCGTGGCCTCCCGGTCCGAGCGGTTGCTGCGGACCGCGTACCTGCTGACCCATGACTGGGGGACGGCCGAGGACCTGCTGCAGGAGTCCCTGGCCAAGGCGTGGTTCGCCTGGCCGCGCATCGACGAGCCCGAGGCGTACGTGCGGCGCGTGCTCGTGACGACGTACACGTCGTGGTGGCGGCGGCGCTGGCGGACGGAGCTGCCGAGCGACGCCCTGCCCGAGAAGGGCGCCAAGGCCGACCGGCACGGACCCGACGAGCTGTGGGAGGCGGTGGGCAGGCTGCCCGCCAGGCAGCGCGCGGTGATCGTGCTGCGTTTCTACGAGGACCTGACGGTGCAGGAGGTGGCGCGGATCCTCGGGTGCCAGGACGGGACGGTCAAGAGCCAGACCGCCAAGGCGCTGGCCAAGCTGCGCGTGGACGAGTCGATCGTGAAGGAGTACCGATGAGCGTGCAGGACCTGCGTGACGTGCTGCGGGAGCGGGCCGAGGGTCCCGCCCCGGCGAACCCGGCCCGCCCCGAGCACATCCGCCGCCGCGTGCGCCGGACCCGGCGGCGCAGGGGCCTGACGGCCGCCGCCGCGGCGGTGGTGGCGGCCGTGACCGTGTTCTCCCTGCTGCCGGGGGACGCCGCACCCCCGCAGGAGGCGGCGACCCCGGCCGTCAAGGCGGCGCGCGAGCTGCCGGAACGGTTCACCGCCCACGACGGCACCGGCTACCGGCGGCTGGCCACGGCGACGATCAGGACGGAGAGGACGACGAAGGCGTCGGTCACGATCCCGGTCTCGGGCAAGCCGCTGGACGTGGCCGCGCTGTGCGAGGGCGGCCCCAGGGCCAATCCGCCGGCGATCACCGTGACCGGTGGCGACGTCGCGCCCCTCCAGTCCCTCTCCTCGTGCCCGAAGGACATGGAGCTGGTCCCACTCGTCGTGCCCGGCGGGGCCGGCCGGATCACGGTCACGTTCGACACGGCCACCAAGGGCTGGGGGTGCGCCCGCGAGGTCAAGGACGGGCCGTGCGTGCCCCAGAGACCCGACGAGGCGGTCTGGAGCCTGGCCGTCTACGAATGGACCCCGCCCGGCCGGCCGGTCGAGCCCGGGCCGCTGAAGCCGTTCCCCAAGCGGCTGGCGGGCTGGGACCTGGCCGGCGCCACCCGGCAACTGGTGTGGCCTCAGGCCAGGACGTTCACGGTCACGGCCCGGGGCGACGGCGGCCGGATCGGCATCGAGGCGCTCTGCGCCGGTGACCTGGCCCGGCGGATGTGGTTCAGGTACCTGATCGAGGGCGGGGAGGGCGGCGAGGTGACCGCGACCTGCGGCCAGTGGGAGAGCGGCCCGTATCCGATGGCGATGAACGAGTTCTCCGTCCCCGCGGGCAAGCCGGTGAAGGTCACTGTCAGAGCGGGCATCTGGGGCCCGGACAGCAACCGCCCGGTCCGCTGGTCCGTGGCCGTCTACCGCAAGGGGTAACGTCGCTTCCGTGATCATACGAGCGGTGGTCGAGGGCAGGGCGGTCGACGCCGACGCGCGCTTCGCGCTGGAGGCCCGCTACGGGCACTTCACCGCCATGCAGGTCCGGGGCCGGCGCACCCGCGGCCTGGCCCTGCACCTGGAACGGCTGGCGGCGGCCAACCTGGAGCTGTTCGGCGCCCGGCTCGACACCGCGGCGGTGCTCGCCTCGGTGCGGGCGGTGCTCGGCGACGACCTGCGCGACGCGGGTGTACGCGTCTACGTCGTCGAGCACGACGGCCGCCCGCACGTGGTGGCCACCGCGGCCCCGCCCACCGAGGTCGCCACGCGCCCGCAGCGCGTCACGGCCGTCGCGTTCCAGCGTTACCTGCCGCACATCAAGAAGGCGGCCGGGTTCGCCCAGGCGCACATCCGGCGCGCCGCCGAGCCGCTGGGCTTCGACGAGGCGCTGCTGACCACCGGCGACGGCCTGATCAGCGAGGGCGCGATCACGAACGTCGGCTGCTTCTCCGGCGGCCGCCTGCTGTGGCCGGACGCGCCCATGCTGCACGGCACGGCCATGGGCCTGCTGGAGGGCATGGACGTGCCCCAGGAGCGCCGCCCGCTGAAGGTCGCCGACCTGCCGGGCTTCGACCTGGTGTTCCTGTGCAACTCCCACGGCGTGGTCCCGGTCGGCGAGGTCGACGGCGTCCCGCTGCGCCAGGACGCCGGGACGCTGGCCCGGCTGCTCGCCTTCTACGACGCCACCCCGTGGGACCCGCTGGATTGATCCCCGCCATGGGCCACGTGATGGAGTGCGACCAGATGGGTGACCGTGTTGTAGCGGACATGCCAACGCCCCTCGTGCCGCTTGCCGCACAGGACCCCTCTTAGGTGGCACCACCGGAGATGGAGACCATGCACGTTCTGCTCTGAAGATCGAACACGAAACTGTAGGGGCCGTACGTCTTCCACTCGCCGCTGCTGGTCGCACTTGCCGCCGGAGTCACGGCTGAGAGAGTGGCACCGGGGCTCACCCGCCGGTGCTGGGGTAGTAGTCGTCCTTCGGGGCGATCCCGCCGCTGTGGGGCCAGTAGTCGTCGCCCATCGGGGCGACCGTGCCGCCGCCGGGGTAGAAGTCGTCCTTGGCGGCTGCCGGGCCGGCGGTCAGGGCGAGTCCGGTTGCGGTCAGGAGCCCGATCGCGGCCAGTTTGAGCATCGTCTTGGGCATGCTGTCACCTTTCGTCACTCTTGATGGGTGATCTCCGGTCCGGTGTCCGGGGCGGACACAAGTGCAGTGCACAACGTGGGGTCGCCGCCCGTCCCCCTGTTCCGGCCTGGACAGGAACCGGCAGTTCACAGCCCCGCCCAGGTCAGCGGCTGCATCGACATCCGCCGTGTCACCGGCGAGTCCTCAGTCTCGACGGACCGCCGATTGTCCGACAGCCCTTTTCGCCAGTTCAGACAATCGGTGGCGGGCCTGCCTTCGATCGCGCTCGCGCCGGGTGAGTCGATCGCCGCGTGGTGGGGGTCTCCGGGGCCGAGGAGGTGCTGGTCACGATGAACGCCTACGACCCGGACCGGCGGCTGGAGTCGTGCCGGCGGCCGGCCGTCCTGATCTGATCACCAAATCCGCCGTGTTTTGTTGGCAAATGCCCCTATTGCGCGCGTCAAACAGGTTCCGGTAATTACCGGATGTCACCCCTGTTCCATCCGGGCAACACCCATACCTAGGGGGTTCAATGGCGCGCACCCGAATCATCGGAATCGCTGCCGCACTTCTCTTACTGCCCACGCTCGCCGCGATACCCGCGTCGGCCGAAACCACGCAGGCGGCCGCCGCGACCGCATCGCCGCCGAGCGACGTCAAGGAGCTCACCCGCAAGGACTTCACCCTGGACGGCAAGCCCGTCAAGGTCCCCGCGAAGTACGAGGCCCGCGCCACGGCCAAGGCCGCCGCCGAGACGCCGCCGGTCGGCACCGTACGGCAGTGGCTGGCCACGGACGACTACAACGGCCGCCTGTACCGCAAGGACTACACGCTGCGCGGCGTCGGCGACAAGATCGAGGTCTGGGTCGCCAACGACCTGGCCTTCCCGGCCGGTGACTGCCGCATGCAGGTGCCCGGGACCACGGAGATCACCGACGCGCAGGTCACGAACCTGGTGCAGCAGTTCGACACGAACATGTTCCCGAAGGAGACCGCGACCTTCAGCACGCCGCCGGACCGGGACGGCACGAACGCCGTGCTCGGCCCCGACGCCAACGGCAACGGCGGCGTCTACACCGGCGCCGGCGACCGCACGGTGACGCTGATCGACAACGTCCGGGACGACAACTACTACACTTTCCCGGCCGCGACCACGTACATCGCGGGCTTCTTCTCCTCGCAGTACAACGAGCTGCTCGACCGCAACGTGATGACGATCGACGCGTTCGACTGGCTGCACAGGACCGGCGCGAACCCGCCGGACAACCCGACCTCCGACGTGTGCACCTCGCGCTCGGCCCGGCCCTTCCAGTACGAGGGCGTCTTCGCCCACGAGTGGCAGCACCTGCTGCACTACTACACCGACCCGCTTGAGACCACCTGGATGAACGAGGGCCTGTCGGACTTCGCGATCTCGGTGACGGGTTACGGCAACCCCAAGGCGACGGTGTTCGAGAAGGGCTTCGACAACCACATCAACTGCTTCCAGGGCTTCGGCATCGTCCAGACGCCGTACAACCCGAACCCGCGCAACTGCGGCGGCCCGCAGAACTCGCTCAACCTGTGGGGCGACGGCGGCAACCCGGACGCGGTGCTGGCCGACTACGGCAACGCGTACTCGTTCATGTTGTTCCTGTACGACCGGTACGGCGCGGACTTCCTGTCCAAGCTGCACCGTGACGGCGCCCTCCAGGGCCTGGCCAGCGTCAAGGCCGCGCTCGGGACGACGAACCTGTACCAGGTGATCCACGACTACCAGACCATGGTCCTGGTGGACAAGGTCGTCGGGAGCCGTGGCGTGGTGCTGGGCGTGCCGAAGAAGCGGGTGACGACCGCGAGCCTGAACTCGACGGTCAACCTCGCCAACCCGGCCGCGTACAACACCCCGGGGGCGGCCCCGAACGGCGCCGACTACGTGCAGATCCGCAAGCCCGGCGGCGCGGCGCCGACCTCGCTGTCGTTCCAGGGCGCCAAGACGCTGCCGCCGATCCCGCTGGCCTGGACCGTCGTCTCCGACGACCCCGACCGCGCGGGCAACCCGGTGCTGTGGTCGGGCAACTCCAGCAACCTCAACGTCGCCGCGGTCACCAAGGTGACGGTCCCGGCCGCCGACCCGACGCTGCGCTTCCTCGCCAAGTACGGCGCGGAGTCCGGCTTCGACTACGGCTACGTGATCGTCTCCGCGGACGGCGGCAAGACCTACACCGCGATCACTGGTGACAGGACGGTGGCCGGCCCGCTCGGCCCGGCCGTCAACGGCACCACCACCGGGTTCGAGCCGCACTCCTACAGCCTGTCCGCCTACGCGGGCAAGGAGATCCTCGTCGGCTTCCAGTACGTCAGCGACGGCGGGGTCAACGAGGGCGGCTGGAAGGTCGACGACGTCACGGTGGGCGGCACGGCGGTGAGCGACGGCGCCAGCCTGGAGCCGTTCGACTCCCCGACCGAGATCTCCCCGACGCCGGTCAGCAACTGGAACGTGCGCCTGGTCGGCCTGGACGAGCGGCACTCGGTGGTGCTGCAGGCCCAGTTCGACGGCAAGGGCTCGATCAGCCTCAACCGGCTGCAGCTCGCGCCGTTCGCGGTCTTCCCGTCGGTGGTCGCGATCGTGGCCTATGACGAGCCGACCGAGCAGGTCCAGCAGTACGCGCCGTACACGCTGAAGGTCAACGGCGTCACCCAGCCCGGGTGATCCCGAGGAGGCGTCCGCCGGGGTCTCGGCGGGCGCCTCCTTCGTCGGGTACGATCGCCGAACATCATTCGGCATGGGGGTACCCTGCATGACCACGCGCCAGCACACGATCGGTGACCTCCTGCGGCGCTCGGCCGCCAGGTTCCCCGGCAAGACCGCCGTGATCTACGGCAACATCCGCCAGAGCTATGCCGACCTCGACCTGGAGGTCAACCGCACGGCCAACGCGCTGGCGGCGCGGGGCGTGGCCAAGGGCGACCGGTTCGCCCTGTTCAGCCATAACAACCACGCGTTCGTGCTGGCCTACTTCGCGCTGGCCCGCCTGGGCGCGATCTCCGTGCCGATCAACTTCATGCTCGGGCCGCGCGAGGTGGCCTACATCCTGGAGCACTCCGGCGCGACCGGCATGCTGGTCGAGGAGGCACTGCTGCCGGTGGCCGAGGCCGCCGCCGGGCCGGCCGTGCGGGTGCGCGGCGTGATCGGCGCGGCCGAGGGCTGGGAGTCGTTCTCCACCTGGCGCGGCGACGACGCCGAGCCCCAGGTGGAGATCGCCGCCGACGACCCGATCCAGATCATGTACACCAGCGGCACCGAGTCGCGTCCCAAGGGCGCCACCCTGTCCAGTGGGGGCCTGCTGGCCCAGTACGTGAGCTGCGTCGTCGACGGCGAGATGAGCTCCGACGACGTCGAGGTGCACGCGCTGCCCCTCTACCACTGCGCCCAGCTCCACTGCTTCCTGACGCCCGGCATCTACCTGGGCGCCACCAACCTCGTCCTGCCGGGCGCCGACCCGGCCTCGATCCTGGCCACCATCGAGGGCGAGCGCGCGACCAAGCTGTTCTGCCCGCCCACGGTGTGGATCGGCCTGCTGCGCCACCCCGACTTCGACCGCCGTGACCTGTCCTCGCTGCGCAAGGGCTACTACGGCGCCTCGATCATGCCGGTCGAGGTGCTGAAGGAGATCTCGACCCGGCTGCCGGACGTGCGCCTGTTCAACTTCTACGGCCAGACCGAGATGGCCCCGCTGGCCACCATCCTGCGGCCGGAGGAGCAGCTGACCCGGCTGGGCTCGGCCGGGCGGCCCGCGCTCAACGTCGAGACCAGGATCGTCGACGACGAGGACCGGCCGGTGGCGCCGGGCGTGGTCGGCGAGATCGTCCACCGCAGCCCGCACGCCATGCTCGGCTACTGGGACGACCCGGACAAGACCGCCGAGGCCTTCCGCGGCGGCTGGTTCCACAGCGGCGACCTGGGCGTCATGGACGCCGACGGCTACCTGTCGGTGGTCGACAGGAAGAAGGACATGATCAAGTCCGGCGGCGAGAACGTGGCCAGCCGCGAGGTGGAGGAGGTCATCTACCAGCATCCGGCGGTCGCCGAGGCGGCCGTGTTCGGCGTGCCGGACGAGCGGTGGATCGAGGCGGTGACGGCCGCCGTCGTGCTGCGCGAGGGCGCCGGGCTGACCGCCGCCGAGCTGAACGCGTTCCTGCGCGAGCGGCTGGCCTCCTTCAAGACGCCCAAGAACGTGGTGTTCGTGGACGCGCTGCCCAAGAACGCCTCCGGCAAGGTGCTCAAGCGGGAGCTGCGCGACGCCTTCTGACCGCGGGGCCGCCTCCGGGGGTCACTTGCCGAGCAGGTCGGCGGCCAGTTGCCGGAGCACCACGCGCTGGACCGTCCCCGTCGGCGTCTTCGGCAGCTCGTCCAGGACCAGCACCTCGCGCGGGCACTCGGCGTCGGCCAGTGCCTCGCGGCAGAACCCGATCAGCTCATCGGCGTCGATCGGGCGGCCGGGCGCGGGCACCACGCAGGCGACCGGCCGCTCCGGCCCGCCCGCGGCGACGTGGGCGACCACCGCGCACTCGGCGACCGAGGCGTGCTCCAGCAGCCGGGACTCCGCCTCCATGGGCGACACCCGGACGCCGCCTACCCTGATCAGGTCGTCGGCGCGGCCCAGGAACCGGTAGGAGCCGTCGGCGTCGCGGGCGCAGGTGTCGCCGGTGCGCAGCCACTCGCCCTGGAACGCCTGGCGGGTGGCGGACGTGCGGCACCAGTAGCCGGTGGCGATCGAGTCGCCGCGCACGTACAGGTGGCCGGGCTCGCCGTCGGGGACGGGCGTGCCGGAGTCGTCCAGGAGGCGCAGCTCGTAGCCGGGCACGGCGGTGCCGGAGCCGGCGGGGCGCGCCTGGCCCGGGCGGCCGGAGAGGAAGATGTGCAGCGCCTCGGCGGAGCCCAGGCCGTCGACGACGTCCACGCCGAAGCGGGCGGTGAGGCGGCGGTGGAGCTCGGGGGCCAGGGTCTCGCCCGCGGAGACGGCCAGGCGGACCGAGGCGAAGGCGTCCTCGGGGGCCTGGGCGGCCAGCAGGGCGGCGTAGAACGACGGCCCGGCGAAGAACAGGGTGGGACGCTCCTCCAGCAGGCGTTCGACGACGCCGCCCGGGGTGGGCCTGGCGGGGTCGAGGATCGTGGTGGCGCCCGCGGCGAGCGGGAAGATCATGGAGTTGCCGAGCCCGTAGGCGAAGGACATCCGGGCCGCCGAGAGGCACCGGTCCTCGGGGCGGAGGCCGAGCACCTGCCGCCCGTACGCCTCGTGGACGTCGCGCAGCGCGCCGTGGCGGTGCACGACCGCCTTGGGCGCGCCGGTGGTGCCGGAGGTGTGCAGCCACAGCGCGGGCGAGTCCGGCCAGGTCGTACGGGCCGGTCGCGCCCCGCCCGGCCTCCAGCAGGTCCGACCACGGGCAGACCGGCACCCCGGTCTCGACCGCCGCCGCCTGGCCCGCTCCCGTCACAGCAGGGCCGCGCGGGAGGTTGCCGGGGCCCGGGGGGCTCGCGTCGGTGAGCACGAGCGCCACGACCTCGGGGGCCGACAGCAGCGCCTCCTGGACGGCCGGCTCGAACTCGGGCGCGGAGACCACGACCCGCGCCCGCGAGTCCCGGATCAGGTGGCCCATCTCGGCCCCGTCGTACAGGGGGGACACCGGGACGGCGACCGCGCCCATCCGCATCACGGCCAGGATGGTGATCAGCGTCTCGGGCCGGTCGGGCAGGACGAGCAGCACGCGCTCCTCCGGCCGTACACCCATCACCCGCAGCCCGCCGGCCAGCTCGGCGACGTGGGCGGCCAGCTGGGCGTACGTCATGGTGCCCATGGGGCCGGCGACGGCGACGCGGTCACCGTGCCCGGTCTCGACCAGGCGGTCCACGAGAAAGACACTGGCGTTGAACGACTCGGCCGGCATGGTCGTCCCCATCCGCAGGCGGGCGTGCGTAGCTGAATCCTCCATACAGAATGGATGAGCCGTCAACTACTTCCGGCAGGACGGGTGTCAGCGGGGACGCAGCCCCGGCCCGACGTCGGCGGCGCCGGAACGCACGTGGTCCAGGAAGGCGCGCACGGCCGGCGTGAGCCGGGTCCCGGCGGGCCAGCACGCCCCGATCGTCCGGAACACCGGGGGCGACAGCGGGATCTGCACGACGCCCTCCGCGGCCGTCAGGCGGGGCAGCACGGCCACCCCCAGCCCGGCCGCCACCAGGCCGCGCACGGTCTCCGACTCCTGCCCCTCGAAGGCGATCCTGGGCGTGAACCCGGCCGCCGCGCACAGGTCGTCGGTGATCTGGCGGACGCCGTAGCCGTGTTCGAGCGTCACCAGCTCCTCCCCCGCCAGCTCGGCGGGCCGCACCCGGGCGCGTCCGGCGAAGCGGTGACCGGGGGGCACGGACAGCACCAGCTCCTGGTCGGCCAGCGGATGCCCGGCCAGGCCCGGGTCGCCGTCGGGCAGGGGCGCGACGAACACCAGGTCGATCTCGCCCTCGCCCAGCGCGCGCAGCATGTCCTGGCGCGAGCCCTGCGCCAGGCTGAACCGCACGCCCGGATGGCGCTCACGGAAGCCGCGGATGAGCGAGGGGACGAGGGTGCGGCCCAGCAGGTGCAGGAACCCGAGCACGATCCGGCCGCTGCCGGGGTCGATCTCCTCGCGCACCTCGCGGGCGGCCGACTCCATGGTGGCCAGCGCCCGGCCGGAGGCGGCGGCCAGGACGCGCCCGGCCCTGGTCAGCCGGATGCCCCGCCCGTACGGGACCACGAGGGGCGCGCCGACCAGGTCGGCGAGCGCGGCCAGGCGGCGGCTGGCGGTGGGCTGCGGCATGCCGAGCAGCTCGGCGGCCCGCGTGACGTGCCCCGTCTCCCCGACGGCGGCCAGCAGGGCGAGCGTGGGAGCCAGCCCGGCGGCCAGCCGCTCGTCCACGGACTCGTATTCATCCAGCACAGCATGAATTATTGCCCATTTCCGCATTGGACGTATTTATTAGCCTTGCTTAGCGTTTCCTGGCGTGGCGGTCATCGAAGCTCAAGAGGCTCAACGTGTCGGCACCCGGCGGGCCGGCCCGGCCGTGGCGGCGGCCGGCGTGTCCTCCTTCGCCCTGCTGTACGCCCCGCAGCCCGTCCTGCCGCAGCTCGCGGCCGCCTTCCATCTGGACCCGGGCGGCGCGTCGCTGGCCGTGGGCGTGCCCACGGCGGCGCTGGCGGTGGCCGTGCTGCCGCTGGCCGCGCTGGCGGAGGTCGTCGGGCGGCGGCGGATGATCGTGTGGTCCGTGCTGGCCTCGGCGCTCATCGGGCTGGCGCTGCCGCTGGCGCCGACGTTCCCCATGCTGGTCGCGATGCGGGCGGCGCAGGGGGTGGCGGTCGCCGGGTTCGCGGGGGTCGGGGCGGCGTACCTGGCCGATCTGGTGGGGGCGACGCGGCTGGCCGGGGCGGTGGGCGTGATGATCGCCGGGAACTCGGTGGGCGGGATGCTGGGCCGGCTGGGCGCCGGGTTCGCCGCCGGACCGTGGGGGTGGCGGGGGGCGCTGCTGGTGGTGGCGGGGGTGTCGCTGCTCTGCTCGGCGTACGCGGCCCGTACGCTGCCCGCTCCCCCGCCCGCCGTGCCGCCCGCCGTACGCCCTTCTGGCCGCGTGCGGATCGGGACCGGGCTGCTGGCGCCGTACGCGGTGGGCGCGCTGGGCGTCGGCGCGTTCGTCGCCCTCTACAACGCCGCCGGCTTCCGCCTGTCCGCGCCGCCGCTGTCGCTCTCCCCCGCCGTCGCCTCCCTGGTGTTCCTCTCCTACGCCCTCGGCACCGCCTCCTCGGCCGCCGCCGGCCGCCTGGCCGACCGCCTGGGACGCCGTACGGCCCTGGCCGCCGCCCTCGCCGTGACGGCCGCGGGCGCGGCGCTGACCGCGCTGGACCCCCTGGCCGCGGTCGTGGCCGGGTTCGCCGTGCTGACCGCCGGGTTCTTCGCCGCGCACGCCGTGGCCAACGCCTGGGTCGCCGCGCAGGCCCCGCCCGCCGCCCGAGGACGCGCCGCCGGGCTCTACACCCTGTGCTACTACCTCGGCAGCGGCGCCGGCGGCACGGCCGGCAGCGCCGTGTACGGCCACGCCGGATGGACCTGGCTGATCGCCCTGACCTCGGGCTGGCTGCTGCTGGCGATCGTGGCCGTGCTCGTCGCGGGGGGGGGGGGGGGGGGGGGGGGGGGGGGGCCGGCCGCGGGGGGGGGGGGGGCGCCCCCGCCGGCGCGCCCCCCCGCCCCCCCCCCCCCCCCCCCCCCCCCCCCCCCCCCCCCCCCCCGCCACGGTGAGGACTGTTGCCAGGCGGCCCCGGCGGGAGTACGCCTGACATCACAGGGGTGGGCTACTTCCAGGAGGGGAAGACGATGGCCGACCAGTTCATCGTGTTGCGCGATCTGAGCAGGACCCGCATGGCCGCGCCGTTCGAGCCGGGCGCCGCCGCGGTCGAGACGCCGGGCGAGCCGCACGTCGAGGTCACCGGGCTCGGCAAGCGCGAGGTGGCCGACCTCGCGCGGGACCCTTCGGTGGCCGCGGTCGCCCGGCCGATGCCGACCACCGTCCCGGGCGCGCCCGAGGACGTCGACGCGCCGCCGCCGGGGCCGGAGGCCGGCGCCCAGGTCACGTGGGGGGTGCGGGCGCTGGGCGCCGACGCCTCCTCCCGTACGGGGGCGGGGACGGTGGTCGCCGTCCTGGACACCGGGATCGACGCCGCCCACCCGGCCTTCACCGGGGTGACGCTGGTGGAGCAGGACTTCACCGGGTCGGGCCTCGGGGACAAGGTCGGCCACGGCACCCACTGCGCCGGCACCGTCTTCGGCCGCCCGGTGGACGGCATGCGCATCGGCGTCGCGCCCGGCGTCGAGCGCGCGCTGATCGGCAAGGTGCTCGGCGACGACGGCAAGGGCTCGACCGCCGCGACGGTCAAGGGCCTGCTCTGGGCGCTGGGGAACGACGCCGACGTCATCACCATGTCGCTCGGCATCGACTTCCCGGCCGCCATCCGCCAGCTTGAGGATCGGGGGTTGCCGCAGTTCCTGGCGACGTCGATCGCGCTGGAGTCGTACCGGGCGACGTTGCGGCTCTACGACTCGCTGATGCGGATGATCGCGGCCAGGGCGGCGTTCGGCACGGGCACGATCGTCGTCGCGGCCACGGGCAACGCCAGCCACCGGGAGCTGCGGCCGGACTTCGAGGTCGGACCGGAGCTGCCGTCGGCCGCCGAGGGCATGATGGCCGTGGGCGCGGTGCAGCGGCAGCCGTCCGGGCGGCTGGCGGTCGCGCGCTTCTCCAACACCTTCCCGCAGGTGTGCGCGCCGGGCGTGGACGTGGTCTCGGCCCGTACCGGAGGGGGGCTGACCAGCAAGAGCGGCACCAGCATGGCCGCCCCGCACGTGGCGGGGGCGGCGGCGCTGTGGTGGCAGGAGCTGCGGGCGCGCAGCGACGGCGCGCGGGCCGCGGCCGTCACCGGGCGGTTGCTGCTGACCGCGGCGACGGACGTGTTCGTCCCGGACGCCGACGCCGAGGACCTGGGCGCGGGCCTGGTCCAGGCGCCGCGCTGAGAGCGGGAAGGCGAAGGACGTCAGGACCCTTCGGGGTCCACCGTGTCGGCGTCGGCCCAGAACGGCGCGGCCAGCTCGCGCAGCCGCGCCGGGCCGACCCGGTCGAGCAGGGCGAGCGCGCCCGCGTTGTCGGCGAGCTGGGCCCTGCTCGTGACGCCGAACAGCACGCTGGCCACCGCCGGATGGGTGAGGCAGAACGCCACGCACACCTGCGCGGGCGTCGCCTCCAGCCCGGCCGCCACCTCGGCCAGCCCGGCGGCGGCCGTCGCCGCCCGCTCGCGCACGCCGCCGGGGTCGGGGAAGACCGGCCGGGCGGGCGTCTCCCTGCCCGCCAGCAGCCCGCCTTCGAGCACGTCACTGGCCTGCAACGACACGCCCGCGTCGAACACCTCGGAGAACGGCACCCCCTCCGGGATCGAGCGGCGGCACGGGTTGTACTTGAGCTGGGCCAGCTGCGGCCCCGGCGAGCCGAGGTCGCGGGCGTGGTTGCGGATGGTCAGGATCGAGGTGGCCGACCAGTTGTTGACGCCCCAGCAGCCCAGCAGCCCCTCCGCCTCCAGCGCGGCCAGTTCGCGGGCCAGCCGGCGCAGGTCGAGGTCCTCGCGGTGGACGTCGCCCACCACGGCCAGGTCGGCGTGGTCGGTGCCGGCCCGCAGCAGCGCGCGTTCGAGCTGCTCGCGCAGCGGACGTCCGGGGTGATCGTCGAGCCAGAGCTTGACCGAGAGCAGGTAGTCCTCGCGGGCCAGGCCGGCGGCCCTGACCATGGCCGAGAACAGCACGTCGGTGAAGACCGGCCGCTGTCCCGGAAGGCCGTAGACGCCCACGTCGAACAGGTTGACCCCGATCTCCACGGCGTGCCGCAGCAGCTCGACGGCCGCGCCGAAGTCCATCCGGTCGTAGGTGTGCCAGGACCCCAGGGACAGCACCGACGCCTCGGGGCCGTGCGCGCCGATCTGGCGCTGGGGGACCTTGACGGTCATACGTTCGCCTCCGAGTCCCAGACCTGATGGCGGCTGCGCCACCACAA
The DNA here is from genome assembly GCF_044455665.1 of Nonomuraea sp. NPDC051191. Lineage (NCBI taxonomy): Bacteria > Bacillati > Actinomycetota > Actinomycetes > Streptosporangiales > Streptosporangiaceae > Nonomuraea > Nonomuraea sp. NPDC051191. Next base: position 86,448 of record NZ_JBITEZ010000010.1, on the reverse strand, counting down.
CAACGCCACCATGACCAGGAACGGCAGCACCCCCCGGTACTGCTGGACCGCCTCCAGCGAGGCCGTCACCCCCTCCAGGCAGCCCAGCAGCAGCCCGCCCGCGAGCGTCAGCCACAGGCTGCTGAACGCCCCCACCATGGCCACCGCCAGCGCGGTCGTGACGAGGTTGCCGAGGGTGGAGAAGTCGCCGCCGAGCCGGGGCGCGACCAGGACGATGACCAGCGTGCTGACCGCCCCGATGGCCACCCACACGGCCAGGGCGAGCCGGGGGGCGGGGATGCCGACGACCTGCGCGGTGGCCGGGCGCTCCGACAGCGCCTGGAGCCGCAGCCCCACCCGGGTGCGCCCGAGCAGCAGCCCCACTCCGACGGTGATGAGCACCGCGAACGACAGCGACACCAGGACCGCCTGCGGCACGACCACCTCGCCCACGGTGAAGGCGGGCGCGTCGAAGGGCTGCGGGAAGCGCCGCGCGCCGCTGGTGTTGTTGCCGAACAGGCGCAACCCGACCGACATCAGCGCGACGAACACCGCCACGGTGACGGCCGCCTTCGTGCGCAGGTCGTGCTCGCCGAACCAGCGCACCAGGCCGAGGCCGAGCAGCGCCGAGACCAGCCCGCCGGCCAGCGCCCCGAGCGGGAGCGCGAGCCAGACGTTCAGACCGGCGTCGGTGAGGGTGACCATGACGAAGGCGCCCATCGCGCCCACCGCCGCCATCGCGAAGTTGACCACGGCGACCAGCCGGTAGGTCAGGACCACGCAGAGCCCGAGCAGCGCGTACACGCCGCCGCTGGTCAGGCCCGCGACCACGGAGTCGAGCATCAGCCGTTCCGCTTCGGGACGATGAAGCCCTCGGGCAGGACCGTCCACTTGCCGTTCTCGGCCTTGACGAAGCGGCTGCCCTCGATGGGGTTGTGCGTCTGGCCGGGGCCGAACACCCAGGGCGTGCCGACCATGGGGTAGGTGATGGGCTGCATCTCCTTGAACGCCTTGGTCACCGACTCCCGGGTGATGTCCCCCTTGATCGTCTTGAGGACCTGGACGAACACGTCGGCCGCCATCACGCCGCCCTGGCTGAACGCGGTCTTCTGGATCTTGTTGTCGTTGACGATCTTCGCCCACCGGTCGTTGCCCGGCAGCGTCTCGTCGGTGTACGGCTGCCACTCGGTGCCCGCCTGGGCGTTCATGCCGGCCGGGATGAGGGCGGCGTTGGCGTCGGTGTAGGCGTTGGCCATGAGGATGAAGTCGACGTCCTGCATGCCCTGGGTCTTGGCCTGGGCGAACCACGGCCCGACCTGGGCGTTGTAGATGACCGCCTGGCAGCCGGCGCCCTTGAGCTTGACCAGGTACGGCGTCGGGTCGCCCTGCCCGACCGAGGTGTCCTTGACCGTCAGCGTCTTGCCGGTGATGTCGCTCCACTCCTTGATGGCCGCGTCGATGCCGCCGCCGCTGCCCGGCAGGACGGTGAAGGCCAGGCACACCTTGTCGCGCTTGAGCGTCTCGGAGGCGTAGTAGAGCATCGCGGTCAGCAGCTTGAACGGGCCGGGGTTGACCGGGGCGATGTTCGGGCTGGTGAAGCAGGCCGGGTCCACGCCGACGGCCGGGATGGAGACGATCTGCGACTTGCTGTAGGTGGCGCGGTTGAGCCCGCAGTCCACGGCGCTGGAGGAGCCGACCAGCGCGACGACCTCCTCGGAGTCGATCAGGTCGCGCGCCGCCTCCGTGGAGCGCTGCGGGTTCATCGCGTCGTCCTTGCTGATCAGCTCGATCTTGCGGCCGTTGATCCCGCCGGCCTTGTTGACCTCCTCGAAGACGGCCTTGACCGCCTGCGGCACCTCGGGGGTCTGGAACAGCCCGGTGACGCCGTTGATCGCGCCCACCTTGATGGGGCCGTCGGTGCCCGAGCCGCCGGAACAGGCCGTCAGAGCGGTCAGCAGGCCGAGGACGGGCAGAGCCACGAGTACGCGTTTCATGATGTCTCCTCCAAGACGGTCCCGAGGTAGGCGGCCCTGACGGCCGGTGCGTCCAAGACGTCGAGCGTCGGCCCCGAGGCGATCACGTGCCCGAAGTCCAGCACGGTGACCTGGCCGCAGGCGGCTCGTACGAGATCCATGTCGTGCTCCACCAGCAGGATCGACACGCCGAAGCGGGCCGGGACCTGGGCCAGGCGGCGGCCGAGCCGCAGCGACTCGGCGGCGGACTGGCCGGCGGCCGGCTCGTCGAGCAGCGCGACCTTCGGCCTGGCGGCGATCGCGGCGGCCACGTCGAGCAGCCTCCTGGTGCCCGCGTCGAGGATCGAGACCGGCACCTCGCCGGGCGGGCAGCCGAAGAAGCGCAGCACCTCCTCCGTCTCGGCGGCGGGCAGGCGCCGCCCGGCGACGATCGCCAGGTACTCCTCCTGCGTCAGCTCCGAGGCGATGGCGGTGGTCTGGAACGTGCGCCGCAGCCCGCGCCGGGCCCGGACGCTCGGGCTGAGCCGGTCGAGGGGCTGCCCGGCGAGCACGACCGAGCCCTCGTAGCGGGCGGCGAAGCCGGTGACCGCGGAGATCAGCGTGGACTTGCCGGCGCCGTTCGGGCCGATCAGGCCGCAGACGCCGAGCGCGGGCACGGTCAGGTCCACGCCGTCCAGGGCGACGACCTGGCCGAACCGCACGCTCAGCCCGCGCACCTCCAGCACGTTCCCCTCGCCGGCGGCCGGGGGAAGGGGGGCGGGCTCCTCGGCGGGGGCGGCGGCCTCCAGCAGGGGGCGCGCGGCCCGTTCGCGCCTGCGGGCCCGGGTGAAGTCGGTCTGGCTCACCCCGCTGCGCAGGGCGAAGATCGCCATGACGCCGAACAGGATGCCGCCGAGGTCCTGCGGCAGGCGCAGCTTCTCCAGGATCGTGGCCATGACCGCGCCGAAGATGCCGCCCAGGACGGCGCCCTCGGTGTTGTGCGGCCCGATGAGCACGGCGACCGCGAACAGCGCCAGTGACTGCATCATCGCGAAATTTCCGGATACGACGAGGCCGAGCTGCCCCGCCATCAGCCCGCCCCCGATACCGGCGATGAACGCGCTGATGGCGAAGGCCGTGAGCTTGCTGCGCGCCACGGAGATGCCGTGCGCCGCCGCCGCCCGCTCGGAGTGCCGCAACTCCAGCCAGGACCGCCCGATCCTGGTCCGGTTGACCAGCGCGAGCCCGACGGCGATCAGCACGAACACGGTCATGGCCAGCACGAAGTACGCGGCGTCGGAGGAGAAGGGCCCCGGCCGCACGACGGTCTTCAGCTCGGCCGTGCCGGGGAACTGGTTGGCGTTGAGCACGATGTCGGTGGAGACGGCGAAGCCGAGCGTGACGACGGCGAGGTTGACGCCCCGGATGCGCAGCGCGGGCAGCCCGATCGCGACGCCCACCGGCACGGCCGCCAGGCCGCCGAGCACCAGCCACAGCAGGAGGCCGCCGGGCGCGTCGGCCAGGTTCAGCCGCAGCACCACCCAGGCCCCGATCGCCGCGAACGACATCTGGCACAGCGACATGACCCCGGCCCGCCCGACGATCACGCCGTAGCTCTGCATGAGCACGCCGCTGACGACGGCCGCGATCGCCAGGTAGATCCAGTACGGCGGCAACACCCACGGCAGCACCGCGCACGCCGCCACGGCCAGCCCCAGCCCGGGACCCCAGGTTTTCAGCAGCGCGTTCATCAGCTCCCGCCTTCCGTGCCGGCCGCCCGCGCGAGGCCGTCGTCGGTGACGGCGCCGAAGTAGAACTCGTGCAGCCGGTCCTCGGCCCCGCGCAGCTCCTCGCACGGGCCCTCGAAGACGACCCGGCCCTTGCGCAGCACGTACGCGCGGGTGCCGATCTCCAGCGCCAGGTTGGCGAACTGCTCGACGAGCAGCACCCCGATGCCCCGCTCGGCCAGCTCCCGCACCGAGCCCATCAGGCGGCGGACCACGACCGGCGCGAGCCCGAGCGACATCTCGTCGATGAGGACGACCTTGGGCCCGGCGATCAGCGCCCGGCCGATGACGAGCATCTGCTGCTCGCCGCCGGACAGGTTGGCGGCCGGCAGCGTGCGCCTGCGGTCCAGCTCGGGGAAGATGTCGTAGACCATGGCCGGGTCGCCGTCGCCGGAGACCAGCAGGTTCTGCTCCAGCGTGAGGGTGCGGAACACGGTGCGGGCCTGCTCGGCGTACCCGAGTCCGGCCTGGGCGCGGCGGTAGGTGGGCAGGCCGGTCAGCGGCGTGCCGGCGAGCGTGACCGTTCCGGCGGCGGCGGGGGCCAGGCCCGCGATGCCGTCGAGCAGGGTGGTCTTGCCCGCGCCGTTCGCGCCGAGCAGCACGGTGACCGTGCCGGGCGCGACGCTCAGGCTGACCTCGTGCACGACGGGGACCTCTCCCCTGGAGACGCTGAGGCCCCGCACGTCGAGGACATCGTCCGCGGGAGCGTTCATCAGCGGCTCCGGCGGCGGTCGCCGGCCGCGTCGGGCGACGGCGCGTGCGCCGGTCCGCGACGGGCCCGATCGATGATGCGCCGTGCCTCGAAAGGTAGAGGCATCGTCACCTCCCGGCACGAAATCGTATCTGATTCCATGTACGTTATGCGGATGGAAATGAGAGTGTCCAGAGCGGAGCGGATATGAAATCTGCGGCTGACAACAGGTCGGCGGATCTGGTCATGACCGGCGGCGTCGTCCACACGATGAACCCGGCCGGCCACCTCGCGTCCGGCATCGCGATCAAGGACGGGCGCATCGTCAGGGTCGGCACTCCACTGCAGGTCCAGGCCATGGTCGGCCCGGGGACGCGGGTCGTCCGCCTGCGCGGCAGATCGGTGCTGCCCGGCATCAACGACACCCACCTGCACGGCGCCTGGCTCGGCCTGCGCTGGCCCGACCTCCTGCTGGACCGCCTGACCGGCACCGGCGACCTCGTGCCCGACTCCCGATTAGGGAAGGCGGAGGAACGCCGGGCGGCGATCCAGCGCGCCGGCGACCTGCTGGCCTCCCTGGGCATCACCAGTTACACCGAGCCCGGGCTCGGTCCCTGCGAGCACGAAGGCGGCGGGCGGTTCGGCGTCGAGGTCCTGCGCGAGTACGCCGGGATGGCCGCCCGGGGCGAGCTGAAGGCGCGGGTGAGCGCGTTGCTGCTCTTCGCCGAGGTGGGCGGGCGCAGCTCGCTGCCCGACCTGGTCTCCGGGCTGCGCGACCTGACGCCGCCCGCCGAGGTGCCGGGCTGGTTCAAGGTCGCCGGGGTGAAGATCTTCGCCGACGGCATCCCGCCGATGCGCACCGCCTGGAGCGACGAGCCGTACGAGGACGGCACGCACGGCGCCCCGCTGGTCGAGGGCGGCTCGGAGGACGAGCGCGAGACCGCGCTGACCACCATGATCAAGACCGCCGCCGCGGCCGGGCACCAGGTCGCGGTGCACGCCACCGGCAGCCGCGCGACCAGGACCGTCACCCGCGCCCTGGCCGGGGCCCCCGGGCGGCGCCACTACCTCGTCCACGGCGACGTCCTGCATCCGGACACCCTCAAGACGATGGCCGCGGCCGGCATCGGCCTGACCACCCAGCCGGGCATCGCCGCCGCCGCCTCCACCATGCTCCGCGACGCCCTGGGCCAGGCCGCGCTCGGGCACGCCTGGCCGGTGCGGGACGCGCTGGCCGCCGGCGTACGGCTCAGCCTCAGCTCCGACGCCCCCATGCTCACCCCCGACTGGCGGCACGGCGTGGCGGCGGCCGCGACCCGGTGGGCCGTCGAGGGCGCCCGCGACCAGCGGCTCGCGCTCGACCAGGCGCTGCGCGCCTACACGGTCACCCCGGCCTGGCAGGAGGGCGCGGAGTCGTGGAAGGGCTCGCTGGAGCCGGGCAAGGTCGCCGACCTGTGCGTGCTGGACGACAGCCTGCTCGACGCGCACCCGGCCGACCTGCCCGCGGTGCCGGTCACGATGACGATGGTGGACGGCAGGATCGTCTACGAACGCTGACCCGCGCTACAACTCCACGTGGTGGTCGGGGTCGCCGCCGAGCCGGCTGCCCGCGCCGCCCAGGGCCGAGATGCGCGCCATCTCCTCGGCCGACAGCTCGAAGTCGAAGACCTCCAGGTTGTGGCGCATGCGCCCGGGGTCGGCGGACTTGGGGATCGGCACGGCACCGAGCTGCACGTGCCAGCGGAGCACGACCTGCGCGGGGGTGCGGTCGTGCGCGGCGGCGACCTCGGTGACGGCCGGGTCGTCGAGCAGCTTGCCGCCGGCTCCGAGCGGGCTCCACGACTCGGTGACGACACCGTGCCCGGCGTGCCAGGCGAGCAGGTCGGGCTGGGGGAACCCGGGGTGCAGCTCGACCTGGTTGACCGCGGGCCAGACGCCGGTGGCCTCGACCACCCGCTCGATCTGCTCCGGGGTGAAGTTGGAGACGCCGATCGAGCGGGCCAGACCCTCCTCGCGCAGCCGTACGAACGCCTTCCAGGTGTCGACGAACAGGCCGTGGCCGGGCAGCGGCCAGTGGATCAGGTAGAGGTCGACGTGGTCGAGGCCGAGGCGGGAGCGGCTCTCCTCGAACCCGCGCAGCGCCAGGTCGTAGCCGTGCTGGGCGCCGCGCAGCTTCGTGGTGACGAACAGCTCCTCGCGCGGCACGCCCGACTCGGCGACGGCCGCGCCCACCCCCTTCTCGTTGCCGTAGCTGGCGGCGGTGTCGATCAGCCGGTAGCCGAGCGAGAGCGCGTGGCCGACGGCCTGTCGGGCCTGGCGGTCGTCCATCGGCCAGGTGCCCAGGCCCAGGCGCGGCATGGGGCGGCCGTCGGAGAGCACGAGGGTCGGCGCGGTCGTCATGGCTGGTCCTCTTCCGGGTGCGGGCAGGTGACGTACCTACCCGCCGGCGACGCGGCCAACCCGGAGGCCGTCCGTGCCCCCGGACGGACGGTCGGCATCATGGAAGGCCGCACGGCGGCGTACGATCCGAGACGTGATCATCGCTCCCCGTCTGCTCGCCGTCAGCGACCTGCACGTGCACCATCCCGACAACCGCAGGTTCGTCGAGGAGCTGCGCCCAGGGTCGGACGGCGACTGGCTGCTCGTGGCGGGTGACGTCGGCGAGCTGACGACCGACATCGCCTGGGCGCTGCGCCTGCTGGCCGGCCGGTTCGCGAAGGTGGTCTGGGCGCCGGGCAACCACGAGCTGTGGACGCCCGCCCGCGACCCGGTGCAGCTGCGCGGCGAGGAGCGCTACCAGTACCTGGTGGAACTCTGCCGCGACCTGGGCATCCTGACGCCCGAGGACCCGTACCCGGTCTGGGAGGGGGCGCGCGGCCCGGTCACGGTGGCGCCGCTGTTCGTCCTGTACGACTACACCTGGCGTCCGGAGGGCGCGACGACCAAGGAGGAGTCCCTGGCGACGGCCTACGAGGCGGGGATCGTCTGCACCGACGAGGTCATGCTCCACCCCGACCCTCACCCCGGCCTGGACGCCTGGTGCGCGGCCAGGGCCGAGCTGACCGCGGCGCGGCTGGCCGCCCGGCCGCCGGGGCTGCCGACCGTGCTGGTCAACCACTATCCGCTGGTCCGCGAGCCGACCCGGATCCTGCGCTATCCGGAGTTCGCCCAGTGGTGCGGCACCGAGCTCACCGCCCGCTGGCACCTCGACTACGACGCCGCCGCCGTCGTCTACGGTCACCTGCACATCCCGCGCCTGACCCACCACGACGGCGTGCCGTTCATCGAGGTCTCGCTCGGCTACCCGCGCGAGTGGCAGCCGCGGCCGAACCCTCCGGCGCTGCCCCGCGTGATCGAGGTCTGAGGCCCGGTCTCCGGGTCAGCCCTCCAGGTAGCGCAGGATCGCCAGCACGCGCCTGCTGTAGCCGGTGTCGCGCGGCAGGTCGAGCTTGTCCATGATGGCGTTGACGTGCTTCTCCACCGTGGACGCCGAGACGTGCAGGCGCTCGGCGATGGCCGCGTTGACCAGCCCCTGGGCCAGGTGCGCCAGCACCTCGGACTCGCGCGGGCTCAGCCGGCTCAGCGGGTCGGCGTGACTGGTGCGGGCCAGGAGCTGCCGCACGACCTCGGGGTCGAAGGCCGTGCCGCCGGCGCGTACGCGGTCGAGCGAGCCGAGGAAGTCGGCCACCTCCGAGACCCGGTCCTTCAGCAGGTAGCCGAGCCCTTCGGCGGGCCCGGCCAGCAGGGTGGCGGCGTAGTGGGGCTCGACGTACTGGGACAGGACGAGCACGCCCACCTCGGGCCACCGCGCGCGGATCTCCAGGGCCGCCCGCAGGCCCTCGTCCTTGTGGCCGGGCGGCATGCGCACGTCGATCACCGCCACGTCGGGCCGCTGATCGGCGACGGCGGCCAGCAGCGCGGGCGCGTCGCCCACGGCCGCGACGACCTCGTGCCCGGCCTCGGCCAGCAGCCGGGTCAGGCCCTCGCGCAGCAGCACGGAGTCGTCGGCCAGGATCAGCCGCACGGCGGCTCCTTCGGCAGCGTGGCGACGATCTTCGTGGGCCCGCCGGGCGGGCTGTCCACGGTGAACACGCCGTCGAGCGCCAGGACGCGGCGGGCCAGCCCGGACAGGCCGCCGCCCGCGGGGTCGGCGCCGCCTTCGCCGTCGTCGGAGATCGCCACGCTCACCGTCCGTTCGTCCTCGCTCACGACGACCAGGATGTCACGGGCGCGGGCGTGCTTGACCGCGTTGGTGATCGCTTCCCTGGTCACGAAGTACAGGGCGGTCTCGATCTCCGTGGCGGGCCGGGCCGCCGGCCCGTAGTGGACGGTGACCGGCACGGCGGCGCGTTCGGCGACGCCGGCGAGCGCGGCCTTGAGCCCCAGCTCGTCCAGGGCGGTGGGGTAGATGCGCCAGGCGACGCTGCGCAGCTCGTCCAGGAGGCGGCGGGACTCAGCGTAGGCCTGGTCGACCAGCTCGGCGCTCCTGGCGTGGTCCTGGCCGTGGCTGTGCCTGGCCCGGCCGAGCAGCATGGCCAGGGCCACGCCGCGCTGCTGGACGCCGTCGTGCAGGTCGCGTTCGATCCTGCGGCGCTCGTCGTCCACGGCCCGGACGATGCCCGAGCGGGTCGCGGTCAGCTCGGCGATGCGGCGGCGCATGAGCTCCCGGCCGCCGGGGCCGAGGAAGTGGGCGGCCAGCCGGCGTTCCAGGACGCCGACGGCCAGGGCGAGCAGCGCGGTCACCGCCAGCAGGGCCACGCCGCCGGTCAGGCCGAGCATGCCGCCGGTGGTGACGATCTTGACGCCCGGCAGCTCGACGGGGACGGCGTCCGAGCCGCCCCTGATCAGCTCCCACGCGCCGCCCGCGAGCAGCAGGAGGCCGACGAACAGGGCGGTGGCGCAGCCGTACCCGCCGAGCACGCCCAGGGCGGCGCGGGCGGCGAGGTAGGCGCAACCGCCGTCGCGGGTGGGCTCGGGGTGGTCGAACCACCTGGTCAGCCGGACGCGTTCGAGCGCCAGGAGCCCGGCCACGCCGCGCCTGACCGGCGGGCGCGCGGCCGGGACCAGCGACGCGGGCCAGGCCACGCAGAGGAAGGCCAGCTCGACCGCGCCGAGCGCCATGCCCGCCAGCACCCCCACCAGCGCCTTTGCGGCCCTGCTGCCCGCATTCTCCCGCTTGTCCACCACAGGCCCGAAGCCTAGGCGTCCCGGCGTCTTGCCCGGCACAGGCCCGAAACCTACGCGTCCCGGCGTCTTGCCCGGCACAGGCCCGAAGCCAAGGCGTCGTGGCACGGGCCCGCCGCCTACGCGTCGCGGCGGCGCAGGACGGTGTAGCCCGCCGCCAGCGCCGCCGCCGTCCAGGCCAGCAGCCAGGCCAGCCCCTCCCCCGCCGGGTACGGGACGGGCCCGCCGGTCAGGTTGTCCACGCTGCCCATGAACGCCAGCCCGGCGAACGTCGGCATGCGCAGCGAGGCGTCCAGCGCCGCCTGGCTCCCGGTCATCAGCAGCACCAGCGGCAGGCCCAGGAGCAGCATGAACACCACGGTCAGCGTGCCCGCCGCGCTGCGCATCGCGGCCCCGACGCCGAGCGTCATCACCGACACCAGGGCGAAGAACGCGCCCGCGCCCGCCACGTCCCGCACGACCTCGCCGAACGGCAGCACGACGACCCCGCCGAACGCGTCGGCCTGCAGCACCAGGTAGACCGCCGCCGTCGCCACCGCCCCCGACAGCACCCCGGCGGCGAACATCACCGGCGCCACCACCAGCGCCTTGGCGGCCAGCACCAGCCCGCGCACGGGCGTGGCCAGCAGGGTGACCCTGATGCCGCCGGAGGAGTACTCCGCCGTGATCGCCAGCATGGCCAGGGCGACCAGCGCGAACTGCACGAACGACGTGGCCGACACCACGGACTCGCTCGCCGTCACCCGCACGCCTGGAGCCCCGTCGCGCACCGCGTCGGTGGCGGCGGCCGCGGCCAGCGTCACGGCGGTCAGCACCATGAGCGCCGCCGCGCCGGCCAGGCACCACCACGTGGACCGGACCGACCACAACTTCCCCCACTCGGCCCACGCCGCCCGCCACAAGGTGCTCGTCACGCGCCGGCTCCCGTCGTCCCGTACTCCACGCTGCTCTCCGTCAGCTCCTGGTAGGCCTGCTCCAGGGACGCCTCCCGGGCGCGCAGCCCGTGCAGCCTGATCCCGGCCTCGTGCGCCAGGTCGCCCACCCGCTCGACGGGCGCGCCGGTGGCGACGACCTCGTTCTCGGCGACGCGCTCGGCGGCGATCCCGGCGGCGCGCAGGCGTTCGGCCAGCTCCCCGGCGTGCGGGGTGCGTGCCAGCACGGCCGTCAGCGAGCTGCGCCCGATGACCTCGGCCAGGGGCGCGTCGGCGATCAGCCGGCCCTTGCCGATGACCACCAGGTGGTCGGCCGTGAGCTGCATCTCGCTCATCAGGTGGCTGGAGACGAACACCGTGCGGCCCTCGGCGGCCAGCGACCGCATGAGCTGCCGCACCCACCGCACGCCGTCGGGGTCGAGCCCGTTGACGGGCTCGTCGAACAGCAGCACCTCCGGGTCGCCGAGCAGCGCGGCGGCGATGCCGAGCCGCTGGTTCATGCCGAGCGAGAGCGCCCCGGCACGGCGGCCCGCCGCGCCGGCCATGCCGACGCTCTCCAGCACCTCGGCCACCCGCCGCACGGGGATCCCGTTGCTGCGGGCCAGCGCCGTCAGGTGCGCCCGCCCGCTGCGCCCGGGGTGCGGCGCCCGAGCGTCGAGCAGCGCGCCGACCGTCCGCAGCGGGTTCCTGATCCGGTGGTACGGCAGGCCGCCGATGAGCGCCGTGCCCGCCGAGGGCCGGTCCAGCCCGAGGACGAGCCGCATGGTGGTGGACTTCCCCGCGCCGTTGGGCCCGAGGAACCCGGTCACCGTGCCCGGCCTCAGCTCCAGCGACAGGTCGTCCACGGCCGTCCGGTCGCCGTACCGTTTGGTCAAACCGTCGAGACTGATCACGGGGTCAACGCTAGGCAGGCGGGAAGCGGGCCACCATGGGGCTCGGCCGCCGACCTCGATGGCGGAAAACCGGAACAGACCAGGTGAGGGCGCCGGGCCGGCGGGGCGACCCCGCCCAAACAAGACGGTGCCGTTGCCCCGCGTTGACGTGCGGCTCACTACGGTTGCCGAGCATGACCGAAGACAAGAGCCGGAACCGGCGGCGGATCAGCATCGACGAGGCGGGCCTGGAGAAGCGCAGGTCCGCGATCCAGGCGCTCATGGAGCAGCCGCCGTCACCGGCGTCCGAGCAGGTGGGCGTCTTCGCCGAGGCGAACGCCCCGGGCGCGTCACAGGCCGACCTCGGCTGAGCCCGCCCGGCGCGGCCCCGGGTTCGGCAAAGCGGCGGCGCGGCGCGCCGCCGCTCCCGGGTCCGGGATGTCACGCTCGCCGGGAACGAGGAGCACCGCCATGAGCACAGCCATACAAGGGCCCGAGGCGCATCCTCTCCTGGTCAAGCTGCTCCAGGAGGGTTCCCCGGACGCCATGACGTTCTGGGGCTACGTGGGCCCGCCGTACCAGGATGGATGCGTCACGCTGTATCCCAGCCTGGAGGATCTGAACTCGGCCCTCGACATCCCGCTGAGCGACGTCCTGCACATCGAGAACGTGCCCGAGAGCATCCTGCTCTTCGGCGCGAAGGTGTTGTGGGTACGCCGGGACGCCAAGGTCGTCCGCCGGCAGGCCGGCACGGCGGAGGCCTCGCTGACCTCGGAGGTCGCCGAGGACGCCGGGGAGATCCGGACGGGCCGGCTGCACCTGCGGGTCAAGACCGAGCGCGCCGACTGCCACAGCCCCTGCATGACCTGCCGGGACTGCAGCAGCGTGTGCCTCTCGTCCTGCCGCAGGAAGTCGACGCCGGAGTAGGGGAACCGCCATGATCACCGACACCCCGCTCGCCGCGCTCGACCACCAGGCGCCCTACCTCCTCGAACGGCTCGTCAAGGAGCGTGTCGCCGCGACGGAGGAGGAGGCCGATGAGCTGTTCGCCGAGGCGAAGAAGTACCTGGTGCTCACGCAGGTCGACCGGTCGCGGATCTGGATGATGCACTCGACGCGCGTCGACGACGCCTGGCATCACTTCATCCTGTTCACCGGCCTGTACACCGAGTTCTGCCGCACCTACTTCGGCCGGTACGTCCACCACAGCCCGAGCAACGACCCCGGCGTGCGGGACGAGCCCGCCGAGGAGACCCCGGTGGCCACGTTCGCCGAGTTCCGCGACCGCTACGAGGAGCTCTTCGGCTGCCCGCTCCCCGACGTCTGGTACGACCATCGCACCGTCACGCAGACCCGCCGCGTGGTGAACGAGCGCGCCGGGCTGCTCACCACCCGCCGCGACGGGAACCAGGTCGAGCTGCTCTCCCCGTCGGGCGAACCGCTGGTGGGCGCCAGCATGATCGCCGCACCCGCGCTGGAGTTCGTGGCCCGCACCGGCGCCTTCTACGTGCGGGAGCTGCCCGGCGGCCTGACCGGGCAGGAGCGGGTCGCCCTGGCCGAGGTGCTGGTCGAGCAGCGCGTCCTCAAGGTGAGCGGCTAGCGGCGGCGTGACCTACGCCTCCCTGCGGGCGGGGCGGGGGCCCAACGCGCTCGTCGTCGAGGCGCTGGGCGTGCTCGGCGGCGTCCGCGGTCGTGCGCTGGACATCGGCGCGGGCCCGCTCAACGACACCCGCTTCCTGCTGGAGCTGGGCTTCTCGGTCGAGGCCGTGGACACCGACCCCTGCACCCTCGCGCTGGCGGCGGCATGGCGGCACCCGCGGCTGCGGGTCGTGCACGCCGACGTCCGTGACGTACCGGTCGCGGCGGGGGCCTACTCGTTCATGGTCGCGATCCACGTCCTGCCCTTTTTGCCCAGGGCCGACGTCCGCCGGGTGACGGCCGCGATGGCCGGCGGCCTGGCCGCGGGCGGCGTGCTGTGCTGCACGTTCTTCGGTCCCGAGGACGCCTGGGCGGGGCGGCCGGGGCGCACGTTCCTGCGCGCCCCCGAGGCCGGCGCGCTGTTCCCCGGGCTGGAGCCGGTCGTCCTGCGCGAGGACCGCTACGACGGCATCGACGCCAGGGACGAGCCCAAACACTGGCACGTGGTGCGCTGCGTCTTCCGCAGGCCCGCCGGGTCAGCCTGACGTCGCCAGGGTCAGGAAACCCTCCTCGACCAGGCGGCGTACCAGGGCGAGGCCGTCCTCCCCCGGCAGATCGGCCGCCGTGAAGGGCTCGCCGTCCGCCATGCGCAGGAAGGCCGCCTCGTGCCGGGCCGGCAGGCTGAGCCGTTTGCCGTGGAAGGCGAGGACCAGCGTGCCGGCGTCCCGCCTGCTCTCCCAGCGCAGGCCGGGGCGGCACCGGACGGCGGTGCCCGCGTCGAGGCGGGCCAGGCCCGCGAGGTCGAGCAGATGGCCGTCCAGCCGGTCGCCCTCGGCGAGCAACGCCATGTCCACCGCGTCGTCGGCCAGCCTCTCCGGGGTGAGGGCGGTTCCCAGGCGGGCGGTCAGCTCCCGGATGCGCTCGCGTGCGGCGGCCCGGCCGCCGATCGTACGGGCGAAGCCGAAGGGCAGCGGCTCCTGGAAGGCGGAGTCGGCGGAGACGGCCGCCTCGCACCCGGCCAGCAGCACGTCGGCCCAGGTCAGGGGATGGACGCCGACGCTCAGGTGCAGGGACGCGCCCTGCGCCGAGGCGGCCTCGTGCGGCAGGCCGCGCGGCAGGTAGAGCAGGTCCCCTTCGCGCAGGTCGAACTCGTGGCAGGCGTCCTCGTGGATCCGCCAGCGTTTGGCCCCGGCCACCTGCAGCACGAACACGTCGTGGGAGTCGCGGTGGACGCCGAAGCCGCGTGCCCGCGGCGGTGTGAGGTAGGCGTTGACCCGGCACTCCGCGCTGAACTCGCCCGCCAGCCGCCGGCACAGCTCCCGCAGCGGCGGCCACCGTTCGTGGACCGAGGGCAGGATCAGGGTCGAGCCGTCGCGGTAGCGGGCGTAGAGGTCCTCCAGCCCGGCCGCGCCGCCGTCGGCGTGGCCGTCGCGGACCACGCGCACGGCCCCGGCGTGCAGGCCGGAGCCGGACAGCAGCTCGTCGAAGCGGGCCAGCGAGAACAGCTCGCGGTAGTGGCCGGGCGACCGCCTGCGCAGCAGGAGATGCCGCCGCCCCTGGTGGTCCCGCAGGAACTCCTCGCGGGACACCGGGCCGAGCAGCCAGTCGGTGGCGGGCGTGACGTCCGCGCCGTCCCGCTCGTCGATCATCATCTCCGGTGCGTACCCGTGGCGTCCGCGCGCCACGCCCCGGGCCGCGCGGCGGCGGCCCAGGAGGCCCAGGAGGCCCGGAAGGCCCGAGGGCGCGGTCAGTCGGTGCCGAGCTCCATGGCGGCGCGGTCGAGCAGCTCCTCGTCCTCGGAGACCTCGCCGCGCGAGGCGATTGCCTCGGCGCCGCCCTGCGGCATCGCGCCGATGAGGCCGGTCGAGGCCGCCTGGGCGGCGCCGATCAGCGCGGGGTGGGTGGTGCCCACCATGCCGAGCGTGGCGTACTGCTCCAGCTTGGCGCGCGAGTCGGCGATGTCCAGGTTGCGCATGGTGAGCTGGCCGATGCGGTCGACCGGGCCGAACGCGGAGTCTTCGGTGCGCTCCATCGACAGCTTGTCGGGGTGGTAGCTGAAGGCCGGGCCGGTGGTGTCGAGGATCGAGTAGTCCTCGCCGCGCCGCAGCCGCAGGGTGACCTCGCCGGTGATCGCCGTGCCGACCCAGCGCTGCAGCGACTCGCGCAGCATGAGCGCCTGCGGGTCGAGCCAGCGGCCCTCGTACATGAGCCGGCCGAGCCGCCGGCCCTCGTTGTGGTACGTGGCCAGGGTGTCCTCGTTGTGGACGGCGTTGACCAGGCGCTCGTAGGCGGCGTGCAGCAGCGCCATGCCGGGGGCCTCGTAGATGCCGCGGCTCTTGGCCTCGATGATGCGGTTCTCGATCTGGTCGGACATGCCCAGGCCGTGCCGGCCGCCGATCGCGTTGGCCTCCATGACCAGGTCGACCGGGGAGCCGAACTCCTTGCCGTTGATCGTGACCGGGCGGCCCTGGTCGAAGCCGATGGTGACGTCCTCGGGGAGGATCTCGACCTCGGGGTCCCAGAAGCGCACGCCCATGATCGGGTCGACGGTCTCGATGCCGGTGTCGAGGTGTTCGAGGGTCTTGGCCTCGTGGGTGGCGCCCCAGATGTTGGCGTCGGTCGAGTACGCCTTCTCGGTGCTGTCGCGGTAGGGCAGCCCGTGGGCGAGCAGCCACTCCGACATCTCCTTGCGCCCGCCGAGCTCGGTGACGAAGTCGGCGTCGAGCCACGGCTTGTAGATGCGCAGGTGGGGGTTGGCCAGCAGGCCGTAGCGGTAGAACCGCTCGATGTCGTTGCCCTTGAACGTGGAGCCGTCGCCCCAGATCTGCACCTCGTCCTCGAGCATGGCCCGCACCAGCAGGGTGCCAGTGACGGCCCGGCCGAGCGGCGTGGTGTTGAAGTACGCCCGGCCGCCCGAGCGGATGTGGAACGCGCCGCAGGTGAGTGCGGCCAGGCCCTCCTCGACCAGCGCGGCGCGGCAGTCGACCAGGCGTGCGAGCTCGGCCCCGTAGGCCAGCGCGCGGCTGGGCACCGAGGCGATGTCGGGCTCGTCGTACTGGCCGATGTCGGCGGTGTAGGTGCACGGGACGGCGCCCTTGTCGCGCATCCACGCGACGGCCACCGAGGTGTCGAGACCGCCTGAGAAGGCGATGCCGACCCGCTCGCCGGTGGGCAGGGAGGTGAGAACCTTGGACATAGAAGAAGATTATGCATCGCAACGCATGAACATGCAAAGCCACCCCCTCATCCGGGTGCGGGCCGCGATTCCCGGCGCAGGATGGACAACCGGGCGGGGACGTGATCTGACGGAGTAAGGACCGCCGACGATCACGCACAGGAGCACCGGGACATGAACGACAAGCCACGACTGCACTCCGCCGGCCCCCACCACCTGGACCGCGCCCGCGACCTGCGCCCGCTGATCGAGAGCGAGGCGGCCGAGGCCGAGGCGCTGGGCAGGCTCACCGAGCCCGTCGTGACGGCCCTGCACGAGGCGGGGCTGTTCGACGTGTGGCTGCCCGCCCCGCTGGGCGGCGCCGAGCTGTCGCCGCCGGAGCTGCTCGCCGTCTTCGAGGAGCTGTCCTACGCCGACCCCTCGACCGGCTGGGTGGTCATGGCCACCACCCTGGAGAACGGCACGGGCGGCGCCTACCTGGGCGACGAGGCCGTCGAGGACATCTTCCGGGGCCCCCGTACGCCGCTGTTCGCCGGGCAGGGCACCCGGCCGGGCACCGCCGTGCCCGAGGACGGCGGCTTCCGGCTGACCGGCCGGTGGAGCTTCGCCTCGGCCATGCCGCACGCCCGGTACGTGCACAGCCTGGGCGTCGTGGAGGGCACCGGCGAGGAACGCATCTTCATCACCCCGGTCGAGGACGCCAAGCTGCTCGGCAACTGGGACGTCCTGGGCCTGCGCGCCACGGGCAGCGTCGACTACGCCATCGACGGCGCCTTTGTGCCGGAGTCGCGGACGCACCCGTTCGCCCAGCGGGAGCCGCTGCGCGGCGGCGCGATCTACCGGCTCGGCCTGCTGGACCAGGCGCTGATCTGCCACTCCGCCTGGGCGCTCGGCGTCGGCCGCCGCCTGCTGGACGAGCTGGTCCGGCACGTCGCCGCCCGCGCGGGACGGCCGGGACAGCTCGCCGACAGCGACACCTTCCACGCCGGTCTCGCCCGCGCCGAGGCGGCCCACCGGGCGGCCCGCGCCCTGGTCCGCGAGACGTGGGACGACACCGCACGCACCCTGGACGCGGGCGGCCCGCTGTCCACCCGCCAGGAGACGATGGTGCGGCTCGCGCTCAACCACGCCACCTCGACGCTCACCGACGTGGCCGGGTTCGCCTACACCTCGGGCGGCACGACGGCGCTGCGCGACGGCCTGCTCCAGCGCCTGTTCCGGGACGCGCACGCCGGCGCCCAGCACATCACCTCGGGCCCGCAGGCGCTGCGCGAGTGCGGGCGCGAGCTGGCGGGGCTCGCGCCCGGCGAGGAGTGGGCGGTCTTCAGCCTGGAGCCCCGCCGCCCCTGAGACCCGCCACCAGACGTCGGTGCCGCGAGATCAGTGCTGGCGGGAGACCTGGGCGGTGTGCAGGGCGTCCGCGGTGGCGATCTTGTGGTTGCGGGCCGCCTGCTCGATCACCTCCGCCTCGGCGTCGCCCTCGATCAGGCTCAGCAGATGGTCGTGCTCCTCCACCGACTTGCGCGCCCGCCCCGGCACGTACGTGAAGCTGGAGCGGCGCATGTGGTCGAGCCGGGCCCACTCCGACTCCAGCAGCGCGTTGAGGTGCTCGTCGGGACAGTGGCGGTAGAGCGAGAAGTGGAACTCGCGGTTGAGGGCGGTGAAGGAGGTGGGGTCGAACTCCTCCAGCGCCTCCTTCATCCGCTCGTTGATCTCCCGCGACTCCTGGATCTTGGCCGCGTCCATGTGCGGCGCGCAGATGGCCGTGGCGTAGCCCTCCAGCCGGGCCAGCACGTTGAGGGTGTGCTCGACCTGCACCGAGTCGAAGACGGCGACCCGGGCGCCGATGTTGCGCACGACCTCGACCAGCCCGTCGGACTGCAGCCTGCGCACGGCCTCGCGCAGCGGGATCGTGCTGACGCCGGTCTCCCTGGCGAGCTGGTCCATGACCAGGCGGTAGCCGGGGCCGTACGTGCCGTCGAGGATGCGGGCCCGCAGGAGGTCGTAGCTGATCTCGGCCTTGGAGCCCTTGGGCCGCTTGGCCTGGGCCGGTTTTCTCGTGCTGCTCACCATCACCTCTGCAGGACCTTCACGATGGCGCCGCGCGGGCCCGCGCCCGCCGGCACTCCGACGTGACCGCCCGGAGCCCTCACCGGCCCCGCCCCCGGGGTCACCTCGACGATACGCTGGATGCCCGCTGTCATCCCATCATCTTGCCCGACGACGAGCGCGGACGACGCCTTTCGCGGCCACGCGCGCGCCGGGAAAGCCGCCCCCGTCAGCCCTTCCGGGCACAGGCGGCGCGCGGGCCCCGCGGACCGGCCCGCGACGGCCGGGACGCAAGGGTCGGATGGCTGCCTTCCCCCGCGGACGGCCCGTCCGCGGGGACCGCCGGAGGGACGGAGGCCGGGCCACCGGGAGAACAGCCTCGCCACAGAACCTCCGTCTGTCCTATTTCACATATGATTTCAGATCTTATCGTACGCCGGCACGGGAAAGTCCACGACCACCTGACCGGTTCCGGTCGAGCCGAAATACGGGCACAACTGCTCCCCCCGTCCCTTGTACGACCGCCACCCCAGCACGCCGAACAACATCGCCGTGTCCGCCATCGCACCCTCTCCCGTGCACCGCACGTTGTAGTCGGGCAACATGTCCAGGAACTCGCCGATGCGCCCTTCGGCCCACATGTCCAGGACGGCCATGTCGATCTTGCGGTTCAGCGGGCTGCTGACCTCGTTGAGCAGCGACTCGGCGCTCTCGTTGGAGGGGAAGGCGTGCGAGAGCGAGCCGCTGGCCAGGAACGCGACCCGGCGGTCACTCTGCCGGATGCCGCGCAGCAGCGCCTCGCCGATGCGCCGGTTCTCGTCGATCGAGGAGTAGACGTTGCAGCCGATCGGCAGCACCCGGATGGCGGAGTCCTCGTTCATGAAGTGCATCGGGACCAGCGTCGCGTACTCCAGGCCCAGGTCGCGGTAGGTGTGCACGAGCGCCTTCTGGCCCCCGGCGACGATCTCGGCGCGGATCAGCTCGGCCAGCACGGGATCGCCCGGGTAGTCGTAGTCCAGGTCGTGGATGAAGTGCGGCAGCTCGTGGCTGGCGTAGGAGTCGCGGTGGCGCTCCTTGCCGTTGAGGTGGAAGCCGATGCTGTTCATCCAGTGGGTGTCGGCGATCAGGAACGTGTCCACCTCCAGCTCGCGCGCCCGCCTGCCGATCTCGGTCAGGGCCAGCTCGGCGGGCCGGCGGATGCCGAAATGCCTGCCCGGCTGGATCGACAGCCAGATCGACGGCACATGCGTGATCTTGGCTGCCAGGACGAGCTCTCCCATCACACCCTCCCCAGGTGTGTCCAGACGCCCTTGACCTCGGTGTAGGCGTCGATGGCGTACGGGCCCATCTCCCTCCCCCACCCGCTGGCCTTGTAGCCGCCCCACGTGGTGGCGGCGTCCGGCACATGGATCATGTTGATGAACACGGCTCCCGCCCTGATCCGGGCGGCCAGGCGGTGGGCGGTCGACAGGTCGTCGGTCCAGATGGAGGCGGCCAGGCCGTACTCCAGTCCGTTGGCGCGGCCGACGAGCTCCTCGGGGTCGTCGTAGGCCAGCACCGGGATGACGGGTCCGAACACCTCCTCGCGGGCCACGGCCATGGTGTCGGTCACCTCGGCGAACACGGTCGGCCGGTAGAAGAAGCCGGGGCCGTCGGCGCGCCTGCCGCCGGTGACGAGTTGCGCGCCATCGTACAGCGCGCCGCGGACGTGGGTGTCCACGGCCATCAGGTGGTCCTCGCTGATCAGCGGGCCGAGGTCGGTGGCCGGGTCGAGGCCCGGTCCGACCTTGAGCGCCTCGGCCGCGGCGGCCATCTTCGAGGTGAACTCGTCGGCCCGCTTGCGGTCCACGTAGAAGCGCGAGTACGCGGCGCAGACCTGGCCGCTGTTGAACAGCGCGCCCTGGACGTTGCCCGCCACGGCGGCGTCGATGTCGGCGTCGGCGGCAATGATGCTGGGGGCCTTGCCGCCGAGCTCCAGCGTCAGGCGCTTGAGGTTGCCCGCGCTGGCGTGCACGAGCGAGCGGCCGACCGCGGTCGAGCCGGTGAAGGAGACCTTGTCCACGCCCGCGTGCCCGGCCAGGGCCGCGCCGGTCTCCGGGCCGCCGGTCAGCAGGTTGACCACGCCGGGCGGGAAGCCCGCGAGCCCCATCAGCTCCACCAGCCGGACGGTGGTCAGCGGGGTCTGCTCGGCGGGCTTGACGATCACGGTGTTGCCGCAGGCCAGGGCGGGGGCGAGCTTCCAGGCGGCGATCATCAGCGGGAAGTTCCACGGGGTGATGAGCGCGCACACGCCGACGGGCTCGCGCCGGGTGTAGTGGAGGGTGTCGGGGTACGAGACGGGCAACACCGAGCCCTCGATTTTCGTACACCATCCTGCGAAATATCGGAAATGTTCGGCGGTGCCGGGGACCGTCACGTTCCGCGCCACCGCCAGCGGCTGGCCGTTGTCCCTGGTCTCCAGCTCGGCCAGCTCGTCGGCGTGCTCCTCCACCAGGTCGGCCACCCTCCACAGCAGCCGGGCGCGGGCGGCGGCGGGCATCTCGGCCCAGGCCGGATCGTCGAGCGCGGCCCTGGCCGCCGCCACCGCGTGGTCCACGTCGGCCGGGCCCGCCTCTGCGCACTCGGTGATGACGGTGGCCTCGGCCGGGTCCAGCGTGGCGAACATCGCGCCGTCCGCGGCCGGGCCCCAGGCGCCGCCGATGTACAGGCCGGTCATGAGCCGATCTCCTCTCGCACCATGTCCGCGCACCGCTCGCCGATCATGATGGCGGGCGCGTTCGTGTTCCCTGACGTGACGGCGGGCATCACCGAGGCGTCGGCGACGCGCAGCCCGTCGATGCCGTGGACTCTGAGCCGCTGGTCCACGACGGTTCCCATGGCGCAGGTCCCGACCTGATGGTGGTAGGTCACCAAGGTCCTCTCTATGTGCTCGGACAGTTCACGATCACCGGGGTAGAGCTCCGGTCCCGCCCATTCCCGCAGGGCGGCGGCGTGGGCCAGCTCCCGGCACAGCCCGACGGCCGCGCGCATGCACGCGCGGTCGGCGGCCGTGTCCAGGTAGGCGGGGTCGATGTGCAGCGGCGCGTCGGGGTCGGCCGAGGTCAGCGCCAGGTGGCCCCTGCTCTCCGGCCGGACGATCCCGGCCATGAGGGTGAAGGCGTCCGGCGGGCCGGTCATGCCCTCGTCGTACAGGGGGACGTGGAAGAACAGCGGCTGCACGTCGGGGCCGGGCAGTCCGGGACGGCTGCGCCAGAAGAGCTGGCTGTGCATCGGCTGGAGGCCGGGCAGCGCGGGCGGCACGGGACGGCGGGCGGCCACGATCACCGGGACGAGCGCGTGGTCGTGCAGGTTGCGTCCCACGCCGGGCAGGTCCTCCACCGCTTTGACGCCGTGCCGGCGCAGTTCGGCGGCGTCGCCGAGGCCGCTCAGCAGGAGCAGGCGCGGCGACTCGACGGTCCCGGCGCTGAGCACGACCTGGCGGGCGGCCCCGACCTGGTGCAGCCTGCCGTCCTGGGTGTACTCGACGCCGACGCACCGCCGGCCGCGCAGGAGCAGCCGCCGGGCGCGGGCCCGGGTGCGGATCTCCAGGACGGGCCGGTCGCAGCGCGGGCGCAGATAGGCGTCGGCCGTACTGTGCCGGCGGCCGTGCCTGATCGTGAGCTGGCAGAACCCGGCGCCGTCGGGACGGCCGCCGTTGCAGTCGGGGTTGAACGGCATGCCCTGCTCCACGGCGGCGGCCACGATGGCCGCGTTGACCTGGTGCGGCGCGTAGTCGGCGATCACCCGTACGGGCCCGCCCACGCCGTGGTGGTCATCGGCCCCCCGGTCGAAGTCCTCCAGCCGCCTGAAGTACGGCAGCACCTCGGGGTACGACCAGCCGGGCCCCCAGGCGTCGTAGTCGGCCGGCGCGCCCCTGACGAAGATCATGCCGTTGAGCGAGGACGAGCCGCCCAGGACCTTCCCGCGCGGCCAGTGCGGACGCCGCCCGCCGAGCCGCCGCTGCGGCGCCACGCGGTAGTCGTAGTCCTCCGGTCCGCCCCACAGCCGGAACACCCCGCCGGGGTCGTGGATGTCGGGGTTGACGTCGGGGCCGCCCGCCTCCAGCAGCAGCACGCGCAGCGCGTCGTCGTCGGCCAGCCGGCGGGCCACCGCGGCGCCCGCCGAGCCCGCGCCGACCACGACGACGTCAAAGGTCTCCATCGCCCTCTCCCAGATAGGCCGAACCCAGCCGTCCGCGCAGCTCGTCCGGCGTGCCGCGCAGGACGATCCGGCCCCGGTCCAGCACGTGGACGCGGGTGGCCAGCTCCAGGGCGAGCCGGGTGTACTGCTCGATAAGCAGCACTCCGGCGCCGGCTTCGGCGAGCGCGGCCAGGGCGGGGACGAGCCTGGACACCACGGCGGGCGCCAGGCCGAAGGACAGCTCGTCCACCAGCAGGTAGCGCGGGCCGCCGGCGATGGCCTGGGCCAGGGCGAGCATCTGCTGCTGGCCGCCGGACAGCGTGCCGGCCCGCCGGTCGCGCAGCTCGTCCAGCTCGGGGAAGGCGGCCAGGGCCGGCGCGGGGTCGGGTCCGGCCACGCGCAGGTTGTCGGCCACGCTCAGCGAGCGCAGCACCCGGTGCCCCTCGGGGACGGCGGCGACGCCCAGCGCCCGGACGCGTTCGGGGCGCAGGCCGGTCAGCTCGTCCCCGTCGGCGCTCACGCCGCCCGACTCGACCGGCAGCAGCCCGGCCACGGCGAGCACGAGCGTGCTCTTGCCCGCGCCGTTCGCGCCGAGCAGCGCGGTGATCTCGCCGGGCGGCACGTCGAGCGCCACGTCGTGCAGCACCTCGCGCCCGGCCCTGCGCACGCACAGGTCGCGCACCTCCAGGCTCACGGCGCCTCCCCCAGGTACGCGGCGCGCACCCGCTCGTCGGCCAGCACCTCCGCGGTCGGGCCGGCGGCGACCAGGCGGCCGAAGTCCAGCACGGCCGTGGTCGCGCAGACCTCGCCGACCAGGGCCACGTCGTGCTCGATGAGCACCACGAGCGCGCCGAACCGGTCCGGCACGGCCGTCACCACCTCGGCCAGCGACCTCGACTCGGCCTCCGACAGCCCGGCGGCCGGCTCGTCCAGCAGCACGATCCTGGGCGTGCCGACCAGGGCGCGGGCCAGTTCCAGCCGCCGCCGCTCCGGCAGCGTCAGCTCGCCCGCCGGGCGTCCCGGGTCGCGCAGGCCGCAGAAGGCGAGCAGGCCCTCGTCCGGGCCGCCCAGGTGGTCGGCGGCCAGGCGCAGGTTGCCCGCCGCGCTCAGCTCGGCGACCACCTGCTCCTGCTGGAACGTGCGGCGCAGCCCCCACCGGGCCCTGCGGTGCGGCGCGAGCGCCAGCAGGTCCGCGCCGCCGGCGGTGACGCGCCCGGAGACCGGCCGCACGAAGCCGGACAGCACGTTGAACAGGGTGGTCTTGCCCGCGCCGTTGGGCCCGATGAGGCCGCACAGCCCGGACTCGAAGGTCAGGGTGACGCCGTCCAGCGGGCGCACGCCGCCGAACCGCACGCGCAGGTCCTCGATCTCCAGCCTCATGCGGGCCGCCGCAGGTCCTCTAGCATCCCGCCGATGCCGCGCGGCGCGGTGACCAGGGCGTGCACGGTGCCCGCGCCGAACACGACGAGCATGAGGTTGCCGTCGAGCCCGGCGGCGTCGAGGGCGGCCGGGACGACCTGGCCGACCACGCCGGACAGGACCACGCCGGTCAGCCCGTACGCACCGCCGACCAGGACGACGGCGAACAGCAGCACCGAGTCCGAGGCCCGGAACGAGATCGGGTCCAGCCGCCCGGTGTTGGCGGCCAGCAGCGCCCCCGCGGTGCCGGTGACGAACGCCGCCAGCGCGAACGCCCACACCTTGTACCTGGTCAGGGCCACGCCGACGGCCAGCGCGCCGGCCTCGCCGCTCCTGATCGCCGCCCACGCCCGGCCCGGCCGTCCGCGCTGGTGCAGCACGACCAGGACGAGCGCGAGCACGGCGCACAGGACCGCGAACCGGAAGAAGCCGGTGTCGGAGGCCGCCATCGAGGGCCGCGGCATGGCCTGCTGCGTCCCGCTGCCCGCGACCCGGCCGAGGAACCCGGGGCCGCCGTCGGGGAACCCGGTCGCCGAGAACGCCACCTGGAACGCCCCTCCGGCCATGAGCGTCACCAGGGCCAGGTCCACGCCGGACAGGCGCAGCGCGGGCAGCCCGTACACGATGCCGACCAGGCACGTCACCGCCCCGGCCGCCAGCACGACCACCGGGAACGGCCACCCGGTGGCGAAGGCCAGCCGCAGCGCCACCCAGCCGCCGACGCCGAGCAGCGCCACCTGGCCGAGCGAGACCAGGCCGAGCCGCGCGTACAGCAGGGCGATGCCGGCGGCCGGGATCACGAAGATGACCGCGGAGGTGAGCACCCGCACCCAGTAGCCGTCCACGACCAGGGGCACCAGCACCGCCAGCGCCGCCGCCCCGGCGGCCAGCCCGAGCACCACGCGCAGCACCGAGCGGACGTCGCCGGGCGGCAGCGGCCGGGCCCGGGCCGACAGCGCGGGCTCGGCCGCGCGCACCTCGACCGTGCCGCCCCGCCTGGCCCTCGCCCTCCCGCGCTGCAACCACAGGATCGCCACGACGGCCACCGCGAACGGCGCCACCGACCGGTACGGCGCGGTCTGCTCCCACGCCCCGCCCAGGGCCTCGGCCAGCCCGATCACCAGCCCGGCCGCCAGCGTGACCGGCAGCGACCTGAACCGGCCCACCACGCCGGCCGACAGCGACGCGATCACCAGGAAGGTCAGGGTGCCCGCCTCCAGCCGGGTGAGCGACCCGAGCACCAGACCGGTGAGCCCGGCCACCGCGCCGCCCGCGACCCAGGTGACGGTCTCGACCCGGCGGATGCGCACGCCGAGCAGCGCGCTGATCTCGCGGTCGTCGGCCAGCGCGCGCATGGCGGTGCCGAAGGCGGTCCGGCGCAGCAGCACGGCGGTCCCGCCGGTCAGCGCCACGGCCAGGACCAGGGCGAGCGCCTGGGTGAGCGTGACCCGCGAGCCGCCCACGTCGAACCCGGCCGTGTCGGTCGGCAGGGTGAGCGTGCGCGGGTCGTCGCTCCACGTCCAGTAGCACAGGCCGAGCAGCACGAGCGCGAAGCCGAGCGTGCAGACCGCCTTGACCAGCGGGTCGCGGGCGGCGACGAGCGGGCCGACCAGGCCGCCGTACAGGCCGGACAGCAGCGCCGACAGCAGCGGCGCGGCCATCAGGGCGGGCGCGACCGGCCAGCCGTCCTGGAGGAGTTGCCAGGACAGCAGCGCGCCGATCGCGCCGATCGCGCCGTAGGCCAGGTTGAGCACGCCGGTGGCGCGGTAGAGCACGACGATGCCCACCCCCGACAGGGCGTAGACGGCGCCGAGGGCGAGCCCGCTGATGACGAACGGCAACATCAGCCGGTCAGCCCCGACTGTTTCTCCTCCCGCAGGAGCGGCGCGAGGTCGGGGTCCTGGGTCGGGGTGCAGTCCTTGACCTTGGACCAGCCGCCGCCCTTCATCGTGACGTAGCGGGTGTCGTGGTTGGCGTTGTGGCGGGCGGCGCGGCCGAAGTACCCGGGGGCGCAGAGCAGGTCGCTGCGGTAGCCCTTGATCTCCGACAGGGCCCGGCTCACCGAGGCACGGTCGATCGTGCCGCCGGCCTTGGCCAGGGTGTCGACGAAGATCTTGGCGGCCAGGAAGCCGCCCTGGGCGAAGGAGTCGCGGGGGGCCTTGTCGTCGGCGTACTCGTCCATGACCCGGCGCCACAGCTTGTTGTCCGGGGTGCCGGCGTCGAGCAGGGTGAACTCGGAGTTGGACACGAAACCCTCCCAGTAGGAGCCGACCTGGCCGGGGAGGGTGGTGTCGTAGCAGGGCGTCAGGCAGACGAAGGTGACCTTGTCCTTGAGCCCCTGCGCCTGGGCGGCCTTGAGGATGGCGGCGTCGTCGGGGGCGGGGTCCTGGAGGATGATGGCGTCCGGGCGGCCCCGCATGGCTTCGAGCAGCACGGCGGTGGCGTCCTTGATGCCGGGGTCGTGCAGCACGTCGCCGGCCGAGGTCAGGCCCTTGGTCCTGAGGTAGGCGCGCACGCCGTCCTGGGTCCAGTCGCCGACGCCCGGCACCCGGTTGCTGATCTGGGCGACCCTTCTGGCGCCCTTGACCTCGACGGCGTACTGGGCGGCGGCCACGGCGCTGACCCTCGGTCCGGCGTTGACCGGGGCGATGCGCGGCGACTCGAAGCACGCCCTGGGCACGCCGACCGCGAGCACGTCGAACAGCCCGTTCTGCTCCCAGATCGGGCCGGACACGCCGCAGGCCACGAAGCTGGAGCCGCCCACCAGGGCGACCAGGTCCCGGTTGCCGGCCAGCTTGGTGGCCAGGGCCGAGGCCTTCTGCGGGTTGAGGCCGTCGTCCTCGACCAGGTACTCGACCGGCCGGCCGCCGATGCCGCCGCCGGCGTTGACGCAGTCGAAGTACGCCTTGGCCGCCTTGGTGGCCGAGCTGAAGTCGATGCCGCCGCTCGCGGTGACGATCGCGCCGACGGTGATCGGAGTCCCGGTGGCGGGCGCGCCCGTGCCGCAGGCCGTTCTGGCGGCGCCTCCGTCCTGGCCCGTCCCGCAGGCGGAGACCACCAGAGCCATGGCGGCCGCCCACCACACCAGGCGTCGTGGACATCGCATTCGCACCCCTCCTCGAAGCGCCGTGCGTCCTGCCCCGATGGACAAATCATGTACGACATCAGATATTTCTGTCCATAGGTTCCCCATGTATCATCGACGATGTCCTATACGATTTGACGGGGTTGCGAGGGGCCTACCGCTGGGCCTTCCACCTGGGAAATCATCGTGGCGGGGCGGAGGAGTGCCATGAGCTGGCAGGCCGGCCGCACGTCCGACAGGGGATCGATCGCACCCGTGGCCGGGGAACCGCCGTCCCAGTGCAAGGAGATCTCCCGTTGAACCTTGAGCACTACATCGACGGGGCCCACGTGCCCAGCGTGTCCGGCGAGACCTTCACCTCGCTCGAACCCGCGACCAACCGCCCCGCGCTGACCGTCGCCTCAGGGGACGCCGAGGACGTCGGCCTCGCCGTGCGCGCCGCGCTCAAGGCGTTCACCGACGGGCCGTGGCCGCGCATGACGGGCGAGGAGCGGGCGGCGGTGCTGCGCGGGATCGCGGCGGCCATCGAGTCACGCGACGAGCGCATCGCCGAGCTGGAGTGCGGCGACACCGGCCTGCCCATCACCCAGGCCAGGGGCCAGGCCCGCCGCGCGGCGCACAACTTCCGCTTCTTCGCCGACGTCATCAGCAACCTGGGCGAGGACGTCTACCGCGTCGGCTCGGCCCAGCTCAACTACGTCGTGCGCAAGCCGGTCGGCGTGGCCGGGCTGATCACGCCGTGGAACACGCCGTTCATGCTGGAGACCTGGAAGCTGGCCCCCGCGCTGGCCGCCGGCTGCCCGGTGGTGCTCAAACCGGCCGAGTGGTCGCCGCTGTCGGCCAGCCTGCTGCCGGAGATCATGGAGGAGGCCGGGCTGCCCGCGGGCGTGTTCAACCTCGTCCACGGCATCGGCGAGCGGGCCGGGGCGGCGCTGGTGGCCCATCCCGACGTGCCGGTGATCTCCTTCACCGGCGAGACCGCCACCGGGCAGGCCATCATGCGCGACGCCGCCACCGGCCTGAAGACGCTCTCCATGGAGCTGGGCGGCAAGTCGCCGCTGCTCGTCTTCGACGACGCCGACCTGGAACGGGCGCTCGACGCGGCCGTCTTCGGCGTCTTCTCGCTCAACGGCGAGCGCTGCACGGCCAGCTCGCGGGTGCTCGTCCAGGACACCGTCTACGAGGAGTTCGTGGCCCGGCTCGCCGAGCGCGCCGCGCGGGTCCGCGTCGGCCCGCCGCACGACCTGGCGACCGAACTGGGCGCGCTCATCCATCCCGAGCACTACGAGCGGGTCATGTCGTACGTGCGGGCCGGCGTCGAGGAGGGCGCCCGCCTGGTGGCCGGCGGCGGCCGCCCGGACGGCCTGCCCGAGGGCAACTTCCTGGCCGCCACGGTCTTCGCCGACGTGACGCCCGCGATGCGGATCTTCCAGGAGGAGATCTTCGGCCCGGTCGTCTGCGTCACCCCCTTCTCGACCGAGAAGGAGGCCCTGGAGCTGGCCAACGCCACCCGGTACGGCCTGGCCGCCTACGTGTGGACCAGCGACCTGCGCCGCGCCCACCGCCTGGCCCGGTCCGTCGAGGCCGGCATGCTCTGGATCAACTCCCAGAACATCCGCGACCTGCGCACGCCATTCGGCGGCGTGAAGGCCAGCGGGCTCGGCCGGGAGGGCGGCCGGTACAGCATCGACGTCTACACCGAGGCGCACATCGTGCACGTCGCCACCGAGGACCTGCCGATCCCCCGTTTCGGCCTCGGCTGAACCCGTCCTGCACTGTGCGCCCAGGCGTAACGTCCAGGCCACCTCGGCGGTCTACCGTGCCCGCATGACGACGCGCAGGTTGTTCGCGAGCGCGCTGGCCGCCCTCCTGGCCGGCGGTACGGTCGCTGTCGTGCTGACCCAGACGCCCTCCGCCACGGCCGAGCGCCGCGGCCAGGCCCCCGTCGTGATCGGGCACCGGGGCGCCAGCGCCCACCGGCCCGAGCACACGCTGCCGTCCTACGAGGCGGCCATCGCGATGGGCGCCGACTACATCGAACCCGACCTGGTCTCCACCAAGGACCACGTGCTGGTCGCCCGGCACGAGAACGAGATCTCCGGCACGACCGACGTGGCCGCCCACCCCGAGTTCGCCGGCCGGCGCGCCACCAAGACCGTGGACGGCCGGCCGGTCACCGGCTGGTTCACCGAGGACTTCACGCTGGCCGAGCTGAAGACGCTGCGGGCCAAGGAACGCGTGCCCGACCTGCGGCCGGACAACACCGCCTTCGACGGGGTCGCCGAGATCCCGACGTTCGAGGAGGTCGTCCGGCTCGCGCAGCGGCACGGCGTCGGGGTCTACCCCGAGACCAAGCATCCGACGTACTTCGACTCGGTCGGGCTGTCGCTGGAGGAGCCGCTGCTGGAGGTGCTGAACCGGTACCACGTGCGCAAGGCGTACATCCAGTCCTTCGAGACGGCGAACCTGCGCGAGCTGCATGAACGCACGCGTTTGCCGCTCATCCAGCTCATCACCTCCGGCGGCGCGCCCTACGACTGGGTGGCCTCCGGCAGCACGCGCACCTACGACGACATGGTGACCCCCGAGGGGCTGCGCGAGGTGGCCCGGTACGCCGCCGGGATCGGCGTGGACACCCGCCGCGTGGTCCCGGTGGACGCCGCGGGCGCGACGCTGCCCCCGACCACGCTGGTCCAGGACGCCCACCGCAGGCGGCTCGACGTGCACGTGTGGACGATCCGCAACGAGAACTCCCAGCTCCCGGCCGACTACCGCAGGGGGGACCCGGCCAGCCCGGTCTACGGGCGGGCCACCGGTGACGTGGCCGGCTGGCTGGCCAGGCTCATCGAGCTCGGCGTCGACGGCGCGTTCTGCGACGACCCGGCGATGGGACGCGCGGTGGTCGCCGGCCGCCCGGCCTGACCGGACCGCCCCCTCGGACACACCCGAGCGGCGGGCCCCGCCCGGGGACCCGCCGCTCGCGCACGCGACGAGGGTGCCGCCAGGTGCGCCGTCCGGGCGCGCGGCCGGGTGGCGTCAGGTGCGGCGCCAGCGGGACTCGCCGAAGCAGTAGCCCGCGAACAGCAGCAGCCCGAGCGCCACCGCCGCGAGCAGCCACGGCCCCGCCGGTGTGTCGGCGAAGCGCCGCAGGGTGGCGTCGATGCCGCCCGCCTTGTCGGGATCGAAGGTGATCGCCGCGTAGCCGACGAAGACGCCGGCGCCGCCGGTGATCACGCCGCGGGCGATGTAGCCGGCCTGGCCGAGCCGTTCCATCACCTTGCGGGCCTTGGGCGACATGCGCCCGAGGTCGAGCTCGCGCTCGAACTTCTTGGTGGCGCCCTCGTAGATCCAGTAGATGCCGAGGGCGACGATGCCGAGCCCGATCAGGCCGACGATGACCTGGCCGCCGGGCAGGTCGAGCAGCTTGCTCGTCAGGTTCTGCGACTGCTTGTCGTCGGACTTGGCCTGGCCGGCCAGCAGCACGCTCAGCAGGGTCACGCAGATCAGGACGTACACGCCGGTGCGGAAGCCCGACTGGGCCCGGTCGGTGGCCTTGCGGTGGCTGAACAGCGCCTCCGACGCCTGCCACAGCGCCAGCCCGGCGAAGCCGACCGTCATGATCCACAACAGCACCTGGCCGAAGGGCAGTCCGGCGATGGTGGTGATGGCGCCCGACTTGTCGGCCTGACGCGAGCCGTCACCGAAGGCGATCTGCAACGCCAGCACGCCGATCAGCGCGTACAGCACGCCGCGGCAGGCCAGGCCCACGCGGGCCAGCGTGGTCATCGCCGGGCTGTCGGCCGCTCTGCGGGCCGCGTCCTTGGCTTCGCGGCCCGCGTCCATGGCCCCGCGGCCCGCGCTATGTGCGGTGCTCACCGTTCCTCCTGGGGGTTTGCGGAAGAACTCCCCTTTGCCCAGGAACTGGCGGCCTAGGCGTCGATGATCAGTCGAAGGCGAGGGTGGGCAGGTCAACGGCGGTCGCGCCGCCGTCGGCCACGACGACGCTGCCGGTCATGACGGCACTGTCGGACGAGGCGAGGAACAGGCAGATCGCGGCGATCTCGTCGGCGGTGGCCGGACGGCGCAGCGGCACGTCCTTGGTGACCAGCTCGTACGCCGCGTCGCGGGTGATGCCGTCCCGGCCGACCAGCACGTCCATCTCCTCGTCGGCCATCGGCGTGCGGACCCAGCCGGGGCACAGGCAGTTGGCCCGGACGCCCTGGGGCCCGTAGTCGCGGGCGATCGAGCGGGTCAGGCCGATGAGCGCGTGTTTCGTAGTGACATATCCGGAAACGGCCGGGCCGGCGGCCAGGCCCGCGATCGACGACACGACGACGATCGCCCCCTTCGACCGCACCAGCGCCGGCAGCGCCTCCCGGCAGGTCACGAAGCAGGTGTTGAGGTTGGCGTCGAGGCTGAGCCGCCAGGACGCGTCGTCGGTCTCGCCGACCGGCCCTCCCCCGTGGCCGCCCGCGTTGG
The DNA here is from genome assembly GCF_044455665.1 of Nonomuraea sp. NPDC051191. NCBI lineage: Bacteria > Bacillati > Actinomycetota > Actinomycetes > Streptosporangiales > Streptosporangiaceae > Nonomuraea > Nonomuraea sp. NPDC051191. Next base: position 55,027 of record NZ_JBITEZ010000010.1, on the reverse strand, counting down.
CCACCAGCACGTCGAGCCCGCCGAAGCGGCCCAGGCACGCCTCGACCGCCTCCCGCGCCTGGACGGTGTCGGACATGTCCGCGCAGGCCACGGCCGCCGCGTCGCCCAGGTCCGCGGCCACCTCGGCCAGCGGCCCGGGACGGCGGCCGGTCAGCATCACCGAGGCACCCTCGGCGGCGAACCTGCGGGCGGTCGCCGCGCCGATGCCGGTGCCCGCCCCGGTGATCAGCGCGACCTTTCCCTTGAGCCTCATCGCCTACTCCTTTACAACGGGAAGCTATATGATTTCATAGACGAATTCGTGGAGGAAGGAGCCCGTTCATGACCGATCGCCCTGCCGGTTGGAAGAACATGGACGATTTCGCGCCCGGGATCGCCACGAACCGCCTTCCGGCCACCTACGCGCTCGCGGGCACCGAGGTGGACCTCACCTTCGACGACGGCAGCAAGACGTCTTTGGCCTTCGCGAGCCGTTACAAGGTGCACGCCGACGGCGGGCCCGCCGAGGCGTACGAGGCCGTGGCCATGCGCGAGGACCTGTTCTACGTCGGCCGCGCCCACACCGGGCGGCCCCGCGAGTACACGGTCACCGTCCTGCACACGACCACGGGCCGGGCGCTGCGCGTCGTCTCGGTCATCGCGTCCGAGCCGGTCCCGGGGCAGCCGCGGGTGTCGCAGACGTTCACGCCCGGCGTGATCGAGGGCCGGGAGGTCACCGGCGAGCCGCCCGCGCCGACCCGCGAGCTGATCGGCCGGCGGGCCCTGTACCGCTACAGCCCCGAGCACCTCTACGAGCACGTCTACCTCAGCTCCGAGCGCTACGCCTGGCAGTGCCTGGCCGGCGCGCAGCGTGGCCACGGCGACGTCGACCTGGCCACCGCCTGGAAGATCGCCGACGACCTGTACGTGTTCACCTTCCGGGAGTTCCGCATCCCGGTGGCGGCCACCTGGCTCTACGACTGGACCGCCCTGCGCACCGTCGGCACGTTCTTCGGCCTGTCGGGCGAGGGCGAGATCCACCACTCCCCCGGCGGCGCGTACATCGAGCCGCTGGGTCAGGTCACCTATCCGGCCGGTGAGGAACCGGTCTGAGGAGAAACACAGATGAGCGACAATCTCGACGCCGTACGCGCCTCCTACGCGGCCTCGGCGGCCGGCGACGTGAACGGCATCGTGTCCCTGCTGGGCCCGCAGGCCCGGTGGACGGAGATGGCCGGCTTCCCGTACGGGGGCACGTACGTGGGGCCGGAGCAGGTGCTGTCGGAGGTGTTCGCCAAGCTGGGCAGCGAGTGGGACGGCTACCAGGCCGAGCCGGAGGAGTTCGTCGACGGCGGCGACGTGGTCGTGGCGATCGGCCACTACAGCGGCACCTACCGGGCCACCGGCAAGTCGATGAAGGTGCGCTTCACCCACGTCTGGCACCTGGAGGACGGCGTGGCCACCCGTTTCGAGCAGTTCACCGACACCGCCCTGGTGCGGGAGGCGCTGGCCCCGTGATCCCGTCGCGCGGCCGGATGAGGGCCGGCCGCGCGACGTCCTCACCTGGTCAGCTCGCCCACCCGCCGCATGACCTCGCGGCAGAACGCGCCCACGCCGTCCGGGTCGTCGACGAACTGCGACGGCTTGATGCAGAAGGTGGTGTAACCCTCGGCCATCCGGGCCGGGATGTGCTCCAGGGCCGGGCCGAGCGGCGCGCAGGAGACGGCGTCGGGGAAGACGGCCCGCGTGCCGCCGGCCAGCTCCAGCTCGCCGATGTCGCGACCGGCCGCCTTCATGCCGTCGGCCAGCGCCTTCATGTCCTCGGCGGGCGGGTAGCCGAGCGGGTTGAACCCGCTGCCCCACCGGGTCATCCGGCGCAGCAGGTGGGCGCTCATCCGCGCGCCGCCGAACCACAGCGCCGGCCCGCTCTCCCGGTACGCCTTCGGCTCGAAGTACACCTCGTCGAACCGGTAGTGCCGTCCGCGGTAGGTGACCGGCGAGTCCCGCCAGAGCAGCTCCCAGATCTCCAGGTGCTCGTCGAGCAGTTGCCCGCGCCGCTCGAAGGGCACGCCGAGCGCGGCGTACTCGTCGCGGCTCCAGCTCACGGTGGGCAGCACGATCAGCCGGCCCTCCGAGAGCAGGTCGAGCGTGCCGAGCTCGCGGGCCAGCGCCAGCGGGTGGCGCAGCGGGGCGAGCACCGCGGCGGCGGCCAGGCGCAGCCGGGTGGTGACCGAGGCGACGGCGGCCAGCAGGCCCAGCGAGTACGGCCACGGCGTGAACGGGTCCTGGTTGCCGGGCAGCGCGTACTCGCGGGGGTTGGCCATGCGGCCCCGGGCGCCGGCGTCGGGGCCGAGCGCCAGGTGCTCGCTGACCATGACCGAGTCGAACCCGGCGTCCTCGGCCTCGCGTGCCCACCGGACCAGCACCGGCAGGTCGCGGGCCGAGGTCATCGTCCAGTTCTCGGACAGCACGAGTTGCATGCGCGGTTGCTTCATTTTTCTTTCATACCCGAACGATCTTAAACAAGCTAGCTCTTGAACCAGCTCGTTTGGCACCTTACGATCCCTCCACAATCCGCAGAGAGGTCGCCCATGATCCCCATGAGGGCACGCGCCGTCCCGCTCGCCGTCCTGCTCGCCTTCCCGCTGTCGGTCGCCGGGTGCGGCCTGTCCGACGAGCCGCCGTCCGCCTCGTCCGGCGGCGCCGGGAACGTCATCAAGGTGGGCGGCGTCAGCTCGCTGAGCGGCGCGGTCACCTTCCCCGACTCCTCGGCCGCGGCCAAGGCCGTCTTCGACCGGGTCAACGAGCAGGGCGGCGTGAACGGCCACAAGATCGAGTACGTCAGCGCCGACGACAAGGGCGACCCGGCCGCCGCCGCCCAGGCCGCCAGGGACGTCGTCACCAACCAGGGCGTCGTGGCGCTGGCCGGCTCGGCCAGCCTGCTCGACTGCGCCGTGAACGCCCCCTTCTACCAGCAGTCGGGGATCGTCTCCGTCCAGGGCACCGGCGTCGACCCGACCTGCTTCGAGTCCCCGGCGGTCTCCCCGGTGAACACCGGCCCGTACCTCAACATGGCGATCAACCTCTACTACGCCTCCGAGGTCCTCAAACGGGACAAGGTCTGCATGTTCCTGGCGATCCTCGGCAACACCAACGACGCCTACGGCGGGGCCGTGAAGAGCTGGACCGCCCTGACCGGCAAGAAGCTCACCCTGGACGACCGCACGGTCAAGCCGGACTCCGACCCCACGCCGTTCGTGCTGCGGGCCCGGCGGGAGGGCTGCCAGGCGGTCCTGTACAACGGCACCGAGCCGATGGCGATCGCCTGGATGAAGGTCGTCAAGCAGCAGGACGTCACCGGCATCGACTGGCTGATGACCACCGCGCCCTACACCGAGGCCGTCGCCAAGGCCCTCGGCCCCGACGGGGACGGCATGTACGCCAACGCCGAGTTCGAGCCGTTCACCGAGGCGGACTCGCCCGCGCTGAAGGACTGGCGCGAGCTGATGACCGCGAAGAACGTGCCGCTCACCTCCTTCGGGCAGGGCGGCTACCTGGCGGCCACCTACTTCGTGGACACGCTGAGGACGATCAAGGGGCCGATCACCCGGGAGTCGGTGGCGGCGGCGTTCAGGGCGCTCAAGCCCGTCCAGACCCCGATGACCGGCACCCCGTACGAGTTCGGGCAGGCCGCCCGGCACTTCTCCAACCGGGCCGGGAAGATCGTCCGGCTCAAGGACGGCGCCTGGCACGTGGTCACGCCCGAGTGGGTGCGCTACCCCGGGACGCTCGGCTGATGTTCCAGGGCCTGGTCTCCGGGCTGGCCGCGGGCGGCACGTTCGCCGCCCTCGGCCTCCTGCTCACCGCCATGTACCGGCTGACCGCGACGGTGAACCTGGCCGTCGCCGCGACCGGCGTGGCCGGGGTGTACGTGATGGCCGCGCTCGCCGGGACGGGGTGGCCGTACTGGGCGGCGGCCCTGGCCGGGGTGGCGGCCGGGGCACTGGTGTCGGCCGGGTGCGGCCTGGTGATGACGCGGTGGTTCGCCGAGAGCGGGCCGCAGACCCGTACGGCGGTGTCGATCGCGCAGCTCATCGGGATCATCGCGCTGGCCTACATCGCCTTCGGCGACGAGCCGCGGGTGCTGCCGAACCCGGCCGCGGGCCGCGTCGCCACGCTGGCCGGGGTCGTGGTGACGCAGGGGGCGGTCGTGCTGCTCGCCCTGGCCGTCGTGATCGGCGCGGGCACCTCGCTGCTGCTCACCCGGACGCCGCTGGGCCTGCGCCTGCGTGCCATGGCCGAGCGGCCGGTCACCACCGAGCTGCTGGGCATCGGCACCCGCGCGCTCACCGTGACCGTGTGGGCCCTGGCCGGCGCGCTGTCGTCGCTGGTGCTGCTGGTGGTGGCGCCTGTGCGGTCGAGCGACATCCTGTCGCTGAGCATGCTCATCGTGCCCGCCTGCGCGGCGGCGCTGCTGGGCGGGCTGCGGCGGCTGGCCGGGGCGCTGGCCGGCGGGCTCGCGCTCGGGCTGCTGGAGGGGGTGCTCGCGGGGTCGGCGGTGGTGCAGCAGTACCGGGACGTGGTGCCGTTCGCGGCCATCCTGCTGATCCTGATGTGGAGCCGGCGCAGGGAGGTGTGGGATGCGTCGCGCTGACGGGCCGGTGGCGCGGCGGACGGTCGCGGGCGTCCCGCTGGACGGGCCGGTGGCGCGGTGGGCGGTCGCGGGCGTCCTGGCGGCGGCGGCCGCCTACGGTCTCGCCGCCGGGCTGCCGGCGTACTGGGTGTTCCTGGCGATGTCGGCGGTCATCTCCGGGGTGCTGCTGCAGAGCCTCGGGGTGGTGGCCGGGCAGGCCGGGATGGTCTCCCTGTGCCAGATGGCCTTCGCCGCCATCGGCGCCTGGACCACCGCCCAGCTCAACGTCTGGGGCGTCCCCGGCGGCCTGTACGTCTGGCTGCCGCTCGCGGGCCTGGCCGCCGTGCCGTTCGGGCTGCTCATCGGCCTGCCCGCGCTGCGGCTGCGCGGCGTGCACCTGGCGATCATCACGCTGGGCTTCGCCGCGACCGTGGACGTCGTCATGGCCGCCAACTCCTTCCCCGGCGTGAGCCAGGGCGTCGTGGTGGGCCGTCCGGCGGGGCTGACCTCGGACCGCCAGTACTTCCTGCTGTGCTGCGGCGTCTTCGCGCTGGTGGCGGTGGCGCTGGCGCTGGTGCGGCGGACCCGGCTCGGGGCGTCGTGGCGGGCGCTGAAGGAGTCGGAACGGGCCACGGCGGCGGCCGGGACCAGCGTGCCCGGCGCCAAGTTGAGCGCCTTCGCGGTGAGCGCGTTCATCGCGGGCGTGTCCGGGGCGTTGCTGGCCGGGCAGCTCGCCATGGTGGTGTCGCGCAACTTCGACCCCGGGCAGTCGCTGGTGGCCTACGCGGTGGCCGTGATGGCGGGCGCCCACCACGCGGAGGGCGCGCTCGTCGGCGGGGCGCTGGGCGTGCTGGTGAGCGAGCTGCTGCGGCGGCTCGGCGTACCGCAGCAGTGGGCGAACGTCGTGTTCGCGGTGGGCGCGGTGCAGGCGATGACGCAGGGGTCGGGCATGAGCGACGGCCTCCGCGCCGCCCTGCGCGCCCGCCGCGCCCGCCGCTCCGACGCCCGTCACGCCGACACCGGATCGGGCGTGTCCGCGGTGGCCGGACCCGAGGCTCCGGCCCTCGCCGCGGACGGGCGGCGCGCGGCGCTGCGGATCGAGCGGGTGAGCGTGCGGTACGGCCAGGTCGTCGCCGTGGACGACGTCGGCCTCACCGTGCTCGCCGGCGAGGTGCACGGGCTGGTCGGCCCGAACGGCGCGGGCAAGTCGTCCCTGGTCGACGCGATCAGCGGGTTCGTCCCCGCCGGAGGCGGCCTGGTCGAGGTCGGCGGCGTCGCCGTCGCGGGCGCCCGGGGCGGCGCGGCGGTCCACCGGCGCGCCAGGGCCGGGCTGCGCCGCACGTTCCAGCAGGACCGGGTGCCGGTGGGCCTGTCGGTGCGCGAGTACCTGCGGTTCGCCGCGCGCCGCGCGCTGAGCGACGCCGAGCTGGAGGAGGGCCTGGCCGGGCTGGTGACGGCCGCGCCCGGCGACCCGATCGCCGCGCTCGACGTGGGCGCCAGGCGGCTGCTCGAAGTGGCCGGCACGCTGCTGGCCCGTCCGGCGATCGCGGTGCTGGACGAGCCCGCCGCCGGCCTCGGCCACGCCGAGAGCGAACGGCTGGGCACCTGGCTGCGCCGGGTCCCCGCCCGGTACAGCGCCGCCGTCCTGCTCATCGAGCACGACCTGGACCTGGTCCGGGCGGCGTGCACGGGCGTGACCGTGCTGGACTTCGGCCGCGTCGTCGCCCAGGGCCCGCCCGCCGAGGTGTTCGCCGAGCCCCGCGTCCTGCGGGCCTACCTGGGCGAGGAGCCCGCCGCGTGAGCGGGCGGACGGGAGGCGACCCCATGGATCTGGTGCTGCGCGACGTGACCGTGGCCAGAGGCGGCCGGCCGGTGGTCAGGGACGTGACGCTGACCGCCGCGCGGGGGCAGGTCACCGTCCTGCTCGGCCCGAACGGCGCGGGCAAGACGACGCTGCTCGAAGCGGTCTCGGGCGTGGTGCCGGTCGCCGGGGGCGAGATCGTCCTGGGCGGGGCCGCGCTGACCGGCCGGCCGCGCACCCACCGGGCCAGGCACGGCCTGGCGCACGTGGAGCAGGGCCGCGCCGTGTTCGGCACGCTCACCACCCGCGAGAACCTGTCCCTGGCCGGCGACCCCCGGCGCGGCCTGGGGCTGTTCCCCGAGCTGGAACGGCGGCTCGACGTGCGGGCCGGGCTGCTGTCCGGCGGCGAGCAGCAGATGCTCGTCCTGGCCAGGGCCATCGGGACCGGTCCCGTGGCGCTGCTGCTCGACGAGATGTCGCTCGGCCTGGCGCCGGGCGTCGTCCGCCGGCTGCTGCCGGTGATCCGGCGGCTGGCCGACGACGGTTGCGCGGTGCTGCTGGTCGAGCAGTTCGCGCACGCGGCCCTGGCCCTGGCCGACAGCGCGTACGTGCTGTCCCACGGCACGATCACCTACGGCGGCGACCCCACGCCGCTGCGCGAGTCGGATGCCGCGCTCAAGCGCGCCTACCTTGGAGACGATTCATGACTGACGCCGATCTTCTGCTGGTCAACGGGCGGGTGCTCACGATGGACCCGGCGCGGCCGTACGCGACGGGCGTGGCGGTGCGCGACGGCGTGATCGCGCACGTCGGCGACGCCGCCGGCTGGACCGCGGCCGAGGTCGTGGACCTGCGGGGCCGCGTCCTGCTGCCCGGGATCAACGATTCCCACCTGCACGCCTGCGGCTACGGCCTGACCCGCCCGCCGTTCTGCCTGGACGTGGCGGTGGGGTCGATCGCCGAGGTGCGGGACCGGGTCGCCGCCGCGGTGCGCGCCGCAGGGCCCGGCGAGTGGGTGCGCGGGATCGGCTGGAACCCCGGCCGGCTGGCCGAGGGCCGCCTGCCCTCGAAGGCGGACCTGGACGACGTCGCCCCCCACCATCCCATCCTCCTCCAGGACTTCTCCGGCCACACGACGTGGACGAACTCCGCCGCGCTGCGCCTGGCCGGGCTGCCCGAGGACGGCGACGGCCTGCTGCACCACGGGGACCAGGGCGTCGTCCAGCGCCTGGTGCCCCCTCCGCCGGGCGGCCTGACCCGGGTGCTGCGCGAGGTGGTGGCCGAGCTGAACCGGGCCGGGATCACCAGCTTCACCGAGCCGGGCCTCGGGCCGGGTGGCGGGGAGGCGTTCGCGGGCGGCATGGGGCCGGGGGTGCTGGGCGCGTACGGGGAGCTGGCGCGGGCGGGCGGGCTGACCGCGCGGGTGAGCGTCCTGGGCCTGCCGAGCCCGATGTCGGGCGCCTCGGTCGCCGACACCGCCGCCTACCTCGACCGCCTGCCGGACGACCTGGACGGCGTGGACGAGCGGCTGGTCCGGCTGCTGGGCGTGAAGGTGTTCGCCGACGGGATCCCGCCGTCGGAGACGGCCTGGATGCGGGAGGCGTACCCGTCGGGCGGGCACGGCTCGCTGTGCACGCACGGCGGCACGGACGCCGAGCGGGTCGCCGAGCTGGACGAGATCCTGCGCCTGGTGCACGTCGCCGGCCTCCAGGCGGGCGTGCACGTGGTGGGCAGCCGGGGCATCGACGCCGTGGCGGACGCGCTGGCCGCGATCTCCCGCGAGCACCCGAGGGCCGACCCCCGCCACTACGTGATCCACGGCCAGTTCGCCTCCAAGCAGGCGCTGGCCACGCTCGGCGAGCTGGGCTACGGCATCAACCTGCAGCCGGTGCTCCAGCGCGTCGAGTCGGGCACCACGCGCGAGCTGTTCGGCGCGCGGGCGGCCGAGCGGGAGTGGCCGGCGCGCTCGGCGCTCGACGCGGGCGTGCTGACCGCGTGCAGCTCCGACGCCCCGGTGACCGCGCCGGACTGGCGGGCGGGCGTGGCGGCGCTGGTCGACCGCGACGGCGAGGGCATCTCGCTGGAGGAGGCCCTGGCCACCTATACGATCGCCGGAGCACGGCAGGACTTCGCCGAGGGCTGGAAGGGCACGCTCACCCCGGGCAAGGTCGCCGACCTGTGCCTCAGCGCGGCGACGGCGGACGAGGACGTCGTGGCGGCCCCGGTGGACCTGACGGTGTTCGGCGGCCGGGTCGTTTGGGCCCGTTCGTGAATCGCCAGCGCGAAGATTGTTAGGTACCGAATATACTTTCGTGCCATGACGGGACACCACACGCTGCGCCAGACCGAGGAGGCCATCGGCCAGCGGCTGGGCGACCTCAACATCGACTTCGAGGCCATGTGGGCGGTGTCCAACGTCTACCGCGCCTCCTCGGCCATCCGCAACCACCTGGAGCAGACCGTCCTGCGCGACACCGGCCTGACCTGGACGGGGTTCGTGGTGATGTGGGTGGTGTGGATCTGGGGCGAGAGCGAGACCCGCCACGTCGCCGCCGAGGCGGGCATCTCCAAGGGCACCCTCACGGGCGTGGTCAAGACCCTGGAGTCCTACCGCCACCTGCGGCGCTACCCGCATCCCACGGACGGCCGCCGGGTCATGCTGGCGCTCACCGCCACCGGCGAGCGGCTGATGCGCGAGCTGTTCCCGGAGTTCAACCGGCAGGAGGCGTTCGTGGTCAAGGAGCTCGACAGCGATCAGCGGCGCGAGCTGGCCGCCTCGCTCAAGCGCGTCATGGAGCACCTGGAGAGCATCTGACCGGCAGCTCCTTGATGCCGTTGACGAAGTTCGAGCGTATCCTGCGCACCTCGCCGGCGAGCTCGATCGACGACAGGCGCGGCAGCAGCTCCTCGAACAGCACCCGGATCTCCAGCCTGGCCAGCGCGCCGCCGAGGCAGTAGTGCGGGCCTCCCCTGCCGAACGTCAGGTGCTCGTCGGCGTCCCTGCCCACGTCGAACCGGTACGGGTCGGGGAAGACGCGCTCGTCCCTGTTGCCCGAGGCGTACCACATGACGACCTTGTCGCCGGCGGCGACGCGGCGGCCGTTCAGGGTGACGTCGCGGGTCGCGGTACGGCGGAAGTGGTAGACGGGTGAGGCCCAGCGCAGGAACTCGTCCACGGCTCGCGGCATCAGCGCCGGGTCGGCGCGCAGGCGGTCGAGCTGGGCGGGGTGCTCCATGAGGGCGAGCATGGTGTGCGAGATGGCGTGCCGGGTGGTCTCGTTCCCGGCCACGACCAGCAGCAGGAAGTAGTTGTCGAAGTCGCGGTCCGACAGCGGCAGGCCGTCCGCGGGGGCCTGGTTGACGAGCCGGCTGACCAGGTCCGTGCCGTCGCCGCCGCGCCGGCGGGCGGCCAGCTCCCGGCCGTACTCGAAGACCTCCAGGGAGGCGGGGCTGCGGAAGGGCAGGTCCTTGTACTTCTCGCTCTCGCGCAGCCGGTCCGGGTCGGTGTTCTCGATGATCTGGTTGCCCCAGTCGATGAGCCGCTGGGTGTCGGGAACGTCGAGCATGCGGGCCAGCACGTTGATCGGGAAGTCGGCGGCGACCTCCTTGACGAAGTCGAACTCGCCCTTGGGCAGGGCGGCGTCCAGGGTCGTGGCGGTCAGGCCGCGCAGGAAGACCTCGTAGCCGGCCACCGCCCTGGCCGAGAAGTCGCGCAGCAGCAGCCGCCGCAGCGCGTGGTGGCGGGGGCCGTCGGTCTCCAGCATGGAACGCCGGATCGCGGCCTGCCGCTCGTCCACCTCCTCCAGGTTGGTGAAGCCTTCGGAGGTGAACGTCTCCGGGTCGCGGCCGACGGCCACGATGTCGGCGTGCCGGGTGACCGCCCAGAAGCCCTTGCCGTGCCCGTGCTCGTCCTGCCAGTGGACGGGTGACCGCTCGCGCAGCACGTCGAACATCCGCCACGGGGTCACGCCGTCGGTGAACCTGCCGGGGTCCGCGAGATCGACGTCGGCCAGGCGCATGGACTCTCCTCATCGGTCGTTCGGCATCAAACATTACGTATGCGGGTTGGGGGCGACAAGTGTTCTCGTCGTTCGTATGGCCCCTAATGACGGGCCGCGCGTCAGGCGGTCGTCCTGAATCGGGACCGGCGGCGTGGTTACAGTGATCGGGTGACCACCGACGAGCACGGCCTGGCCATGACCGGCGCGAGCGCCGCCGCCGCCCGCCACTACGACCGGGCGATCGACGAGCTGCTGCACTTCCGGGCCGAGGTCGACGCCGAGGCGACCGCCGCGCTGGCCGACTCCCCAGGCTTCCCCATGGGCAACGTCCTGGCCGCCTACCTCGACCTGCTGACCACCGAGGCGGCGGACGCCCGTAGCGCGCGCACCCGGTTCGACGCCTTCCGCCGCCAGGCCGACGAGTCGTCGCTGCTGCCCCGCGAGCGCGCGCACCTGGCGGCCGTCCAGGCGCTGCTCGACGGCGACCTGACCGCCTGCGGCGCGCTGCTGGCCGAGATCACCGTCGCCCACCCGCGCGACGCGCTGGCCCTGGCCGCCGGGCACCAGATCGACTTCTTCACCGGCGACGCCCGCTCGCTGCGCGACCGGGTCGGCGGCGCGCTCACCGCCTGGCACGACGACGACCGGCACTACGGCCACCTGCTCGGCATGTACGCCTTCGGCCTGGAGGAGGCCGGCCACTACGACCGCTCCGAGGAGGTCGGCCTGCGGGCCGTCGAGCTGAACCGGCGCGACGTGTGGGGCATCCACGCGGTCGTGCACACCTACGAGATGCAGGGCCGCTTCGGCGAGGGCGTGCGCTACCTCGACGCCCGCCTGGACGACTGGTCCACCGGCACGTTCTTCAACGTCCACACCTGGTGGCACTACGCCCTCTACGCCCTGGAGACCGGCGACACGTCTCGGGCGCTCGGGGTGTACGACGCGGCGCTGGCCGGCGGGCGCACGTCCATGGAGCTGCTGGACGCCGCCGCGCTGCTCTGGCGGCTCCTACTGGAGGGGTCCGACCAGCCCGGACGCTGGCGGGCCCTGGCCGACGCGTGGCCGCCGCTGGTGGCCGAGCCGTTCTACGCCTTCAACGACGTGCACGCGGTCATGGCGTACGTGGGGGCCGGGCGGATCGGGGAGGCGGAGAAGCTGGTCGCCTCGCGGGAGGCGTACGCGCTGGAGTCCCGTCCCGGGGTCACCAACGTCGCGATGACGTCGCGGGTGGGGTTGCCGGTGTGCCGGGCCCTGGTGGCGTACGGGCGGGGCGACTTCGGGGCCGTCGTCGACCTGCTGTACCCGATCCGGCACCGGGTCAACGAGTTCGGCGGCAGCCACGCCCAGCGGGACGCCGTGCAGAAGACGCTGCTGGAGGCGGCGCTGCGGGGCGGGCGGCACGAGGTGGCGCGGGCGCTGGTGAGCGAGCGGATCGGCGTACGGCCGTGCAGCCCGTTCAACTGGCTCAAGCAGGCCGCGCTGGCCGACGCCCTGGGCGACCGCGCCACGGCCGCCGCCGCCCGCCGACGCGCCACGACCTTGACCACCACCGCCTGACGCGCCCGTCCCCCGCCCCGTCCCCCGCCCCGTCCATCGTCCGCCGTCGCCGCGCACGCGGGGGCCGAAGTGTCGGGCGCGCCGAGTAGGGTTCCCTTCATGGATCGGGAACTCACCTTGATGGTCGTCCACGCCCACCCCGACGACGAGTGCCTGAGCACCGGCGGCATCCTCGCCCGCTACACCGACGAGGGCATCCGCACCGTGCTGGTCACCTGCACCAACGGCGAGCAGGGTGACGACGCGGGCGGCGTCAAACCGGGCGAGGAGGGTCACGACGCCGCCAGGGTGGCCGAGAAGCGCCTGGGCGAGCTGCGCGAGTCCGTCGCGCACCTGGGCATCGACCACGTGGAGCTGCTCGGCTACCGCGACTCCGGCATGGACGGCTGGGACACCAACCATCACCCCAACGCGTTCGCCAACGTCCCGGTCGAGGTGGCCGCCGCCAAGCTGGGCGAGCTGATGGAGCGCTACCGCCCGCAGGTGGTCATCACCTACGACGAGACCGGCGGCGGCGGTTACGGCCACCCCGACCACGTGCAGGCCCACCGCATCACGGTGGCCGCCGTCGAGGCGACCGGCATCCCCGACAAGTTCTACTACACGGCGATCCCCAGGGCCGCGATCAAGCGCATGTTCGAGCTGATGCGCGACAGCGGCGTCGACCTGGGCGGCTTCGAGCCGTCCGACGACTTCGGCACCCCCGACGAGCAGGTCACCGCGGTCGTCGACGTCACCCCCTACGTCGAACGCAAGCTCAAGGCCCTCCAGGCCCACGAGAGCCAGGGCGAGAACATCTTCCTCCTCCGCATGCCCGAGGAGGCCCAGCACCAGGCGTTCTCCCACGAGGCCTTCGAGCGGAAGCTGAACAAGGTCGACGCCCCCGCCCACGAGGAAGACCTCTTCACCGGCCTCCGCCCCTGACCCGTCACCGCGGCAACGCCCCACCGGGTTGCTAGAGGCCCGCGATGTCGATGGCCCGGTCGAGGTGTGTCTCGGTCTGGCCGGGCCAGAAGCGTTCGCAGGTGAGGTAGTCCAGTGGGTCCCGGCGCCCGTCCGTCAGGAATTCGCGGGCCGCACGGGGATGGTTGGCCAGGGCGGCCATGACGGCTGCCATGGGGTCCCGTTCGTCCAGGGGGATGGCGCACATCGGCAGCGAGTCCGGACGAAGGTTCCGCCAGTACGGAGACCCGGGCGGCTGGCTTCGTTCATGGTCGTAGACCTTGAAGGCCAGGTCGCGCAGGAATGTGTCGGCGAAACGCCCGTACCGCAACAACTGCCCGAGCGCGAAACCGGTTTCCGGGTCGTCGAGGTTTTCGAGCAGGCGGTGGGCGTAAGGGGTCGAGATCCTGGCCGCGCAGGGGGCGCGGGAGGCGGTGCCGAGCAGCGTGCTCAGCGCTCTGGCCAGCCGGTCGAGGCTGGTGGACTGGATGGCATGCGCGCGGCGCAGACCGGCCAGAAGGCTTTTGAGCTGCCGTGGCGGCATCACGGAGGCGAACGCCACGGCGAAGTCGGGATCATTCCGGCGCTTTTCGAGTTCGGCCAGATCGTGGGAATCGATGGCGCCCTTCTTCCCCTTCGCTCCGCAGAACGACTGGACGAAGGAATCGTAACCACAAGGATGATCGGGCAGCGCTGGCCCCAAATTTCCTGATAAAGACGAAAAATCGGGTAGCCAATCTCCTCTACACACGCTCTCTCCGTACAAATCACCCGCCAGCGACGCACATCACGAAGAGATAACATTAGCGAGCCCTCGGACGGACACGAAAAAACCACATGACCGACCGGAATCCCCACCCCGGGGCATCCGCCGAGGCGAGCCCCCTGAATGGCCCTCCCGCCAGGGTCAACGGCAGAACAGGACAAGCGTGATGGAATCGGTCCCATGACCATCGAGTACATCCCCGTCTCCGGCGGCGGCAGCCTGTGGGCCGAGAAGACCGGCGGCGGAGCCCCCATGGTCCTGCTGCACGGCTCCGTGCACGACAGCCGCCTCTGGGACGGCGTTCTCCCCGCACTCGCGCGCCACCACACCGTGATCCGGTACGACGCGCGGGGCCTGGGCCGTTCGACGCCGCCGACCGCGCCGTTCCGCTACGAGGACGACCTGCTCGCGGTGCTCGACCACTTCGGCATCGAGCGCACCGCGCTGGTCGGGCTGAGCATGGGCGGCGAGGTCGCGCTCGACTTCACCTTGGAGCACCCGGAACGGGTGCGCTCCCTGGTCCTGGTCGCGGCGTCGGCCAGTGGCCACGACTGGCCGGACTCTCCGGAGATGGACGCCTACATGGCGGCGGACCGCGGGAACGACGCCGGCCGCCTGGCCGAGACGGAGCTGACGGTGTGGGCCTCGCTGGGTGACCGGGCGCCGGGATGGGCGGCGATCGAGGGCATGGTCACCGAGAACGCCAAGGTGCGGGTGGCCTCGGAGAAGGACCACGTCCGCTTCTCCGAGGTGGGCGCCGTCGAGCTGCTTGAGCGGGTCGCGGTGCCCACCACCGTCGTCGTCGGCGATCACGACCATCCGGAGATCGACGTGATCGCCCGCCGGCTCGCCGAGGGCATTCCCGGCGCGCGCCTGGAGATCGTCGCCGCGGCCGATCACTATCTGCCGCTGCGTGCGCCGGAACGGCTCACGGAGATCATCATCCGGCGCTGAAGGAGCAGGCGGCTATATTCCTTGACAGGCATATACCTTCAGCGGAATATAGAGGCATGTCCGTCGACGCGTTCTCCGTGCTCTCCGAGCCGACCCGGCGTCGCATCCTCGATCGGCTCCGGGTGTCCGAGAGCAGCGTGAACGAGCTGGTCGAGGCGCTCGACGTCAGCCAGCCCACGGTGTCCAAGCAGCTGAAGGTGCTCAGGGAGGCGGGTTTCGTCACCTGCCGCACCGCGGCGCAGCGGCGGATCTACCGCATCCACGCGGGCCCCCTGCGGGCGCTGGACGACTGGCTTCAGCCGTACCGGGCCCTGTGGGACGGGCATCTCGACGCTCTTGAGCGGCATCTCGACAACCTGGAGCAGTGATGACCTCTGACGTGTACCGCCCGAGCCCGCCGGCCCAGGTCGGCGGCGAGGCGACGGGAGATCGCTGGACCCTCGTCTTCGTCCGCGACCTGCGTCACCCGCCGGAGAAGGTGTGGCGGGCGCTGACCGAGCCGGGGCAGCTCTCCGCCTGGGCCCCGTACACCGCCGGCCGGGATCTGTCCGAGACGGGCGGCGTGACGCTCACGATGATCGACGACGAGAACCCCCTGGACATGGCGGCCGAGGTCGTCCGCGCCGAGCCGCCGACGCTGCTGGAGCACACGTTCGGCACCGACCTGCTGCGCTGGGAGCTGGCGGCGACCGGCGGCGGCACCCGTCTGACGTTGCGGCACACCGTCCAGGACCGCGACATGCTGCCGAAGGCGGCGGCCGGCTGGCACATCTGCCTCGACGTGGCCGAGAAGCTGCTCGACGGGCGGCCGATCCCGCCGATCCGGGGCGCCGCGGCGGTCGACTTCGGCTGGTCGGAGCTGAACGACCGGTACGCGCGAAGGCTCGGCGTCCCGGACACCGGCCTGCCCCGCCACCTGAAGGACGGGAACGGCACCGCCTGACGCGAGCCCAGGACGGAGGGTGAGTGCGGGCGTGATCGCGGGCTGCGATGATGAGCTCCCATTCGGAGACGTCGATGCCGCCTCGGGCGTACGACATCGGCGGCGCGCGCCAGGAAGGCAGGCTCGATGATCGCTGTTCTGGGCGAGTGCGTCGCCGACGGCTTCACCGCCTCCGAGGGCGCGGCCGGGCGGGGCGAGCTGGGGTTGCGGGTGCTGCCGGGAGGCGGCCCGGCCAACACGGCGGTGGCGCTGGCCCGGCTCGGCACGCCGGCCCGTTTCCTCGGGCGCATCTCCGGCGACGTGTTCGGGACGCTGTTCCGTGAGCGTCTGGCGTCCTCGGGCGTGGACCTGTCGGCGGCCGTCGAGGCCGCCGAGCCGAGCACGCTCTCGGTCGCCGCGCTCGACCGCGACGGCCGGGCCGCCTACACCTTCTACGCGGGCGGCACCGCCGACTGGCAGTGGAGCCCGGACGAGCTGGCCCCGGCCAGGCTCGGCCCGGCCGCCTGCCTGCACACCGGGTCGCTGGCGCTGGTCAGGGAGCCGGGCCGGGCGGCGGTCGAGGAGTTCGCGCGCGAGGCCGCCGCGCGGGCCACGGTCTCGATCGACCCCAACGTGCGTCCCACCCTCGCCGCCCGCGAGGACTACCGGGTCGAACGCTGGTGCGGGTGGGCCGACGTGCTCAAGCTCAGCGACGACGACCTGCGCTTCCTGCTGCCCGGCGCGTCGGTGGAACGGGCCTGCGACACCTGGCACGCGGCCGGCGCCCGGCTCGTGGTGGTGACGCGCGGAGCGGCGGGGGCGCTGGTGTCCCTCGACGGGGAACGGGCGGAGGTGCCCGCGCCGGAGGTCGACGTCGTCGACACGGTCGGCGCGGGCGACTCCTTCACCGCCGGGCTCCTGCATGATCTGGGCGCGCGCGGCCTGCTCGGCGGGCGGCTCGACGGCCTCGACCTGGACACGGCCGTGGCCGCCGCGTCGTTCGCGGCCCGGGTGTCGGCGCTGACGTGCTCGGTGGCGGGCGCGAACCCGCCCTGGGCACACGCGCTGACCGGCCCCTGACGGGGCCCGGGTCAGGAAAGAGGGATCGTGGTGGTGGGGACGTTGTAGCCGCGTACCCGTACCGACGGCTGGTGGCCGGTGAGGTCGGACGTCCGGTACGTGGCGGTGATCGTCGTGGACTCCCCCGGCCACAGCGTGACGTAGTTGTCGGTGTAGGTGACCGGGACGACCTCGCGCCCGTCCGCGACCACCTCCGGGCGTACGAGGAAGGCCAGGCCGGAGGGGTTGGTCAGGGTGATCGTGACGGTCTCGGTCCCGGCGGAGACGGCGCGGACGGCGGTGGCCGTGACATTGGCCGTGGGCAGGGCGTTCAGGCCGGTGAGGTCGGCGTACGTCTTCGGCGTGGTGCGGTACCAGTTGCTCTTGTTGCCGAGCGTGTCGGGCGAGGTGGAGTACCAGTAGACGTTGTCGCTGACCTTCGCGCCGGCCGCGTCCTTGAGCTGGAGCCTGATCAGGTACGTCCCTGACAGCCCGGTCAGCGCCGGGACGGTCAGGACCTGGACGCCGGCGTTGGCGGTCGCGGTGACCGGCGCCGAGGCCGTGTACTTCTGGGCCAGGTCCGGCAGGTTGTGCACGGAGACCGTGGCGGTCAGCCCGGACCTGGTGGCGAGGGTGGAGTTGACCACGTGGACGGCCCGGGTGAGGTAGTCGTAGGCGATGTGCACGGGCTCGGTGGCCTTCTTGGTCCCGAAGTAGCCGCCGCCGGGCTTGAGGTAGTAGTCGTAGAGGTTCCAGTGGACCGACGGCCAGGCGTTGTTCAGCATCCAGAAGATCGAGCCGAACGAGCGGACGTGCTGCCTGGCGCTCCACGCCTCGAAGAAGGCGCGGGCGTTCTCGTAGTTCTGCGCCTCGGACTTGCGCGACTGGTCGGCGGCGGAGGTCGGGGTGCCGTAACGCTTGGTCAGGCCGGTGGTGTAGGGGGCGACGGTGTCGAACACGCTGCCCGGCTTGCCGGCGTGGTAGTTGTACGCCGTGCCGATGGGCCAGATGTCGGCGGGCGCCAGGAACCGCTGGAGGGTCTCCAGGGGCGGCGGCGCCTCGGTGCCCTCCTCCCCCGTGCTGCCGAACGCGCCGCCGCTGCGGCTCTCGTCCCACCACAGCACCGGCGGCTCCCACACGTACGGGCCGTCCATCTTCATGCCGGCGTCGGCGTTGGACCAGGTGGCGACGTTGTCCAGGGTCGGGTTCTGCCAGTGCAGGGCGGCGGCCACGCCTTTGTACGCCGCCAGGTGCGCGGCCGTCGGCGGCTGGTCGCTGCCGTAGGTCCACAGGAACACCGACGCGTGGTGGCGCAGCGAGCGCAGCTGGCTGTCCAGCGACGCGCGGGCGACCTGCTCCTGCTCGGCGGTCCAGGCGCTGTCGTCCTCCCAGGCGCTGCAGCAGACGAAGCCCGGCATGACCAGGATGCCCGCCTTGTCGGCCAGGTCGTACAGTTCCTCGTTTCCGAGGGTGCCCTCCAACCTGATGGTGTTCAGGCCCATGTCCTTGACGTAGTTGATGTGGGCGGCGTTCGTCCTGGTGTCCCAGCGCTGCATCAGGTCCCACACATACCCGCCGCCGCGCAGCAGGATCGGCCGGCCGTTGATCTTGTATCCGGCGAACGAGGTGCCGTTGACGGTGGTGCGGTAGTCGGTGACCTGGCGGATGCCGAAGTCGATCGACTTGCTGTCGGAGGCGCCCGCGGCGACCGTCAGCCGGTACAGCTCGGGGCTGCCGAACTGGTAGGGCCACCACAGCACCGGATCGCTCACGTGGAGGGGCGCGAAGGCGACCTCCTTGCGCTCGCGGGCGGCCAGCGTGACGTCCTGGGAGAAGGTGAGGTCGGGCCGGCCCGCCTTGGTGATCGTGCCGCTGACCGTGGTGGTGACGGGGGCGTTCGTGGCGTTGACGGCGTCCACGTAGACGTTCAGGTCGGCGGCGGTGCCCGACAGGGTCGTGCGCACGTACGGGTCGCGCAGGGCCACCGGGCCCGTGGTGTCCAGCAGGGTCGTGTTCCAGATGCCCGCGTTCATGTCGGGGGCCTCGGGGTTCCAGTCGACCGTGCAGGCGGACAGGTCCTTGCAGTCGTGGCGCGGCGGGGTGACCCGGACGGCCAGCGCGTTGGCCGCGCCGGGCCTGATCGCGGCGGTCGCGTCGTACTCGTGGCCGACGAACGTGCCCACCGCCGCGGCGTCGAGCTGCACGCCGTTCAGCCAGATCTGGGCGCGGTAGCTGAGGCCCTTGAACCGCAGCCAGTAGACCTGCCCGGGGGCCGTGGCCGGGGCGGTGAACTCGCCGCGGAACCACCAGTCCTGGGTGGTCAGGTCGGGCACGTTCTTGAGGTTCTGGCCGAAGTAGACATCCTGGTAGACGCCGTTGGCGACCAGGCCGGCCAGGACGGTCGAGGGCAGGGTGACCGGGTTCCAGCCGGTGGTGGCGTACCCGGGCGTGGAGATCGCCGCGCCGGTGTCGGCGAGGCCGGTGGCCGGGCGCAGCGCCCAGCCCGAGGCCAGCTCGGTCGAACCGGCCGCCGCGACGGCGCTGCCGGCGCTCACCACCCCCGAGGCGAGCAGCAGGACGAGCACGGCGAGGACGCATCTGATCGATCGTGACATGCGCAGCTCCTGAGGGGGCTCCTACGAACCGGAGGGCCAGGCGATCTGGGTGGAGCGGTAGTAGGCGATCCCCATGACGCGCCAGCGCGGGCCCTGCGCGCCCAGCCGCTGCCGGAACGCGGTCCAGTCGTGCGTGGCGTCCGGGGACCAGGCCAGCTCGGCGAGCGCGGGCAGGCGGGGGAAGGCCATGTACTCAAGGTCGGCCGACGTCCTGAGCGTCTCGGTCCACAGCGGCGCCTCGACGCCGAGCACCTGCTCGGGCGGCAGCCTCCGGAGGTAGGCGCCGGGGTTCCAGCCGTAGGCGTCCTTGACCTCGATCAGGCCCGCCCAGGTCTGCCCGAGCGGGGTGCGCCGGTTGTACTTCATGTCCAGGTACGCACGACTGGCCGGGGACATGACGACCTTCCGGCCGGCCGTCGAGACCGCCGTCTCGGTGGGGTCGCTGCCCCAGTACTGGACGACCGTGGAGGGCAGCGGGGTGGCGTTGACGACGTCGTGCCAGCCGATCACGGTCTTGCCGTGGGCGGCCACGATGCCCTGCGCCCGGTCGACGAACGCCTTGTAGTCGGCGGGCGTCGTGGAGGACGCCTCGTCCCCGCCGATGTGCAGGTACGGGCCGGGGGTGAGCGCGGCCAGCTCGCCGACCACCTGGTCGAGGAAGGTGTAGGTGATCTCCTTGGACGTGCACAGCGTGCTGAACCCGACCTCGGTGCCGGTGTAGAGCGGCGGGGCGACGCCGTCGCAGGTCAGCTCGCCGTAGGAGGCGAGAGCGGCATTGGTGTGCCCCGGCGTGTCGATTTCCGGAACGATGGTGATATTTCGGGCGGCGGCGTAGGCGACGATCTCCTGGTACTGGGCCTTGGTGTAGAAGCCGCCGGGATCGCCCCCGACCGCCGTGCCGCCGCCGTAGGAGGCCAGCCGGGGCCAGGAGTCGATCGCGATGCGCCAGCCCTGGTCGTCGGACAGGTGCAGGTGCAAGTAGTTGATCTTGTAGAGCGCGATCTGGTCGAGGTAACGCTCGACCGCGTCCACCGGGAAGAAGTGCCTGGCCACGTCGAGCATCGCGCCCCGGTACGGGTAGCGCGGCCGGTCCACGACCCGCCCGCCCGGCACCGGCCACGGCCCCGGCTGCACGGTGGCGGCCTCGGCCGCGTACGGGAGCAGCTGCCGGAGCGTCTGCACCCCGTTGAACAGCCCGGCGGCCCGGTTGGCCAGCACGACGATCCCGGTGGCGGTCACGTCGAGCTGGTACGCCTCGTCCCCGCCGGCCACCGTGCCCAGCCGCAGCGCGATCCCGTCCGCCGGCGGGGCGGACACGGTCGGGACGGGGTAGCCGGTGGACCGGCGCAACCGCCCCGCGAGCTGCTCGCCCAGCTCGGGCACGTCGGAGTACAGGGCCGTCGCGGCGGTGATCGGGTACGTCACCCCCGCCGCCGGGACCGCGCTCACCGGGGCGGGCACGATCGTCCCGAAGGCGACGGCGGCCGCCGCCGTCGCGCTGGGCGAGACGGTTACCGACGCCGAGACCGAAGTGGCGAGCAGGGTCGTCAGCACGACCGCAGCGGTGCGGATCTTCATGACCGCCTCCCGAGGGTTGCCCCCACCATACGGACGCGTCCCCTGGTAGTAAAGAACCTTTCTAATCAAAGGTCTCGGTGGGGACCGTCCGGTAGCCGTTCCACACGAAGCGGGCCGTGGTCACGGCGTCGTCGCCGTCGCCGGTGATGAGCTGGTGGATGGCGATGCCGTCAAGCTCGCGGTATTCGCACCACTCGTGGTCGGAGGTGAGCACGAGGTCGAGGCCGAGGTTCACCAGCAGGTCGAAGACCTGGCCGCGGTTGGTCCGGTCGACGCCCACGAACACCTCGTCCAGCAGGATGAACCGGGGGCAGCCGGGGTCGGTCCGGTAGTGGGCGGCCACGGCGGCGAACAGCGGCAGGTGCAGGGCGATGGCCTTCTCGCCGCCGGACAGGGCGCCGTGCAGCTTCCTGGTCAGGTCCTGCCAGCCCTGGCCGTCGCCGCGGTCGAGGCGCACCACGAACCGGTGCCAGGCCGTGTAGTCGAGCACCTTCATGAGCTGGTCCTCCCAGCCGGCCGAGGAGTCGTCGGCGCGGGCCTCCTCGACGCGGTCCCTGAAGAAGGCGTACAGGGCCTCGCGGTCGGCCTCGCCCAGCCCGGCCGGGTCGCGCAGCAGCAGGTCGCGGGCCGCGCGGGTGGCCGGCGACTGGGTGGGGTCGACCTGCCAGACCAGGCGCACCGCGACCCGCGAGGCCGTGCGAACGCGTTCGAGCCGCTGGTTCATGCCCTCGACCAGCGCGGCGGCCTGGCGGATGCGGTCAGCCAGGTGCCGCCGCGTGTCACCGGCCAGCGTGCGGTCGAACAGGTCGCGCTCGGCCTCGGTGATGTCGCCGCGCCGATCGTCGCGCTCGTCGCGCAGCGCCCTGTCGAGCGCCGCCGCGCCCGCCCGCACGCCGCCGGCGGTGGCGGTCAGCACCTGGGCGTCCTCGTCGGGGACCAGCTCCAGCTCGGCCCGGCCGGCCAGGACCTCCCTGGCGTGGTGGAAGGCGTCCCGCAGGCGCGCCTCGGCCTCCCTGACGTCGCGCCGCTCGTACGGCACCGCCGCCAGCCGCCCGGCCACGTCCCCGGCGGCCTCCAGCACCGCCCGCACCCCGGCGTCGGGGGCGAGCCCGGCCGGCACTCCGGCGTCGGCGGGCAGGTGGCCGGTCATCAGGCGGCGGAAGCGCGCGCAGACCGCCTCGCGGGCGCGTCCGGCCTCCGCGTGCTTCTCCTCGGCCCGGCCGAGCTCGCCCTTGAGCCGTCCGAGGCGGGCGTTGAGCCGGGCCGTGTCGTCGTGGACCGTCCGGATGAGGCGGCGGCAGCCCTGGTAGGCGGTCTGGACGTCCTGGAGCCGGCCGAGCACGTCCAGGTCCCCCGCGCCCGCCGTGGACTCGACGATGGCCAGCTTCTCGGCCAGCACCACGGCCGCGTCGGCCGCCTCCTCGGCCCGTTCCATCGCGCGCACGGCGAGGTCCTGGTACTCGCGGGCGGTCTCGGCCGCCTGCCCGGCGCGTTCCCTGGCCGCGCGCGCGTCGCCGCGCCGGTCGTGCCAGACGCCGCCGGTGGACTCGGCGGCGCGCAGGGCCGCCTCCAGCTGGTCGAGCGCGGGCCGGGCGGCGGGCAGGGCGTGCCGGGCGGCCAGTTCGGTCAGCCGGCGCAGCGACCTGGCCGCCTCCTTCTCGCGCTCGTGCAGGCGCCGCTCGTGCGCGCGCAGCTGGTCCTCCAGCAGGGCGACCTTGCCCACGGCCTCGTCGAGGGCCCGCGCGGCCCCGGCGTACGGCCCGCGGTCCGGCCGCCGCCGCAGCTCGGCCGCGAGCGTGTCGCGGTCGCCGGCCAGCACCCTGAACAGGTGGTCGCACTCGGCGATCGTGCCGGCCAGGTCGGACAGCCGGTCGTCCAGCTCGGCGACGCGGCGGCGCAGGGCGCGCTCGCGGGCGGCGTCGCCGATGTAGGAGGGCTCCGGCTTGACCCAGCGCCCGGCGGCCGGGCCGAGCCGCCAGGTGCCGTCGGCGCCGACGGCCGCGGGGTGGTCGAGGCCGAGCGCCGTGGGGGCGAAGGCGACGCCCGCGAGCACCCGGCCGGCCGAGACGGGCGCGCCCGGCTCCGCCGACAGCACGTCGGCCAGGCTCTGGCCGGGCGCGGGCCGGGCCAGCGCGGAGGCGGCGAAGGCGTCGTGCTCGCCGGGATCCATGCCGCCGTCGGGCAGCAGCCACACGTCGAGCAGGCCCGAGGCTTCGAGCGCCGCCTCGACGCCCGCCTGGGTGACGGGGTCGACGCCGGACCGGAAGGCCAGCGCCCGCCACAGCGGCATGCCGGGCCGTCCCGACCGGGAGGCGGGGCGGGCGGGCGAGGGGGGCGGCTCCAGCGCGGTCAGCTCGGCCAGGCGTTCGCGTTCGCGGGCCGGCTCGGCGCGTTCGGCGTGCAGCCGGTCGCGCAGGCCGGTCAGGTGGTGCTCGCGGGCGGCCAGCCGGACCTCGGCCGCCGTACGGGCCGCGCCGACCAGCTCGTCGGCCTGCTCCGGCCGGTCGGCGAGGGCCGCCAGCTCCTCGGGGTCGAGCCGGAGCTGGACGCAGCCGCGGGCCCACTCCTCCAGGGCGGCGGCCAGGTCGCGGGCGCGCTCGTCGCGGGTGGCGCCGGCCAGGTCGTGGGCAGCGCTCGCCGCCGCCAGGTCGTCGCGGGCGCGGTCGCGGTCGTGCTCGGCGGTGGTGCGGCGGCCGATCGCCTCCTCGTGCTCGACGGCCGCCACGCTGACCTCGCGGATCTGGCCGGCGCGGCTGGTGACGGCGGCGCGCAGCAGCTCACGGGCGCGGCGTACGGCCTCCTCGCCGTCGTCGCCCCGCTCCCCCTCCGCCAGGACGCCGCCGCCCTGGGGCTCGGGGACCGGGCGCTCGCACTCCAGGTGGACCGCGAGCAGCCCGGCGCGTTCGGCGGCCCGGCGGGCCTCGGCGCGGGAGCGGTCGGCCAGGCCGGTGGCGGCGCGGGCGACGGCCGCCGCGCGCAGCGACAGCTCCTGCCTGCCCGACGCGGCGCGGGCCGCCGCCCCGGCCTGGTCGCGCAGCCGGGCCGCCGACTCGTGCGCCTCCTGCGCCTGCGTGCGCAGCCGGTGCAGGTCGCGCCCCGCCCGGTACGCCTCGCTCTCCTTGAGCCCGTCGATCTGCGCGGCCAGGGCCAGCTCCTGGGCCTCCTCCTCCGACAGCCGGACGGCGGCGGCGGCCAGCTCGTCGTCGGCCTGCCGCAGCGCCTCGCGTCCGGCCTTGGCCTCGGCGGCGAGGGCGTCGACGGCCTGCCCGGCGGACAGGGCCGCGGCGGCGGCCGCCCGCAGCACCTTCTGGGCGTAGCCGCGCTGGACGCCGGCGAGCCGGTCGGCCTCCTCCACGTCGCGGTCGAGCAGGCGCAGCTCCTCGCGCCGCCGGTCGAGCCGCTCGAACCCGTCGGCGATCTCGTGGAGCTCGCCCTCGCCGAGCGGCGGCAGGGCGCTGGACAGCAGGTCGGACAGCAGGCCGGGGTCGAGGCGTTCGGAGAGCTTGGGGGTGCGCAGCTGGCGCAGCGCGGTGAGCAGGCAGTCGTAGCGCTGCTCGTTGAGCCCGGCGTAGAGCGTGTGGCGGACGACGGCGCGGTAGACCTCGGCGGACTCGTGGACCGTTCCCGTCTCGCCCAGCTCGTCGGTGAGCTGGGCCCTGGTCAGCGGCTGGCCGCCGTCGCCGGTGAGCCGGACGCCGCCGGGCAGGCCGACGCGGGAGCCGGTGGTGAAGTAGGCGGCGGTGACGTTCTTGGTGTGGGCGGTGGCCTGGAGGCGCGCGCCGCAGGTGAACCAGCGGCCGTCGGAGTGCTGGAACTCCAGCCACACGTAGCCGACGCGGGTGACGCCGTTCGCGCCGTCGCCCATGAGGTTCCAGTGCATGGTCCGCTCGGTGCCGCCGAACGTGGACAGCCTGCTGGGCTTGAGGCTGGCGTCCAGCACGTACGGCAGCAGCAGTTCGAGCACCTTGGACTTGCCGCTGCCGTTGGGCCCGCGCAGCAGCAGCCTGCCCCGGTGGAACTCGAACACCTCGTCGTAGTAGCGCCACACGTTGAGGATCCCGGCGCGTACGGGGATCCAGCGCCGTTCCGTGCCCGGGGCGGTGCGCGCGGGCGTGGGCTCGGTGAGGGTCATGCGTCCTCCGTGTCGGCCGGGCCGCGATCGACCCGGTAGCGGGCTCCGGCGGGCAGGGCGGCCACCCGGTCGCCGGTACGGCGGGCCAGCCCGAACAGCGCGAGAACCTCCAGCGCGTCGGCCGCCAGCCGGGCCGCGCCCCCCTCCGACCGGTACGCCTTGGCCCAGTGGGGGAAGCGCCGCAGCAGCTCGGCGGCCTCCTCGTCGAGCCGGGCGGCGGCCAGCGGCCCGGCGGTGACCAGCAGGTCGAGCAGGAGCAGGGCGGCGACCTTGGCGTGGCTGCCGTCGTCGGGGAACCGCGTGTCGGTGGCGGTGGCCTCGGTGTCGACCAGCAGGAAGCCCTCGGCGCGCTCCTCCAGCACGAACCCGGCCTCCTCGGCGGCCCTGCGGATCATCCGGCGGCCGGTGGGCGAGGCGGCGTAGGCGGCCTGGGCCGGGGTCAGCTCGTCGCGGTAGACGACGGGCTCGTCCAGCAGGCGGCGGACGAGGGAGTGGCGGACCCACAGGGCACGCTGGGTCTCCGTGGGCTCGTCACCGCCGTAACGGACCTCAAGGGTGAGAGCGGTCGTGTCCGCCCCGGGCATGCGGGAGGGCGGGACGGGGGCGGCGAGGAGCCTGATCACGCGGGTGGTGTCCACGCGGTAGAGCACCTTGGCCTCCTCGTCGCCGAGGTAGGCGTCGGTCGCGCCGTCCGTGGGGGTGATCGCGCCGTGCTGTTCGAGCAGCTTGAGCGCGTCGACGAAGGCGGCCCGCTCGTCGGCGCCGACGGGGTCGAACGCCGGCACGCCCGCCTCGACCGCCGCCGCCCGCGCCACCCGCCTGGCCAGCATGCCGATCGTGGTGACCGGCGCGGCGAGCAGCTCGGCCGCGCACAGGCACAGCAGCGTGTAGCGGCGGCGGTCGAACGGCGCCCCGCCCGCGCGGCGTCGGCGGGCCGGACGGGTGGCCGTCGGCCGCGACCCGACCTTGACCAGGCGGGCGTAGCCCTCGCGGGGCTCGACGACCAGCCGCCAGCCGCAGAAGTAGTCGAACCACCGGGTCAGCGGCTCCCGCCGTTTCCTGATCACCGCGAAGGCGGCGGGCTCGTCGTCCGCCGACAGGAACGGCCGGGCCAGGAGGGTCCTGATCGCGCGGGCGATCTCCTCCTTCTCCGCCCTGACGAGCTGGTTGGCCAGGCGGCTCATGCCCCTTCCGCCCTCCCGTGGCCGGGTACGCCCGGGGAGCGCACGTCGAGCAGGTAGTCGGGGCCGCGGAACCAGCCCTCGGACGTGCGCAGCACCGCGACCGCGCCGTCGCCGGGGGCCCGCAGCACGACCTCGACCCGGCCGTCGGAGGTGACGGCCCGGCGCAGGCCGGTGGCGTCGGGGCGGGCGGCCAGGGCGCGGCCCAGCAGGTCGAGCAGCCTGCCCAGGGTGTCGTGGTCGAGCGCGCCGAGCTGGGACAGGCGTACCGAGCCGGTGGTGGCCAGCGCCTGCCATGCCGCCTCCAGCCCGGCGTGCTCCTTCTCGGCGCGGGCGCGGCGCTCGGCGCGCAGGGCGGCCACGTCCCGGACCCGCCCGGTGCGGCCCATGCGCTCGGTCCTGCCCCGCGAGCGCAGCAGCGCCGAGACCGCCACCGGCCCGGCCTCCGCCCACGGTGTCCCGGCCGGGACGAGCTCGGCGTCGGCGTGCCCGAGATGGGCGTGCCGGGACGGGCCGAGGCCGAAGGCGGCGTCCCAGAGCCGGTGGGCGTCGTCCTCGCCCGGCGCGGTGGCGAACCAGCGGGCCAGCGCGCGGAAGTCGGCGGCGGCGCCGGAGGAGGGGAGCCGGGCGGCGGTGACGCGGTCGAGCAGCCCGAGCAGGGTGGCGATGGCCTCACTGGCCACGTCGTGCAACCGCCGCAGCCGGGGCCCGACGCCACTCCCCGCGCCGCTCTCAGGGGTGCCCGGGGCGGTCGGGTCGAACCATTGGCGCAGGTCGGCCCAGGCGGCGGCGCGGGCGGCCAGCCAGGGGGTGGCCAGGTCGGCGCCGGGGACCCGGGGCAGGTCGGCGCCGGCCAGCGCGCGGGTGTGCAGGACGCCGACACCGCGCCCGGCCACGCCGCGCAGCGCCCGCGCCACGGTCTCGCCGCGCTGCTCCAGCCCGGTCACCAACTCCTGGAGGTAGGCCACCGTGGCCGCCTGGGCCTCGTGGAACGTGCCAAGGTCGGCGCCGTCGGCGCGCAGCAGCCCGCGCAGCTCGCCGTTGAGCCGAACGGTGTCCCGGCGCAGCCCGTCGAGGTGGCACTCCAGCTCCCGCAGGCAGGTGAAGATCCGCCGGTCCCGGCCGGGGTCAGGGTCGGCCAGCAGCGCCTCCAGCTCCTCCAGCCGGTCGGCGACGGCGTCGAGCACGGCGGTGTGGAAGGCTCCCGCCGAGGCCGGCGCCGACGACGCCTGCCGCAGCCCGGCGTGGGCGGCCTCGCCCTGGGCGGTCAGCGCGTACCGCAGGTTCCGGCGTTCGTACTCCTCGGCGGTCGCGAACGCGCCGGCGTGGTCGAAGACCACCTCGACCAGCCCCCAGCCGGCGAGCTGCCCGAGCGCGCCGGTGAGGTCGTGGTCGCCGACGGGGGCGTACCAGCCGCGGACGCGCAGGCGGTCGCGGACCTCGTCGGCGGTCGGCGCGGGCTCCAGGTTCTCGGCCGCCGTGCCGAGGACGTCGAGGAGGGCCGTGTGCAGATCCGCCCGTTCCGTGGTGGCGAACCGGAACAACTCCGGCGGCACTCGTGGCAGCTCCGTCATCGCGCCGTTCTCCCCTCTCGCCACGGTTTCACCGGAGCCACCGTAGCTGGAGAGACGGGCCCCGCGAGGGCCTGTTTGCGAGCGGATGCCACGGGTATGGTCGCCGCGTTCGGCTGCCGGCGGCAGGCGGCGCGGTCCGCGCCCGGTACGGCGGCATTCGGGGGGAACGGGGGCCTGTGATGGCGGAGTTCGAGGCGACGCGCGGGATGCCGGCCGACAGCATGATCGTGTTCGGGGTGGCGTCCGACGTCGAGCTGATGGACCGGTGGCTGCCTCGGGGGCTGTGGGTCAACGACAGCGGGGCCGGCACCGTCGAGGCGGGCGGCGACCTGGTCCCCGGCAGCGGGCGGCACGAAGGGCTGTTCCGCGCCCAGGAGGACCAGCTCCGGGTGGAGTGGGGCGGCCGTGACCACCCCGACTACGCGGGCTGGCTGCAGGTGAGCGATTCGGCGGCCGGCACGAGCGAGGTGACCGTCCACCTGTCGCTGCTCGACGAGCCCGGCACGAGCGCCAGGTCCGACGAGGTGCGCGAGCTGCTCGGCCGCTCGCTCGACCGGCTGGCCGACGAGGTGACCCGCCGCGTCTCCGAGGGCGGCTGAACGGCGGGCTCCTCCAAGGGCGGGGGCGGGCCCGCCCTCCGGCGTCAGGCGTCCTGGCGGTCCGGGTTCTCCAGCCGGAAGAAGTTGCTCTGCCGGCCGTCCTTCTTGTGCTCCTGGTAGATGAAGTTCAGCTTCCGCTGGTCGAAGGTCTCCAGCCACTCCTCCCAGGTGATCTCCGCCAGGTCGCCCCCGCCGTAGCCGGGGAAGTCGAAGCGCAGCACGCCCGCCCTCCCCTGGTGCTCGGTGCCGGGCACGGTCGCGGGCCTGGCGCCGCGCTCGTGCGCCCATTCGCGGATCACGTCGTGGTCGGTGGTGACGAGGCTGCGGCCGGGCCGCTCTTCGTGCTCGTCGGTCGAGGTGACGTGCTGCTCGTACGTGTGCTCGCCCTCGACGGGACGGTTCTGCTGCGACATGGCGGCCTGTTCCCCCTGGTAGTCGTGCGGATGACCTGCTCGATACCCAGCCCGGCGCGCTTCTTGCAAATGATCTGTTCCACCCTGCTTAAAGGGGCTCGCAAGGTATTCCCGTCAATTTTTGATTATGCGACGTTTAATCACGATTCTCTCGCCCGTCCTCGCCGGTCTGATCGCCGCCGCCGGCCTGGCGGGCACCGCGGACGCGGCCACGCCCGGCGGGGTCAACGCCTACTACGGTCAGCGCCTGGCCTGGTCGGGGTGCGGCAGCGGGTTCCAGTGTGCGAAGCTGGCGGTCCCGCTGGACTACGCCAGGCCCGGCGGCAGGCGGATCAGCATCGCCATGGTCCGGCTGCCGGCGACCGGCCGGAAGATCGGCTCGATCGTGCTGAACTTCGGCGGGCCGGGCGGCGCCGGAACGACCATCTTGAAGTCCGACAAGACCGTCATGTCGGCCGCCGTCCGGCAGCACTTCGACGTGGTGAGCTTCGACCCGCGCGGCGTGGGCGCCTCGGCCCCCGTGCGCTGCCTGTCCCCCCTCGGCCTGGACGCCTACTTCGCCGCCGACCCCACCCCCGACAACGCGGCCGAGGTCAAGCGGGCCAAGGCGTGGGCGAAGATCTTCGCCCAGGGTTGCGCGGCCAACTCGGGCAAGCAGCTCCTGGCGCACGTCGGCACCGGCGAGGTCGCCCGCGACCTGGACGTGATGCGGGCCGCCCTGGGCGAGGCCCGGCTGACCTACTTCGGCTTCTCCTACGGCACCTACCTGGGCGCCCGCTACGCCGACCTGTTCCCCACCCGGATCCGCGCCATGGTGCTCGACGGCGCCGAGGACCCCGGCCAGACGCTCGCCGAGTTCGGCGCGGCGCAGGAGCGCGGGTTCCAGGTGGCGCGCGAGTCGTTCCTGCGCGACTGCTTCAGGGCCGCGGACTGCCCGTTCCCCCGGCACACCGTCGCCGCCGCGACCAGGCGGCTGGAGGCGCTCTACAAGCGGGCCGACCGCGCGCCGCTGCGCAACGACGGCGACAGCAGGCAGGTCAACGAGGCCATCCTGCGCGCCGGCGTCACCCAGGCCATGTACGCCAAGGACAGCTGGCCCTACCTGCGCCAGGCGCTCACCCTCGCCTTCAAGGGCGACGGCACGGCCATGCTCGCCCTGGCCGACGTCAACCACGGACGCCGTCCCGACGGGAGCTACGACAACAGCACCGAGGCGCTGGCGGCCGTCAACTGCCTGGACCATCCCGAGCAGCGCTGCGCGTACTGGCCGGTCAAGGGCAGGCGGTTCACCAGGAAGGTGCGCGCCCACGGGTCGCCGCCGATCGTGGTGGTGGGCACGACGCGTGACCCGGCGACGCCGTACGAGCTGGCCAGGCGGCTGGCCGGGCAGCTGGAGCACGGCGTGCTGCTGACCCACGACGGCGACGGGCACACAGCGTACAAGGGCAGCTCATCCTGCCTGGACCGGCAGATCGACCGGTACGTGATCACCGCCCGCGCGCCGCGCCCCGGCGCCTGCGCGAAGGTCTGAGTCCTCCACCCGCTCATGGGCGGGTGTGGGACTGGTGACGTTCGGGTCAACCCTGGCCGCGCCTGCGCGGCCGGGCACGGCCGAGCGGGAGAGATTGGGCGGACGTAGCCGGAAATTCCCGCCCGAGGAGCCCATGGAGTCGCTGCTGATCCTGCACGCGCTCGCGGCGGTCTGCGCTCCCTGGCTGGCCCGGCGCATGGGACGGGCCTCCCTCCTGCTGCTGGCCGTGGCGCCCGGCGCCGGTTTCGCGTACACGGTGTGGCTGGGCGTGCGGGGGCTGCCGGCGCGGGAGGACACCTCCTGGGCGCCCGCGCTCGGGCTGGAGCTGTCCTTCCGGGCCGACACGCTGACCGTGCTGATGATGGCGCTGGTCACCGGCGTGGGCGTGCTGGTCCTGGTCTACAGCTCGCGCTACTTCCCGGCGGACGAGGAGGGGCTGGGCCGCTACGGCGGCGCGATGACCGCCTTCGCCGGGTCGATGCTGGGGCTCGTCACAGCCGACAACCTGCTCCTGCTGTACGTGTTCTGGGAGCTGACCACCGTCTTCTCCTACCTGCTGATCGGCTACCACCCGGAGAGCCGGGCCGCCCGCCGGGCCGCGATGAAGGCCCTGACGGTGACCACGCTGGGCGGGCTGGCGATGCTGGCCGGGTTCGTGGTGATCGGGCAGGCGGCGGGCACGTACGAGCTGTCGGGGGTCGTCGCCCGGCCGCCGCAGGCCGGCCCGCTGGCCGCCGGGCTGGTGCTGGTCCTGACCGGGGCGCTGGCGAAGTCGGCGATCTTCCCGTTCAGCACGTGGCTGCCGGCCGCGATGGCCGCGCCGACGCCGGTTTCGGCGTACCTGCACGCGGCGGCCATGGTCAAGGCAGGGGTGTACCTGGTGGCCAGGCTCGGGCCGGCGTTCGGGGACGTGCCGCTGTGGCGGGCCGTCGCGGTGCCGCTCGGGGTGCTGACCATGCTGCTGGGCGGCTGGCGGGCGCTGCGCGAGACGGACCTGAAGCGGCTGCTGGCCTTCGGCACGGTCAGCCAGCTCGGCTTCCTGATGACGCTGTTCGGCTCGGGCACCCAGGGCGCGGCGCTGGCCGGGGTGGGCATGCTGGCGGCGCACGCGCTGTTCAAGGCCGCGCTGTTCCTCGTCGTGGGCGTCGTGGACCATTCGACCGGCACCCGCGAGCTGCGCGAGCTGAGCGGGGTCGGCCGGTCGATGCCGTGGGTGTGCGCGGTCGCGGTGCTGGCGGGGGCGTCGATGGCGGGGCTGCCGCCGTTGGCGGGGTTCGCCGGCAAGGAGGCGGCGCTGGAGGCGCTGCTGGACCGGCCGCTCGTGCTGGCGGGGGTGGTGGCGGGGTCGGCGCTGACGGCGGCGTACACGCTGCGGTTCCTGTGGGGGGCCTTCGCCGCCAAGCCGGGCGTGCCGGCCACGCCGGTGCACCGGACGGCGGCGGCCATGTTCGGGCCCGCCGCGCTGCTGTCGGTGCTCGGCCTCGCGCTGGCGCCCTTCGCCCCCTGGTACGGCGGCGCGATGTCGGGCTACACCGGCACCTTCCGCGACCCCGGCCACGCCGCGCACCTGGCGATGTGGGCCGGGTTCTCCCCCGCGCTGCTGCTGTCGGCCGTGGCTCTGGCGGCCGGCGTGCTGCTGTTCCTGGCCAGGGAGCCGGTGGCCAGGGCGGGCGCGGCGCTGCACGTGCTGGACTCGACGCAGATCTACTGGGCCGTCGTGCGGCGGCTGGACCGCTTCGCCATCCAGGCGACCGGTTTCGTCCAGCGGGGCTCGCTGCCCGACTACCTGGTGCTCACGCTGGTCGCCACGGTCGGCGTCGGGCTGTTCGCCGTCACGTACGGCGGCATGCCGCACCTGACCGTGCCCGTCGTCGCCTGGGAACGCGTGGAGCAGCCGGTGCTCGCGGTGCTGATCACCGCGGCGGCGGCGCTGGCGCTGTTCGCCCGCGCCTACATCCTGCTGGCCGCGGTCGTCGGCGTCATCGGGTACGGCACCGCGCTGCTGTTCCTCGCGCACGGCTCGCCCGACCTGGCGCTGACCCAGTTCCTCGCCGAGACGCTGGTCCTGGTGGTGTTCGCGCTGGTGCTGCGGCGGCTGCCGGTCAGGCCGGTCAGGGCCCGGCTGCCGCGCCTGTTCCGGTTCGGGCTCGGTCTGGCCGTCGGGGTGGTGGTCACGGGGGCGGGCCTGCTGGCCACCAGCGCGCGCGGCACCTGGGCCGTCGGGTCGCTGATGCCCGCCGCGGCGCGCGAGGCCGGGGCGCGCAACATCGTCAGCGCGATCATCCTCGACATCCGGGCCTGGGACACGCTGGGCGAGAGCACGGTGCTGGTCGTGCTGACGCTGGGCGTGACGAGCCTGGTGTTCCTGCGGCGCAGGACGTACGAGATCGAGCGGGACGACCGCGGCCGGGTGCCCGCCGAGCGCACCCGCTGGCTGTCCTCGACGCTGCCGCGCGGGCAGCGGGCCGTCGCCTTCGAGGTGGTGGCCCGGCTGACCTTCCACACGGTGCTGGTGCTCTCGGTGTTCCTGCTGTTCGTCGGGCACAGTGGGGTCGGCGGCGGGTTCGCCGGCGGCATCGTGGCCGGGCTGGCGATCACCGTGCGCTACCTGGCGGGCGGCCGGTACGAGCTGGCCGCGGCGCTCCCGGTGCACGCGGGCGTGCTGATGGGCGTCGGGCTGACCATGTCGACCGGCACGGCGCTGGCCGGGCTGCTGTTCGGACGGGCCGCGCTGGACATGCTGGCGACCGATGTGCACCTGCCGCTGGTCGGCACCCTGCACGTGTCCACGGGCCTGGTTTTCGACCTCGGCGTGTACGTCTCGGTCACCGGCATGGTCCAGGACGTGCTGCGCGGTCTCGGCGCCGAGCTGGACCGGCAGATCGAGGCGGAGGAGAGCTCGTGACGATCTCCCTGGCGCCGCTGCTGTGCTGCTGTGTGATGATCACGACGGGCGTGACGCTGCTGCTCGAACGGAGCCTGGTGCGGGTGCTGGCCGGGGTCGTCGTGCTGGGCAACGGCGTGAACCTGCTGATCATCACCGCGGGCGGCAACGCGGGCGGGCCGCCCATCCTCGGCAGCACGCCGGTGCGGGCCATGGCCGACCCGCTGCCGCAGGCGATGGTGCTCACCGCCATCGTGATCACCCTGGGCGTGACGGCATTCGTGCTGGCCATGGTGCACCGGTCGTGGCAGCTCACCGGCAGCGACGAGGTCCAGGACGACACCGAGGACCGGCGCGTGCGATTGCGGGCCAGGCGCGGCGAGCTGAGCCACGCCCTGCGCACCCGCCAGGACGACTACCGGCGGCTGGTCGTGGAGCAGCGGGCCGAGCTGGCCCGGCTGGAGGCCGAGCAGGCCGAGCGGGAGCGGCTCCAGGAGGCCGACCTGGAGCGGCGGATCGCCCGGGTGCACACCGAGCTGGAGGAGTGGATGCGCACCCGGATGGCCGAAGGGCTGTCGGAGGAGGAGCTGCAGCGCGGCTTCGAGGAGGCCGGGCTGCGCGAGGAGGCCTCGGCCGGGGACAACGCCGAGCGCATCGAGGAGCTGCGGCGCCAGCACACCCGGCGGCGGGCCGAGCAGGCGGCCGGCGAGAAGGAGCTGCGGCAGCGCATCAGGGCCAGGCAGCGCGACGCCCGCAGGCAGATGCGCTCGGCGATGCGCGCGGAGCGGGCCCGCCAGGCGCTCGCGAACGACCCCGAACTGGAGGGCGACGACTAGTGACGGGCAGGGGCGGAGCCCATGGGTGACCTGGTCGAGCTGCGCGGGCTGGTGTGCGTGCCGGTGCTGCTGCCGCTGCTGGCCGCCGGGATCAAGCTGGCGATCGGCGGGCGGCTGCGGCACCTGCAGTCCGCCATCAGCGTGACCACGCTGGGGATCTCGCTGGCGGTGTCGGTGCTGCTGCTGGCGCACGCCGACGCGCACGGCCCGCTGGTGACCCAGCTCGGCGGCTGGCCCTCGCCGGTCGGGATCTGCCTGGTGGCCGACCGGCTCTCGACGCTGGTGCTGGTGGTGTCGTCGGCGGTGACGTTGTGCGTGATGGTGTACTCGATCGCCAACGCCTACGACGAGGCGGAGCACGACGCGCCGATGGCGATCTTCCATCCGGCGTTCCTGGTGATGGTGGCGGGCGTCGCGGACGCGTTCCTGGCCGGTGACCTGTTCAACCTGTTCGTGGCGTTCGAGATGCTGCTGAGCGGCTCGTACGTGCTGCTGACCTTCGGCGGGACCGAGTCCAGGATGCGGGCGGGGGCCACGTACACGCTGATGGCGCTGGCGTCGTCGATGTTGTTCCTCATCGCGCTGGCGGTGGCCTACGGCGCGACGGGCACGCTGTCGCTGGCGCAGCTCGCCGAGCGCTTCGGCACGCTGCCCCCGCAGGTCAAGCTGCTGGTCGAGCTGACACTGCTGCTGGCGTTCGCGATCAAGGCGGCGATCTTCCCGGTGTCGGCGTGGCTGCCGGACTCCTACCCGACCGCGCCCGCGCCGGCCACGGCCGTGTTCGCCGGGCTGCTCACGAAGGTCGGCGTGTACTCGATCATCCGGCTGGAGGCGCTGCTGTTCCCCGGCGGGCCGGTCTCCACGCTGCTGATGTGCGTGGCGCTGGCCACGATGCTGGCCGGGGTGCTGGGCGCGGTGGCGCAGACCGACATCAAACGCATGTTGTCCTTCACGCTGGTCAGCCACATCGGCTACATGGTGTTCGGGGTGGCGCTGTCGACGGTGGCGGGCCTGGCGGGCGCGGTGTTCTACATCGTCCACCACATCACCGTGCAGACGAGCCTGTTCCTGGTGACGGGGCTGATCGAGCGGCGCACCGGCACCACGTCGGTCAACCGGCTCGGCGGGCTGATGAGGACCGCGCCGCTGCTGGGGGTGCTGTTCTTCGTGCCCGCGATGAACCTGTCGGGCATCCCGCCCATGTCGGGGTTCCTGGGCAAGCTGCTGCTGGTGCAGGCGGGCCTGGCCAAGGGCGGGCCGGCGGCGGTCGTCCTGGTGGCGGGCGGCCTGGTCACGAGCCTGCTGACGCTGTACGCGATCGCCAAGACGTGGGGCAAGGCGTTCTGGCGGGCGCCGCGCGAGGAGCGGGCCGGCCAGGTGATGGAGAGCGAGGAGGCGACGGGTGAGGAGCCGGTGGTGACGACGACCGCGCTGCCGCCCGTGCTGCTGGGCGCGACGGCGGCGCTGGTGGCGTTCGGGCTGTCGTTCACGGTGCTGGCCGGGCCGCTGGCGGCGCTGACGCAGCGGGTGGCCGCGGAGCTGAGCGAGCGGCAGACGTACATCGCCGCGGTGCTGGGGACGCCGTGGTGAGCGCGAACCCGCTCGCGCCGCGGCTGTTCGGCCGCCGGGTGCCGCTGCCGCTGGTGGCGTGGCTGACGCTGGTGTGGGTGACGTTGTGGGGCGAGGTGTCGGCCGGCAACGTGCTGGGCGGGCTGGCGACCGCGCTGGTGGTGGCCTGGCTGCTGCCGCTGCCCGTCCTGGACCCGGGGATCAGGGTGCGGCCGCTGCCGCTGGTGCGGTTCCTGCTGTGGTTCGGATGGGACCTGGTGCTCTCGACCGCGCGGGTGGTGCTGTGGGTGGTGCGTCCGGGCGAGCCGCCCACGCGGCTGGTCCTGGTGCCGCTGCGCACGTCGTCGGAGTCGATGACCGTGATGATCATGGTGGCGCTGTCCACGGTGCCGGGGAGCCTGGTGGTGGAGGCGTACATGGACAGGAGAGAGCTGATGCTGCACGTGCTCGGGCTGGCCGGCGAGGGCGTCCCGGACGCGGTCCGCAGGGACGTGGCCGGGCTGGAGTCGCGCATCGTGGCCGCGTTCGGGACCCGCGCCGACCGGGAGGAGCTGCTGTGACGGCGGTGTACCTGGTGACGATGGCGCTGCTGGCCTGCGGGGCGGCGGCCGCGTTGTGGCGGGTGGGACGCGGGCCCTCGATGCTGGACCGCGCGGTCGCCCTGGACGTGCTGACGTCCTTGTCGATGTGCGCGGTGGGCCTGTTCGCGGTGGTCAGGGACGACTACTCGGACCTGCCGGTGTTGCAGGTGCTGTCGTTGCTGGGGTTCGTGGGGTCGGTGTCGCTGGCCCGGTTCTTCCCGGGGCGGTCGCGGTGAGCGGGATGGACGTCGCGGCGGCGGCCTGCCTGGTGCTCGGGGCCGGGCTGGCGCTGTCGGCGGGCGCCGGGCTGGTGCGCTTCCGCACGACGCTCGACCGCATGCACGCCGGGACCAAGCCGCAGGTGCTCAGCGTGCTGCTGGTGCTGGTCGCGATGTGGCTGCACCGGCCCACCTGGTGGAACGCCGGGCCGCTGCTGATCGTGGGGGCCTCGCAGGTGATCACCGTGTCGGTGGCGGCGTACATGGTGGCGCGGGCGGCCTATTCGCGTCAGTCGTCGCGGGACGAGACCGAGATGCCGCCCTCGGAGGAGGACTGATCGTTCCTGCGGTCGAGGGCGGGCTGGCCGAACCAGGTCCAGGCGGCCAGCCCGGCCAGGATGCCGGCGGTGATCCAGGCCAGGGTGGAGTGGAACAGGTAGTCGATCACCAGCATGGTGGCCGTGGTCATCGACACGACCAGGGCGAGCGCGCCTAACAGGCCGTAGGTGTTGGACCGGCGTACCAGGGTCTCCTTGTGGCCCTGCCGGAACAGCACGCGGTGCTGGGCGGTCGGCGCGATGTAGCAGATCGACGCGATCGCGGCGCTGACCAGCGCGGCGAAGTAGAGCCAGCGGTCGGTCTGGTCGAGCTTGACGAAGCCGGGTGAGAAGGGCACGGTCAGCAGGAACGCGAACAGCACCTGCACGCCGGTCACCGCGACGCGGGCGCCCTGCAGCAGCTCGACGAAGTTGCGGTCGGCGCGCTCCTCGTGCGACTCGTTCTTCACTCGGCCTCCTCGTTGGATGTTCTCCTCTTCCTTGGCGGAGGCCGGTCGAAACCTGCTGCCCGACGGTCAGGCCAGGATTTTGGCGGGCGTGATGGGCAGGTCGCGCACCCGCCTGCCGGTGGCGTGGTGAACGGCGTTGCCGATCGCGGCGGCGGTGCCCACGATGCCGATCTCGCCGATGCCCTTGGAGCCCATCGGGTTGAGCAGGCCGTCCTGCTCGTCGATCCAGACCGCCTCGATCTCCGGCACGTCGGCGCAGGCCGGCACGTGGTACTGGGCCAGGTCGCGGTGCAGGAAGCCGCCGAACTCGTCGTCGGTCAGCGTCTCCTCCAGCAGGGCCATCCCCATGCCCATGGTCATGCCGCCGACGAACTGCGACCTGGCCAGCTTGGCGTCCAGGATGCGTCCGGCGGCGAACACGCCGAGCAGCCGCGAGAGGCGGATCTCGCCGGTCACGGAGCTGACCCTGACCTCGGCGAACTGGGCGCCGAAGGCGTGCCGGGCCAGTTCCTCGTCGGCCTTGACCTCCTTGGCGGTGTCGGCGGTCCCCTCGCCGCCGTCGGCCCGCAGCGCCTCGCAGGCCCGGACGACGGCCGACCCCCACGACGCCGTGCCCATCGACCCGCCCGCGACGGGGGCCTGGGGCAGGTCGCTGTCGCCGAGCTCGACGTGCACCCGGTCAGGGGCGACGCCGAGGCAGTCGGCGGCGATCCTGGTGAGCACGGTCCTGGCGCCGGTGCCGATGTCGGCGGCGGCCACGCGGATGACGAAGTCGCCGTCGCGCACGGTCGCGGTGGCCCGCGACGGCCCGCGTCTGGCCGGGTAGGTGGAGGCGGCCACGCCGGTGCCGACCAGCCACTCCCCCTCGCGCCTGACGCCGGGCGCCGGGTCGCGGCGGTCCCAGCCGAAACGGCGGGCGCCCTCGCGCAGGCAGGTCACCAGGCTGCGGGAGCTGAACGGCAGCCCGCTCTCCGGCTCGGTCGTGGGCTCGTTGACGATCCGCAGCTCGACGGGGTCGATCCCGGCCGCCTCGGCCAGCTCGTCCATCGCCGACTCCAGGGCGTACATGCCGGGGCACTCGCCGGGGGCGCGCATCCAGGACGGGGTGGCCACGTCGAGGCGGACGACCCGGTGGGCGGTGCGCAGCGCGGGCGTGGCGTACATGACGCGGGCGGGGGCGGCGGCCTGCTCGGCGAACTCCACGAGCCTGCTGGTCTGCACGTACGCCGTGTGCTCGACCGCGGTGAGCCGGCCGTCGGCGTCCGCGCCGAGCCGCAGCCGCTGGACGGTGGGCGTGCGGTAGCCGGTGAGGTCGAACATCTGCTGCCGGGTGAAGGCGACCTTGACCGGGCGGCCGGCGGCCCTGGCGGCCAGGGCGGCGAGCACGGCGTTCGGCCTGGTGGTGCCCTTGGAGCCGAAGCCGCCGCCGACGTGCCTGGACACCACCCGCACCCGCTCGGCGGGCAGGCCGAAGGTGGCGGCGATGGTGTCCCGGTCGCCGCTGGTGCCCTGGGTGGCGTCGTAGACCAGGAGCCGGCCGTCCTCGGCCCACAGGGCCACCGCGGCGTGCGGCTCCATCGGGTTGTTGTGCAGGGGCGGCGTCGTGTACGTCACGTCGACGGTCGCCGCGGCGGCGGCCAGCCCGGCGTCCACGTCGCCCTTCTCGGTGTCCGGTGCGAGGTTCGGGTTGACGACGTCCGGCCGGTACAAGTCCGGATGGTCGGCGCGCAGCCGTACGTCGTGGGCCTGCGGCTCGTAGGTCACGCGTACGGCGTCGGCGGCGGCGCGGGCCTCGTCGTAGGTGCCGGCGACGACGGCGGCCACGAGCTGGCCCCGGTAGACGACGTCCCGGCCGCGGAACAGCGCCAGCTCGGGGTCGGCGTCCCCGGACAGGCCGGGCGGGTCCTCGACGGACAGCACGGTGAGCACGCCCGGCATGGCCAGCGCCGCGTCCGCGTCCACCCGCGCCACCCGGCCCCTGGCGATCGTGGCCTGCACCGGGTAGCAGTGGGCGACCCCCTCGACCGGGTACTCGGCGGCGTACGTGGCCAGCCCCGTGACCTTGACGCGCCCCTCGATGCGGTTCACGGCGTCAGCTCCTCCAGCGTGCGGACGATCAGGTTGCGCGCCAGCGGCAGCTTGAACGCGTTGCGCGGCAGCGGGCGGGCCTGGTCGAGCTCGGCCTCGGCGGCCCGCAGGTACGCCTCGCCGGTGGCCGGGCCGCCGATGATCGCCCGTTCGGCGCGTTCGGCCCGCCAGGGCGCGTGGGCCACGCCGCCGAGCGCGATGCGGCACTCGGTCACCACGCCGTCCCAGCGCACGTCGAGCACGGCGGCGATGGACACCAGCGCGAACGCGAACGAGGCCCGCTCGCGGACCTTGCGGTAGAGGGAGGCGCCCGGGGGCGGCGCGGGCAGCTCGACGGCGGTGATCAGCATGCCGGGGTCGAGCACGGTGTCGCGCTCGGGCGCGTCGCCGGGCAGGCGGTGCAGGCCGGGCATGGGGATGATCCGGTCGCCGGCCGGGCCGGTGACGTGCACCTCGGCGTCGAGCGCGGCCAGCGCCACGGCCATGTCGGAGGGGTGGGTGGCCACGCAGGCGTCGGAGGCGCCGAGGACGGCCAGGTTGGCGTGGTCGCCCTCGATCGCGGGGCAGCCGGTGCCGGGCTCACGCTTGTTGCACGGCCTGGTCACGTCCTGGAAGTAGGGGCAGCGGGTGCGTTGCAGCAGGTTGCCGGCCACCGTGGCCATGTTCCTGACCTGGCCGGAGGCGCCGGTCAGCACGGCCCGGGAGAGCATCGGGTAGCGGCTGCGGACGAGCGGGTCGGCCGCCAGGTCGCTGTTGCGCACGGCCGCGCCGATCCGCAGCCGGTCGCGTACGGGCTCGATGGCGTCCAGCGGCAGGCGGCTGACGTCCACGAGGTGGTCGGGCGCGGCCACGCCCAGGCGCATGAGGTCGACCAGGTTGGTGCCGCCGCCCAGGTACATCGTGCCGGGGCCGTACCTGCTGACCGCGTCCGACGGGCTCTGGGCGCGGGCGTAGTCGAACGGCTTCACGGGGCCACCTCGCCGATCGCGGCCACGATGCCGGGGTAGGCGCCGCACCTGCACAGGTTTCCGCTCATGCGTTCCCTGATCTCCTCGGGTGTCAGGCCGGGATCGAGGAGCAGGTCGGCGGTGACGGCGCTCGGCCCCGGCTCGCCCAGCATGCCGACCGCCGAGCAGAGCTGGCCCGGCGTGCAGTAGCCGCATTGGAAGGCGTCGTGCTCGATGAACGCGGCCTGCAGCGGGTGCAGCTCCTCGCCCGAGGCCAGCCCCTCGACGGTGGTGATCTCGCAGCCGTCCACCGCCACGGCCAGCGCCAGGCAGGAGTTGGCCCGGCGTCCGTCGATGAGCACCGTGCACGCGCCGCACTGGCCGTGGTCGCAGCCCTTCTTGGAGCCGGTCAGGCCGAGCCGCTCGCGCAGCAGGTCGAGCAGGGAGATCCTGGGATCGACGGCCACGGTGTGCGGCACGCCGTTGACCTGCACGTCTACCTGCACGCCTACCTGCTCGGTGATGTCCATAGGCGCTCGCCTACCCGGCCACCGCCCCGGACAATCACGGGCTCGGACATGTGGCGGTAAAGGTGACGGTGTCCAGGTGTCGGCCCCCCGGCGGCGGGTAGCCGGGAGGAGGAGTCGGGCCGCGGAGGGGTGCATGGGGCGAGCGTTCGACGAGTTCGACGAGCAGGTGGCGGAGTCCGAGGCGGTGCTCACCGTCAACGCGGGGTCGTCGAGCCTGCGTCTCGACCTCGTGCAGGGCGGTTGCGTGCTGGACAGCGCGCACGCCGAGCGGGCCGCCGACCCGGGCTCGGCGCGCGAGGAGCTGGCGGCCTTCCTCGGCGGCCACTTCGACCGCGACATCCGGGCGGTGGCGCACCGACTGGTGCACGGCGGCGACGTCGTACGCGCGCCCACCCTCGCCGACGACGAGACCGTGGAGGCGCTGCGGGGCGTCGTGAGCCTGGCGCCGCTGCACCTGCCGCCCGCGCTGGCGCTGCTGGAGGCGGCCCGCGAGCAGCTTCCCGCCGTGCCGCACGTGCTCTGCCCCGACACCGCCTTCCACGCCGGCCTGCCCGACGCCGCCGCGGTCTACGCCCTGCCGCGCGAGTGGCGCGACCGGTACGGCCTGCGCCGCTACGGCTTCCACGGCCTGTCCTACGCCTGGACCGCCGACCGGGTGGCCGAGCTGCTCGGCCGGCCGCTCGCCGAGCTGGAGCTGGTGCTGGCCCACCTGGGCGGCGGCTCGTCGGTGTGCGCGGTGTCGGGCGGGCGCAGCCTGGACACCTCGATGGGGTTCACCCCGCTGGACGGCGTCCCCATGAGCAAGCGCTCGGGCAGCGTCGATCCCGGGATGCTGATGTGGCTGCTGTCGCAGGGCCACCTGTCGGCCGACGAGCTGGGCGAGGGCCTGCAACGCCGTTCCGGGCTGCTCGGGCTGTCCGGCGGCCGGTCGGGCGACACCCGCGAGCTGGTCGAGGCGGAACGCGCCGGCGACGCCGAGGCCGCCCTGGCCCTGGAGGTGTTCTGCCACCGCGTGAGCCGGGAGATCGCCGCCGCCGCCACGTCGCTGCCCAGGATCGACGCGCTGGTGTTCACCGGCGAGATCGGGTGGGACCAGCCCGAGGTGCGCGAGGCGGTCTGCCGCCGTCTCGGGCTGCTCGGCGTGCGGCCGCCCGAGCTCGGCAACCGGCACGACGACGGCCCGGTCAGCGGGCCGGACGCCGCCGTGCCCGTCCTGGTCGTCCAGGTGCGCGAGGAGCTGGAGCTCGCCCGCGAATGCCTGGGCGTCTTCCGGCCGGCAGAGGAGGACGGCTATGGATGACGTCACCCGCTCGGCGCTGCGGCTGTCGGGCGAACAGGACCTCGACCCGCTGCTGGACCGCGTCGGCGAGGCCGGTCTCGTGCTGATCGGCGAGGCCAGTCACGGCACGCACGACTTCTACACCTGGCGGGCCGCCCTCACCCGCCGCCTGATCGCCGAGAAGGGCTTCGGGTTCGTCGCCGTCGAGGGCGACTGGCCCGACTGCGAGCGCGTCGACCGCGCGGTCACCCGCGACGGCGAGGACCCCTTCGACGCCCTGTACGCCTACCGGCGCTGGCCCGCGTTCATGTGGGCCAACGAGGAGGTCGCCGAGTTCTGCCGCTGGCTGCGCCGCTGGAACTCGGCCCTGCCGCCGGCGGAGCGCGTCGGCTTCCACGGCCTCGACGTCTACAGCCTGTGGGAGTCCCTGCGCGCCGTGCGCCGCTACGCCGCCGACAACCTGCCCGACCAGCTGGACACGGTGATGGAGGCCCTGTACTGCTTCGAGTCCTACGGCCACGACCCTCAGCGGTACGGCCTGGAGACCCGCCTGGTCCCCGACTCCTGCGAGAACGAGGTCGTGCAGCTGCTCAGGGCGCTCGTGGCGGCCGCGCCCGCCGACGACGACGGCTTCGCGGCCCGGCAGAACGCCGAGGTCGTCGCCGGGGCGGAGAGCTACTACCGCGCCATGGTCGGCGGCGGCCCCGACTCGTGGAACATCAGGGACGTGCACATGGCCGACACCCTGGACCGGCTGACCGCCTTCCACGAGGCCAAGGGCGTGGTGTGGGCGCACAACACGCACGTCGGCGACGCCCGCGCCACCGACATGGCCGCCGCGGGCATGACCAACCTCGGGCAGCTGGCCCGCGAGCGGCACGGCGAGGACGTCGTCCTGGTCGGCTTCGGCGGCTACCGGGGGACGGTCGTGGCCGGGGCGGGCTGGGGCACGCGGGCGCACGTCATGCCCGTCCCGCCGGCCAGGCCCGGATCGCTGGAGGCGCTGCTGCACGACGCGCTCGGAGGCGAGCGCGCCCTGTTCGTGACGCCTCCTCGGCCCCGTCCGCACTGGTTCGACCAGCCGCTGGACCACCGGGCGATCGGCGTGGTCTACCGGCCCGAGCGCGAGAAGTGGGGCAACTACGTGCCCACCGCGCTCGGCGACCGCTACGACGCCTTCATCTATCTGGACGTCACCGAGGCCCTGCACCCGCTGCACGCCGAGCCCTGGGACGACGTCGAGCCGGAGACCTATCCCAGCGCCATGTGACGGACTGTCGGTGGCAGGTGGTTTGATCGCTGCTGTGGAGGCCTCGGTCGAGCAGCTCGTCTACGTCAGGGACGACGAATACACCGTCGCGCGCATGAGCGCCGAGGGCGTGCCCGACTTCGTGGCCACGGGCCGGGCGCTGTCGGGCGCGCAGCCGGGCGAGACACTCCGGCTCACCGGCGACTGGAGCCACCACGCGCGCCACGGCAGGCGCTTCGCGGTGGCCTCCTGCGAGCGGGTGGTGCCGGCGACGGTCCGGGCGATCCGCGTCTACCTGGGGTCGGGGCTGATCCGGGGCATCGGGCCGCGGCTGGCGTACGCGATCGTCGACCACTTCGGCGAGGAGACCCTCAAGGTCATCGACGCCGAGCCGGGGCGGCTGACCGAGGTCGTCAACATCGGGCCGCTGCGGCAGGCGCAGATCGTCCAGGCGTGGCAGGAGCAGAAGGCCGTCGCCGCGCTGATGGTGACGTTGCAGGGGCTGGGCGTCAGCCCGCTGCTCGCGGCCAAGATCCACCAGGTGTTCGGCGGCGAGGCCGAGGAGGTCCTGGCCACCGATCCCTACCGGCTGATCGGCCGGGTCAGGGGCATCGCCTTCCGCGTCGCCGACCGCATCGCGCTCCAGCGGGGGGTGCCCGAGCGCAGCCCCCAGCGGATCAAGGCGGCGCTGCTCGACCGGCTGGAGTCGGCGGCCGTCCGCGACGGCCACTGCTTCGTGCCGGTGCCCCATCTGGTGGCGCGGGCGGCCGAGCTGATCGAGCTCGATCCCGAGGCGGTCGGGCCGATGGTCGACGCCCTGGTGGCCGAGCGGCGGGTGGTGGTCGAGGCCGACGAGGAGCAGCCGGGGCGGGCGGTGGCCTACGCCAAACACGTCCACGCCCGCGAGCGGCAGCTCACCGAGCAGCTCACCAGGCTCATGCGGGCCCCCTCCACGCTGCCGCTGCGCCCCTTCCGCGAGGACGAGAGCCTCCACGACGACCAGCGCGCGGCCGTCAACATGGCGCTGACCTGCACGGTCTCGATCATCACCGGCGGGCCCGGCTGCGGCAAGAGCCACACGGTCAGGGCCGTGGCCGCCACAATCAGGGCCTCGGGCGGCACGGTCACGCTCACGGCCCCCACCGGCAAGGCGGCCAAACGCCTGTCGGAGCTGACCGGCCTGCCCGCGATGACCATCCACCGCATGCTGGCCCACCAGCCCGACCCCGATCCCTCGACGCTGTTCGAGGAGGCGCCCGCGCAGGCCGACCTGATCGTGGTCGACGAGGCGTCGATGCTCGACCTCCACCTGGCCACGCGGCTCACGGCGGCCGTCCCGCCGGGCAGCCATCTGCTGCTCATCGGCGACAGCGACCAGCTGCCCAGCATCGGCGCCGGCGACGTGCTGGCCGACCTGCTGCGCGTGGAGGCCATCCCCCGCGTGCGGCTCACCCACGTCTTCCGTCAGGCGGGCGGCAGCGGCATCGTCGAGGCCGCCCACCTGATCCGGGCCGGCCGGATGCCGGCGACGCCGGGGCGCGGCGGGTTCTGGTTCGAGGAGCTCGACGATCCGGCGCGGGTCGCCGAGCGAGTGGCCCATCTGGCCATGGAGGCGATCCCCCGCAAGCAGGGCGTCTCGCCCGACCAGGTGCAGGTGCTGTGCCCGATGCGCAAGGGCGAGAC
The DNA here is from genome assembly GCF_044455665.1 of Nonomuraea sp. NPDC051191. Lineage (NCBI taxonomy): Bacteria > Bacillati > Actinomycetota > Actinomycetes > Streptosporangiales > Streptosporangiaceae > Nonomuraea > Nonomuraea sp. NPDC051191. Next base: position 10,136 of record NZ_JBITEZ010000010.1, on the reverse strand, counting down.
GGGCGCGGTGACGCTCGGCCGGCTGTTGCAGGACCGGCTCAACCCGGCGGCCGACGACAAGGCCGAGCACTGGTCGGGGGCGTCGGTGTTCCGGGTGGGCGACCGGGTCATGCCCATCCGCAACAACTACGACAAGGGCGTCTTCAACGGGGAGACCGCCACGGTCACCGCCGTCCTCCCTCAGGACCGTGTGGTCGAGGTCCGCACCGACGACGGCGAGACCGTCCAGTACGGGTTCGGCGAGCTCGACGACCTCACCCACGCCTACGCGATCAGCGTGCACCGCTCCCAGGGCAGCGAATACCCGTTCGTGGTGGCGCCGATCGTGGCCGAGGCCGGCGGGATCATGTTGCGGCGCAAGCTGCTGTACACGCTGGTGACGCGGGCCAAGGCGTGGGTCGTGCTGGTGGGGCAGCGCGAGGCGCTGGAGCTGGCCGTCCACCGCGTGGGCCGCCCCCGCAACACCGGCCTGCCCCGCCGCCTGTCCCAGAGCCTGGCGGACTGACGGCGGGCCGTCCCCGGCCGGGTCAGGGCCTGGCGGGCTGATGGCGGGTGTGCCCGGCCGGGTCAGGGCCGGTGGACGAGGGCCGTGGCGAGGAGTTCGGCCAGGTGGCGGCCCTGGCGTCCGGTGCCGGCGGCGGCGATCTGGGTGCGGCAGGAGAAGCCGTCGGCGAGCAGTTCGTCGTCCGGCTCCGCCGACCGTACGGCCGGCCAGAGCCCCTGCTCGGCGCACGCCTGCGCCACCTCGTGATGCCCCCGCTCGAACCCGAAGTTCCCGGCCTGCCCGCAGCAGCCGGAGTCGAGCACGCTGGTCCGGATGCCGAAGCGGTCGAGCACGGCCCGGTCGGCGTCGTACCCCATGACGGCGCTCTGGTGGCAGTGCACCTGCGCGATCGCCTGCCCGCCGGCCGTGTCGGGTCGCCAGTCGGCCGCCCGCGTCTCCAGCAGCTCGGCCAGGGTCAGGAACCGCTCCGACAGCAGCCGGGTCTCGGGCGTGTTGAGCAGTTCGGGCCCGTCGGAGCGGAACACGGCCGCGCAGCTCGGCTCCAGGCCCACCACCGGCACCCCGGCCTCGGCCCACGGCGCGAGCGCCCCCACCGTACGCGCCAGCACCCGCCGCGCGATCCCGAGCTGCCCGGTGCTGATCCACGTCAGCCCGCAGCACAGCGTCACGGGCGGCACCACCACCTCGAACCCGGCCGCCTCCAGCACGTCCACGGCGGCCCGCCCGATGTGCGGGTCGAAGTGGTCGGTGAACGTGTCGGCCCACAGCACCACCCGCCCCCGCGTGCCGGGCCCGCCCCGGGGTCGCCGCCGGAACCAGTCGGTGAACCGCTGCCGGGCGAACCTCGGCAGGTCACGCTCCGGCGTGATCCCCGCGACGGCCTTGACCAGCCGCGACAGCCCGGGCGCGGAGCCGGCGGCGTTGACTAGGCCGGGCGCGGCCGAGGCGAGCGCGGCCCACACCGGCAGCCAGCCCATCGAGTAGTGGGAGCGCGGCCGGACGCGGCGCCGGTAGTGGTGGGCGAGGAACTCGGCCTTGTAGGTGGCCATGTCCACGTTCACCGGGCATTCGGAGCGGCAGCCTTTGCAGGACAGGCACAGGTCGAGCGCGTCGCGCACGGCGGCCGAGCGCCAGCCGTCGGTGATGACGTCGCCGCGCACCATCTCCTCCAGCAGCCGGGCGCGCCCGCGCGTGGAGTGCTCCTCCTCGCGGGTCACCCGGTAGCTGGGGCACATCACGCCGCCCTCGAAGGTGTGCTTGCGGCAGGTGCCGGTGCCGACGCAGCGCGTGGCGGCGTGCCCGAAACGTCCGTGGTCGTTGGGGTACTGGAAGAACGTCTGCCGTGGTTCGAGCGGGTAGAAGCGGCGCTGGGCCAGGTTCTGGTCCAGGTGGCGGGGGTGGACGACCTTGCCCGGGTTCATCCGGTCGCGCGGGTCGAAGATGGCCTTGAAGCGGCCGAACACCTCCACGACCTGCTCGCCGAACATGACGGGCAGCAGCTCGGCCAGCGCCTGGCCGTCGCCGTGCTCGCCGGACAGCGAGCCGCCGTAGGAGGCGACCAGTTCGGCGGCCTCCCGGGCGAAGGCCCGGTACCTGGCGATGCCGTCGTCGGTGTGCAGGTCGAGCGGGAGCCGGCCGTGCACGCAGCCCTGGCCGAAGTGGCCGTACAGGGCGGAGTCCTGGTAGTCGTGCGCGCGCAGCAGCCGCTCGTAGTCACGCAGGTAGGCGCCCAGCCGCTCGGGCGGCACGGCCGCGTCCGACCAGCCCTCGTACGTCTGCCGCCCGGTCGGCGGGTACGCCTCCACGCCGAGCCCCGACTCCCGCCACCGCCACAACCGGTCCTCCCTGGCCGGGTCGCCGAGGAAGGCGTGCGTGGGCGTGGGCGCCTCGGCCCGCTCCCCCACGTCGCGCATCATCGTCTCGGCCCGCTCGCGCGCCTGCTCGGGCGTGTCCCCGCCGAACTGCACCAGCAGCCAGCCGCCGCCCTCGGGCAGGTCCTGGAGCGCCGCGTCGCCGGGGTGCTCCAGCTTGGCCAGCCGGTACATGGTCTCGTCCATGGCCTCCAGCGCGATCGGCGCGTGCCGGGCCACGGCGGGGACGGCGTCGGCGGCGGTGAAGACGTCCTCGAACCCGAGCACGGCCAGCGCCCTGGCGGGCGGGGACGGCACGACGCTCAGCTCGGCGCGCAGCACGGTCACCAGCGTGCCCTCGCTGCCGACCAGGGCGCGGGCCAGGTCGAACCCGTTCTCGGGCAGCAGCCGGTCGAGGTTGTAGCCGGAGATGCGGCGTTCCAGCCGGGGATAGCGGGTGCGGACCAGTTCCATGGTCTCGTCGCGCAGGTCACGCACCTGGCGGTAGATCTCGGCCAGGCGGCCGCCCTGGGCCTGGATGCGGTCGTACTCGGCGTCGCTGGTCGGCCCCACCCAGGCGCGCACGCCGTCGTAGGTGAGGATCTCCAGGCGGAGCACCGACTGCGACATCTTCCCGTACGCCTGCGCGGAGGCCCCGCACGAGTTGTTGCCGATCATGCCGCCGATCGTGCAGGCCCGATGGCTGGACGGCCTGGGCCCGACCATCAGCCCGTGCGGCTCCAGCTCGTGGTCCACCTGGTCGAGCACGGCCCCGGCCTGGACGACGATCCGGCGGGCCGCCACGTCGACGGACTCGACCGCGCCGCAGTGCTTGGACCAGTCGATCACCACCGCCGCGTTGCAGCACTGCCCGGCCAGGCTGGTGCCGCCGCCGCGCGAGAGCACGGGGACGTCCCTGGACCGGCACACGGCCACCGCCGCGACCCCGGCGTCCAGGTGGCGCGGCACGACGACGCCGATCGGGACCTGCCGGTAGTTGGAGCCGTCGCGCGCGTAGGCGGCGCGGCTGCCCGCGTCGAAGCGCACCTCGCCGTCCACGGCCTCGGCGAGGCGGCGGCTCAGCGTCTCGACGTCGATCTCACGGGACGGCGGCGTGTGCGTGACGGGCGCGTTGACCAGGCTCTTCATGCCCGGCCCTTACCCTGGCCGGCTCACGGGCCGCCCAACGGCCGCCCAAGCCAGGTTCTAGACCCCGAGCAGGTCGGTGAGGTCGTCGGCGTGCTCCTCCTCCTCTTCCAGGATCGACTCCATGAGCCGGCGGGTGGTGGGGTCGCCCTCGCCGAGCCAGCGGATGATCTCCTGGTAGGTGGAGATGACGATGCGCTCGGCCCACAGGTTGGCCTCCAGCAGCGCCTTGAGGTCGGTGTCGGCGGGCACCTGGTAGTCGGTGTGCGAGCGCTGGACGAGCTTGGCCGGGTCGAAGTCGGGCTCGCCGCCGAGCTGACTGACGCGTTCGGCGGCGCGCAGCGCGTGGTCGAGCTCCTCCTTGGCGTGCTCGGTGAACTCCGCCGCCACCTGCGCGCGGTCGATGCCCTTGGCCGAGATGGCGTGCCTGGTGTACCTGAGCCAGCACACCACCTCGGTGGCGATCACGTCGTTGAGGATCTCGATGACCTTCGCCGGGTCGCGGCCGAAGGTCTGCGTGATCGGCCCTTCGTCCATCTTCTGGCGCACCTGCTCGCGGATCCTGGTGACGTCGAGCACGAAGTCGTCCGTCTGCGTCATGATGTGTCCTTCCCCCGGCGATTTCCCCTGGTCAACGGTATCTTCGCCGGACCTTCCCCAGAGGTTGCGACACGGGCGGACCGCAGGCGGGGCGCCAGCGCGAGGGTGATCGCCGCCGAGGCCGCCGCCAGCACGGCCATGGCCGTCCCCGGCGAGGTGCGCTCGGCCAGGGCGCCGGCGAGCGCGGCGGCCACCCCCTGCGTGGCGATCATGCCGGAGGAGTGCAGCCCGAGCGCGTGCCCGCTCAGCTCCGGGGGCGTGAGCGCCATCAGCCGGTCCTGGAGCAGCAGGGTGGCGGCGAACCCGGCCGAGGCGAGCGCGACCAGCACCGGCGACGGGTAGGCCACGAACGCCAGGTACGGCAGCGCGAGCAGCAGGTACAGCGGCGTGACCAGCCGTGCCCGCCAGCGCGCCGGCACGTACCGGCCGGCCAGCACGTCGCCGGCGAGCATCCCGGTGGCGGCGCAGGCGAACAGCAGCCCGGCCCGTTCGGGCGCGAGCGGCACGAACAGCGACTCGCAGCCGACGATCAGGCCGTTCGGCAGCCAGAGGGCGAGGTAGACGCTCCTGCGCGGGCGGGAGGACCACAGGCGGGCGTTGTCGCGCCAGGTCTCGGCGGGCGAGGGCCGTCCGGCCGCGCGCGGGCGCCGCCGTCCGAGCCCGAGCCCGGCCAGGGCGGCGGCCAGGTGGAGGGCAGCCGCGGCGAGCAGCGTCCCGCGTGGCGACAGGACGGTCACGAGCACGCCGCCCGCGCCGAACCCGGCGATCTGCACGATGCCGGAGGACATGTTGAGCAGCGACCGGCCGAGCAGGTATCCGTCCTGGTCGAGCAGCTCGTTGAGCAGCCCGTACCGGACGCCCCCGCCGAGCGCGGACAGCGCGCCGAGCGCCAGCACGACGGCGAGCATCCCCCACACGGGCAGCCCGGGGACGGCCAGCACGGCGGCGGCGAGCGCGGACACCAGCGCCAGCCCGGACAGGGCGGCGCGCGGCGGCAGCCGGTCGGCCGCCGACAGCAGCGTCGCCGCCCCCGCCACCTGGGCCAGCGCCGGGCCGAACATGGCCAGCCCCGACAGCAGCGGCGATCCGGTGTCGGCGTAGACGAGGGTGCCGAGGGCGAGCCCGCTCACCGTCTGTCCCGCCACCTGCCCGGACGAGACCAGGAAGAGCGGGGTGAATCCGGACCTGCCGAACAGATCCCGGTACGTACGCATGGAACGGCAGTCTCCGTGACCGGCGGCGACGGGCGATACTGTTTCGCGCACCCGCGAAACAACGTCCGGCAGGCGGCGAAAGGAGGGGATGACGTGGATTTCTGGCAGGTGGACGCCGACACCCTCGCGGGCGGCCGGTTCGTCCTGTCGCCGCTGGCCGAGACGATCGCCGCGCTGAAGACGCTGGACCGCGGCGTCGCCGCCCACCCCGGTGAGGACGCCTGGCTGGCCGCCCACCTGCCCGCCTACCGCGCGGAGCAGGCCGCCGACCCGGTCACGGCGCTGCTCGTCCGCGCCGCGCTGGGCCGTACGTGGAACGCGACGTTCCTCACGCCGACGCCCGAAGGGGAGGGTGAGGCCGCCTTCGAGGAGGAGGTGGCGAGCGTCCGCGAGACCCCGCCCGAGCGGGCGCGCGAAGACCTGACCGAGTCGCTGGGCGGCCCCGTGCCCGCCGCGCTGCGCCGCGACGACCTGCCCGAGCGCATGGCCGCCCGGCTGGAGTGGGTGTGGCGGGAGACGGTGCTGCCCACCTGGGCGCGGCGCCGCCGGATCATCGAGGCCGACGTCACGGCCCGCACCGCGCGGCTGGGCCGGGGCGGCTGGGCGGCGGCCCTGGACGGCATGCGTCCCGGCCTGCGCTGGCTCGGCGACGGCCGGTTGCGGGTCAGCGTCCACGACAACCCGCCGCGCGACCTGCCGGGCGCCCGGCTGATGTTCGTGCCGGTGACGCCGCGCCAGGGCTGGGTGAGCTGGCACGGCTCCCGCCGCTGCGCGATCGTCTACCCCTGCTCGGGGCCGCTGGCCGACGTCGGCCCCCCGCCCGCGCCGGACGCGCTGGGCAGGCTGCTGGGCGGGGCGCGGGCGGGCGTGCTGGTGCTGCTGGAGACGCCTATGAGCACCACGCAGCTCGTCGCGCTCACCGGCCAGGGCCTGGGCTCGGTCGGCCGCCATCTCAAGGTGCTGCTCGACGCGGGGCTGGTCGGCCGCGTCCGGACCGGCCGTTCGGTCCTGTACCACCGTACGGAGCTCGGCGACGCACTCGTACGGACACAAACCTGCGCAGCGCCAACGGCGTCTGGCTGACCGTCCACGTCCCGCCCGGCTACCTGCGTCTCCCTTCCTGACCCCGGCCCCCACGACAGTGGGAGGGGGGGTTGGCTAGGCTGTGGGCCGGAGGAACGATCACCCATGCGCGCACGCGATCTCGTCGCGGACTTCCCGACGGTCACGCTCGACACGTCGGCGCTCGACGCCGCCCGGCTGCTGGCCGAGCGCGACCTGCCCGGCCTCATCGTGATCGACGACGACGGCCGCCCCCACAGCATCCTCCCCGGCACGCAGGTGCTGCGGCTGGCCGTGCCGCCCTACTGCCAGGACGACCCGGCGCTGGCCCGGGTGGTGGACGAGGCCCACGCCGACCGGTTCCTGCACCGGCTCGGCACGCGTACCGTCCGCGAGTGCCTTCCGGAGCGGCCGCGCGAGCTGCCGGTGGCCGACATGAAGGCGACGGTGCTCGAACTGTCGGCGCTCATGGCCCGCACCCGCAGCCCCCTGGTGGCGATCGTGGACGGCGGCCGCGTGGCCGGAGCCGTCACGCTCCAGTCCCTCCTGGACCACGCCCTCACCCTCTGACCGGCCGGTCCGTGGCCGGTAAGAGGCCGGTCTGTGGCCGGTGACGCGCCGGAGGGCGCCGCCGATCTCCGGCCTCGGGCGTCGTAGGCTGGGTGCATGGGGAAGACCGCCGCCCGACAGCCCGTCCCTGCCCGGCGCGCCGACGCCGAACGCAACATCGCCGCCATCCTGGAAGCCGGGACGCGGCTGCTCAGCGACGACCCGGGCGCGAGCGTGGCCGAGATCGCCAAGGCCGCCGGCGTCGGCCGGGTCACCCTGTACGGCCACTTCCCCTCCCGCGAGGCCCTGGTGGACGCCGTCCTCGATCACACCGTCGGGCTGGCGGACGCCGTGCTGGCGGACGAGTCCCTCGACACGGCCCCCGCCCCCGAGGCGATGGCCGGGCTGCTGCACTCGTCGTGGGAGATCCTCAACCGCCACCGCCGCCTCTTCGTGGCCGCCGACCGGGTGCTGCCCACCGAACGCATCCGCGAGCACCACGACCGCCCGCTGCGCCGGGTGGAGCGACTGATCGCCCGCGGCCAGGACGACGGCGACTTCCGTACGGACCTGCCGCTGGAGTGGCTGGTGACGACGTTCTTCGCGATCATCCACAGCGCGGCCCAGGAGCGGGAGGCCGGGCGCCTGGCCGCCGAGCAGGTCGAGCCGGTCCTGACCCGCACCATGCTCTCCCTCCTCGCCGCGCCCGCTTCGGCATAACCTCCCGCCCTTCCGGCTCCCCGCACGTCCCCGGCCGCCGGGACACCCTACCGGCGTACCGTTTTGTTGTGCTTAACTTGAACATCAGTGTTCGAGTTAAGGAGTCACGGATGAGTCATCACGTCGGGACGCGGGCTGCCGCGCCCGTTCGGAGCAAGGGCTGGGCGGTGCTGGTGCTGTTGTGCCTGGCGCAGTTCATGCTGATCATCGACATCACCGTCGTGCAGGTGGCGCTGCCCACCATCGGCGCCGACCTCGCGCTCGGACGTGAGGCGCTCACCTGGGTGGTGACCACGTACACGTTGTGCTTCGGCGGCCTGATGGTGCTCGGCGGGCGGCTCGCCGACGCGGTCGGCCCCCGCCGCACGCTGCTGGCCGGGCTGACGCTGTTCACCGCGGCCTCGCTGGCCTGCGGCCTGGCCGGCGACGGCACCACGCTCATCGCCGGACGGGCCCTCCAGGGGGTCGGCGCGGCGCTGCTGTCCCCCGCGGCCCTGGCCGTCGTCACCACCGTCTTCCAGGGCGAACGCCGGGCCCGCGCGCTCGCCGTCTGGGCGGCCGTCGGCGGCTCGGGCGCGGCCATCGGCGTGCTCCTCGGCGGCGTCCTCACCGACGGGCCCGGCTGGATGTGGGCGTTCTTCGTGAACGTGCCCGTGGGTCTGCTGGTCCTGGCCGCCGTCCCGGCCGTGGTCCCGACCGCCCGCCACGTCCCGGGGGCTCACGGTGGCGGGCGCGTGGACGTCGTGGGCGCCCTGCTCGTCACCCTGGCGACCGCCTTGTTGATCTACGGGCTCGTCGCGGCCGGCGACGGCGGCTGGGGCGCCGTGGGAACCGTGCTGCCGCTGGCCGGGGCCGCGCTCTCGTACGTGGCGTTCGTGCTGGTCGAGCGGTCCGTGCGGGCGCCGCTCATGCGGGTGGAGACCCTGGCCAGGCGGCCCGTCGTCTCGGGTGCGTTCGTCATGCTGGTCGCGACCGGCCTGATGCTGGGCCTGTTCTTCCTCAGCTCCCTCTACCTCCAGCACGTCCTGGGCTTCAGCCCGCTGCGGACGGGGCTCACGTTCCTGCCCGTCGCCGTCGCCATCACGCTCGGCGCGCACCTCGGCGGCCGGCTCATCGGCAAGGTCGGCGGCCGGCCGGTGGCCGTGGCGTCGTTCGCGCTGACCGCCGTGGGGGCGGCGCTGATGACGCGGGTCTCCCCCGAGGCGGGGGCGTTCACCACTCTGGTGCCGGGGTTCGTGCTGGCCGCCGTGGGGATCGGGCCGGCGTTCGTGACCGCCACCACGACGACGATGGCCAACGTCCCGCCCGGCGAGAACGGCGTCGCCTCCGGGGTGATCAACACCTTCCACGAGCTGGGCGGCTCGATCGGGGTGGCGGTGGTGTCCACGGTCGCCGCGTCCAGCCTGGGGCCGGGCGCGGGCGTCGGCGGCTTCACCTCGGGGCTCGTGCTGTGCGCGGTCGTCGCGGGGGTGGCGGCCGTGATCTCGCTGGGCCTCGTGCCGCCCGGCAAGCCGGCGGGCGCGTTCGTCGGCCACGGCCACGGTCACGGTCACTAGCACGGTCACCAGCACGGTCACCAGCACGGCCACTGGGCACTGGCGCGGTCACCGACGGGATGTCCCCGGCGACTCCGGGAGGCTATTCTGCTTGCGTGACTGCTCCGCCCCCCGCGGGACGCGGCTTCTCGACACCTCCGGCCTCCGCCGGGGCCGGTCATGGCCTGGCGCCGGGCGGCGCGCCTCCTCCGCCGGCGGCGTCCCGCCGGACGCGCGGCGGGCCACGGCGATGCCACCGCTGACGCTCCTGCGCCGGGAGCGGCCGGGCGTGACCGTGATCGTGGTGTCCGGCGAACTCGACGCCACCAACCGGGGCCAGTTCGAGAGCTTCCTCAGGGAACGTCCCGAGCCCGGCCACGTCGTGTTCGACCTGGCGCGGGTGCCGTTCGTGGACAGCTCGGGCCTGCACGTCCTGCTGGCCTTCGCCACCGACCAGCTCGGGAGGTCGGGCGCGGTGCGCCTGGCCGCGGTGCAGCCCCTTCCCGCGCGGTTGCTGGACATCACCGGGGTGCTCGCGCACGTCCCGGTGCACGACACCGTCGAGGAGGCGGTGGCCGCCGCCAGGGCCGCCGCGGAACGTTCCGGGTGACCGGCGGGCGCGCGGGGGCATTCTTGGCTAACTTCGGGGCTAGCGCGCGTCTGGGCGCAGGCGGCTACTCTTCCGCTACCCAGGGTTGAAGTTCTTCCATGCCGGGCGAGCACGGAACGAGGAACACGACATGAGCGACCCCACGGTCGGCACCGCACGTTCGGGCGGGCGCGGCAAACGCGTCCGGGGCCCGTCGGAGGTGGGTGAGACGGAGCTGCGTCAGCTGCTCGGCGGGCTGACGGCGGTCCGTGACGGCGACTTCCGCACCCGTCTGCCCGAGGACGCCGACGGGCTGCTCGGTGAGATCGCCTCGGTGTTCAACGGCATGGTCGACCAGCTGTCGTT